>NZ_BNBT01000066.1 GCF_014656095.1 Streptomyces longispororuber
GAGTGGACCGCATGGCCCACATGCGCCTTCCTCGCCCACAAACAGCGATACCAGGAGGCAGTCGCGGTGGGCGAGGAATCCATCTCCCTCTCCAGGCAACTCGCTGGGGAGAAGCCGACCGACGACGACCTCATGTATCAGGTCACCCGGGTATCGATCTCCGTCGCCCATAGCTTGTGGAACGGCTCAGACCTTCGGCTCAAAGCTGCCGACATCTCCGTGAGCGGGGTGGAAAACCTCAGGAACCTTGTCGCGAGGAACTCCAGCTACCGTCCACAACTCGGCGAGTGGATCATGTGGCCGACGGTTCCTTTGCTTCGTTGGCCCGCTTCGCGGGATCTGTGCGCACGCGGTGTCTGCCAGTTTGCCGAGGAAGTCGGCGTTGGCTTGGGTGTCGTGGCCGAGGACGACCTGGTGGTGCGGGAGGGGGCGAGCCGGTCGGTGACGGTGGAGCGGGACATGGCGCTGCCGCCGCCGTCGATGCCGTGGGCCAGGCCGAAGTGGTCCGGGTAGCGGTCCTCGGTGGCGCTCGACGTGAAGTCGCTGGTGCCGACCGTGCGGTCACCGTCGACCAGGTTCGGCGCGGCGGCCGGGTCGATGCGGGGGAACAGCAGCGCCGCTGCGCGCGCACTGGTGGCCAGCTCCGTGCCGAACCACGCGGCGAACTGGTCGGGGAAGACCTGCACCTTGTGCTCCCTCTTGCGGCCGGGCTCGCACAGCGGTTCGCCGCGGCCGGCCAGCGGAGCCTCGGTGACGTCCTGGTGCTGCGTGGGGTGCGGCTGCTCGCCCGCCTTCGGCCGGTCACGGACGACGTCGTACAACCCGAGAGCGTTCAGCAGGCCAAGGCCGACGGCAGCCGCCGAGGGCCACGTACTCACGGATGGTCGGCGGCGTGACTGCGCGGCTGCCGTCGTATCTGGCTCGGCGCGGTCGCTGGTGTGGTTGCGGCGTTGCCACCTGCGACCTGCGGTGGTCAGTGCGTGAGGCTTGCGGTGAGTTCGTTGCGGCTGGTCACTCTGGTTTTGCGGTAAATGGCTTTGAAGTGGTCGTTGACGGTGTGTATGGACACGTCCAGGCGGCGGGCGATCTGTTTGACGGAGAGACCTTCGAGCGCGCGCTCGATCACTGTCTGTTCTCGGGGGGTGATGCCGTACCAGGCGGTGATGGCGGGGAGGAGCACCTCGGCAGGGGCCGGTTGGATGGTTACCGCCACGTCGCCGACTGATGGCTCGCCCAGGGGCTGGGCGTACACCGCGGCCCATCCCCGAGTGGAGAAGCTTCGGCATACCACGGGCCCGCCGGCCTGGCGGGCCCGTTGAGCGATGTCCCAGACAGGATCGAGGACTTCCTCACCGTCGTGGGCTCGGTCGTGGGTCAGGGAGCGCACCGCCTCACGTCCGCTCGGTGTGATCGCTCTGATGCCGTTGTCGGGGCCGAGAATGATCAGACCGGGTGGTAGATCGCTACGCGCCGAACCCAGTGGGGTGCTGGCGACGAAGCGCTTGAGCGTAATGGCAAGCGGCTGGGACATGGCCGCGGCGTGTGCGGTGTCGGTGAGGGAGAAGGGTGTGCTGCCTTGTGCACGCAGCAGGATCAGCATGCCCCAGGTTCGGCCACCACCAGTGAGTTCAATGCGTAGCTCGCTGGCGAATCCTTCGGCACTCATGATCCGCAGCTGGGTGCTGTGGCGTGGGTCGGACATGCCTGGGGTGAGCACCCGGACAGGGCCGGTGCGGTCGCGCACGCTGTCGCTGCGCGCGGTGTCGGTGACGATCCGCTGCAGCGCCTGCGGGGAATAGCAGTTGTTCAAGTCGCCGAAGCAGCCGGCCCGGGTGACGGGATCCATCCCGAACAGGATGTGTCCGTCGTGTGGGACGACTTGCCCTACCAGGCCCGAGAGCAGGTCGCCCAGCTCGGGCACGGTACCTACCTCTGACGCGGCTTTCATCGCGGTCCGGCAGATCAGCTCAACCCCCGTGGCCATACCAGGAGTATGGCACAGGCCAACCCCCGAGCTCTCGGGATTCTCGACCGCGGTGGTGCTAGAGATAGTTGGCGACTAAGGGGTCTTGAAGGTCCTCCGTCGGCGGTGCCGTTTGACACCGGACAGGGGCAATGGCTCGCCGTCCATCAGTACTTCAATCGAGCGCGGAGCTCCTCCAGCCATGCCAAAAGAAGGCTGCGCTGGGCTCATGGATAAGCCATGCATGCACACGCTGTTCCGCCGTACAGACAGGAGGAGATGTGATCAGCGAAATCAAACACTGGTGGTCGCTGGGGTCCGCGGTGGCCGCACTGACAGTGATGGGGAGTCTGTTGATGGCCGCGGAGGCGCAGGCGGTACCCTTCCGTGATTTCCGGGTCGGCGTCCAGTTGGCTGACGAAGCGGGCAGATCCGGCTTCGGAACCGAGCGATTCACCAACTACGCCAACTTCGGGAACAGCGTCTCGCCGTGGGCCGGTGACAGCAACTACTACGACCCGGACGCGATGTCCATCAATCTGGACATGACACAGTTCAGCACTTTGCGGGACCTTGACTTCCGAATCGGCGCACAGGCCAACGACGGCAACGTCGAGGAAGGGCAGATCCATTTCACGCCATGGGCCAGTCAAGGTGGCGGGCAGACGGATCTCGTCACTGACACCAACGGGTACGATCCTGACGGCTACCGGGTCTTCCTCGAAACCCGCGAGTGGCCCGGCACCTACCGGCTGAGCAACTTCCGCCTGTCGGTGGAGGCGTTCGACAACGGGTTCTACGGCGTTCGGCAGCACACGCCGTGGGCGCACGAACATGGCGGCAGGAGCCCGTTCGCGCTGGACGTCGACGGCTACGACCCCGACGGGTTCCGGTTCGGTCTCGAAGCCTACTGATGTACCCTCGGGCTGTCGATCAAGTACTACGACCAGTGGGCGGACGAGGAAACCACGCTGGCGCGCACCGACCTCGCGGTCAACGAGTTCGATGCGCTGATCGACACCTTGTGGCCGCGCGAAGAGGACGCCATGGCCAGGGTCCGACGGACTCATGGAGCCGCCGTGACCGGGTGCCCGACCTGTTCGCAGGCGAGGCCGAACGCACCGGCCGCACTGCTTACGCCGGGGAGCGGGCCGTCACCGAGTACCTGGACCACTTCGCGCCCATCCGCCCGAGCGCGGCCTCCGGGCTGAAGGGCGACAAGCCTGCTGCTCGCGGACCACGTCTACTCGAAGGGGCCGACGACGAGCTGAAATCCCGGGCCCATCGGCGCCTGATGCTTCTGCGTCCATCCTGAACGCGGCGTCCACGGTCGCTCTTTCGTGAGCCTGCCGGGTTGCCGGAACAGGTCGTACCACACGTGACCGAGAGCGCGAGCAACCTCGGCGGCCTGAACCCCCCATGCAGAGTGCGGGCTTCGGGCCGCCGAGATGGCACCTTACTGCGTCCGGTCGGTTTCACTAGCTGGCGACGAAGACACCGAGCATCGTTCCGCCCAGCAGTCCGACGGAGCCGACTACCAGGGCGATGGTGGAGAGCGGTTCGTGCTGGCGAACATAGCGATGAGAGCCAGGATCGGCCCGCCAAGCTCGAAGACGATCGGCAGGAAGAGGAGCCCGATCGTGCTGAGGACGATCACGATGATGCTGAGAACGTTCTCGCCGGCACCGTTCCTGGCCGGGGCATGGTGCCGCCCGACCAACTGGTTGCCGTACTGCGTGGTCGTCTCTCGCTCCTTCGCGTGGGTAGCTCCGAGATCAGGTCTGACGGCGACCGGCCTGAAGCTTGGTCGCATGAACATCCGTCGGTATAAGGCCGGTTGAGTCACCTCACCTGGACCTTCATCACCCTCATGACCCGCCGCCTTACCCGGCCACTGAGGCCGCCCCGCACCCGGCCGCACACCGTCGAGGAGATCGTGGCGGTGGAGGCCAACGAGCTCCATGCCCGTACGCATCCGGATGCAGCCGGTTGCCGTCCGCCTGGCTCCCCACGGCACTGCGTTGACACGGCAAGCATGCGCAAGCGTGCACGGAAGCTGTGACGGCTGCGCCGGACGCCCCACCCCTGTCGCCCCGCTGCTTTCCAGGACCCAGGACCGACCCCCTGACGGACAACCGCCAGTCGCGGGCTACCAGTCGCTGTCCGGGATGGCTTCGAGCTGGAAAAGCTGGTTGTCGACGTCCTTGCGGGGCCACTGGACGAGGCGGGCACCGTTGCCCGTGGCCCCGCCCGCCACGTCCAGGTACTGGCCGCTGTGCTTGACGAGGATCCGGAAGCCGCCATCGGGCTGGGGCTCGAAGCGGAACTTCTCGTTATCGCTGCCCACCCGCTTCCACTGGATCAGACCGGCCCCCTCTTTCTTCGAGACGTCCTCAACCCCCAGGGTCTTGCCGCTGTGCTGGACGACGATGCGGTAGTAGCCGTCCTCCGCCGGCTCCAGCGTGAACTTCTCGTTGCCATTCCCCCCTCGTGTGAACTGAATCACGTGAGCCCCGTCGGCAGTGGACGCCTCGCCCACGCACACGACCTTGCCGCTGTGCCTAGCGATGAGCCGGGCCCGGGACGGGATCTCGACGGACTGCGCTTCATCCGGCATACGAATCCACTCTCCTTCGTGACGACGCACGGCACAGGACGGCGCATCCCCCAGCGAATCAGCGCCGCCCCCTTACTCCAGCAGGACACTAGGATCCAGCGGCCACACCAACCAGAGCGCCCTTCGGCCATGGTCGATACCCGCTTGCCTTCACACCTGCGCCCCGGGCGGAACGCGGTCACGCCTCCCGACACAACCCAGAAGGATCACCAGTGGATTTCACCGGGACCGCTTAGCCGAGCCGCGTGAGCGTGTACTGGTAGGTGATCCTGCCGTCCGAGGATGCCGTCTTCTCCGTGGTCAGGCTCTGTTTCCCGGTGAAGTCGGTCGGGTTGGGCCGGATCTCTTCATTGACGCGGGCGATGATGTCGTCCGCGTTCCATTCGTCGCTCTCGCTCAGGTTGATCTTCAGGTGGAAGGCGACGGACTGCTGGGGGGCGTCCTCGTCGAAGTGCCGGCGCGAGGACCGGCTCTCGGGGAACTTGAAGAACTCCCCGGCGCGCATGGACAGATAGGTCGCGTGAGTGCCTCCGAAGATGTTGCCGACAGTCGGCCGCCACAGGGTCGCGTCATCCAGCACGATGCTTCCGTAGACCTCGCCGACAGAGTCGTCGGAGCCCTCGCTGACGTTGTCGATCCGGACCCAGTCGAGCCTTAACTCGTACTCCGCTATGCGACTCATGTTCCCTCCAGGAACGCGTCATTCACACACGGTGGCATCGCACGCCCATGGACGCGGGCTCCAGCGGCCCCTGGAACCTCCGGCCCTTTGGCCACCCGCAGCCAAGGCAGGGACAGCATGCAGCACCACGCTCACAACCACAGGGAGGAAAACCGGACAAGTCCGTCACCATTCCCCTGGTGCCAGCTCCTCGGCCCACAGATGCTCACGACATGGCAACCCGCCATGCAGTTGCATAACGTCACCGATCAAGGGATGTGGCACAGCTTTTGATCTTGTTCCTTAACCTCTTCGCCGGTCATATCCTCACTCTTTGGAGTGATTACAGGGTGTGTGGCGGCCTTCCTCACGATTCTGAACTCTGCTACCGCGTAGGGGAGGTCACCAGGAAGGCCGTGGGGTGAGTGTGCTGCCGCAGATCGACGGGCGGGAGGCGATCGCGCAACTGTCCCACTTCCGGACGGCCTTCTACGGGTGCCTGTCTGCGCGGGCGGATGCGTTCTTCGAGCCGGCCGACGCGCTGTTATGCGCGGACAGCCCGACGCGGACGCCGGTGGAGTTGTCGCTGCTCGCTGAGCACCAGCGCAATTACGGGTCGCTGTGCGGCGCCCTGAACCATGGTCGGCTCGACGTGAACACCCTGCGTGACCTGCTGGTGTCCCTGCCGCTTCCGCGGTTCGACGGGCGGATCGTGCTCACCGTCGACGTCTCGCCGTGGCTACGGTCGGACGCCGCTTGCTCGCCGGATCGGTTGTTCTGCCCGGTCCACGGCCGTAACGGCCGCTCCTCGGACCACGTGGTGCCGGGCTGGCCGTACTCGTTCGTTGCCGTGCTCACCCCGGACCGCACTTCGTGGACGCAGGTCCTGGACGCGGTCCGGCTGGGGCCCGCCGACGACGTCGCGGCCGCCACCGCCAGCCAGCTGCGGTCCGTGGTCGAGCGCCTGGTCACGGCGGGTCAGTGGCAGCACGGCGACCGGAACATCCCGGTCGTGATGGACGCGGGATACGACGTGATGCGCCTGTCCTGGGTGCTGCGCGACCTACCCGTCGAACTGGTCGGGCGGTTGCGTTCGGACCGTGTCCTGCGAAGGTCTGCGCCCTCGCTCAAGGAGTACGCCCAGTCCTATCCCCAGGGCGGGCGGCCGCCCAGGCATGGCAGGGAGTTCAGCCTGGCCAGGCCCGTCTCCTGGCCCGAACCGTCCGTGGTCACGGTGAACGACACATCCCGCTACGGCAAGGCCGAAGCCCAGGCGTGGGACCGGCTGCATCCCCGGCTGCGGCAGCGATCCGCATGGATCGACCACGACAGCGAACTCCCCGTCATCGGGGGCACGCTGATCCGGCTCAACGTCGATCACCTGCCCGGCGACCGGGACGCTTCATCGGTCTGGCTGTGCTCCTCCGCCACTGGCGCCGCCCCGAACGGTGTCGACGTCGTCTGGTCGTGCTACCTGCGCAGATTCGACCTGGAACACACCCTTCGCCTGTTCAAGCAGTCCCTCGGCTGGACACGGCCACGGGTTCGTGACCCGCAGGCGGCGGACCGCTGGACCTGGCTCGTCATCGCCGCACACACCCAACTCCGCCTCGCCGCACCGCTCGCCGTCGACCGGCGCAAGCCCTGGGAGAAGACCACCCCTCCCGGCGCCGCCCTCACGCCGACCCACGTCCGCCACGGGTTCCGGCGCATCCGCCCCCCACCTCGCCCACCCGGCCCATGGGCCGTAACCCAGCCGCCCAGGCCCCGGACGCCCGCCTGGCTCCAGAAACCGCCAGCCCACCATCCGTTACGACGTCGGCAAAACCGTCAGACGCCCCACGAATCTCACCGAGCGCGACGAAAGAGGCTAGGAACAAGCTGATGTGCGTGTGGTCGCCCGAATAGCCACTGTCAGCTCCTGCGGGGCGGAGTTAGCCTGCCGACAGGCACCTGTGTAAGTCCCGGGTCGGTTGGGGGTGAGTGCCGGTGCATGAGGTGCTGACGGCGACTTCGGAGAGCCGGTTGTTCGAGGTGACCGCGGCTCCGTATGTGGTACTCGACACGGATATGTTCATCCGGGGGGTCAACGCGGCCTATCTGCGCGCCACCGAGCGGTCCCGGGACGAACTGATCGGTGCGTTCATGTTCGACGCGTTCCCCGACGATCCCGGGGACGCCACCGCGACCGGCGTGCGCGATCTGTCCGCTTCCCTGGAACGCGTGCTGAGCCGCGGCGCCAGCGACGACATGGGAATCCAGCCCTACAGCATCCCCGCTTCGCGCGTTTCCGGCGCCTTCCGCCGCAAGGTCTGGAGCCCGGTCAACTCCCCCTTGATCGACGCCGAGGGCCGCGTGGTGGGCGCCCTGCACCATGTCGAGGACGTGACCGCGGTGCACGAGGCACTGCGTGAGGCCCGCAACGGTGCTGCCGTGACGGGGTCGTGGCAGCCGCCCGGGCTGGTACGCCGCGCGATGCTGGCCGTCACTCGGTACGAACGCGCCGCCCGCGCGGTGGTCGCCGGGCAGGCGACGCCGGGCGGCCCGGCGCGAGATGGCGCCGGGCCTGCGAGCCTCGCCCGGCGTGATGCGTTGTGGCACGCCGTGGTGCATGCCGCCCGCCAGGCCCCCTCCGGGGGGTGTGCCGCCGCGGTGTGCGGCGCCGCGGTCACGGCGTTGCCCGGTACCGACGCCGCTGTGATCACCTTGCACGGCGGTGGGCGGATGCCCGAGCATCTGGCCGTCAGTTCTGCGTGGGCCCGCCGTGTCGAGGAGGTGCAGTACGTTACCGGCGACGGCCCCTCGTTGGCCGCGTTCGACACCGGGGAGCGCGTGCTGGTTGCCGACCTGGACCGGTCCGGCACTGTGTGGCCGCTGTTCACCGAGGCCGCACTCGGCCTCGGTGTGGGTGCTGCCTTCGCCTACCCCCTGCGCACCGCCACCGCCACGCTCGGCACTCTCACCCTGTACCGGAGGCGCCGGGGCGCCCGCGGTCAAGGGCCGCCCGCCCAGGCGGAGACGTTGGCCCAGATCATCACGTCGGTGCTGCTGGCCGACATGGACAGCGAGATCATCGAACAGGTCAGAGCCACCGCCGATCAGGACGACCTCCATGTCGCCGCCGGGATCGTCGCGGCGACCCTGGGCATCGGCACGGGGGAGGCTCTGCAGTGGCTGCGGGTCCGGGCTCAAGCGCAGCGGGTGTCCGTCGTCGATCTCGCCCGTTCGCTCATCGCCCACCCTCCCCCGGACCCGGGTAGCCCTCTGTGACGGTTGCGTCAGGCGTTGAGGTGGCGCAGGCGGTGGCGTGACGATGGTGCACAGCCGGATAGGGGCCCGGAAGGCCGACCGAGACTGTCCAGAAATCCGGGGCGCTGCCCTGCTCCGCCTTGCGCTGTGCGAGTAAATTGCCGAACGTACCGTAAGGCTGCCACAGCCGGGTACACACCGGTGCTGCGACGGTCTTGGACGGGCACTTGCAGGAAGGGAGGCGCGTGCATGCCCCGCCCGTCAGCGGGCACGACCGGGCCTCCCGATGAGGCCGCCTCCCCCTTTCGCCCCCGCCCCGCAGGCCCGGACCCTGTCGGCGCCGGCAGACAGGCGGAAGCCAGCCGACCGGCAGGCGCCGTATGCCCACCACCGACCGCGAAGCACGCATCGCCGACGCCGTCCTCGACCTCGTGCACCGCCGGGCGGACTTCGATCCGCTGGAACTGCTGCACGACCTGACCGGCCAGGTGGTCGCACTGTTGCAAGTGCGCTGCGCCGGCGTCACCGTCCTGGACCGGGACACCCATGAGCCTGTCCACGTCACCGCTTCCGATGAACTGTGCCTGGCCCTGGAACAGGAGCAGTCCGCTCTGGGGGAGGGCCCCTGCATCGACAGCGCCCGCGCCCGGCAGCCGTTGCCGGTGACCCCACTGACCGGCCCGCCGGGCAGCGTCCGCTGGCCGCGCTTCGCCCCCTACGCCCGGCGGGCGGGGATCACAGCGGTCGCCGCGGTGAGCCTGGGCCTGCCCCAGATGGCGCTGGGCGGCATGAACCTGATGATGACCCACCCGGCCGGTGTCAGCGACCAGGACCTGCGGCTGGCAAGGACACTGGCCGACGCCGCCGCCGTGGCCCTGGCTCACCAGCAGCAATTGATCGACAAGGACACGGTCCTGGCACAGTTGCAACGAGCGCTGGACAGCCGTCTGGTCATCGAACAGGCCAAAGGTGTGCTCTCCGCGAGCCTCCATCTGAGCATGGACGAAGCTTTCCAGCGGCTGCGCGTCCACGCCCGCTCCCGGCAGCAGAAACTCACCGAGCTGGCAGCCCGCATCGCCCGGGGCGACGTGCCCGCCGAACTACTCGACCCTTCCCAGTGACCCGGTGCCCGCCACCGCCGGGCACCCGCAGCGGCCTCCCACCCGAGCCCGGGGGGAGGAGATGAGTGATGGCCCGCGATGACCTCCCCGGCTATCTTCAGCGTCTGCGCCAGGCCGCCCGCACCGGCGCCGACCTGTCCGCCGCCCAGGCCGCCGACGCCGCCCGTCTGCTGCGCCTGGACGCCGTCACGCTGAGCCTGCTGCCCACCCGCGGCCCCCCCGAGCTGCTGTGGTCCGATCCCGCCGACGCTCTTGGCCGCGCGTTGGAGGACCTGCAGACCACCCTCGGCGAAGGCCCCACACTGGACGCCGCCCGCACCGGCCAGACCGTCACCGAAGCCGACCTGTCCACCGCGTCCGCCGCCCGCTGGCCTCTGTTCACCCCCGCCGCCTGTGACACGCCGGCCCGCGCCGTCATCGCCCACCCTCTGCTCCTGGGCGTCGTCACCGCCGGCGTCCTGACCGGCTACCGCATCACCCCCGGCCCCCTGCCCGCCCGCCAGCGCCAGGAGATCACCCGATTCGCCCGCATCGCCCTGGACCTGCTCCTGCACACCCCGCCCCACGCCCTGGCCACCGGAACAGGCGGCCCCGACCTGCACCGCGCCGAAGTCCACCAGGCCGCCGGCGTCCTCTCCGTCCGCCTCGCCATCAGCATCGACGACGCCCTGCTGCGCCTGCGGGCCCACGCCTGGCGCCACAACCAGGCCCTGCCCGACGTCGCCCGCGCCGTCATCACCGGCCACCTGCGCCTCGACTCCCACAACTGACCGCGGCACCGCAGTGCCAGGCGGTGCGGATGCCCCCCCACCTCATCCTTGAGGAAGCCGGGCTGGCCCTCAGCGACACCGTGAGTCCTCTTCCGGGCACGAAGGCAAGACTCGAAGGACGCGTGACCGCACAGGCCGTAGGCGTGCGGGAGCGCTGGCAGTAACGTCGAAGGACCGGGGGCGGCACTGGTCGACGGCGGCCGCCAGGCGGTGTCCTGGCGGCGGCCGTGAGCGCGGGGATGAACGCGGTTACTCCCCTTTCACCGCGTGCTCCTCGCGCGGTTCCGTCCTCACCGGGCCGGGGCCCGCGGGAGGTAGCCCCGGTTGGAACAGCCGGGAGGACGAAGGGCCCAAGTCGCGCGTGTGTCCGCCGTGCGCGGCTTGGGTCGTCCCGATGGCGGTTGCGACCCGGGGACTGGGGGTCTGCCGGAGGCCCCGAACGACCGCCGTACCAGCGGATCGCGAGACTGCCTGCCCAACAGCGTAGAACGACTGGCGAAGAGGGCAACCACACGGCCCAGCCTGTTTACCCCGGGCTGGTGTGTCCAGCGAGCTGTCCGGTCCGCTGTTTCATGGCTACCGGCCCCGCAGCAGGTCGGCTCGGGCCTTGTGTCCGCGCAGGCGTGCAACCAAGCGGCTGGCACCGGCTACGAATCCTTAGCACACCTTGGTCAAGTTGGTGTACTCCGCCGCCTTGCGAAAGCGATGGATGATGCGCATCGGCTCCTCACCCTGGTCTCGGTCCCCGTCCTGGTCCTCGGCAGCCAGTTCCCCTTCGACGTCGTCCTCTGAGAAAGCATCTGGGTGCGTCTCGACGTGCGTTGATATCGGCCACCCATGGGCACGTCATCTGCCCAACCGATATCGGCCCGCGAACATCAGTACATCTTCAGCCGGGCCTCGTGGCCCCGACGTAGTTGTCGCCCGCGGAGCGGTAGGGCGAGATCTGGATGGGCGCGCCCCTGCGCGGGGCGTGGATCATGCGGCCGCCGCCGATGTACAGGCCGACGTGGTTGGCGTTGTCCGGACGGCTGTAGAAGACGAGGTCCCCGGGCTCGATCCGCTGTCCGCCCGGCACGGCCGGGCCGGTCGCGAACTGGCGCTCGGCGGTGCGGGGCAGGGACACGTCTGCTGCCGCGTACGCGGCTTTGGTGAGGCCGGAGCAGTCGAAGCCGCGGTCGCCGGCGGCGGGGCCGTCGCCGCCCCAGACGTAGGGGAGGCCGAGCTGTCCTCGGGCGTAGGTGATTGCCTGCCTGGCGGCGGCGCCCGGGGTGGGGCTGGGCGGTTCCTTGCTGCGGTAGGCCCGTGCTTGGGTCAGGACCTGCGACACGTACCAATGCGCGTGGTTGTACGTGAACACTGCCTTGCGCAGGTCGCGTCTGTGCCGGGCGCCGGAGTCGCACAGGTAGGCGGCGGCCGAGTGGATCGCGTCGTGGGGATCGTAGGGCGAGGGCGGCCTCGTGCCGCCCGGCGGCGGAGGGTGCCGGGCGATGACCTGGCGGAAGGTCGGGGTGAGGAACTGCATGGGCCCGCGGGCGCCCGCCTCGTTGAAGCCGCGGTGGACGCCGGGCAGGGGACTGCGGCCGTGGTCGGATTCGATCTTGCCGATGGCGGCGAGCACGGACCAGTCCAGGCCGGGGCACGTGGTCGCGGCCCGGCGGTAGAGGGTGAGGTAGCCTGTCGGGATGTCGGAGAGCGCGGTGCCGCTGGGGCGGCTCATGCCTCCGGTGAACGAGGAGAACAGGCTGCCGGCTCCGGCGGCGGCCGCCGCGACAAGCAGGAGGAGAGCGGAGAGGGCGGTGCAGGCGGCCTTGAGCATGGTGCATCACCCTCCCCGTGCGGGGCCGTGGGGGTGTGGAGGCTGCGGTGGTGGTGCGGTCGGCAGTACGCCCGTCGGCTTGCCGACAGAGGTGGTGCCTACCGCGGTCTCCGTCAGCGGGGGCAGGTGCGGCCACGCGGTGGTCAGCGCGATGAGACGAAGTCGACGTGAGGGCTGCAAGGTCGCTTCCAGGGGAAGCCACCGCGCTTGAGAAGGATCGTTCCGGCCCGCCTCGCTTCTGAAGTTCGCGGTGGCCGTGGCGCCGGGGACGCGCGGTGTGGTGCTCGCTCGGTGCCGCAGTCGTACAGCTTTCCTGCCTGCTCGACTGCGATGGATGCGGGAAGATCGTGGAGCCTGGTGTGTTCGACGGAGACGACCCGCTGCTATCGGTGGTGCCCATTCCCTCGGCGGTCCACCCCGACCACGGAAGCCGAATGGCGATGGTCTGCTCGGCCGAGTGCCTGCACGACCTCACCCGGCGGCTGCGGCCCCCACCACCGGACGAGGAGCGCTGGGCGAGCACTATCACTAAGCTGATCTGGTCCCGTCAAGGAACATTTCAGTCCGCAGCGGGCGGAGTGGGAGACGGGGCTGACGGCGGAGCAGTTCAGGGCCGGCGCCGACTTCCTGCGTCGGCTCCTCGGCCCGGAGGACCACCGCGCCGGGCAGGGCGGCGGGCCGTCCGGCGGATAAGTGCTGGGCCAGGGCCTTCCCGGCACGGGCCGGGAGAGCGCCTGCGCCTGGGGAAGCACGGCGCCGCTGTGCGGCGCGGGCCCGGCTGCGTGACCGCTCCGGGCTGTCAGCGGTCAGCACGGAGCGGTCACGGGTGCCGGGCTTACAGGCCTGCGGCGATGCTGGGCAGGCCGGGGGCTTCGATGTAGTCGATGACCGACCAGTTGCTGGTGTGCCGCTTGAACATGTTCTGCTCACTGCTCTGGTGGTTGTCGCCGGGGCCTGCGCCGGGGGAGAGCAGGGCGGCGACGGGGCCGCTGATGTTGGAGGTCTGCTGGCTCTTGTTGGTGTCCGCGGCGGCGGTGCCGGCGGCGGTCAGGACGAGGGCGCCGCATGCCACGGCGAGGACGAGGGAGCGGGTGAGCGTCTTGGTCATGGGTGTGCCTGCTTTCGCGGGTGAGTGTCTGCCGTGAAACGCCGCCGGGGGCGGATGTTGAGGCCGAACGTGTGGCCGGGGGAGCGGGTGCCGGGGATGCCGAGGCAGAGATGCCGGCTGCCGCTATCAAGGCCCGCCCAAGCGGCCGAAGTTCTCGTTCTTGTAGTCGATGAGGGCCCAGTTGGTGGTGTGGGTCTTGTCGGTGGTCTGCTGGCTGGCCTGCCCGTTGTCCGGGCGGGCGGCGCCTGGGGTGAGCAGGGCGGCGGTGGGGCCGCTGATGCTGGAGGTCTGCTGGCTTTTGTTGGTGTCGGCCGCGGCGGAGCCTGCTGTGGCCAGGGCGAGGGCACCGACCGCGGCCAGCAGGGCGGTGGGGCGCAGGAGCGCGTGCATGGGTTTCCCCTTCCAGGGACGTGGACGATCAGAGGGCGGCACTGGCGCGTGGCTGGATGCGGGCCGTGCGTGGAGCGCCTCCAGGGTCAGGGCAGCAGGCCGGCGACGGTCTCGGCCTTGGCGTAGTCGACGAGGGCGGTGTTGGCGGTGCCCTTCTTGGTCATGTTCTGGCCGGTGACCTGGAGGTTGGAGCAGCCGTCGAGGTCTGCGCCGGGCGAGAGCAGCACCACGTTGCACAGCATGGTGGACCTTTGGGTGCCGGTGTTGGTGTCGGCGACCGCCGCCCCGGCCCCGGCCATCAGGACGGTGCCGGTCACGGCGGCGGTCAGGGCGGCGGCCGGACCGAGCGGGGCCAGGCGGCGTTTGCAGCGTGCGGGCGGGTTGTAGCGCCTCATGGGCTTCCTTCGTTTCCCGGCCCCGTGGACCGGGGCCGGCCGGAACGGATGGCCAGGTGACCCGCGCACGGTTCATCACATCTCCGTGTCGTCGGATGAACACCTGACGTACCAGCCAACGACCGCACCGACCCAGGGGACACGGAACCGCAAGACGCACCCGCCAGCCGCCGTGTTGACGTCCGCCCACCGGCGGACATGAACGACCCGCCCCGGAGTCATTCGGGCACCAACTGAGGGTTTGGTCCGTGGAGGTGTGTTTGGTCCCGGGTCAGGTTCCGCGCCAGTTCAGGGTGGCCTCGCCGGTGAGCCGGCGGGCCATGAGGTCGATCATCGCGAGGTGGATCATGGCTTCGGAGCGGTGCGGGTGCCGCTCGTAGTCGCGGGCGAGGCGGCGGTGGTGCATGAGCCAGCCGATGCTGCGCTCGATGGTCCAGCGCCGGGGAATGATCGTGAAGCCGCGAGCCCAGGGCGGGCGTTGGACGGGGTGGACGTCGATGCCCAGGCAGGCGCCGTGGTCGATGGCCGTGGTGCGGTAGCCGGCGTCCACCCATGCCTTGCGGACGCGCGGGTGGGCCGCGGCGATCCGGGACAGCAGCCTCACCCCGGCCGCGGTGTCCGACACGCTGGCCGCGGTGACCAGCACGGTCAGCAGCAGGCCGAGGGTGTCGCAACCCAGGTGCCGCTTGCGTCCCATGATCCGCTTGCCCGCGTCGGTGCCCTGGCCGGCGAGGTGCATGTTGGCGGAGGTCTTGATGGTCTGCGAGTCCAGCACGCAGGCCGACGGCTCGCCGTTGCGGCCCTCCCGCTCGCGGACCAGGCGCCGCAGCAGCCCGGTGAGCTCCTCGAAGACGCCGTCGGTCTGCCAGCGGGTGAAGTAGCCGTAGACGGTGGCCCAGGGCGGGAAGTCGAGCGGCAGGTAGCGCCAAGGAATGCCGGTGCGGTCGACGTAAAGCACGGCGTTCATCAGGGCACGCAGGTCGTGCTCGGGCGGGCGCCCGATGTCCAGGGCCTCCCTGCGGCACCTGGCTCGCCAGGCGGTGAGGACCGGTTCGATCAGTTCCCAGCGTTCATCCGACAGGTCGCTGGGATACCTGTCGTGCGGGGTCATGTTTCCGATGTACCGCGCGGCGGCCGACCTGACCAGAGGGCAAAGGGCTGTGGTCAGGGGCGTGTTGGGAGGAGACGGGAGATGCTGGAACGAAACAACCCACTGCCGTCGCAGTGCGTCCTCCCGGCTCGACCACCCCTCCCGTCCCGCAACAACAGGACTACAAAATCACTATCACTCGCAATGAAACAGGGCGAAACACTCAGTCAGGCTGGCGAAGAAGAGGTTGTAAGCGCGGGGTATCGACATCCCGGACGAAACCACATTCCACGATCTGCGTCACTTCGCCGACGCGGTCTGGGTGGCCTCCGGCTTGGAGCCGCGCAAAGTGCAGGCCCGCATGCGGAACGCCCGCCTTGCCGAGACGCTGGACACGTACGGGTACCTGGTGTGGGAGGTGGACTGGGAGAACGCTCCCGCCTCATTCGAGGAGCTGTACGGCATCCCGGCTCCACCTGGTCTGCGGAGGCGGCGCTTGTGCCCGGGCGGAGCGCGAACGCCGGCGGGCAGCATCGCCGGGCTTCGGCTGCCCCGGTGCCGAGTAGATGCTGCGTCCTACGGTGCCTCGCCACTCAAGAGCCCGGTCTTGACGCCTTTCACCATGGCGGCGATGTTCCGCGCGTTGTCCAGGACCTCGGCCCTGGTGTGGAGCCGGGGCATCTTGTAGTTCACCACCGCGACCCCGACGGTGTCCGGGCCGGAGGCGATGTCGCCGTGGCGCATCGCGCGCTCCTTCCGTTGCGTTGTCCAGCAGGGTGTCCCTGGTCCAGACAAGCGCCGCCGGGGGAGCCTGACAAGGGTCCGGCCGCGCGTACTCCCGGCGCCCGGGACGGACACCGGGAGCGCGCGGCACCGTCGGGAGTGGGCTGGTCCCGCACGGAACGGGGCCCCGGTCCGCGCGGACGGAGCCCCGTTCGTCGCCACGGTCGGAGCGTGGTGCCCCAGCCGACCGCGGCACCTCGGCCGAAGCGCGGTGCCTCAACCGAACCGCAACACCTCAGCCGAACCGCGTCACCTCAGCCGAACCGCAGGACGCGCGGCGCGAAGGTGCCTCCCGGCCCGGCGGCGCGGCCGACCGACCACACCGTCGACGTACCCGGCACGGACGCCAGGCGGAACATCGAGGAGTCGCCCTCTCCGGCCACCGCCGGTTCGCTGTGCTCGGCGAACGCCTGCCCGTCCCAGGCGAGGAAGTCCGGCCCGGGGACCAGTGGCGGAGAGCTGCCCGGCGGGCCCCACTTCAGCGAGTTGGCGACCGCGACCCAGCCCAGCCCGCCGGAGGCGTTCGGCGCCAGCGAGGTGATCCCGCCGAAGTTGGTGGGCAGGGTGACCCGGCTCCACTCCTTGCCGTCGAAGCGGACCAGCAGGGGCGGGATCGGCCGGCCCGGAGGACCGCCGATGAACCCGCCCGAGCCGCCCGCCCACACCTCCGTCGGCGAGACCGCGAGCACACTGCCCACGCCCGCCCGCGGGAAGCCGTGCACGATCGTCTGCTGCCACTCCTTGCCGTCCCAATGCGACACGGTGGCGCCCGATTCGGAGGAGCCCGCGGCCCAGACGTCGTCGGCCGCCTTCACGTGCAGCCCGTACACGGCACCCGGCGGCACCGGCATGTCCTGCCAGCCGCGCCCGTCCCGGCGCAGCAGCACCTGCGCGCCGTCCCGCGTACCGGTCAGCCAGGTCTCGCCCCCGCCGGCGAAGACCCTGGTCAGCGTGGTCCCGGCCGGCGGGCGGCTCTCGGACCAGGCGGTGCCGTCGAAGCGGAGCAGCCGGGCACCGCCCGCCGCGTCCTTGCCGACCGCCCAGACCGCGCTCGGCGAGGTCGCGGCGACGGACAGCAACTCGCCCTGCCAGCGCACCCCGGGCAGGCTCTGGCGGTGCCACGCGGTCCCGTCCCAGCGCAGCACCAGCGGGAAGCCCGGGGCCTCGCGGCCGACGGCGTCGGCTCCCACCGCCCACGCCCGGTCCTGGCCCGTCGCCACGGCCTCGTTCAGCCCGGTCTGCGGGCGGAGCTCGGCCGGGACCGGGACGTGCTGCCAGGACGACGTGTCCGCCGCGGCCGGGCTCATGGGGGTCAGGACGGCCAGGGCCACCGCGAGTGCCGCCACCAGGAGTTGCCGTGCCCCAGGCCTTACCGCCCGAGGTCTTCGCGCGGCAGGTCTCCGTGCCACGGCCCTTCGTACCGCAGACCGGCGTGGACCGGGCCGTCGTATCTCAGATCGTCGCGTCGCGGATCGTCGTATCGCGGATCGTCGCGTCTCGGATCCCCGTGTCTCGGATCCCCGTGTCTCCGATCGTCGGATCTCGGGTCCTCGTGTCTCAACTCGTCGTGCACCATCTCGTCGTGCACCACGTCCTGGTGCCACGGTCAGCCTCCTCTCCGCTCGCTCATCAGGTTCGGCGGGGAGCCGTAGACCTCGACGGTCCCGAAGGACAGCAGCGAACTCCCGGCCCTGGTCAGCTCCCTCGGCTTGACGTCGATCGCGTTCGTACGCTCCGGTCCGTAGGAGAAGGTGGTGCGGGAACCGCTCACCCGCGCGTACTTCGACTGGAACGCGCGGTCGCTGCGCACCGGCAGCCACAGCGCGCCGTCGGGGCCGCGCTCCATGCCCTCGGTGTAGGTGTCGCCCAGGGGCGGGAAGACGGTGCGCCAGGCCCGCCCGTTCCAGGTCATCAGATAGGTGCGGGTCACCCCGTCGGTGTACTGCCAGCCGCCGAGCGCGACCCTGCCGGACGGTTCGAGCAGGATCGTGTGCACGCTGCCGTTCGGCGGCAGCGGCACCTTCGCGTCCCGCCACGCTTCGCCGTCCCAGCGCAGGACGGAGATGCCGTTGTTGCTGCTCGTCCAGGCCCAGGCGTCGTCGGCGGCGCGCGCGGTGACGCCCATCAGGTAGAGCACCCCGTCCGGGGTGGACTGCTCGGTCCAGCGGGAACCGTCGTAGTGCAGCACCTTCAGCCCGGTGTCGTCCTCACCGACCACCCATGCGGCGCCCGGTACGGCGGCGAAGTCCTGATAGGTCCTCAGGGTCCGTGGCAGCGGCACGGTGCTCCAGCCGTCCGCCGTCCGGCGCAGGATTTCGCCCGTCCCCTCCGGGGTCCTGTGGAAGATCCACATCTCCTCGCCGACGAACTGCACCTTGCCGAGCCAGCCCGGGTCGCCGGCGCCGGGGAAGGTGGTGTCCCGGCTCCACGCCGTGCCGTCCCAGCGGTACAGCGCCGCCCGCAGCCCGTCGGCGGCGCTCTCGTGCACGGTGGCCCACGCCTCGCGCGGCCCCCGGGCGGCGAGGTCGGACAGGTACATCGGCGCGGCCGCCGCCGGCACCGGCAGTGACGACCAGCGCGGCGGCACGGCCGCGGCGGGCGAGTCCGCCGCGGCCGGTGCCGCCCTCGCGGCCGGCGACAGCACGGCGGCACACGCGATCACCAGACAAACGACAACTGTACGGAGACCGTTCACGAGACCTCCCCTGAACGCGCAAGGCCGCTCAGCTTATTGACGTCCACCACCGGTGAACAGACAGCACGCGACCGATCAGACGTTCCTCCAAGGGCGGCCCGCCGGACGGGCCCCAGGCGCCCCGCGTCAGTCCTGCAGGGCGCGCAGGGTGGCGTCGAGGTCGGCGGCGCGGGGCCGGTTGTGGGGGAGCCGGGCGAGGACCGCGGCCATGCCGCAGGTGTCGGTGACGGCGGAGAGGACCAGGCCGGCGCCGACGGCCGCGGCAAGCAGGCGGGCGGGGCGCCAGCGGGTGCCGGCGGTGAGGCCGAGGACGACGAGGGAACCCGCGGTCAGCCGGACCTGGCGCTCCATGGGCCAGGCACTCCCGGCGCCCTCGGCGCGCTGGAGGGCGTGGCCTTCCCCGGCCCAGGCGGTGGTGCCGCCGGTGAGCGTGGCGGCGGGGACGTCGGCGGCGGCGAGCTCGGCGCAGGCCGTCGCGGAGCGGTTGCCGGAGGCGCAGACCACCAGGGGCGCGCGGCGGGCGGCCGCGGCCTTGAGCGCCGGAAGGGCGGTGTGCAGGTGGTCGAGGGGGATGTTGAGGGCGCCGGGGAGGTGCCCGGCGGCGTACTCGCCCGGCGTCCGCACGTCGATGACGACGTACTCGTCGAGGCGGGCGGCGGCCTGGGCGGGCGGGAGGGCGGTGGGGGTGTGGGTGCTCATGTGCGAGAGGGTCCTTTCGTACGCTCCCGGGAACGGGGGCCCGCGCCCGGGTATGATACCCCTGGGGGTATCTCTGGAGGTGGATGGTGGAACTGGACTTGGCGGCCGACGAGCTGAAGTCGGTGCTCAACCGGCTGCGGCGGGCTCAGGGGCAGATCGCGGGGATCATCAGGATGATCGAGGAGGGCCGGGACTGCGAGGACGTCATCACACAGCTCGCGGCGGTGTCCCGCGCGCTGGACCGGGCGGGCTTCGCGATCATCGCGACGGGGCTGCAGCATTGCATGGCCGAGGGCGGGCGGACGGCCGGGGACCGGGACGAGATGCGCGCCCGGCTGGAGAAGCTCTTCCTCTCCCTGGCCTGATGAGACGGCCACCCCCCGGATAGCCGCCCCCGACGACGGTCCCGGGCGGCCGCCCCCCAGGGGCCGGTCACGCCTCTCGTACGACCACCTCCTACGACCACGTCATACGACCACCTCATACGACCACGTCGACGAGCATGGACGCCGCCACCGCCAGCAGCGCGCAGGCGAACGCCTGCTGCAGGCGGCGGCCGGAGACCTTGGCCGCGAGGCGTTTGCCGTCCCAGGCGCCGAGTACCGCGGCCCCGGTGAACGGCCCGATCAGCGCCCAGTCGAGCGCGTCGCCACCGCCCGCACGGGCGATCAGGGCGGCGAGGGCGTTGACGGTGATGACGAGCAGGCTGGTGCCGACCGCCCGCCGCATGGCGAGCCCCAGCACACCGACCAGGGCCGGCACGGCGAGGAACCCGCCGCCCACGCCGAGGAACCCCGTCACCGCGCCGAGACCGGCGCCCGCCCCGGCCGCCCTGCCCGGCCGTACCCGGTCCGGTGGCCGGGCGTCGGGCGGCCGCAGCATGCGTACGGCCGCCAGCGCGGCGATCGCGCAGAACGCGACGGTCAGCACGGCCTCGGGCACACGCCCGGCGGCCGCCCCGGTGAGGGACGCGGGGACGACACCCGCGGCGGCGAACAGCGCCCCGGTCGTCCAGGCGACGTGGCCGTCCCGCGCGTGGGCGTACAGGGCCGTGGCGGAGGTGGCGGCCACGATGAACAGGCCGGCCGTGGTGGCCGCGGCCGGGGTGAGGCCGAGCAGGTAGATCAGGGCGGGCACGGCGAGGACGCTGCCGCCGCCCCCCAGGGCCCCGAGGGCCAGGCCGACGACGGCCCCGGCGACGAGGGCGAGGACGAGGGCGCTCACCGCGGCGGCCGGGCAGGTGTGAGCGGCCGGGCGGGCGTGCGCGGCCGGGCAGGTGTGCGCGGCCGGGTCAGCCGGAGCACAGCGGCAGACCGGCGGCGGTGGCGGCGTCGAAGCCGTCGTCGACGGTGACGACGTCCCGGCCCGCGGCGTCCAGCAGCGAGGCGGCGATCGCGGCGCGCATGCCGCCCGCGCAGTGCACCCACACCGTCCCCGGCGGCACCTCGTCGAGGCGGCCGTGGAGTTCGTGGACGGGTATGTGCACCGAGCCCTCGATCCAGCCCCCGGCGCGCTCGGAGCGGCGGCGTACGTCGAGGACCACCACGTCGGCGGCGTCCTGCGCGGCGAGCCCGGCGAACGTGGAGCGCGGGAACGAGGCGGCCTTCCCGTCCGCGGGCAGCCAGTCCTCGGGGCCGCCGGTCGCGGCGGCGGCCGGCCGGTCGATGCCCACCCGGGCCAGCTCACGCTGGGCGGCGGCGAGCTGCTCGGCCGACTCGGCGAGCAGCGTGACCGGCTTGCCCCAGGGGATCAGCCAGGCCAGATAGGTGGCGAGCTTGCCGTCGGCCTCGAAGTTGAACGACCCCGCGACGTGCCCCTCGGCGAACGCGACGCGGCCGCGCAGGTCGACCACCCACTCCCCGGCCGCGAGGCGCGCGGCGATCTCGGCGGCGTCCGCGGGTGCGGGCGGGGTCAGGTCGACCGGCCGGGGACCCGCCGCGTTGGCCGGGCCCATGTGCGCGTAGTAGGCCGGTACGTCGTCGAGGCCGGCCAGCAGGTCGGCGACGAACGTGTCCACGTCGACGGTGAACGCCGGGTTGGCGGCCCTCTCCCGGCCGATGGTGGTGCGCTCGCCCTCGGCCTGGGCCGAGGAGCAGAAGCTGCCGAAGCCGTGGGTGGGCAGCACCGCCGTCCCGTCCGGCAGGCCGTCGGCCAGGCGGTGGGCGGAGGCGTACTGGGCGCGGGCGAGCCGCCGGGTCAGCCGCGGCTCGACCAGGTCCGGCCGGCCCACCGTGCCGATCAGCAGGGAGCCTCCGGTGAACACGGCCACCGGGCGGCCCGCCTCCCGCAGCACGTAGGAGGTGTGGTGGGGGGTGTGGCCCGGGGTCGCCAGCGCGACGAGCGCCACCTCGCTGCCGGGATCGACCTCCACCGTGTCGCCGTCGGCGACCGGCACCCGCGCGAACGAGACCTCGGCGTCCGCCGGTACCAGGTACCGGGCGCCGGTGACGCGCGCGAGGTCGAGGCCGCCGGTGACGTAGTCGTTGTGGACGTGGGTCTCCACCACGTGGGAGATCCGCACGCCGCGCCGGGCGGCGGCCGCGAGCACCTGGTCGATGTCGCGCGGCGGGTCGACCGCCACCGCGGCGTGCTCACCGCCGGCCAGGTAGCTGCGGTTGCCGAGGCCTTCCAGCTCGATGGTGTCGACGAAGAACACGCGCCTGCTCCTTCCGGATCGAAAATTACCCCGGGGGGTATCTGCCTCCCACCGTAGCACCAGTACCCCCGGGGGTATTTTTCACGCAGGGAATCGCTGCGTCCGCCCCGTGGACGCCCGGCTTCCGGACACCCCGGCGCACCGGGGGTGGGGCAGGGGTGAGGCATGTCGCGGACCGCGCGCACGGGGAGGGGGCCCCGGCCGCCACCGGCCGGGGGCGCATCCGTCCAGGTGACGGGCGCCACCCTTGTGGCGGCCATGGCCGGACGCCGCCGCCCGGCCCCCTCGTGGCGGCGCCCGGGGAAAGCGGACCGGTGTCATGGTGGTGCGCATGTCCATTCTGCTCACCGGGGCCACCGGCTTTCTGGGCTCCCGCCTGCTGTACGCCCTGCTCGTGGACGAGGGCCACGAGGTCACGGTGCTGGGGCGCGGTACCTCCGCCGAGCTGCGCGGACGTGTCGTCACCTGCCTCACCGACCTCGCCGGCGGGCCGCTGCCCGACGCGGTGGCGTCCCGCTTGCACTGCCTGTCAGGAGACCTCCGCCGACCGCGCCTCGGGCTGCCGCCGGCGCACTACAGCCGGCTCGCCGGGCGGACGAGCGCCATCTGGCACAGCGCGGCCGACATCTCCCTGTCCGCGCCGCTGAGCTCCCTGCGGGAGACCAACGTGGCCGGAACGGAACGCGTCCTGGAACTGGCGGAGTACGCGGGCCGGGGCTGCCGCGTCACCTGCGTCAGCACCGCCTTCGTCGCCGGACGTCGCCGGAACGGGTGCATCGCGGAAACGGAACTTGATGACACGTACGGCTTCGAAACGCCGTACGAGCAGAGCAAGTTCGAGGCCGAGCGGCTCGTCCGCGCCTGGGCGCAGCGGCACGACCGGCCGGTGACCGTCCTGCGGCCCAGCGTCCTGATCTCGGACAGCCACCCCGCGGAAGGGCTGCCCCAGCACCCCTTCGCCGAGATGGGGCGGCGGTCGGAGAGGTCGGGCACCGCCCTGTTCGAGGGGGTGTCCGGGCGCGTACGGCTGCCCATGGCGCCCGGGGGCGCGCTCAACGTCGTCCAGGTCGAGTACGCGGTCCGGGCGATGCTGCGGCTGGCCGCGCGCGCACCGGACGGACCCGGCGTACGCACCTTCCACGTGGTACACCCGGTGGACACCCCCGTCCGCCTCATCCTGGAGGCCGTCGAGAGCCGGCACCCGGGCCTGCGGCTCGAACAGGTCCCGCGCCTCACCGACCCGAGCGCGATCGAGTCCCTGGCCGCCGCCCACCTGCCCGACTTCCTCCTGCGGTACGGCGCGCAGCGACGCTCCTACGAGCGGTCCGGAATCCTCGCCCTGGCACCGGACCTGGCGGATCCGCCGCCGCTCGACACGGCCTACGTACAGGCGGCGCTGGGGTACGAACGCGCCTCCGCACACTGTCACCCATAAGGGGAGCACCGCGTCACCAGGTGACGTGCGGGCATTTTGTGGCACAAGCCGGAACCGAAAGACGTCGCCGCCGTTACTGATGCGTGCCCCCCGGCCCCGCCCGTACGCCCCCACCCTAAGGACGCCCATGCCCGCCTCCGGTCCGGTCGCCAACGATCCCATCGCCGTCGTCGGGGTCTCCTGCCGCCTGCCGGGCTCCATCGCCACCCTGGACGACCTGTGGGGCGCTCTGGAGCTGCGGCTCGACCTGGTGACGACCGTGCCCGGGGAGCGCTTCCCGGCCACGCGGTTCGCCGACCCCACGCGGCGCAGAACCACCCGGAGCTACACCGCGGCCGGCGGCTTCCTCGACGACGTCACGGGTTTCGACACGAGCTACTTCGCCGGGATCTCACCACGCGAGGCCGCCGCGATGGACCCCCAGCAGCGGCTGCTCCTGGAGCTCGCGGCCGAGTCCCTGGACGACGCGGGAGCCTCACGGCGGACGCTGGCGGGTTCCGACACCGCCGTGGTGATCGGCGCCAGCTCCCACGACTACGAACAGTTGCAGGCGCTCGTCGCGGACAAGGCGAGCCCCCACACGATGGCCGGCCTGGCGAGCTGCAACCTGGCCAACCGCCTCTCCCACGCGTTCGACTGGCACGGCATGAGCACGACCGTGGACACCGCGTGCTCCTCCGCCCTGACGGCCGTGCACCAGGCCTGCGAGGTGCTGCACCGCGGGCACGCGCGCGTCGCGCTCGCCGGCGGCGTCCAAGTGCTCCTCAGCCCGCACCCGTTCATCGGCTTCTCCGCGGCCGGCATGCTCTCCCCGACGGGACGCTGCCGGCCCTTCTCCGCCGACGCCGACGGGTTCGTCCGCTCCGAGGGCGCCGGTGTCGTCCTGCTCAAGCGCCTCCCGGACGCCCTGGCCGACGGGGACCGGATCCACGGCCTCGTCCTCGCGCACGGCGTCAACAACGACGGCAACACCCCCGGCCTCGTCCTGCCCAGCAGCAAGGCCCAACAGGCCCTGCTCGCCGGGGTGTACGAGCGGGCCGGCATCGACGCCGACGAACTCGGCTACCTGGAGGCCCACGGCACCGGCACACCGGTGGGGGACCCGATCGAGTGCTCCGCCATCGGCCACGCCCTCGGCACCCGCCGCCACAGCGGCGCCCTGCCCATCGGGTCGGTGAAGGGCAACCTCGGCCACCTGGAGGGCGCGGCGGGCATGCCGGGCCTGCTCAAGGCGCTGCTGGTGCTGCGCCACCGGCGCATCCCGGCGACGGTCAACGCCGAACCGCTGAACACCGCCATCGACTTCGGCGCCCTCGGCCTGCGGCCCGTGGTCGAGGCGGAGGACCTGCCCGCGCTGGAACGCCCGCTGGTCGGGGTCAACTCGTTCGGCTTCGGCGGCGCCAACGCCCACCTCGTCCTGGCGCCTCCGCCCGAGACCCCCGCACCCGCCACGCCCCCGACGGCGGGACGGCTGCCCGTCGTCGTCTCGGCGCGCACGCCCGAGGCCGTGGCGAAGGCCGCCGAGAACCTGGCGCAGCGCCTGGAGGACACGCCGCCGGAAGAGTTCTACGACGTCGCCTACACGGCCACCGAGCGCCGCGACCGGCACGAGTACGCCACCGCCGTGCTCGCCGCCACCCCCGCCCAGGCCGCCGCCGCCCTGCACGCGGCCGCCCTCGACACGGCGTCGGCGCTGCGCACCGCGACCGGCGCCGCGGGCACCGCCGCCACGCCGTGCCGCACCGTGTTCGCCTTCTCGGGCAACGGCTCGCAGTGGCCGGGCATGGGAGCCGCGCTGCTGGACGCCGAGCCCGCCTTCCGCCGGGCGGTCGACGAGGCCGACGGCCACCTGCGGGCCCGGCTCGGCTGGTCGGTGGCCGAGGAACTGCGCCGCCCGGAGCCGGAGTCACGGCTGCACCTGACCGAAGTGGCCCAGCCGCTCCTCTTCGCCGTCCAGCTCGGGCTCGTCGAACTCCTCGCCTCGTACGGCATCCGCCCGCAGGCCGTCGTCGGCCACAGCATCGGCGAGGTCGCCGCCGCCCACGTCGCGGGCGCGCTCGACCTGCCCGGCGCCTGTCTCGTCGTGGCCGAGCGCAGCCGTGCCCAGGCCGCCACCGCGGGCACCGGCACGATGGCGGCCGTGGGTCTCGGCGCCGCCGACCTGGCCAAGGAACTGGCCCCCTTCACCGGCCGGCTGGAGATCGCCGGGGTGAACGGCCCGGGCGACTGCACCGTCGCCGGGGAGCGGCAGGCGCTGGCCCAGCTCGGCGCGGAGCTGACGACGCGCGGTGTCTTCTTCCGCCGCCTCGACCTGGACTACGCCTTCCACAGCCGCGCCATGGACCCGCTCGAAGAGGAACTCCGCACCGCCCTGGCCCCCTTGGCCTGCGGCGACCACCGCATCCCGTTCGTCTCCACCGTCACCGGCGGCCCGCTCGCCGGCCCGCGGCTCGACGCTTCCTACTGGTGGCGCAACGTCCGGGAGCCGGTCCTGTTCGACCAGGCGGTCGGCACCCTGCTGGAGGAGGGGCCCGCCGTCTTCCTGGAGATCGGGCCGCACGCCGTGCTCACCCCGTACCTCAGGCGCCGGCGGCAGGACACCGGGCCCGCCCCCACGGCGATCGCCGTCTGCCGCCGCCGGGCGGACGGCCCCGACGAGGTCCGCGCCGCCGCCGCGGCCGCCGTCGCCGTGGGCGCGCGCACCGACGGCAGCCACTTCCCCCGGCCGGGACGCGTCACCACCCTGCCCCCCTACCCGTGGCAGCGGGAGCGCTGCTGGACGGGGGGACCGGACGACTGGGAGCGGGTCGGCGGCGACCGCGGCCTCCACCACCCGCTGCTCGGCCGGCCCGTCCAGATCGCCCAGCCCGCCTGGCACCAGTACGTCGACCCCTCGCACCTGCCGTGGCTGGCCGACCACCGGGTCGGCGACGCCGTGGTCGTCCCCGCCGCCGCCTTCGTCGAGGCCGCGTGCGCCGCCGGCCGACGGCACCTCGCCGCCCCCGTGGAGGTCACCGACCTGCACGTGGTGCAGGCCCTCACCCTGCCGAGCGGACGCGACACGCGTGACACCCTGGTGCAGACGACCCTGTCACCGGAGGACGGCGTCGTCCGTGTCGCCAGCCGGCCGGACGCGAACTCGTCCTGGCACCTGCACGCCCGCGGACGCGTCCGCAGGCTGCTCCGCCCGGCACCCGCCCCCCTGGACCTGGCGGCCGTGCGCTCCCGGCTGACCGCGACGGACGCCGACGCCGACGTCCTGTACTCCGCCTTCGCCACCGTCGGCCTGCACTACGGGCCCGCCTTCCGCGTCGTCACCACGGTGCGCGCCGACGACGGCGAGGCGTTGGCCGACTACCGCCTCCCCCTGCCGCCCGACGGTCCCGACGGCCCCGACGGCTTCGAGGCCCACCCCGTCATCCTGGACGGCGCCCTGCAGAGCGCCGCGGCCCTCCTCGCCCGGGCCGGGGAACAGCATCTGTTCCTGCCCGCCGCGATCGGCGCCGCCGGCGTGTGGCGGCCGCCCGCCGCCGAAGGGCACATCCACCTCACGTCCCTCCACGTCACCGGCCGTGAGGCCCGCTTCGACGCCCGGATCACCGACGCGGCCGGCGAGGTCGCCGTCGAGCTGAGCGACTGCCGGCTGCGCCGGTCGGACATGCTGGCGGCCCGCGAGGCGCGGCACTGCTCCGTCGTCCTGCGCCCCGCGACCCTCCCCGGCACCCCGCGCGCCGCGGACCTGCCCTCCCCCCGGGAGCTGGCGGCGGCGACCGGCGCCGACCGCGCCGCGCTCACCGACGACGACCACCCCCGTCTGCTGGAGCGCCTGCGGGAGTCCACGGCGCACTGGAGCGTGCACGCCTTCACCCGGCTGCTCCCGGACGCCACCCGCTTCGGCCTGGACGACCTGCGGGCCGCCGGGCTGCCCGAACGGTACGCGCCCCAGGTGCCGCTCCTCGCCCAACTCGCCGTCGAGCACGGCCTGTTGGTCCCCACCACCGACACCGAGGCGCCCGGCTGGCAGTTCCGCGCGCCCGCCGACGCCCACGAGCGCGCCCGGGCGCTGCTCGGCGACTTCCCCGGCTTCTCCGCGCTCCTGGCCGTCCACCTCCGCTGCGGACTGCGGCTGGCCGCCGTACTGAGCGGCGAGCAGGAGCCGCGGCACCTGTTCACCGCGGACGGCGACCGGCACCTGTGGGAACGGTTCCAGGCCTGCACGCTCCGCCCCGGCCTGCGCCGCAGCGCCCGGCACCTGCTCGCCCGGGCCGTCACGGAGCGCTCCGCGGACACGCCTCTCCGGGTCCTGGAGATCGGGGCCGGCACCGGCGACCTGAGCGCCGAACTCCTGCCGGTGCTGCCCGCCGAGCAGACCGAGTACGTCTGCGCCGCCCGCGACGCGGACAGCCTCCCGCGCGCCCAGGCGCGCCTGGCGGCCCATGACGTCGTCGAGTACCGCACGTTCGATCCCGAAGTTGCCGAGGCTGCCGGGACTGGCGGGGCTGCCGAAGTTGCCGGGGCTGCCGGGGCTGGCGGGGCTTCCGGGGTGTCCGGGGCTAGCGGGAGTGGCGGGACTGGCCGGGCTTCTGACGCCCCCGAGGCTTCCGGCGCTCCCGACCGCTCCGGCCCTCCCGACGACCCCCGCACTCCCGACGACGGCCCCAACCGCCCCCACACCTCCGGTGACACCACCCCCGAGCCCAACCTGTCCGCCCCGTACGACCTCGTCATCGACTCCGGCGCGCTCCAGCGCGCGACGTCGCCCGTCGCGGCCGCGCGGCGGGTCGGGGGGCTGCTCGCCGACGGCGGGCTGCTGCTGGCCCTGGACCGCGGCCCCCTGCACCACACCGCGCTGTTCCAGGGGCTGTTCGACGCCGCCTCGCCCGCGCGCCCGTACGACGGCGAGAGCCTGCGCTCCACCCTGGACGACGCCGGGTTCACCGACGTCACGGCCTGCGGGACGGCCACCGGCCCCGGCACCGTGCTCCTGGCCCGCCGGCCACAGGGCCCCGCGACGGCCACGCCGCCGGCCCCCGCGGCCGGACCGGTACCGGGCCCCGCCTCGCCGACGCTGTCCGGCCGGTGGCTCCTGCTCAGCGAGGCCGGTCCCGCCGCCAACCCCCTGGCGCGGGCGCTCGCCGCCGCCGTGCGCCGCGCCGGAGCCGACGCCGTGGAGACCGCCGCCGTGCCCGGGCCCGGCGACGCGGAGGACGCGCTGCGCGCCGCCGCGCCCTCCCACTGCGTCCTGATCCTGGACGCCCCCGCCCCCTCCGACGACGCCCCGGCGCTCACCCGGCAGGCCGTCCAGCGGGCGCAGGTCCTCCGCGCCGCGGCCGGGACCCTGTCCGCCCGCACCCAGGACGACCCCCCGGCCCTCTGGCTGATCACCCGGCCCACCGGCGCCCTCCCCGCCCCCGAACGGCCCCTGGACCCCGCCGCCGCGGCCGTCTGGGGCACGGCGCGCACCCTCGCCAACGAACGCCCCGGCCTGGCCGTCCGCCGCGTCTCGCTGGACGGCGGCGCGGACGCCACCGCCGACGCCGACCGGCTGGTACGCGAGTTCCTGCACGCCGCGCCGCCGCGTACAGGGCCGGACGAGGACGAGGTCGTGCTGACCCCGCGGGGCCGCTACGTGGCGCGCCTCACCGACCGCGGACCCGCCCCCGGCCCGCAGGCCGCCGACGACGAGCCCTACACCCTCGAACTGCGCAGCCAGGGACTGCGCAGCCGCACCGCCTGGACCGCCGCGCCGCCGCCCACCTGCGCCCCCGGGGAGCTGCTCGTCCGCGTCCACGCCGCCGCCCTCAACTACCGCGACGTCATGCTGGCCACCGGCCTGCTGCCCCCGGACGCGGAAGTACCGCTCCCCGGTGGGCCCGCCCTCGGCCTCGAGTGCGCCGGCGAGGTGGTCGCCGTCGGGCGCGACGTGACCGGCTATGGCCCCGGAGACCGCGTCTACGCCGTCGCCCCGCGCTCCCTGGCCTCCCACGTACGCGCCCGGCCCGAGTCGGTGGGACGCGTCCCCGACGCCATGAGCTACGAACAGGCGGCCACCCTGCCGGTCGTCCTGCTCACCGTCCACTACGCCCTGTCCCGCCTGGCACACCTGCGCCCCGGGGAAACGGTGCTCGTGCACGGGGGAGCGGGCGGCGTGGGCCTGGCCGCGCTGCAGTACGCGCGCCACATCGGGGCGCACGTCGTCGCCACCGCAGGGACGCCCGCGAAGCGGGACCTGCTGCGCGCGCTCGGCGTCCAGCACGTGTTCGACTCCCGGACGCTCGACTTCGCCGAACAGGTACGGGACGTCGGTGACGGGCAGGGCGTCGACGTGGTCCTCAACTCCCTGTCGGGCGAGGCCATCACCCGCAGCCTGGAGGCCCTGCGGCCGGGCGGGCGGTTCGTCGAGCTCGGCAAGCGCGACATCTACGCCAACCAGCCGCTGCTGCTGCGGCCCTTCCGCCGCAACATCTCCTTCCACGCCCTCGACGTCAACCAACTGACCGCGCACGCGCCCGCCGCGCTGGCCGACGCCTTCCGCGAGGTCGGCGAGCGCGTCACCCAGGGCGTCTACCGCCCCCTGCCCCACGAGGCGTATCCGGCCGCGCGGATCCACGAGGCGTTCCGCACCCTCCAGCACTCCAGGCACCTGGGCAAGGTCGTCGTCTCCCTCGCGGAACCACCCGCCCTGGAACGGCCGGTGCCCGCCCTCGCCCCGGCCCCCGACGCCACCTACCTCGTCACCGGCGGCACCAGCGGCTTCGGCGCCGCCACCGCCCGCCACCTGGCCGCCCGGGGCCTCCGCCACCTGGCGCTGGTCAGCCGCCGCGGCATCGAGGCCCCCGACGCCCCCGACCTGGTGCGCGAGCTGGCCGCGCTGGGGGCCACCGCCCAGGTGCACGCCGCCGACGTCACCGACCCCGCGGCGCTGAGCCGCGTGTTCCGGCAGGCGCGCGACGCCGGCCACCCCGTACGGGGCGTCGTCCACGCGGTCATGCACCTCGACGACGCCCCCCTGGCCGAGCTGGACGCCGAGCGCTTCCACGCCGTGCTGGCCGCGAAGATGCACGGCGCCCTGGTCCTCGACGAGCTGACCCGCGAGCACGAGGTGGAGCACTTCGTGGCCTACTCCTCGGTCTCCGCCCTCATCGGCAACCAGCGGCAGGCCCCCTACGCCGCCGGGAACCTCTTCCAGGAAGCACTCGTGCGCGCCCGCCGCGCCCGCGGGGCGGCGGGTCTGGCCGTGGCCTGGGGCGGCATCGACGAGACCGGCTACCTCTTCCGTGCCGGGATGACGCGCACCTTCGACCGCCTGGGCGCGGGCGCGCTGCCCCCCGCCCGGGCCCTGGCTGCCCTGGACGACCTGCTCGGGCGGCGGGCGGAGGTGACGGCGGTGGGACGGTTCGACTGGGCACGCATGGCGCGCTCCCTGGCCGCCTTGCGGTCCGCCGCCCGGTTCGCCCCCCTGACCGGCGCGGGCACCCCGGGGGAGGAACAGAGCGCCTCGGACGAGTTCACCGCGCGCTACGCCGGTGCCAAGAACGACGACGAGGCCCGCGCCGTCCTCACCCAGACCCTGATCCGGCTCACGGCCGACGTCCTGCAGACCTCCCCCGAACGGCTGGACGGTGCCAAGGACATCGCCTCCCTCGGCCTGGACTCCCTGATGATGGCCGAGCTGGCCGTCTCCGTGCAGCACACCCTCGGCTGCGAACTGCCGCTCATGGAGCTGGCGACCGTCCGCTCCCTCGCCGACCTCGCCGAGCGGGTGCACCGCATCCTCCGCCAGGCCGCACAGGACGACGCCACGCGCTGAGCACGGCCCCGGACCCCCGCCACGGGCCCGGGGCCGCGTCGCCCACGCCCCCCCTGCGGCACGCCCGTCGCGATCCGCGGACGACACCGCACCCACCCGGACGAACAGGATTCCGACCGCCATGAGCAGCAGTCCCCCCACAGCCGCTCCCACGCCCACACCCACGCCCTCACCCGTCGACCGGCACCTGCACCGTGCCGCGCACGCGGTCCCGCACCTCGGCGGCTACATGGGCGTCCTGGGCATCCTGGAAGGGCCCGCGCCGAGCCTCGCCTCGATCCAGGAGCTGATGGCCGACGGCGTCCGGCGGGTCCCCGCCTGGAACTACCGCGTCTGCGCCGACAACCGACGCGTCTGGGAGCCCGCCCACGGCCAGGACCTGGACCGGCACGTCCACGCACTGCGCGTCCCCGCGGGCCCCGCGCCACTGGAGCGCATCGCCCGGGCCCTGCTCGACGCGCCCTTCCCCGAAGGCGCCGACAACTGGGGCGTCTGGCTCGTCACCGGCTGGGCCCCCGATCGCTACGCCTTCGCCGCCCGGGTCCACCACGCCCTGCAGGACGCCGCCGGCGCGCTGGCGGGACTCGGCGCCGTCATGATGCCCGGCCTCCACCTCCCGCTGTCCGTACCGCCGGAGGCCGAGCCGTCCCTCGACCTGGTCGGCACCGCCCGCTGGGCCGCCCGGACCCTGCCGCCCCTGCTGCGGCCGACCGCCCGCTGGACCCCGGTGCGCCAGGCGGCGGACAGCACCCGGACGCTGCACTTCGCCGTCTGCGACAGCAGCCGGCTCGACGCGCTCGCCCGCGCGGCCACCGCCTCCCTCAACCAGGTCTACCTGGCCGTCACCGCCGGTGCGCTGCGTGCCTGGACGCCCCAGGACTGGACGGGCCGCGCCACCCGGCCGCTGCACGCCTTCGTCCCGGCCGAGAGCCGCCCACCGGGCCACGACCCGGCCACCCTCGGCAACCACCTGGTGGCGCTGCGGGCCGAGCTGCACTGCGCGGAACCCGACCCCCGCCGGCGGCTCGACCTGATGCGCCCGAGCACCGACCCGCGCGGCGCCCGCGTCTCCCAGCAGCGGGCGGCCCTGCGGATGCTGCCCCGCGTCGCCGGCCTCGCCACGCGCTGCCTGCTCAGCCCGCGCAGCACCGCGCTGCTGACCACCAACGTCCAGCTCGGCGGGGGGATGGCCGTCAACGGCCACCCCGTGCGCCAGGCCGTCAGCCTGCCCCCGCTGATGTTCGGCCACCCCCTCACCGTGGCCCTGACCACGTACGAAGGACAGGCCACGGTCTGCTTCACCAGCGACCGCACCACCCCCGGCCCCGAAGTGCTGCCGCAGCTCTGGCACGAGGCCCTCACCGAACTGGAGAAGGCGTACGCCGTCGGGTGACCGCCCCGCGCCGGGCGGCGGCCCGGTCAGGCCGGGGCGGGCAGGTCGGAGTGCAGGGGTGTGAGGCGGGCGGAGCGGAGTGCTTCGCGGGTGCGTGCGCGCTGGACCTTGCCGCTGGTGGTGCGGGGCACGCTCAGCGGGCCGACGACGACCACGTCGGCGTGGAGCCGCAGTTCACGGGCCAGGCGCTGCTTGATGACGTCGGCGAGGGCCGCGGGGGAGCGGCCGTCGAGGTGCAGGGGGCGGATCTCCTGGACCAGGACGACGCGCTCGGTGCCGGAGGCGTCGGGCAGGGCGAAGGCGGCGCAGGGGCCGGTGGCGGGGTCGGCGGACTCGCTGAGGCGCTCCAGGTCCTGCGGGTGGATGTTGCGGCCGTTGACGATGATCAGGTCCTTGGCGCGGCCGGTGACGTACAGCTCGCCGTTCCGGAGGAACCCGAGGTCGCCGGTGCGCAGGAAGGGGCCCTCGCCGTCGGCGGTGCGGGCGGCGAAGTGCGCGGCGGTCGCCTCCGGGTCACCCAGGTAGCCGTCGGCGACGCTGGGGCCGCGGACCCAGATCTCGCCGACGCGGCCGTCCCGTACGGGGCACGCCGTGGCGGGGTCGACGACGCGGACGTCGCAGCCCGCGGGGCGGCCGCAGCCGACCAGGTCGACGCCGTCGGGACAGGGCACGGCCCGGCCCTCCTCCAGCGCCCCGCGGTCGAAGCGCTCGACGGCCGGCCCGCGCCCGCACGGCGTACCGCTGACCAGGAGGGTGGCCTCGGCCAGGCCGTAGCCGGGCGCCCAGACGTCCGGGCGGAAGCCGATGGGGGCGAGGCGGCGGGCGACCGCGGTCAGGGTCTCGGGGCGCACGGGCTCGGCGCCGCTGAGCGCGAACCGCGGGCTCCCCACGTCCAGCTCCGGGTCCACGTCCGCGAGCCGGCCGGCGGGCAGGGTGCGCAGCAGCCAGTCGTAGGCGAAGTTCGGGGCGAAGGTGTAGAACGCCCGGTACCGGCTGATCATCTGGAGCCAGATCAGCGGGTGGGCGACGAAGGTGACCGGGGAGCAGAAGACGAGGCTCGCGTAGCACACGAGCGGGGTGAGCAACATCCCCACCAGGCCCATGTCGTGGTAGTGCGGCAGCCAGCCGGCCCCGGCCGGTGACGGGTCGTGGCGCAGCTCGTCCCGGACCTCTTCGGGGAGGATCGTCTTTCTGATCGACAGCAGGTTGTGCAGCAGGTTGCGGTGGGTGACGACGACGCCGCGCGGCTCGCTGGTCGACCCGGAGGTGTACTGGACGTAGGCGGTCGCCGAGAGGTCCTGCGCGAGCGGGCTCCAGCCGGCCGGATCGGGCAGCACGGCGGCCTCGGTGGCGGCGCACTCGACGCGGCGGCCGGCGCCCGGGCCACCGAGCCGGGCGTCGAGCGCGGGCCGGTGCGCGGCGTCGGTGAGGACCAGACCGACACCGGCGGCGCCGATGATGCCCGCACCGCGCTCCAGGGCCCGCCGGTCGGTGTCCGGCAGCGGGGCGGGGACGGCGACCCGCCCGGCGTACAGGCAGCCGAGGAAGACCGCCAGGAACTCCAGGCCCGCCGGGTACATGAGCAGGACCCGCGCGCCGGGCGCCGTCCGCTCCGTCAGCCAGGCCCCGACCGCGCGGGCGCGGGCGTCGAGCTGGGCGCAGCCGAGGCGCTCCACCTCGACGAGTTCACCGCGGACGCTGTCCACGCGCGCGTACCAGCGGGTGTCACCGACGCCCCACACCTTCTCGCGCAGGAACCGGACGAGCTCACTCACGCTCGGCCCCGATCCGCCCGGCCAGCGTCTCCTCGACGTGGTCGACCACGGCGCCGACCGTGTGCAGCTCCCAGGCGACCTCGTCGGGGATGCGCAGCCCGAAGCGCTCCTCGGCGAGGACGGTCATGCGGACCAGGACGAGGGAGTCCAGGGCGAGGTCGGCGACGAACGCGGTCTGCTCGTCGACGTGGCGCGGGTCGACGCCGCCGCACTCGGCGAGGAGCGCCTTCACCTCGGCCAGGATCTCGGCCCGCCTCATCGCGCGGCCCCCTCGCCCGCCACGTCCCAGGCGACCGGCAGGGCGCTGAGGCCGCGCTCGAACATGCTGGGCCGCCATCGGGGTGTGCCGTCGAGGCGCAGGCCTGGCAGCCGGCGCAGGACGGTGGTGACGGCGGTCTCGGCGGTCATCCGGCCGATGTGGGCGCCCAGGCAGTAGTGGGGGCCGTGGCCGAAGGCGAGGTGCCCCGTCGTGGCGCGGCGCAGGTCGAGGCGGTCGGGGTCGGGGAACCGCGCGGGGTCCCGGTTGGCCGCGCCCAGACACAGGAACAGGGACTCGTCCGCGGGGACGGTCACGTCGCCGAACGTGACGGGCCCGAGGGTGCCGCGCCAACTCGTGAACGGCAAAGGGCTCTCGTAGCGCAGGAGTTCACCGATGCCGCTGTCCCGCACGGACGGGTCGTCGCGCAGCGCGGCGAGCTGCTCGGGGTGGGTGAGCAGGGCGTGCAGGCCGTTGCCGACGCTGTTGATGCTGGGGTCCTGGCCCGCCACGAGCATCATCATGACCTGGCCGTGCAGCTCGTCCTCGCTGAGCAGGCCGTTCCGGTCGCGGGCCGCCACGAGCAGGGAGATCAGGTCGTCGCCGGGCGAACGGCGCTTCCCGGCGACGGCCTTGCGGACGAACGCGTCGATCTCGTGGGCGAGCGCCGCCACGTAGGGGACGTCGTTGTTCCACTCGGCGGTACGCCAGATCATCGCCCGCAGGTGGTCCATCTGCGGCGGGGCGGCGCCCAGGACGGAGAACAGGACGTTGCCGCCGAGCGGGTAGGCGACGGCCGCCATGAGGTCGGCGCGGCCCCGGTCCGCGATCCGGTCGATGCGGGCGTCGACGAGGCGCTGCACCCGGGTGCGCCACTGCTCCTGCCGGGCGGGCGTGAAGAAGGGCCGCATGAGCGCGCGCAGTTCGGCGTGGCGCGGGTCGTCGCTGTCGAGGAGGTGGACGAAGAGCCGCTCCCGCAGCTCGTCCGGCCAGTGCCGCAGCCACGTCCGGCCGGCGGTGGTGCGGGCGCTGTCGCAGGTCACCCGGGGGTCGGTGTGGGCCCGGCGGACGTCGTCGTAGCGGGTGAGGAACCAGCCGGGGCCGTCCGGGCTGACGACCCGGCTCACCGGCCGGTGCGCGCGCAGCCAGTGCAGGGTGGGGTACGGGTCGTGCTGGAACGCCTCGGTGAACGGGGCCGGCAGCCCCCCGGGCAGGTCCTCGGGCGGCCAGCCCGGCGGGTAGGCCCGGGGCGCCTCGACCCTGGGCCGGGGCTGCGCCGGGACGTAGGGGGCGGCGGCGCGGGGCGGGGGCGGGGACTGCGCCAGGGACACGCCTTGCAGGCGGCTGGTGCGCAGCATCGGGTAGTTGAGCTCGCCGTACCGGTCGCCGCTCAGCCCGGGGCCGCCGTGGTGGGACAGGTAGGGCACCCCGGCCAGGTGCGCGTCGTTGACGCGGAGCTGGCCGCAGGAGCGGACGTCCCTGACGAACCGGTCGACGACCGCCGGGTCCTCGGCCAGCAGGGAGTTGCGCAGGCCGTAGGAGCCGGAGGCGACGAACGACGTCATGCCCGCGAGGAGGTCGTCGTCGGACGCGGGCTCGGGCACGACCAGGGTCAGCAGCGGGAAGAACGTCTCGTGCCGCACGCAGCGCAACTCCCGCGCGCGGGCCAGCCCGTCGACCCGCACGAGCGCCGGCTCGGCGAAGACGGCGATGTCGCTCTCCCGGCCGTGCACGTCCAGGTGGCGTCCGCCGGTCAGCACGCGGGCGCCCGCCTGCCGGGCGTCGGCGAGCGCGGCGTCGTACCCGGCGGTCTGCGGCGAGGCGGCGAGCACCACGCCCGGGTCGTCGGGGAAGCCGGGTCGCAGCGCCCGGACGCGATCGGCGAGCAGCTCGGCGAGCGGGTCGGCGATCTCGGGGTGGACGAGCGCGACGTTGGGGGCGCAGCAGATCTGGCCGCTGCCGTGGTAGGCCTCCAGGAGCGTCTCGACGGCCCGGTCGAGGGGCGCGTCCCGCCACACCAGCACCATGTCGTTGCCGCCGAGTTCCAGGACCGGTTTCTTGCCCGCCGCCAGGCACGCCTTCTCCAGTTGCCCGCCGCGGACGGAGTCGCCGAAGTACAGCACGTCGTCCACGAGCGGACTGGCCAGCCAGGCGTCCAGGGCCTGGCCCGGGTCGGTGCACAGCGCGGACAGGACACCGGGCGGGGCACCGGCCTCGGCGAGCGCCGGTACGGCGATCCGCTCAAGAAGGTACATCGCGGCGATCGGCGCCTGCCGGGACAGCCGCACCACCACCGCGTTGCCCGCGAGGACGCACTGGAAGGCCGCCGCGACACCGAGCGCGGGCGTGTTCAGCGGCGGCTGCACGCACACCACGCCGTCCGGCACCCGGCGCAGCACCACCGTCCGGCCGTCGAGGCGGTGGCGGGTGTCGAGCTGCCGCAGGCACCAGTCGGTGGTCTCGGCGCCGAAGAACGTCAGGAGGTCGTCGACCTCCGCCCGGGCCAGCCGCACCGGGTGCCCCTCCTCAACCAGCAGCCCGGTCAGCGCCTCCGCGTGGTCCCGCACCCGCGCGCGGAACGCCTCGGCGACGGCGGCGCGCCGGGCCACCGGGCTGCCGCCCCACTCGTCCGCCGCCCGCCGGGCGGCCTCCAGCGCGGCGCCCATGTGGTCGGGTCCGGCGAGGGCGCAGCGGCCCAGGACCGTGCCGGGGTGGGCGTCGGGCCCCATGCGCCCGGCGTTGAGGGCGTTGCGGTAGCAGGTGGCGCCGACGGGGTCGTCGAGCAGCGCGCCCGCGCGCAGCGCGTAGACCCACGCACCGTGGTCGGGGGCGGTGACGCCGCCGACGAGGGGGCCGAAGCTGAGCACGTCCTCGGCGGTGCGCGCCGCCGGACTGCCCGACGCCTGACAGGTGGTCATGGCGGGTTCTCCTTTCAGCCGGTGGTGACGCCGGGTCGGGGGGCGGTGCTGGTGCCCGAGCTGGTGCTGGTGCTGGTGCTCATGCTGGTTTCGGTGTCGGGGTGAGTGCCGGTGCCGGTGCCGGTGCCGATACTGGTACTGGTACTAGGACTTGTACTGGTACTCGAACCGGTGTCGGCGGGGCGGACGCCGAGGCGCAGCAGGACGTGGCGGGCGAGGTCGTTGAGGGTGATGCCGCCCTGCAGGAGCTCCATGGGCGGGATCTCCACGTCCAGGCGCCGGCGCAGCGTGGTCAGGAGTTCGGCGCCCATCAGCGAGTCGACGCCGTAGTCCTGGATCGGCTGCGCGGGGTCGAGCCGGTCGGCGTCGGTCTGCAGGATCCGGGCCAGCATCTCGGCGAGGGCCCGGCTGACGGTCCGCAGGGCCTCGTCGGCGCCGAGGCCCGCCAGGGCGGCCGCGAGGTCCTGGCGGCTGTGTCCGGCGAGTCCGTCGTCGGCCGGCAGCAGGGCCGCGAAGCGCGGCGCGGTGAGGGCGGGCAGCACGGTGCGCAGCCGGGCCCAGTCGAAGCGGCCGATCCCCGCGACGGCGGTACCGGACGCGGCCAGGTTCTCCAGGGCGGCCAGCGCCACGGCGGAGCCGAGGGCCCGGGCGCCGAGCGCCTCCATGGCCGGGAGCAGGCCGGCGCGGGCCACGTGGCCTGTCTCGCCGAGTGCGCCCCACTGGACGGCGAGCGCCGGGCGCGTGCCGCTCCGGCGCCGCGCCAGGGCCTCGGTGTAGAGGTTCCCGCCGACGTAGGCGGCCTGCTTGATGTTGCCGACGGCCGCGGTGAAGGAGGAGTACGTCCAGAACAGCCGCAGGTCGTGCCGTTCGGTCAGCGCGTCCAGGACGGCCGCCCCGGCCATCTTGGGGGCCAGGGCCGTGCGGGCTCGTTCGTCGGTCAGCTCGGTGAGAGGGCAGTCGTCGAGGGTCATGGCCGCGTGCACCACCCCCGCGAGCCGGTGCCCGGTGGCGTCGACGGCGTCGATCACCTCGGCCATGGCGGCGGCGTCGGTGACGTCGGCGGCGTACGGCGTCGCCGTCACGCCCCGCTCGGCCAGGTCGGCCAGGACGGCGTCCGCCTCGGGTGCTTCGGCGCCCCGCCGGGAGACCAGCGCGAGGTGGCGGGCCCCGCGTTCGGCGAGCAGGCGGGCGGTGGCGGCGCCGAACCCGCTCAGCCCGCCGGTGATCAGATAGCTGCCGTCCGGGTCGAGCCCCAGCGGTTCGGGGCGGGCGTGGACGGGCACCGGGCCGGTGCGCGGGTCGAGGTCCACGACGACCTTGCCGACGTGCCGCGAGTGCTGGAGCAGCGCGAACGCCTCCTTGACCCGGGCGGCCGGGTACACCGTGTGCGGCAGCGGCCGGTAGCGGCCGTCCGCCACCCGGTCGGCGAGCTCGGCCAGCATCCGCCGGCCGGTCGTCAGACCGGCCCCGTCGGCCAGCAGGGCGGTGACGTCGACGCCGAAGAAGGCGATGTTGCGGCTGAAGGGCCGCATCAGCAGCGGCTTGTTGGCGTAGATGTCGCGCTTGCCGAGCTCGACGAACCTGCCGCCCGGCCGCAGGATCTCCAGGCCCCGGTCGATGGCTTGGCCCGCCAGCGAGTTGACCACCACGTCGACCCCGCGGCCGCGGGTGAGGCGCAGGGCCTGGTCGGCGAAGTCCAGGGTGCGGGAGTCCAGGACGTGTTCGACGCCCAGCGCGCGCAGCAGGTCCCGCTTGGCGGGGCTGCCCGCGGTGGCGATCACCGTGGCGCCCACGAGGCGGGCGTACTGGATAGCGGCGAGGCCCACCCCGCCGGCGGCGCCATGGACGAGCACGGTCTCCCCGGCCGTCAGCCGTGCGAGGTCGTGCAGCGCGTAGTGGACGGTCAGGAACGCGACCGGCAGGGTGGCGGCCTCGGCGAACCCCAGGCGGTCGGGGATCCGCACCACGAACGGCGCGGGCACCACCACGTGGGACGCCAGACAGGCCGGGACCGTCGCGCACACGCGGTCGCCGACCGCCAGGCCCCGCACGTCCTCGGCCACCGCGGTGACGACCCCGGCGCACTCCAGGCCGGGCCCGTCCCCACCGAACGCCCCCTCGGTCGCCTCCGGCGGCAGCAGCCCGGTCGCCTGCATGACGTCGCGGTAGTTGAGCGCCGCGGCGCGCACCGCGATCACCACCTCACCGGCCGCGGGCGCCCGGTGCGGCCGGCGCGCCCAGACGGTCTCGTACGACAGTCCCGGCGCGCGGATCTCCAGGGCGAAGGGCGCCTCGCCGCTCGGCTCGACGTACTCGTCGGCGGGTCGTTGCCGCTCACGCGGTGCGAAGCGACCGCCTGCGGTGAGGACGACCTCGTCCTCGTGCGGCGCCCCGCCGTCCCCGCGCGGCGCCCTGTTGTCCTCGCCTGGCGTCCCGCCGTCCCCGCGCGGCGCCCTGTTGTCCTCGCCTGGCGTCCCGTTGTCCTCGCGCTGCGCGCTGTTGTTCTCGTGCGGTGCCGTGTCGTCCTCGCGCGGCGCTCCGCCGTCCTCGCCGCCGTCGGCCGGTGCGCGGCTCTCCAGCAGTTCGCGGGCCAGGCGTCGCGCGTCGGTGGCCGGGTCACCCAGGCGTTCCAGCGAGATTCGGGTCACGCGCACACCGGGCTGCTCGTTGGCCAGGGTGCGCGCCATGCCCCAGGCGGCGGCGTCCTGCGGGTGGTCGGGCCGTTCCGGCGCGGGCAGCGCACCGCTGGGGCGCGTCACCAGCCACACGGCCGGCCGGGCGCCCTCCGGCAGGTCCTGGCAGGCCGAGGCCACGGCGCCCAGCGTGGCCGCACGGCGCACGGCCTGGTCCAGCATCGCCCGCGGGTCCTCGGGGGCCTCGCCCAGGAGCAGCACGACCGCCGGGTGGCCCGCCCCGGCCGGCGGCGCCGTCCAGGCCTCCGGGTCGCACGGCGCGGGCAGTACGGGGACGGGCCGGGAGCCGTCGCCGCCCAGCAGGGTCGCGAGGTGCTCGGCCAGCGGCGTCTCCGCCGGGCTCTCGACGGCGACGACCCACCGGGTGCCGTCGTCCGGGCGGGGCAGCGCGGGCTCGGGGACCTCGCTCGCGGGCGCCGAGGCCAGCAGCACCGAGGCGGCTTCCGCGCCCGTCCCCAGGGCGTCGTCGACGCAGACGACGTCGGTGAGGCCGCAGGCGCCCAGCGTCTCCAGCCACTGGTCACGACGCAGCAGCGGCGCGTCGGGGCGGAGCCCGTCCTGGTGTCCCCAGAAGCTGCTCAGCGCGCCGAAGAAGGGCAGCAGGTACTCGGTGTCGTGGGTCTCGGCGGCCAGCAGCCGGCCACCGGGCGCCAGCAGGGCGCGCACCCGGCGCAGGGCCGCCCGCACGTCGGCCGCGGTGTGCAGGGAGTTGGCCGCGACGACCAGGTCGTACGTGCCGTCGGCGTACCCCTGACCGGCGGGGTCGGCGTTCAGGTCGAACAGCCGGTAGTCGACGAAGGGGTGGTCGTCGAAGCGGTGCCGGGCCGCGGCGAAGAAGCCGGCGGACACGTCGGTGAAGTGGTAGACCGTGCGCTCCGCCGGGAGCAGCGGCAGCAGCGCGGCCGTCGTGCCGCCCGTGCCCGCGCCGATCTCCAGGATCCGCAGCGGCCGGTCCCGCGGCCAGTCCCGCGCGATCCGCGCGGCGAACGCGGCGCAGATCAGGTTGTGGACCCGGCAGGTCGGCGCGAGGTCGTAGAACTGGTCGAGGGCGCTGCGCGAGCCGTGGTCGGTGAGCAGGTGCAGGGCGTCCTGCTCGCCGCGCAGCACCCGCGGGAGTTCGGCGAGCTGCCGCACGGCCAGTTGCACCTCGGCGGCGCAGGCGGGGAAGTCCAGCGGCAGCCGGGCCGCGAGGGCCCCCGGGCCGGGGGTGCCGGTCAGCCGCCACCGCTCGTCGTCCCCGAGGCCGGCCAGGCCGTGCCGGGACATCAGGCGGAGCAGTGCCCGGGCGAACTGCTCGTGCGCGGGCAGCATCCCCTGCCGGACCAGGTCGGCCACCGTGAACCCGCCCGCCCCGGCGGGCAGCAGGTCCGCGAACGCGGCGGCGGCCGTGTGCGCGGTCAGGAGTTTCACCTGGGCCATGAAGTCCCCGAAGCGCGCGGCGCGCGCGTCGGCCCGTGCCGCGTCGGCCCGCGCGGCGACCGCCTCGGCGAGGTCCTGGTTGCCGGGCAGCGGCGAGGGCGCGGCGGGCAGG
>NZ_BNBT01000067.1 GCF_014656095.1 Streptomyces longispororuber
GCGGGGGGGGGGGCCCCTCCCCTCTTGCCTCCGTACGCGCCGTCAGCCCAGGACGCCGCCGAGCAGGCCCGGGCGTCCGCCGCTGCCGCCGGAGCTGTCGCCGCCACCGGTCGTGCCGCCGCCGGAGCCGCCGCCGGTCGTGCCGCCCGAGCCCCCGGTGGTGCCGCCACCGCCGGTCGTGCCGCCGCTGGAGGTGGGCCCGCTGGTGGCGGCCGGCGGGCGCTCCTGGGTCGGCGCGGGCTGCTGCTGCGCCGGGGCCTGGTCGCCGCCCGTGGTGCCCTGGGTGGCGCTCGGCCGGGTGCCTGTGCCGCTGACGCTGCCGGTCTCGGGGGTGGTGCCCGGGGTGCCGGTGGCGGCGCCGCCCTGCGAGGGGCTCGCGCTGCTGCCCTGCGTCGGCGTGCCCGCGGGCGCCGACGGGTCGCGGGGGTCGGCGCCGCCCCGCTCCCGCTTGCGCTCCGGGTCGTCCGGCAGCGGCGAGCCGGTCAGCTCGTTGCGCGGCGCCTCGCCCGGCCCGGGCACGGTCACGCGGTCCGCGTCCCGTACGGCGCCGCCGAGCAGCGAGCCGACCAGCAGCGTCAGACCGACGACGACGGCGCCGACGAGACCGCCCCGGCGCAGCACGCGGCGGCGCAGCTCCCACAGCGCCGCGCGCGGCCCCAGCGTGCGCCACGCCTCCCCGGCGAGCCGGGCGTCGACGGAGTACACCGGGGCGCCCGCGATGATGAGCGGCGACCAGGCGGCGAGGTAGATGATGTCCGGCGCGTCGTAGGCGGGCACGGTCTTCCAGCTCACCGTCACGAGCAGCGCGACGGACAGCAGCATGCCGACCCCGGCGGCCACCCGCTGCCAGAGCCCGAGCACGGTCAGCACGCCCACGATCACCTGGAGGAAGGCGATCACGAGCCCGGCGCCGACGGGGTGCTGGAGCGCCCAGTCGCGCATCGGCTCGGCCAGCGCCCAGGGGTGCAGCGAGTTGAGCCACTTGACCATGGAGCCGCGCTCGCCGCCGTCGAAGTAGACGGGGTCGCAGAGCTTGCCCATCCCGGCGTAGATGGAGATGAAACCGAGGAAGACGCGCAGCGGCAGCAGCACGACGCCGAGGTTGAGGCGGCGCCCGGGGTAGTAGCCGTGCCGCATCCGCGACCTGGCGCCGTGCCGCCCGCCCTCGCGCCCGCCGCCGGTCCCGTCGTCGGCCCCGTCGTCGGCGTCGTCGAAACCGTCGATGCCGTCGTCGTAGGGCGGTTCGTCGAAGTGGTGCTGGTGCTCGTCGTCGGCGCTGCCGGGCATGCGCATCTGCGGGAGCAGCCGGGTGGGCCCGTGCTCGTCGCCGCGCGGTGCGACCACGGCCGGGGTGGCCACGGTGTCGCCGTACGGATCGTCCACGTCGACGCGCGGGATGACCTGCGTGGCACCGCCGTCGTCGTAGCCGGGGCGGGGGCCCTGCGGGGCACGGCCCGTGTCGTCCGCCGTCCGGCGCACCCCGCCGGCGCGCACGGCCTGGAGGAGCTCCCCCGCGCCCGGGTCGCCCGGCGCGGACTTCCCGCTCCAGACGACGGGCGCGCGCCGGCGCGCGGTGGCGCCAGCCGCGCCGACGGCCGGCATGCGCACGGTGTCCTCGGCGGCGCTCACGTGCCGGGCGACGCGGGGCGAGGGGGCCCGCCCGGCCGGTGGGAGCTGGACGCGGAAGCTCGCGTGATTGACGATGACCTGCGCGGGGTCGCAGGGCACCTTCACCATGCTCAGCGCGGGAGCGTCGTCGAACCCTGACGAGCGTCCCCCCGTGGGTGTGCGGGGTGTTCTGGTGTCCACACTCATCTAACCGAGTGACGCGAGGTTAGGACACTGCCTTGACTCCCCCGGATCTGTCCGGACCCCGTCAACCCAGCCCAGGGGCCGCGTCGACGGGGCGCGCCCCGCGTACGGAGCGCGGCGTACCGCCCGGACTCAGCGGCGCCGGCGAGCCGCCTCGTACAGCACGACGCCCGCGGCCACACCGGCGTTGAGCGACTCCGCCCCGCCCGGCATGGGGATCCGCACGCGGAAGTCGCAGGTCTCGCCCACCAGGCGGGACAGTCCCTTGCCCTCGCTGCCGACGACGATGACGACGGGACCGCCGAGCGCGTCGAGGTCGCCGACCTCGTGCTCGCCGTCGGCGGCGAGGCCGACGACCGCGATCCCGGCCTTCTTGTACGCCTCCAGGGCCCGGGTCAGGTTGGTCGCCCGGGCCACCGGCGTCCGCGCGGCCGTACCGGCGGACGTCTTCCAGGCGCCCGCCGACATCCCGGCGGCCCGCCGCTCGGGCACGACGACGCCGTGGCCGCCGAAGGCGGACACGGACCGCACCACGGCGCCCAGGTTCCGCGGGTCGGTCACGCCGTCGAGGGCGACGATCAGCGGGTCCTCGCCGTCGTCGTACGCGGCGGCGGCGAGGTCCTCCGGGTGCGCGTACTCGTACGGCGGCACCTGGAGCACGAGCCCCTGGTGGTTGAGGCCGTTGGTCATGCGGTCGAGCTCGGGGCGCGGCGCCTCCATGAGGTTGATGCCGCCGCGGTCGGCGGCCAGCTTCAGCGCCTCGCGCACCCGCTCGTCGTTGTCGATGAACTGCTGGACGTAGAGCGTCGTCGCGGGTACGCCGTCCCGCAGCGCCTCGAAGACCGGGTTGCGCCCGACGACCAGCTCGGCGGGCGACTTGCCGCCCCGGCCCTTGGCCTGCGTGCGGCCCTGCGCGCGCCGCGCCTTGGCCTGCGCGGCCCGCTGCTTGACGTGTCCCTTGCGCATCTCGGCGGGCGGCGTCGGGCCCTTGCCTTCCAGGCCCCGGCGCCGCTTGCCGCCGCTGCCGACCTGCGCGCCCTTCTTGCCGGACATGCGGCGGTTGTTAGCGGCCATGACCTACCCGTCTGTGTGAAGCGTGGCCCCGTACGCGGTCGGCGTACGCGGCGTGAAGTCTCGTACTGATGTCCTGCATGCAGTGTGCCGCCCGGCGACCCGGGCGGCACATCAGCGGGGTCGCGGCTAGCGCGACCCGAGCGTCCAGCGCGGCCCCGAGGGGCCGTCCTCGATGGTGAGGCCCGCCTGGGCGAGCTGGTCGCGGATGGCGTCGGCGGTGGCCCAGTCCTTGCGGCCGCGCGCAGCCTCGCGCTGGTCGAGCACCAGCCGGACCAGGGAGTCGACGACGGCGCCCAGGTCGTCGCCGGACTGGCCCTCGGTGCCCGCCCACCGCGGGTCGAGCGGGTCGAGGCCGAGGACGCCCAGCATGGCCCGCACCTCAGCGAGGCGCGCCACGGCGGCCTCCTTGTCGTCGGCGGCGAGCGCGGAGTTGCCCTGCCGGACGGTGGTGTGGACGATCGCGAGCGCCTGCGGGACGCCCAGGTCGTCGTCCATCGCGTCGGCGAACGCGGGCGGCACCTCGGCCGCCGGCTCGACGACGCCCCCGGCGAGTTCCACCACGCGCTGCGCGAAGCCCTCGATGCGGGCGAACGCCGCCTCGGCCTCGCGCAGGGCCTCCTCGCTGTACTCGATGGTCGAGCGGTAGTGCGGGGTGCCCAGGTAGTAGCGCAGGACGATGGGGCGCCAGTGCTTGACCATCTCGGAGACCAGCACCGAGTTGCCGAGCGACTTCGACATCTTCTCGCCGCTCATGGTGACCCAGGCGTTGTGCACCCAGTACCGCGCGAACGTGTCGCCGAAGGCCTTGGCCTGGGCGATCTCGTTCTCGTGGTGCGGGAAGACCAGGTCGAGGCCGCCGCCGTGGATGTCGAAGGCACTGCCCAGGTACTTGTGCGCCATGGCCGAGCACTCCAGGTGCCAGCCGGGGCGGCCGGGGCCGAAGGGCGTCTCCCAGGACGGCTCGCCCGGCTTGACGGCCTTCCACATGGCGAAGTCGCGCGAGTCGCGCTTGCCGGTGATGCCCTCCTCGGCGGGCTGCTGCATCTTGTCCAGGTCCTGGCGCGACAGCTCCAGGTACCCGGGCCAGGAGCGCACGTCGAAGTAGACGCTGCCGTCGGCCTCGTACGCGTGGCCGCGCTCGATCAGGCCGCGCATCATCGCGACCATCTCGGTGACGTGGCCGGTGGCGCGCGGCTCGTAGGTGGGCGGCAGGCAGCCGAGGGCGTCGTAGCCGTCGTTGAAGGCGCGCTCGTTCTCGTAGCCGATGGCCCACCAGGGGCGGCCCTGGTCCGCCGACTTCGCGATGATCTTGTCGTCGATGTCCGTGACGTTGCGGATGAACGTCACGTCGTAGCCGCGGTACGTGAACCAGCGGCGCATGATGTCGAAGTTGAGGCCCGAGCGGATGTGCCCGATGTGCGGCGCGGCCTGCACCGTGGCACCACAGAGGTAGATCGAGACACAGCCCTCGGTGAGGGGCTGGAAGTCACGGATCTGCCGGGCGCTGGTGTCGTACAGGCGAATCGTCACCACTCCAGGGTAGTGGGCGCCGGGCAGTGCCCCGCGCCCCTGGGGGATACGGGGCGTCCGGCCGTGCCCGGGCCCCGGCCGGAGCCGCGCCCGGGCCCGGGCCCGGGTCAGAGCCGGCCGACGACCTTGCGGGCGCGGACGCGGACGACGACGCGCGGGCCGTCGTCCTTGGCCGCCGGGTTGAAGTCGGCGTACCTCTTGCCGGTGTACTTCATCGACAGCTCGTCGATGAGCTCCTGGCCGCCCTCGGTGGTGATCTCGGCGGTGCCGCGGATCTCGGCGTAGGTGTAGGGGGCGTCGAAGGGCTGGAGGAGCACGGTCACGCGGGGGTCGCGGCGGAGGTTCTTCTCCTTCTGCCGCCCGACGGTCGTGGAGAAGACGACGTCGTCGCCGTCGCGCTTCACCCAGACCGGGGAGAGCTGGGGGCTGCCGTCGGGCTGGACGGTCGCCACGGTGATGAAGACCGGGGTGTCGAGCAGGGACTTGAGGTCGTCGGAGAGTGTGGCGGTCATGGGGGTCGCTCCTGTGGCTGGTGGTTCCGGTGGGGGGGGTGGTCGTCCCGTGGTCTCCGTCCGCACTGCCGGTCCTGCCGGAAGGCGCCCGGCGGCCCCGACGGCCGGGCGCCTTCCGGCAGGACGCGCGGGCCTGGCTGGCCGTGCGGTTCCGGTGTACCCGGGGGACCGCGCGTCCCCCGTACGTGGCTGACCGCGCGGCCCCGGTCGACCACTGGACGATGCGTACCCCTACCTGATCGCGGGGCCCCGCACCACGGGGCGGGCGGATGTCCGCCCGCCCGCACCCCGTACGGACCACCCGGGCGCCCCCGGCCCCGAACGGGGCCCCGCCCGTCGTCAGCCCGTACGGACCACCAGCGCGGTGGCGATGCCCATGAGGCCCTCGTCGCGGCCGGGGAAGCCGAGGCCGTCCGTGGTGGCGCCGGAGACGCTGACCGGGGCGCCGACCGCCTCCGAGAGGAGCTTCTGGGCCTCGTCGCGGCGCTTGCCGATCTTCGGGCGGGGGCCGACGACCTGGACGGCGACGTTGCCGATGGTGAAGCCGGCCTCGCGGACGATCCGGGCGGCCTCCGTCAGGAGCGTGAGCCCGGACGCCCCGGCCCACTCGGGCCGGCCGGTGCCGAAGTGCGCGCCCAGGTCGCCGAGCCCGGCCGCGGAGAACAGCGCGTTGCAGGCGGCGTGGGCGACGACGTCCGCGTCGGAGTGGCCGGCGAGCCCGGGCCCCTCCCCCTCCCACTTCAGGCCCGCGCACCACAGCTCGCGGCCCTCCTCGAAGGCGTGGACGTCGGTGCCGACGCCGACGCGCGGCAGCGGGTACGGCGGTGCGGGAGCCGGTTCAGAAGCCATCGTTGGCCCTCCTGCGGGCGAGCACGGCCTCGGCGAGCACGAGGTCCAGCGGCCGGGTCACCTTGAACGCCTCCTCGTGCCCGGGCACGAGCACAACCGGCTCGCCCAGGCGCTCGACCAGGCCCGCGTCGTCCGTGGCGCCCTCGCCGACGACGTCCGCCTCGTGGGCGCGCACCAGCGTGGCCCGGTCGAAGCCCTGCGGCGTCTGCACGGCGCGCAGCCGTGCGCGCTCGGGCGTGGCGACGACGGGTTCGGGCTCCCCGGGCGCCCCCGGCTCGACCTCCTTGACGGTGTCCGCCAGCGGCAGCGCGGGCACGACGGCGCGTGCCCCGTCGCGTACCGCCTCGATGACGCCGTCGACGGTGTCCACGGGCACCAGCGGGCGGGCCGCGTCGTGCACAAGGACGATGTCGACGCCGGGCGGCAGGGCGTCGAGGCCGAGCTTCACGGACTCCTGGCGGGTGGCGCCGCCGGGCACGACCAGGAAGTCCGTGCGCTCGGGCAGCGCGTGGTCGGCGAGCAGCGTCTTGACCTCGGCGGCGCCGTCCGGCGGGGCCACGACCACGACGAGCGAGACGGCGCGCGAGGCGGCCAGCGCGCGCACGGCGTGGACGAGCATGGGGGTGCCGCTGAGGGCGCGCAGGGCCTTGGGGGCGCCGGGGCCGAGGCGTACGCCGCGTCCGGCGGCGGGGATCACGGCCGCGGTGCGAGAGGTTACGTCAGACATCGGTTCCGTTCAGGTTTGTGCGCTCGGTTGACATGGGTATGGCCACACCGTGCCGGGCGCGACGCCTTGACCGGACCCTTCCGTGACATCTGGTCGAGCCAGAACTGCCCGAGCCCGGCACGCCAACGTACCGGGGGATCTTTCCTTACCCGCGAACCGCCGGTGAAGACCGGGGGACGCCGCCGGAGAGGACCGGGGGGCGTGCGGGCCCCCGCCCCCGAGCGCCGTCCGGGCGGGCCGCCGCCGCGTTCCGGAGGGGACATGTCGTACACGTGAACATGCCGCAGTGCCCGGCGACACCCTCAGGGGTCGGCGGGCACTGCGGCATGGTGGTTGTACACCTGGTATCCCGGACGCGGGCCCACGCGGGGCACCCGTGTCCGCGCGCGGCGGGGCCGCGGGCGGTCAGGACGCGAGAACCTCGTCGAGCAGGGCCTCGGCCTTGTCCTCGTTCGTGTTCTCCGCGAGTGCGAGCTCGCTCACCAGGATCTGACGGGCCTTGGCGAGCATGCGCTTCTCTCCGGCGGACAGTCCGCGCTCGCGCTCGCGGCGCCACAGGTCACGGACGACTTCCGCGACCTTGATGACGTCGCCGGAGGCGAGCTTCTCGAGATTTGCCTTGTAGCGACGCGACCAGTTCGTGGGCTCCTCGGCGTACGGCGCGCGCAGTACTTCGAAGACCCGGTCCAGGCCGTCCTGGCCGACCACATCACGCACACCGACGAACTCCGCATTGTCCGCTGGCACACGCACCGTCAAGTCGCCCTGGGCGACCTTCAGCACCAAGTAGGTCTTGTCCACGCCTTTGATCTGACGAGTTTCGATGGCCTCGATCAGCGCGGCCCCGTGATGGGGATAGACCACGGTGTCGCCAACCTTGAACGTCATGTGACAGGTACCCCTTCCGTGGCTATCCAGGGTAACACGGATACGGCGTCTTCTGAATGGCGTTTTCGCAGGTCAGGGCATATCTCGGGGCTTGACAACAACGACACGAACGTGCTGCGGACGGGGTGCGGAAGGGGGTATTCGCAGGTCGGAGCCGCTGTCCGGGGAAGGTGAAACGCCCACGTTACACACTCCACGAAGGTGCTCCAAGGTGACGTACGTCCCGTTTTGCCGGGTTCCCCGAGGTGAACTTCCGCTACTCCGTTCGGTGACCGGGGACACGTGCGGCGTCACCGGGCGGGCGAAGTGCGGGCACCCCGGAGTGAATCCGGAATTGATCAAGAAGCGCGAGCCCCGATGCGCCGGAAGCGCGCTCCGACGCGCTTGCGTTGCACACCGTGACCCCTGCACTGATCAATTTCCCGGGCGGCCCCGCATTCCTTACGGGAAATCCTCCGCGACACCACCGCCGGAGATATGCGAATGGGGAAACCTGAGGCCATGGGGAAGCCCGGGGCGCGGGAGGCGTCGCAGGCTCGTGGTCCCCAGGGGCGGGTCGGGTGCGGGCGCGCGGGAACGGCTCGGTAACCTAAGCGCGCTGACACACCCTTAGGGCGGCTTTACGGCCGCCCGCCCGGCTCGACCCGGCCCGGCCCGTCCGCGCCTGCTCGGCCTTGCTCGACCCTCCGTATCGCCCACGTTCAAGGAGTTGCCGCCGCCGTGAGCCGCAGCCTTCGACGCGGCGCCATCGCCGCCACCGCCCTCGCGTTCTCGCTCGCCTCGCTCACCGCCTGCGGTGCCGGAAACAACGCCCAGACGATCGAGATCAAGCCGGACAACGCGGCGACCGCCGTCGGCGACATCAAGATCCAGAACGCCATGATCATCACCCAGCCGGACCGCGAGTCGACGGGTCCCGCCGTGGTCTCCGCCACCGTGTTCAACGGCGGCCGCACCGCCCAGACCCTGGAGTCGATCACGGTCGACGGCACCGGCAAGAAGGCCCAGCTTCGCCCCGCCAAGGGCGACCGGCCGGGCAAGAAGGGCAAGGGCGGCGGCCTGGTCATCCCGGCCGGCGGCTCCGTCGTGATCGGCGGCGAGGACAACGCCGTGGCCCTGCTGCCCAGCAGCCGCGAGTCCGTCAAGGACGGCAACGCGCAGCCGGTCACCTTCGGCTTCAGCAAGACCGGTGACGTCAAGCTGAAGACGTTCGTGGTCCCGGCCGAGAGCTACTTCGAGGAGTGGGGCCCGACCGAGGTCCCGCAGTCCCCCGACGCCAAGCCGTCCGGCAAGCCCTCGGGCAAGCCGTCCGGGAAGCCGTCCGGCGGCCCCTCCGGCTCGCCGTCGGGCTCCCCGTCCGGTTCCCCGTCGGGCTCGCCGGAGTCGCAGCGGTCCGGTGAGGCCCCGGCCAACGGCGCGGAGGCTGATGGTGCCGAGGCCGGCGCCTCGCACGAGGCCGCCGGGCACTGACGCCTCTGCACAGCCGCCGAAGGGCGGGACCCCTCCCGGGGTCCCGCCCTTCGGCGTTCGTCGACACGAGTGCCGCGTCAGCGGGTGGGCTGTGGCTGGTCGCGCAGTTCCCCGCGCCCCTTCGGGGCGCTTCCGCGCGCGCCCCCGCCGTCGGACCGGTCCGGTCTACGGCTCGAACTTGTAGCCGAGGCCCCGCACCGTCACCAGGTAGCGCGGCGCGCCGGGGTCCGGCTCGATCTTGGCGCGGAGGCGCTTGACGTGGACGTCGAGGGTCTTGGTGTCACCGACGTAGTCCGCGCCCCAGACGCGGTCGATGAGCTGCATGCGGGTCAGCACGCGGCCCGCGTTGCGCAGCAGCATCTCCAGGAGGTCGAACTCCTTCAGCGGCAGGTCGACCTTGGAGCCGGAGACCGTGACCACGTGCCGGTCGACGTCCATCCGGACCGGTCCTGCCTCCAGGGCCTGCGGGGTGACCTCCTCCGGCTCGCCGCGGCGGCGCAGCACGGCGCGGATGCGGGCGACCAGCTCGCGCGAGGAGAACGGCTTGGTGACGTAGTCGTCGGCTCCTATCTCCAGGCCGACGACCTTGTCGATCTCGCTGTCCTTCGCGGTCACCATGATAACGGGGACGTTCGAGCGGCTCCGGAGCTGGCGGCAGACCTCGGTGCCGGGCAGGCCCGGCAGCATCAGGTCGAGCAGGACGAGGTCGGCGCCATTGCGTTCGAATTCGTCGAGTCCGTCCGGGCCGGTGGCCGCGATCGCGACCTCGAAGCCCTCCTTGCGGAGCATGTACGACAGGGCGTCGCTGAAGGATTCCTCGTCCTCGACGACGAGCACTCGGGTCACGGAAGGACCTCCGGGGCGGCAGGAATGGGTTCGTATGCGGTGGTGTCGGGCCTGATGCCCTGGTGCGCGTCCTCGTCGCCGAGACCGTGCCCGGATCCGCGGTCGCGGGTCGCGCCCGCCTCCGGCAGGCGCAGGGTGAAGGTGGAGCCCTGTCCCTCGGAGCTCCACACCGTGACCTCCCCGCCGTGCGAGGCGGCCACGTGCTTGACGATGGCGAGACCGAGGCCGGTGCCGCCGGTGGCGCGGGAGCGGGCCGGGTCGACGCGGTAGAAGCGCTCGAAGATGCGCTCCTTGTCCTTGTCGGAGATGCCGATGCCCTGGTCCGTGACGGCGATCTCGATGAGGTCGCCGCCGGGGGCGTTGACGCGGCGTGCGGCGATCCCCACGCGGGTGCGGGCGGGCGAGTAGTTCACGGCGTTCTCGACGAGGTTGCCGAGCGCGGCCGCGAGCTGGCCCCGGTTGCCCCACACGTGCAGGTCGGCGATGCCCTCCCGGCTCCCACCGCCACCCTCGAACGAGAGGCTTCCGGCCCCCCCGATCGCTGCGGCCATGGTGATCTGCTTCGTGCCCGCCTGGTGGCGGCAGCGGTCGATGGCCTCGCCGACGAGCTCGTCCACGCGGACCGGCTCGGCGTCCTCCAGCGGGTCGTCGTTCTGCACCCGGGAGAGGTCGATCAGCTCCTGTACGAGGTTGGTGAGCCGCGTCGCCTCGTTCTGCATGCGGCCCGCGAAGCGCTCCACGGCCTCGGGGTCGTCGGAGGCGTCCATGACGGCCTCCGAGAGCAGGCTGAGGGCGCCCACCGGGGTCTTCAGCTCGTGGCTCACGTTCGCCACGAAGTCGCGGCGCACGGCCTCGATCCGGCGCGCCTCGGTGAGGTCCTCGACGAGCAGCAGCACAAGGCGGGAGCCGAGCGGGGCCACCCGCGCGGAGACGGCGAGGGCGTCGCCGCGGCCGGTGCCGCGGCGCGGCAGGTCCAGCTCGACCTGGCGTATCTCGCCGTCGCGCCGGGTGTCACGGGCCATCTGGAGCATCGGCTCGACGGCGAGTTTGCCGCCGCGTACGAGGCCGAGCGCGTACGCCGCCGAGCTGGCCTTGACCACGCCGTCCGACTCGTCGAGCACGACGGCGGAGGAGCGCAGTACGGAGAGCACGGTGTCGACGCCGGGCGGGAGCACCGGGTCGGTGTGCAGGGAGGTCCGGGTGGGGCGCTTCTGGTCGCGTTCGCTCCAGCGGAACGCCAGCATGGCGATGACACCGGTGCACACTCCGGCGATCGCTGCCGCTGCGGCGACCGCCGCGTTCACGTCCATGCCTCCAGGTTATGCGGGGGCGGAGCACTGCCCACAGCCATCCGAGTGGTCGCTCGAACAGTCGTCGCTCAGAGTTCACCGAGGGGACAGCGATGGTTCATTTCGGACGCCCGGATCGGCGGAGTGATCGCTTCCGGGGTGACGGGGGCGTCGCCCACCGTTCACCTGGAGGACGGCGCCGGTTCACATGGGATGCCGGTAACGGACGCGTCCGCGCCACACCGTGGGAGCGTAGGGGACAACCCCTGATGGACGTAGGGGGCAGCCCCCTGTGACGTACGAGAGAGGGACAGCCAGATGCGTGACGCGTACCACGAGGAACTTGACTCGATCGGCGAGGGCCTGGTCGAGATGGCCCGTCTCGTCGGGTCGGCGATCGGGCGCGCCACCACGGCCATGCTCGACGCGGACCTGAAGCTGGCGGAGAGCGTGATCGCCGCCGACCAGAAGGTCGACGACCTCCAGCACGACCTGGAGGCCCGCGCGATAGCCCTGCTGGCCCGGCAGCAGCCGGTCGCCACCGACCTGCGGATCGTCGTGACCTCGCTGCGGATGAGCGCCGACCTGGAGCGCTCCGGCGACCTCGCCCAGCACGTGGCGAAGCTCGCGCGGCTGCGCTTCCCGGACTCGCCGGTGCCGCGCGACCTGCACGCGACGATCCTGGAGATGGGCCAGCTCGCGCAGCGTCTGATGGCCAAGGCGGCGGAGGTCATCATCACCAAGGACGTCGACCTGGCGCTCCAGTTGGAGCAGGACGACGACGAGATGGACCTGCTGCACCGCACGCTCTTCCAGCACCTGATGGACGACCGCTGGAAGCACGGCATCGAGACCGCGGTCGACGTGACGCTCCTCGGCCGCTACTACGAGCGCTTCGCGGACCACGCGGTGTCGGTGGCGAAGCGGGTCGTGTACCTGGTGACGGGCGAGCACGCCGACGAGATCCAGCCGGGCACCGCCTCGGTCGAGGGGGCCTGACCTCAGGCCCCGGCCTCGCGCACAGGAGTGGGCGCCGCCCCCCCCCCGGGGGTGCGGCGCCCGTTCTTTCACCGGCTGACGCGGCTGTTCACCGGCCGACTCGGCTCTTTCGCCGGCTGACGCGGTTCTTTCACCGGCTGACGCGGCCGGGCCTCAGCCGCAGCCGCCACCGCACTGACAGGGACCGCCGGACTGGCAGCCGCAACTGCATCCGGGACCGCACTGACAGCCGTCGGCACAGGTGTCGCGCTCGGGGGATTCGGCCATGGTCTCCTCCTCGAAGGCGTGAGACGTACTGCTTGCCCTCCATTCCATGCAGCGACCAACGGGGCGCGTCAACGGCGCACGTGTGCGCGCTCGCCACCGGATGCGCCGTGCGGTGCCTCCCGTGTCACCCCCTCCTCGGACGTCGTGGGGGTGGCTTGTTCTGCGCTGTACGGCGGGGGCGCCCGCGTGCGGTGGGGCCGGTCCGCGGCGCGGGACGGCCGGTGCGGGCGGGGCGGCCGGGACGCCCGGCGCGGCGGCGGCCCCGTGCAGCCCGGCCGGAGCCTCCGCCGGACGTCTTCCGCGCGGCTGCGGGTCGTGGCATGCTCCGCCCAACGCGGACGTGAACACCATTCACGTACATAAACGCGACAACGCGAGAGGTGGAGCGTCATGGCCGACCTCAGCAGACGCCGAGTCCTGGGCGCGGCCGTGGCCGTCGCCGCCGGGGGGGCGAGCGGGCCCGCCGCCGCGGCAGCGGGGGCGCGGGCGCGGGCGAGCGGGCGTACAGCCGCGGGGGTGCGGGCGGCCGGGTCCACCACCGCCGGGGTGGGGACGGCCACGGCCGGGTCGCGCGGCGCCGCCCTGTGGCGCGAGTACGCCCGGGCCCCCTACACCCACCCGCAGATCCCCTACGTGGCCCGGGCCGGATGCCGACGGGGAGCGCACCGCCTCCCCCGTCCCGGGCCCGTCGTCGCGGCCCGCCGCTACGGGGTCAGGCCCGGCACCGGCGAGGACGCCGCGCCCGCCCTCAACCGCGCCCTCGCCGCCGCGGGACGGGCCGGTGGCGGCACCGTCCAGCTCGAACCCGGGACGTACCGCGTCGACGGAGTCGTCCGGATCGCCCACGACGACGTCGTCCTGCGCGGCGCGGGCAGCGGGCGCACCACGCTCCTCGCCACCCGCCACCTCACCGACCTCATCGGCCCCTACGGGAGCCGCTACGGCGGGGACAAGTCGAGCTGGTCCTGGGCCGGCGGGCTCATCTGGCTCTGCCCCGAGGCCCGTTGGTACTCCCTCGTCGACGCGGTCAAGGACCGCGACTGGCCCTTCGAGGGGTGGACCGGGAACAGGCGCGACGCGTGGCGCACCCTGGCCACCCTCGCCCCCGCCGCCCGGGGCGACCGGTCCGTCCGCGTCACCGGACCTTTCCCGGGTCCCCGGTCCCGCCCGACCGGGGGAGATCCCGTACGGGTGCGCCGCGGCGACCTCGTCCTGCTGCGCCTGGCCGACGACCGCGACCACACCCTCCTGGAGCACATGGCGGGCGGCGGCCCCGGCCCCCAGGCGTACGCCTGGGACGACAAGACGAAGCTGACCTCGTACGTCCCCTACGAGTGGCCCGTACGGGTCACGCGGGTGGAGGGGCGCCGGATCACCCTGGAACGGCCGCTCCCGCTCGACCTCCGGCCCGCGTGGGATCCCCGCCTCACCACCTGCGTCACACCCCTGACCGGCTCCGGCGTCGAGGGCCTCACCCTGGAGGCCGTCGAGACCCCGCAGGCCCCGCACCTGCGCGACCTCGGGTACAACGGCGTCACCTTCCAGTGCGCGTACGACTGCTGGGCCGACGACGTGCGCGTGCGCCACGTGGACAACGGCTTCGGGCTCGTCGCCGCCTCCGCCTGCACCCTGCGGCGCACCGCCGTCGGCGGGCGGGGCGCGCACCACCCGTACTTCTGCCGCGAGGGGTCGCACGACAACCTCGTCGAGGACTTCCGCGTCGAGCGGCTGGCCGTGCCCCCGCCCGCCGGGACGCAGCTCCACGGCATCAACGTGGAGGGGCTGTCCTCGTACAACGTCTGGTCGCGCGGGCACATGGAGACGGGCACGTTCGACACCCACCGGGGGATGCCGTTCGCGAACGTGCGCACGGAGATCACCGTCCACAACGACGGACGGCACGGCGGCGACGCCGGTGCCGGGCCGCTGTACGGCGCCCGGTTCACCCACTGGAACATCACGGTCACCAACCAGCGGGCCGGACTCGTCAGGATCGACGGCGTCGCGCCGTACAGCGCCACGGTCGGCATCTCCCGCGTACGCGAGTTCGACCAGATCGACGTACCGGACTTCCCGGGGCCGCTGCACGCGCGCGTCGAGGCGTACGGCGCGCCCGGCGCGGTACGGCCGCGGAACCTGTACGAGGCGCAGCGGGCGCTGGAGCGGCGGCGGCCGGGCGCCGGGGACCGGTCGGTGTCCTAGCCGCCCGTGTCCTGGCCGGTCCGTGCCCTGGCCGGTCCGTGCCCTGGTCGGCCCGTGTCCTGGTCGGCCCGTGTCCTAGCCGAAGGGGACGAGGCGGACCACCGTCACCGTCAGGACCGAACCCGACACGTAGTAGAGGACGATGGCGCCGCCGACCGTCGCCTCGCGGCGGTCGCGCTCCGCGTCCACCGCCGCCGAGCCGTGCCCGTACGGGTCGCGGCCGAGCGTGCGGGCCATCGCCGACCGGAACGCGTCGGCGCCGTCCATCTTGGCGAGGGTGTCGTCGGCGGGCGGCGCGTAGGTGATGCGGTAGCTGCGCCTCCGGTGCCGGCTCACGCGATGCTCCGCCTCTCGGCCTCGTCGGCCGCGAGGCGGTCGAGCAGCGCCTCGGCCTCGGGGTCGGGCACGGCCTGAAGCATCCAGTGGCGCATGACCGCGTGGATCTCGTCGACGCCCGCCTGGTTGATGGCCCGGTCGAAGTCCGCGCGTCTGTCCTCGGGGAGGGCGGCGCGGATGTCCGGGATGGTGTTGGGCACCTCGACCTCCTCGCCGCCGATGAAGGTCTTCAGTGGTTCGGCCATGTGCGGGTCACTCTCCCTGGGGTCCCTGGACGGTCCCGGCACCGGGCTCACGGTCCCGGCGCTGCGCTCACGGTAGCGGCCGGGGCCGGAGCCGGGGGAGTTCAGCCGGTGGCCTCGGCCTTCGGGGCGTGGCCGGGCCGGCTCGCGACTGGGTCCAGCGGTTCGGTACGGGGCTTCGCGTCCGGGTCCAGCGGTTCCGTACGGGGCAGCGCGTCCAGGTCCAGCGGTTCCGTACGGGGCTTCGCGTCCGGGGCGGGTTCCGAGAGGCCCCGCATCAGGCCCCAGTACCCGAGCGCCGCGATCGTGCCTATGACCGCGCAGAGGCCCCACAGCCACTCCTGGCCCAGGCGGTCGATGAAGAAGCCGGAGATCAGCGGGGCCGCGAGCGCCGCCACCGACCACGACATGGCGTACATGCCCTGGTAGCGGCCGCGGGCGTGCGCCGGGGAGAGGCGGACCACCAGGGTGGACTGCGTGGGGGCGTTGACGATCTCGGCGAGCGTCCACACGCACACCGTGAGGGCGATGAAGCCGACCGACCCGGCGAACGCGGTGAGGCCGAAGCCGTACCCCGCCACGAGCGCGGAGACCACCAGCAGGCGCTGGGGGTCCCGGTGCTCGATGAAGCGGGTCACCGGGATCTGCAGCAGCACGATCATGACGCCGTTGCAGGCGATGGCCACGCCGTAGTCGCTCGGTGTGAACCCGGCCTCGCCCATCGCCACCGGCAGGCCCACGTACGCCTGTTGGAAGACCAGCGCGACCAGGAAGGAGAGCCCGACGACACCCATGAAGCGGCGGTCCCGCAGCACCGTGCCGAGGCCCGCGTCCGGCGCGTGCGCCGCCGCTCCGTCCGGGCGCTCGGGGCGCGACTCGGGCAGCTTGATGTACACGAGCACCGCGCAGACCAGCGTCATCACGGCTTCGATGAGGAAGCCCGCGAGGTAGCTGTACGCGGCGATGAACCCGGCGCCGGCCGAGGAGATGGCGAAGCCGAGGTTGATGGCCCAGAAGTTGAGCGAGAACGCGCGGACCCGGTCCTCGGGCCGGACGATGTCGGCCATCATCGCCTGCACGGCGGGGCGGGAGGCGTTGCTGGCCATGCCCACCGCGAAGGCCACCGCGGCGATGGCCAACGGGTGCGTCATGAACCCGAGCAGCGCCACGGAGGCCGCCGTGGAGGTCTGCGCGACCAGCAGCGTGGGCCGCCGCCCGAGCCGGTCGGTCAGGACGCCCGCGCCGAGGGAGGAGATGACGCCGCCGAGCCCGTGCAGGGCGGCGACGAGCCCCGCGTAGGTGGCGGAGTAGCCGAGCTCCAGGGTGAGGTAGATGGCCATGAAGGTGGACACGAAGGCGCCCAGGCGGTTCACCAGGGTGCTGGTCCACAGCCACCAGAAGGCAGGGGGCAGCCCCGACACGGATTCCTTGACGGCACGTCTGGCGGCGGTGAGCGGCATTCGGGTCCCCCGGGCGGTACGGATGAGCGAGCTGGCCCTGCTCCGGGCATGTAAGTGCCCAAAACAGTGATCAGACCTTACGAAGCCGTGGTCCGCCCCACCACTCATTTGACGACACCCGTCAATCGTCGGAGCGCACGGCGGGCGGCTCCGCACCCGGCCCCGGCGGCCCCTCCGGCTCCCGGGCGCGACCCCTACGGGGATTCCATTACGCTCGTGGGCATGGCCGACGCACCGTACAAGCTGATCCTCCTCCGCCACGGCGAGAGCGAGTGGAACGCGAAGAACCTGTTCACCGGCTGGGTGGACGTCAACCTGAACGAGAAGGGCGAGAAGGAGGCGGTCCGGGGCGGCGAGCTGCTCAAGGACGCGGGTCTGCTGCCCGACGTCGTGCACACCTCCCTCCAGAAGCGCGCCATCCGCACCGCGCAGCTCGCGCTCGAGGCCGCCGACCGGCACTGGATCCCGGTGCACCGCTCCTGGCGCCTGAACGAGCGCCACTACGGCGCGCTGCAGGGCAAGGACAAGGCGCAGACCCTCGCCGAGTTCGGCGAGGAGCAGTTCATGCTGTGGCGCCGCTCGTACGACACCCCGCCGCCGGCGCTCGAGGACGGCGCGGAGTTCTCCCAGTCGGACGACCCGCGCTACGCGACCATCCCGCCGGAGCTGCGCCCCCGCACGGAGTGCCTCAAGGACGTCGTCGTCCGCATGCTCCCCTACTGGTACGACGGCATCGTCCCCGACCTCCTGACGGGCCGCACCGTCCTGGTCGCCGCCCACGGCAACAGCCTCCGCGCCCTGGTCAAGCACCTGGACGGCATCTCCGACGCCGACATCGCGGGCCTGAACATCCCCACCGGCATCCCGCTCGCCTACGACCTGGACGCCGACTTCAAGCCCCTGAACCCGGGCGGCACCTACCTCGACCCGGCCGCGGCGAAGGCCGCCATCGAGGCGGTCAAGAACCAGGGCAAGAAGAAGTAGACCCACGGGTTCAAAGCCCCCACCCGCGGTTTCCCCGCCGGTGGGGGCCTTGCTGCTGCACCGGGGCCCTGGCTGAGCCCCTGGGCGCTGCGACGCATGCGCCGGACCCGGGCGTCGGGCACGGTCGGCAGCGCCACAGGAAGAGTCAGTTCCTCCGTCGACGCCCCTGCGCATAGGGACCGCGGCGATCATGCTCCCGCCATTCCTCGTCATGAGGGTCGCGGTCTTCGCCACCCGCGTTGTCTCCAGGAGTCGCGATGCGCTCCCCCTCGTTGACCTTGGCCAGCAGCGAGGCGAGGGGATCAGGGGGACCGTCGCTGAAGCGATCGCAGCCGCGCTCGGGCGGCGGCCCCGCCTCTGCCCTGTCGTGACGCGACCCAGATGTATCGCTCATGAGCAGCCCCCTCCGACTCACTGAGATGCGCTGGAGACCCTTCCCTGGAAGGTCGCGGAACAATCGACTCCGACCTTGCCACGATGTGCATGCCGGCGGCCTGGAAGAGTTCGACGAGCGGGGCAGAGCGCCGCGAGGTGCGGCCGTCTTCCCCGTGCTCGGTGGGGCCGTGCGCCGTCCCTCAGGGAGCCCCCGCGTCCGAGATGGTTCTGGCCAGGTCGCCCGTCGTGTCGAGGATTCCCTGGCCCAGGTCCGTGGGGGCTATCAGGACTCCGAAGATGACGGCCACCGCCAGGGTCATCGTCTGGTCGGCCCGGCTTCGGGCCTGGACCTTGCGGCGGATCAGGAGGACGAGGACGACGGCCAGCAGGACCGCCATGTTGATCGTCAGTTTCACGGGGTCGGCCCTCCCCCCGGGCGGAGACGTCCCAGCTTTTCTCTGTAGCAGGGAGCGGGGAGGCGCAGTGAGTCAGTTGGCCGGGGTTGGCGGCAAAGTGCTCAAAGGGGGCCGGATCGGTGCGGGGCCGGCGGGGTCAGCGGGGCTGTGTGAGGTGGGCGAAGGCTTCCAGGTTGCGGGTCGACTCGCCGCGCGAGACGCGCCAGGCGTACTCCTTGCGGATCGCGGTCGCGAAGCCCAGCTCCAGGAGGGTGTTGAAGGAGCCGTCCGAGGCCTCCAGGACGGAGCCGAGGAGGCGGTCCAGTTCGTCGGGGGTGACGGCGGCCAGGGGGAGCTTGGCGGTGACGTAGATGTCGCCGAGGGGGTCGATCGCGTAACTCACGCCGTACAGGCGCAGGTTGCGTTCCAGGAGCCAGCGGTGGACGGCCTCGTGGTTCTCGTCGGGGTGGCGGATGACGAACGCGTTGAGGGAGAGGGAGTGCTTGCCCACGATCAGCGACAGGGTCGTGGAGAGCTTGCGGGTGCCGGGGAGGGTGATCACGTACGAGCCGGGGTCGGGGGACTCCCAGGTCAGCTCGGCGTCGTCGAGGAATCGTTCGATCACCGCGTCAGGCGTTCCGCCGGCAACGTCACCCATGGTGCGAGGGTACGCGACGCCGGTGGTCGTGCATGGCGGCGGTGTACACGTCGGCCGTGGTGGACGCCGCCGTCCCCCAGCCGAAGGACTGCGCGTGCCGCGCGGCCGCCGCGCCCATGCTGTCCGTGAGGTGGGGGCTGTCGGCGAAGTCGCGGAGCACGCGCGCGTAGAGGGCCGGTTCGTGGCCGTGGACGAGGAAGCCCGTCGTACCGTCGCGGACCGCGACCGGCAGGCCGCCGACCGCGGCCGCGAGCACCGGGGTGCCCGCCGCCTGCGCCTCTATCGCGACCAGGCCGAAGGACTCGCTGTACGAGGGCATGACGAGCACGGACGCCGCGCGGAACCAGTCGGCCAGTTGCTCCTGCCCGACCGGCGGCTGGAAGCGGACGACGTCGGCGATGCCCAGGCGGGCCGCCAGCTTCTGCAGGCCCTCCGGCTTCGCCAGGCCGCTGCCGCTCGGCCCGCCCACGACCGGCACGACCATGCGGCGGCGCAGCTCCGGGCGTTCGTCGAGGAGTACGGCGACCGCGCGCAGCAGGATGTCGGGTGCCTTCAGGGGCTGGATGCGGCCCGCGAAGAGGGGGATCAGGGCGTCCTGGGGCAGGCCGAGGCGGTGCCGGGCGGCGGCGCGGCCGTCGGCGGGGCGGAAGCGGTCGAGGTTGACGCCGGGGTGGACGACGGCGACCTTGCCGGGGTCGGCGTCGTAGTGGTGGACCAGCTCGCCGGCCTCCTCGGAGGTGTTGGCGATCAGGCGGTCGGCCGCGCGCACGATCTGCGTCTCGCCGATGACGCGCGCTGCGGGCTCGGGGGTGTCGCCCTCGGCGAGCGCCGCGTTCTTGACCTTCGCCATGGTGTGCATGGCGTGCACGAGGGGGGCGCCCCAGCGCTCGGCGGCGAGCCAGCCGACGTGGCCGCTGAGCCAGTAGTGCGAGTGGACGAGGTCGTAGTGGCCGGGCCGGTGGCCGGCCCAGGCCAGCATGACGCCGTGCGTGAAGGCGCAGAGCTGCGCGGGCAGCTCCTCCTTGGCCAGACCCTCGTACGGGCCCGCGTCCACGTGACGGACGAGGACGCCGGGGGCGAGCTCGACGGCGGGCGGCAGGGCGGCCGTGGTGGCACGCGTGAAGATCTCCACCTCGATGTTGATCTCGGCGAGGCGCTTGGCGAGCTCCACGATGTAGACGTTCATGCCGCCCGCGTCGCCCGTGCCGGGCTGGTGCAGCGGTGAGGTGTGCACGCTGAGCATGGCCACGCGGCGGGGGCGGCGCGGCGAGCCGGACAGGCGGAGCCGGGCCGGTGCCGAGGGGGCCGCTGGGAAACGACGCCCGAGCCTGGTCACGTAGTGGCTCACGTGGCGATCCTCCTTGGCCTCGGCGGCGTCCTGGACCTCGTACGGCGGGCATGGCGATGCGGAGGACGTACGGGGCCTCTGGAGCGGGAACACCGGAACACTCGACTCCATTTCGCTCTTTGCCAAAGCATTACCTTGGAGGTTCGGGGCGGGGGCCTTGCTTACGCTTGCCCTCATGGCCCCCCGCGCCCCCCGAACCCCTCGCACCTCGCCCACCTCGGCCTCCCCGGCCCGCCCCCGGGGGACCGTGACGCGCGGGACCACCAACCCCAACCGGCTGCGGCGCATGGACCGCTGGATCGCCGCCGTCCACGGCGCCGCGCTGCGCCGCGCCGCCGACCCGCTCGCCGTGGACCTCGGCTACGGTGCCGCGCCCTGGACCGCCGTCGAGCTGCTGCTCCGGCTGCGGACCGCCGCCCCACGCGCGCGCGTGGTGGGCATCGAGATCGACCCGGCGCGGGTCGAGGCGGCCCGGCCGTACGAACGGGAGGGGCTCTCCTTCCTGCACGGCGGCTTCGAAGTACCGCTGCCCGCTCGCCCGGTTCTCATCCGCGCCGCGAACGTGCTGCGCCAGTACGACGAGGGCGAGGTCGCCGCCGCCTGGGAGCTGCTGTGCGCGCGGCTGGCGCCCGGCGGGCTGCTCGTCGAGGGGACCTGTGACGAGATCGGGCGGCGGCACGTGTGGGTCGCGCTCGGCGCGCAGGGCCCGCGCACGGTGACGTTCGCGGCGCGCCTCGCCTCCCTCGAGCGCCCCTCCGACCTGGCCGAGCGGCTGCCGAAGGCGCTCATCCACCGGAACGTGCCGGGCGAGCCGGTGCACGCGTTCCTGCGCGACTTCGACCGCGCGTGGGCGGCGGCGGCCCCGTACGCGTCGTACGGGGCGCGGCAGCGGTGGATCCGGGCGGTACGGGAGCTGCGGGCGGACTGGCCGGTGGTGGACGGCGCCACGCGGTGGCGGCAGGGGGAAGTGACGGTGGAGTGGGGGGCGTTGGCGCCGCGCGGGGGCGGGGGCTGAGGGGGCCTGTCGAGGGGCTCTGTCGAGGGGTCCTGCTGAGGGGCTCTGGCGAGAGGGCCTGCCGAGGGGCCCTGCTGAGGGGTCCTGGCGAGAGGGCCTGCGAGAGGTCCTCCTTGCGGGCGCCGGCTGAGGCCAGGGCTTCGCCGTGGGCGAACCCTTGTGCGAGGGGAACGATCACCGCGTGCCGCTCGTCACACGAGTCGGGAGGGGATCGTCCGTCGCCGTGTGGCTCTGTCGTCACGGGCGCGGACGTGGCACCATCCCGGGGAGCCCAGGCGTTACTGACGGTATATCAGGGATCGGTTGTGGGGGTGGCGAGCGTGTCCGGCAAGCGGTGTTCGACGGCGACAGCCGTGGCTCTGGTGTGCGCGGCGGTGCTGGCCGCGCCCGGCACGGCGTTCGCGAGCCCCACCGACCCCGCGCCGCCCGCCCCGCCGAGACCGCCGGCGTCCGTGACGCCCGCCGGGGACACCGCCCTGGAGCATGTCCGCAAGGAGATCGAGCGGCTCTACCGCGAGGCGGGCGCGGCCACGGACGCGTACAACGCGGCGGAGGAGCGGGCCAAGAGACAGTCCAAGGAGATCGCCCGCCTCTCCCGTGACATCGACAGCGGCCAGAAGAAGCTCGACCGGCTCAAGGCCCAGGCGGGCGCCGCGGCCCGCGCGCAGTACCGCGGCGGGAGCATCCCGGACCAGGCCCGCCTGATGCTGAGCCGGAGCCCGGAGCGGTTCCTGGACGGCGCGGGCCGCCTGCGCCAGGGCCACCACGGCGCGAAGTCCCTGCTCACGGAGGTGAGCCGGACCCAGGACGACCTGAAGACGTACGCCAAGGACGCCTCGGCGCAGTGGCGGAAGCTGGAGGCCAACAGGCGGGCCAAGGCCGAGGCGCGCAAGAAGGTCACGAAGAAGATCGCCGCCGCCGAGAAGCTGGAGTCGCGCCTGGAGAAGAGGGAGCGCGACCGGCTGCGCCGGCTGGAGGAGGAGGCCGCCCGCAAGCAGCAGTCGGCCTGGGTGAGCACGGGGATACTGGACGACCTCAAGGGCGGCGCCACCGCCCGCGGCAAGAAGGCCGTCGCCTTCGCCACGGCCCAGCTCGGCAAGCCGTACGTCTGGGGCGCGGAGGGCCCGAAGTCGTACGACTGCTCGGGGCTGACGTCCCAGGCCTGGGCGGCGGCGGGGCGCGGCATCCCGCGCACGTCGCAGGAGCAGTGGAAGCGGCTGCCGCACGTGGACGTGAAGAACATGCGCCCCGGGGACCTGATCATCTACCACAAGGACGCCAGCCACGTCGGGCTGTACGTGGGCAACGGCACCATCGTGCACGCTCCCCGGCCGGGGCGGGACGTGACGATGGCGGGCGCGGGCTCGATGGAGATCCTCGGGGTGGTGCGGCCGGGGTAGGGGGCTTCGGGCTGGGCTGGAGTGGCTTGTGCGGGTGGCGGGGGCCCTGTGGGCATGGCGGGCCCGTGGCACGGCCTGGCGTGTTCCGGCGGGCCCTTGGTACGGCCCGGCGCATTCCGACGGGCCCTCGGCATGGCCCGGCGCATTCCGGCGGGCCCTCGCGCAGGGCAGGCCCGCGCGGCGCGGGGTGCGGCGGGTGCGCCCCGTGCCCGGGCGGGCCGCGCCCTGCGGCGGAGCGGCCCAGCACCTCGAGCCCTAGCGGCCCGTGTCCTGCGGCGGAGCGGCCCGGCACCCCGAGCCCCCAGCGACCCGCTTCCTGCGCGGAGGGACCCGACGCCCCCGAGCCCCGGTGATCCACCCACCACGGCAAAGCCCCTTCGCACCCCAAGCCCCAGCAACCCACGCCCTGCGCCAGAGCCACCCCGCACCTGCAAGCCCCGGCGAACTCCAGGCCCGGGCCCCGGCGACCACCCCACGCCCAGACGTGCCCAGACGTGCCCCTCAAGCGGGACCCGCCCAGGCGCGCCGCACCCGCACGGAAGGGGACGACGCACCCCGGATGAGGCCTCCCCCGCGCCCCGCCCGATAGGGAACGACGCACCCCGGTGGAGGCACGCCCGCACCCCGCAGGGGGAAGGGGCGACAGGGGTGTGACCCAGTGCACCGGGGGCCGGGGCGCTCAACCTTCCGGGCGTGATGTTCGTCATCCCAGGAAGACCCGGTTCGTGCCCTCTTGCGGTTCAGGACACGGCATATGCCGTCTGCCGGGTGCCGCGCCGCGTTCCCCAGGGGGACCGGCTACCGCTATGGTCCCCGTCTGGTGTGGGGCGTGCGACCGTCGCCCCACCGTGCCCTCGGGGGGAGGGAAGGATTCCACGCATGTCCGCACGCATACCGCGGCAGAGGGCGATCCCGGCCGCGGAAGGCGGTCAGGCTCCGCCGACCTCCGCGCCGCACCGCCCCCCTGGCGGCTCCGACGGCCCTCTCGGCCCCGGCGACCGGGGTGGCCGTGACGGCTACAGCCGTACCCGGGACCCCCGCGGCCCCGGCCCGGCCCACGGCGCCGGGCTCACCCTGCTGGTGATCGAGGACGACCCGGGCGGCGCCCTGCGGCTCCCCGAGCTGCTGGCCGCCGACGGCAAGCCCATGCGCATCCGCACCGCCCGCAACCTCACCGAGGCCGAGCGGCTGCTCACGGACGACGTGCACTGCATCCTGCTCGACCTCGCCCTGCCCGACGGCTCCCCCGCGAACGGCGGCACGGGCCCGACGGGCACCCCGCCGCCCACCGGGCCGGGCCCCGTGTACGACGGCTCCCCGCGAACCACCACCGACGGCACCGGCGCCCAGGGCACCGGCACCGGCACCGGCAACAGCACCGACGTCGACGCCGACGAGCTGGCCCCCCTGCGGCACGTGCTGCGCCTCGCGCCCCGCCAGGCCGTCCTCGCGCTCACCACGTCCGGCGACGCCGAGCGCGGCGCGCGGGCGGTGCGGGTCGGCGCCCAGGACTACCTGCTCCGCGACGAGCTGGACAGCCGCGTGCTGAGCCGCGCGATCCAGTACGCGGTCGAGCGCAAGCGGGCCGACGCCGCGCAGCGGCAGCTCCACGAGTCCCGGCTGCGCGCGCAGGAGAACGCCCGCCTGGAGCGGGGGCTGCTGCCGACGCCGCTGCTCGAAGGATCGCCGCTGCGGTTCTCCTCCCGGTACCGGCCGGGGCGGTCGCGCGCCCTGCTCGGCGGCGACTTCTACGACACGGTGCGCACGCCGGACGGCTCGGTGCACGTGATGATCGGCGACGTCTGCGGGCACGGCCCGGACGAGGCCGCGCTCGGGGTGGAGCTGCGCATCGCCTGGCGGGCCCTGACGTTCGCGGGCCTCGTCGGCGACGAACTCCTCGGCACCCTGCAGAAGGTCCTGGAGCACGAGCGGCCCAACGACGAGATCTTCGCGACGCTGTGCACGGTCGACATCGCGCCGGACGGCCGCCGGGCGGGCCTGTGCCTGGCCGGTCACCCGTCGCCGCTGATCGTCCGCCACGGACCCGCGACCACCGCCGGTGCCGCGCGGGAGCAGTCGGCGCCCCGGGCCGAGCTGTTGCCGTACGACAACGGCGGCCCGGCGCTCGGCCTGCTCCCGCGCGCCCGCTGGCCGCGTCGGCAGGTGGAGCTGGGTGGCCGCTGGAGCCTGATGCTGTACACGGACGGCCTGATCGAGGGCCGGGTCGGCGAGGGCAACCAGCGGCTGGGGCAGGACGGCATGGTGGAGATGGTGCGCCGCCAGCTCGCCACGGGCCTGCGCGGCGACGCACTGCTGGAGGCGGCCGTGACCGAGGTGCGGGAGCTGAACGGCGGCGAGCTGACGGACGACGTGGCGGTACTCCTCCTCGACCGCGAACGCTGAGGGGCTCCCCCTCGAACGCTGAGGCTCGCCCACGAACGCTGGGGCTCGCCCACGAACGCCGAGGCGGAGCACCGGACGCCGTCGCCGCCGTGACCGTGACTGTGCTCGGCGGAGCGGTCGGCCACCTGCCCCGGGCCCGAGCAGGGCGGTTCCCGGCGCCCGCCACCGCAGTCGGGAAGGCGCCGGGGGAAGGCTCCTCGCTAGCGCCCGCCGTTGTACGGCCCGTACGGACCGTCGCTGCTGGAGCCGCGGCGGCCGCCGCCCTTGCCCATGACCTGCCGCAGCGCGGGCCGTACGTCGACCATGTACACGATCGTGGCGATGAGGCCGATGATGGGCAGGAACGACAGGATGTTGAAGATCAGGTTCACCACGAAGGCGAGCCCGAGGATGATGAGCCAGAACGGCTTGGTCTTCTTGTCGGCCGCGCGATAGGCGTCCTCACGCCGGACGGCGGCGTCGAGGAGCGCGAATCCGCTGAACAGGATCAGGGCCAGCGACAGCAGCCACATGAAGTTCGCGAACCCCTGCATCAGCACAACGTCCACCACCAGTCTCGGCGTATCCAACGCGACGCACGCGTCCTGCGTACAAAGTCACGGTACCGCTACCCGTACAACGGGCCGGGCACTCCGAGAGTGCCCGGCCGCGTGTACGAACGCCAGCCGGTCCGCGGCTCCCGTCCGTACGTCCCTCGGCTACTTGGTGGACGCCGGGGACGACCCGGACGACGCGGACGAGTCCGTGGAGTCCGACGAGCCGGAGGAAGCCGTGGACGACGTGGACGACGTAGAAGACGTAGAAGACGTAGAAGACGTGGACGCCGCGGACGACTCGGACGCCGGGGTCGACGACGCCGCGGGCTTCTTCGCGGTCGTCTTCTTGGCCGGGGCCTTCTTCGCGGCGGGCTTGCGCGCCGCGGCGCCCTGCTCGGTGCCGGTGTCCCCGGCGGCGGTGGCGCTCGCGGCCCCGTCCGCGGGCTGCTCCGGGTCGGGCTCCACGGTGTCCGCCAGCTCGACGAGCTCGTCGGCGGCCTCGCCGCGCAGGTGGCGCACGGTCTGCTCGCCGTGCTCGGCGACCTTCTCGTACGTCTCGCGCGCCTGGACGGCGTACTCGACGGCGACGCCGACCCCGCGCAGGGCGAAGTCCTGGGCGTTCTCGCCGAGCCGCTTCAGGTCGGTGTCGAGCACGCCGAAGAACTCGTTGACCTTGGACCGGATGACCTGCCGCGCCTCCTTGGCCCGGGCGGTCGCGCGGTCCTGGACCTCCTTGGGGTCGGTGTTGCGGACCGCGTCCAGGCGGGCCGGCGCCTCGGCGGCGAACTGCTCGAGGACGGTCGGCACCTTCTTCGCCTGCTGGTACGCCAGGTCGGCGCCGCCGACGACGAAGTAGAAGGGGGTCGGGTTGGTGACGGCCTTGCGTACCTCATCGGAGATGGGCATGACGATGGTCCTCCCGGAAATCGCGTCAGCTTGAGGGCTGTTGGTCCGTGGGCTCGCCGCCCGCGGGGTCGGCGTCGCCGCCGTCGGCCGTGCGGGGTGCGTCAGCGGTGGGGGCCGGTGCGCCGTTCTCCCGGGCGGTGGCCGCCGCGCTCCCGGGAGCGGCGCCGTTGGTGCTCGGGGACGCGTACGCCGAGGACGGCGCGTCTGCGGGGGACTGCGCGTCCGCCGAGGGCGGCGCCGGCGGTGACGTGAAGCCGTTCTCCTTGCGGAACGACTCGTAGATCTGGAGCAGTACCTGCTTCTGCCGTTCGTTGATGGAGGGGTCGGCGAGGATGACGGCGCGCGTCTCCAGCTCGTCCCGCTCCTTCTCGTCGAGGATGCCGGCCCGGACGTACAGGGTCTCGGCGGAGATCCGCAGCGCCTTGGCCACCTGCTGGAGCACCTCGGCGCTCGGCTTGCGGAGCCCGCGCTCGATCTGGCTCAGGTACGGGTTGGACACCCCGGCGGCGTCGGCGAGCTGCCGCAGCGACAGTTGCGCGTTTCGCCGCTGCTCGCGCAGGTACTCGCCGAGATTGCCGACGTTGAGCGATGCCATGCCTCGATACTGCACAGCTCTCGCTAACTTTTGCAAGCACCTGCTTGCAAAAGTGCGCCACACCACGCCACCCCTTCGCCCGCCGCCAACTGCATACCGATCACGTCGGCCGCGCCAGTGAAACGTGCTCAGCCGTGGAACCGGGAGGACAACCCTGCGGCCGTGGGATGGCCGCGAGCATCCACGACTTGAGGGCGGCCTGGGCCTGGAGGCGCGGGCGTAGGCTCTCCGGGATGCGGATAGGCGAGTTGTCCAGGCGCACGGGCGTGAGTCCGCGCTCGCTGCGGTACTACGAGGAGCAGGGCCTGCTGCGCAGCTCACGCTCCGGCGCCGGCCAGCGCCACTATTCCGACGCCGCGGTCCAGCGTGTGTCACTCATCCGGCAACTGTTCGACGCGGGTCTGTCCAGCCGGGTGATCGCGACTGTGCTGCCGTGTGTGGACTTCCCGGGTGACCTGGGCGTCGCCGAGGAGACGTTCACGGCGATGATGCGCGAGCGCGACCGGATCGACGCCGACATCGCGCACCTGGTCGAGACCCGGGACGCACTCGACGTGCTGCTCAGGGCCAACAGCCGGCACCGGGCGGAGCTGTCCGCGGCCCCGGAACCGGTGGCGCGGTCGGCCTGATGCTGTGATCCGCGTCTCAGCCGGTTGCCCCTCACATCAATGTCAGAGGTGAGGATGGCGACAACGCCCGGGATCACCGGGCCGGTCGTACGAGAGGCGGCGGCAGATGGGGCAGGCGTGGGGTTTCGGCAGGTACGGCGGGCCCGAGGTGCAGGAGTTCTTCGACCGTCCCGATCCCGTCCCCGGTCGCGGCGAGGTGCTGATCCAGGTCGACGTCGCCGGCGTGAACCCCCTCGACCACCTTCTGCGCTCAGGTCTGGTCGACGGGCTCGACGGCGGGCGTCCGTTTCCCCGCGTGCTGGGCATGGAGGCAGCCGGAACCATTCTCGCCCGGGGCGAGGACGTCAACGGGCTCAAGGTGGGTGACGCGGTCTTCGGCTTCGCGCTCACCGGTGGCGGCACCTACGCCGAGACGACGGTGCTGTCCGCGCCGAACACCGCGCGCATCCCGGAGGGTCTGTCCGCGACCGTGGCGGCAACGCTGCCGGTGGCCGGGACGACCGCGGTGGACGCGCTCGACCAGCTCGGCCTCCCGGCCGGTGCCACGGTCCTGGTCAACGGAGTCGGGGGCGGGGTCGGCCTCGCCGTCGCCCGGCTGGCCACCGGGCGCGGGCTGCGTGTGATCGGCACCGGGAGCACGGCCAAACGCGAGCACGCCGAGGCCATGGGGGTGCGGTTCATCGACTACACCGCCGAGGACGTCGCCGCCGCGGCACGCGAGCTGGTTCCGGACGGCTTCGACGGGATCGTCGACCTGGCCGGAGGCACCTCGCTGCGGACGGTCGCTCCGCTGGCCCAGGATCCCCGCAACGTCATCGCTGTGGGTGATATGTCCGTGTCCGATCTCGGTGGGCGTTTCGTCGAGCGTCGCGTCGGCCGCGAGAACCTGGAGCGGTCGGCCCGGCTGGCCCTCGACGGACTCCTCGCCCCCGTCATCACCGCGGTCCATCCGCTCTCCGACGCCCCGGCCGCCCTCGCCACCGTCGAGCACGGTCACGCCTCGGGCAAGGTCCTCATCAAGGTGGCGTGAGAAGTGCCCGGCCGTCCGCCGCGCCTCCCCCGCCGCGCCCCGCCGGGCCCTCGCCGTGGAACCGCGTACGGCCAAGCCCGCGTCCCCTGGTGTTCTGGAAGATCACGCATGGTGGCGGAGGGCCGGGACATGACCGGGGCAGGTACGCGTTATCTCTATCTCGCTCGGCACGGGGAGGCGTCGGCGGACGGGGCGGGGCTGACGGAGAGCGGCAGGCGGCAGGCCCTGCTGCTCGGGGAGCGGTTGCGGGGCGTGCCGTTGTCGGTGGTCCACCACGGGCCGCTGCCGCGGGCGCGGGAGACGGCGCGGCTGATCGGTTCGCGGCTCGACGCCGTGCCCCTGCGCGAGTCGGAACCGGCCGGTGACTACGTCCCCCACGTGCCCGCGCGGGATGAGCTGCCCCCGGACGCGGCCGACGCCGTGCTCCGCTTCCTCGCCCAGGTGCCGGAGGAGGAGCGCGCCCGTGGTCCGGAGCTGGCCCGGGAGGCGCTCGCGATGTTCACCGGGCCGATCGGCGGGGACAGCGCCCGGCACGAACTGGTCGTCACCCACAACTTCCTCATCGGCTGGCTGGTACGCGCCGCACTCGACGCGCCCGCGTGGCGCTGGGTGGGCGTCAACCAGGGCAACACCGCCCTGACGGTCATCCGTTACGCCCCGGGCAGGCCCTCGTCGGTGCTGGTCCACAACGACGTGCGCCACCTGCCCCCGGAGCTGCGCTGGACCGGCTTCCCGCCCGAGCTCCATGTCTGACGGGCAGCGGAGGGGCGCGGGGACTGTCACACCCCCTCGGTAGCGTGGGGTGCGTGACCTCCTCCGGCCGTGTTCCCCTCGACGACCTCGTACGGCTGCGCCGGGCCCGGGACCGGATGGACCGGGACTACGCGCAGCCCCTCGACGTGCCGGCGCTCGCGCGGGAGGCCCTGATGTCGTCGGGCCACTTCTCGCGCAGCTTCCGCGCCGCCTACGGCGAGACGCCGTACAGCTACCTCATGACCCGCCGCATCGAGCGCGCCAAGGCGCTGCTGCGGCGCGGCGACATGTCGGTGACGGAGGTGTGCATGGCGGTCGGCTGTACGTCGCTGGGGTCGTTCAGCACCCGCTTCACCGAGCTGGTCGGGGAGACGCCGAGCGCGTACCGGGCCCGCGACCACGGGGACGGTGCCGCCGTCCCCGCCTGCATCGCCAAGATCCACACCAGACCGGTCAGGAACGGAGAAGCGAAGCCCGCGCCCGGTGCCTAGCGTGGGGGCATGGACATCAGCCTCTCTCAGTGTTTCATCGCCGTGGACGACCACGACAAGGCGCTCGCCTTCTACCGCGACGTGCTCGGCCTCGAAGTACGCAACGACGTCGGCTTCGAGAACATGCGGTGGGTGACCGTCGCGTCGCCGTCGCAGGACGTGGAGATCGTCCTGGAGCCGCCGCTCGCGGACCCCAACGCCTCGGACGCCGACCGGCAGGCGGTGGCCGAACTCATGGCCAAGGGCATGCTGCGCGGCGTGATCTTCCGGACCGACGACTGCGACGCCACGTTCGAACGCATCCGCGCCGCGGGCGCCGAGGTGCTCCAGGAGCCGATGGACCAGCCGTACGGCGTGCGCGACTGCGCCTTCCGCGACCCGGCCGGGAACATGCTGCGCTTCAACCAGCCGCGCGAGCCGAAGTAGCCCCGCCGCTCGGGTCGTACGCCCACCGCGGCAGGAAGTACTGCGCCACGGGCCCGACCGCGACGGCGTACAGGACCGTGCCCACGCCCACCGTCCCGCCGAGGAGCCAGCCCCCGGCGAGGACGGCGAGCTCGATGCCGGTGCGGACGGTCCGCAGCGAGCGGCCGGTGACGGCGGCCAAGCCCGTCATCAGGCCGTCGCGCGGGCCGGGGCCGAAGCGGGCGCCGACGTAGACGGCCACGGCGAAGCCGTTGAGCGCGATGCCCACCGCCAGGAGCGCCGCCCTGGCCGGGAGGCCGGACGGTTCCGGGACGAGCCACAGCCCCGCGTCCGCCGCGCCGCCCACGAGCGCGAGGTTGGCGAACGTACCGAGGGCCGGTCTCTGCCGCAGCGGTATCCACAGGGTGAGGACGGCCGCGCCCACCAGCGCGGTCAGCGTCCCGAAGCTGAAGGGGGTGCGCAGTTCCAGGCCCTGGTTGAGGACGGCCCACGGGTTGACGCCGAGGGCGGCCCGGACGGTGAGCGCGATGCTGACGCCGTACAGGGCAAGGCCGGCGAGGAGTTGAGGCACGCGGCGCAGGGGGCGCTCCGCGAGGGGGAGGTGGGTGAGGGCCGGTGGCTGCCGCCGCCGCTTGCCCGCCGCTTGCCCGTCCGGGGCTGGTTCCCTGTCCGGGGCTGCTCGCCTGTCCAGGCCTGCTCGCCTGTCCGGGGTTGTCCACCTGCCCGAAGCTGTTCGCCTGCCCGAAGCTGTTCGCCTTGCCACCCGCGTTCCTCCTGCTCAGGCGCCCCCCAGCCCCGCCGGAGCCGCGCCACCTTGTCCAGGTGCCGGAGTCTGTACAGTCATTGGCCTGGAAAGCATGGCCAATCTTCGAGGAGTGGCATGGTCGAGCGGAGCCTCGGCGGGGGGCGGCTCGCCGCGCTGCTGCCGGCCGCGTCCGGGGCCCGGCCCGCCTACCGGCACCTGGCGCAGGCCATCGGCGACCTGGTCCTCGACGGCCGGATCGCGCTGCACGTGCGGCTGCCCGCCGAGCGGGAGCTCGCCACGGCGCTCGGCGTGAGCAGGCCCACCGTCACGGCCGCCTACGACCTGCTGCGCGAGAGCGGCTACGCGCACAGCCGCCGGGGCGCCGGCACCTGGACCGCCCTGCCCGAGGGCCGCGCGCCGCACGGGGTCGCCCGCGTGCTCGCGCCACCGGAGTCCGCCATCGACCTGGCCAGGGCCTCGCCGGGGCTGCCGGAGCGCGTCCTCGCCGAGGCCCTCGCACAGACGGCGCCCCGGATCGCCGCGCACACGCACACGCCGGGCTACCACCCGTACGGGCTCCCGGAGTTGCGGGCCGCCGTCGCCGAGCGGTTCACCCGGCGCGGCCTCGCCACCGTGCCGGAGCAGATCCTGGTGACCTCGGGCGCGCAGCACGCGCTGACGCTGGTCCTCGGGCTCCTGTCAGGACCGGGCGACCGGGTCCTGGTGGAGAGCCCCTCGTACCCGAACGCCCTGGAGGCCCTGCGCCGCGCCCGGCTGCGCCCGGTGTCGGTGCCGGTGACCGACGACGGCTGGGACGCGGAGATCGTCGAGTCGACGCTGCGGCAGGCCGTGCCCCACCTCGCCTACCTCGTCCCCGACTTCCACAACCCGACCGGGCTGCTCATGCCGGACGACACCCGGGCCCGCGTGCTGCGGGCGGCCCGCCGCTCCGGCACCTGGGTGGTCGTCGACGAGTCCCTGGCCGATCTCGCCCTCGACGTGCCCGCGCCCCTCCCGAGCGCCGCGCACGCCGCCCCCGGCGGGTCCGGGCAGGTCGTCACCGTGGGCTCGATGAGCAAGAGCTACTGGGGCGGCCTGCGCGTCGGCTGGCTGCGGGCGCCCGCGCGCCTGGTGACGGAGTTCGCCGCCCAGCGGATCGCCACCGACCTCGGCGGTTCGGTCGTGGACCAGCTCCTCGCCCTGCACCTCCTGGGCAGGGAGGCCGAGTTGGTGCCGGCTCGGCTCGCCCTGCTGCGCGAGCGGCGGGACGCGCTTTCCGCCGCGCTCGCCGAGCGGCTGCCGGGGTGGACCTGGCGGCTGCCGCCCGGCGGCCTCTCGCTCTGGGTGGACCTGGGCGCGCCGGTCGCGGCCGCGCTGGCGGAGCGGGCCCTCGGCCACGGCGTACGGATCGAGGGCGGCTCCTGCTTCGCCGCCGACCCGGGCGTCTTCGAGCAGCGGCTGCGGATCCCGTACACCACTCCCCCGGAGACGCTGCGGGAGGCCGTGCGCCGCCTGGCCGCCGCGCTCGCCGACACCCGCCCGCCGCCACCGTCCGGCCACCGGCCGCGGTGGGTCGTCTGAGGCGTACGGGACCAGCGTTCCGGGAGCGGTCCGGCGTACGGAGACAGCGGGCGCGGACGTACAGCGGACGTACGCGGAAGGAGCGGACGTACGCGGAAGGAGCGGCGGCGCCCCGGAGCACGACGGACACACGAAGCGGGCGGCCCCCCGGTGCCGTGCCGGGGAGCCGCCCGCTTCGTGTGCCGCGGGGCCGTCGTACGGCCGCCGCCCGCCGGTCAGCGCTTGACCGCCTTCTTGAACGCGGCCATCGACCACAGGTAGCCGAGGACGGAGATGCCCGCCAGCCAGGCCAGCGCGATCCAGCCGTTGTTGCCGATCTCCGAGCCGCTCAGCAGCCCCCGCACCGTCTCGGTGAGCGGTGTGAACGGCTGGTACTCGGCGAACCAGCGGATCCCGGCGGGCATCGAGTCCGGGGTGACGATCGCGGAGCCGAGGAAGGGCAGGAGGGTCAGCGGCATCGGCGCGTTCGACGCGGTCTCCACCGAGTCGGAGCTCAGGCCCATCGCGGCCGAAAGCCAGGCCAGCGCGAAGGCGAGGAGGAGCAGGAGGCCGCCCGCCGCGGCCCACTCCACGACCGAGGCCTCGGGCCGGAAGCCGACGGCCAGGGCGACGCCCAGGGTGAGGAGCAGGGCGAGCACGGTCTGGATCATGTTGCCCAGGACGTGGCCCACGAGCACCGAGGACCGCGAGATCGCCATGGTGCGGAAGCGGTTGATGATGCCCTCGGTCATGTCGGTGCACACCGAGATGGCCGTGGCGATCGAGCTGCTGGCGACGGTCATCAGCAGGATGCCGGGGGCGAGGTAGTTGGTGTACGCGTCGCGGCCCGAGCCGCCGCCGGGGATCTCGATGCCCTCGCCGAGCGCGCCGCCGAAGAAGTAGACGAACATCAGCAGCATCACGATCGGCATGATCACGACGGTGACGGTCATCGACGGGTAGCGCTGGGCGTGCTTGAGGTTGCGGCGCAGCATGGTCATGGCGTCGCGTACGGGGTACGTGGTGGCGCTCATCGCCGGATCTCCTTCACAGCGGTCGCGTTCACGGCGGTCGGGTCGGCAGCGGTCGGGTGCGCGGCGGTCGAGCCGTACACGGTGGCGGCCGGGGTGCCGTGCGCGTCGGTGGGGGCGGCCCCGGACCCGTGTCCGGTCAGGGCCAGGAACACGTCGTCCAGGTCGGGGGTGTGCACGGTGAGCGCCTCGGCGTGGATGGCGGAGCTCTCCAGGATGTCGAGGACGGAGCGCACGGCGGAGACGCTGCCGTCGCTCGGGACGTGGAGCGTGAGCTCGTCGTCGTGGCGCGTGGCGGTGGAGAGCGCGAGGCGCGAGGCGGCGGAGTGCAGGCTGTCGACGTCGTTGAAGCGCAGCCGGATGTGGCCGCCGGGGATGCGGCGCTTGAGCTCGTCGGCGGTGCCCTCGGCGACGATCCTGCCCCCGTCGAGGACGGCGATGCGGTCGGCGAGCTGGTCGGCCTCCTCCAGGTACTGCGTCGTCAGCAGGATGGTGGTGCCGCCGGCGACCAGGTCGCGGATGAGGTCCCACATCGTGCGGCGGCTGCGCGGGTCGAGGCCCGTCGTCGGCTCGTCCAGGAAGATGACGCGGGGGCGGCCGACGAGCGTCATGGCCAGGTCCAGCTTGCGGCGCATGCCGCCGGAGAAGGACGCCGCGGGCTTGCGCGCGGCCTCCGTGAGCTCGAAGCGCTCCAGGAGCTCGGCGGTGCGGCGCCTGCCCTCGGCGCGGTCGAGGTGCAGCAGGTCCGCGATGAGGAGCATGTTCTCCTCGGCGGTGAGCAGGCCGTCCACGGCGGCGAACTGGCCGGTGACGCCGATGGCCCGGCGGATCGCGTCCGGCTCCGCGGCCAGGTCGTGCCCGGCGACTTCGGCCGTGCCGCCGTCGTGCGCGATGAGGGTGGAGAGGATCTGCACGGTGGTGGTCTTGCCGGCGCCGTTCGGGCCGAGCAGGGAGAAGATCGTGCCGGGGGCGACGCGCAGGTCGACCCCGTCCAGGACGGTCTTGTCGCCGTACGCCTTGCGCAGCCCCTGGGCGGTGATCCCCGCGGCCGCGGCGGTTGAACCGGTGGTGGCAGTCATCGTGCCGCCTCCTTGCTTCGTCGTTCGCTTCGTCGTTCGCTTCGTCGGTGCGTGACCGGGGGCGCGGTCGGGGCGCGCGGTCGGGGTGCTTGGCGGGGGCGCGTGACCGGTCCCGGGGCCCGGGGGCCGTAGCCCGGGGGCTGTGGCCCGGGGGGCTGTGGCCCGGGGGGGGCGTGGCCGGTCCCGTGACCCGAGGTCTGTCCCGTCGCCCGTACGAGGGGTGCCGCGGGGAGGGGGGCGTGGGCCGGGTCGCGGCAGGCGCCGGGAGGGGGCGTCAGGCGCGGCGGATCACGATGTCGCCGTAGCCGGTGTGGGCCCGGACCTCGACGGTCTCGGTGTGGGCGACGGGGTCGCCGACCTGGTCGAGCGCGTTGTGCACGGTGCCGTACTGGGTGTTGACCTCCAGGCGGACCGCGCTCGACTCGCGCACGGCCACCTCCAGGTCACCGGCGCTGGACTCGACCGAGACGCGCCCGCAGGCCACGTCCGCGAGCCGGACGGCGCCCTTGCCGGCCTTCGCCTCGACCCCGGCGTGCGCGACGGCCACGCGGATGTCGCCCTCCTGGGAGTTGGCGCGCAGGGTGCCGTTGATCTCGCCGAGGTCGACCGGCCCCGCGGTCTCCACCTCGACGTCGCCGTCGGCGCGCTCCAGGCGGATGGTGCCGTAGCCGCTCTTGAGGACCGCGGCGTCGGTCTCGGCGAGGAGGATGTCGCCGGCGCTGGTCTCCAGGCGGCAGGTCCCGAGGCGGCCCTCGGCCTGGAAGCTGCCCGCGGCGGTCACGCCCTGCACGTCGGCCCCGGCCGGGAGCTCGACGGTGATGGACACCGAGCCGTTCTTGCCGAACATGGAGCGCTGCTTGGGGCCCCGCACGACCAGTCGCCCGTCGGCGCAGGTGACCTGCACCTGCTCGGCCACCTTCACGTCGGCCTGCGCCCCGGGGTCGCTCGGCTCGACGGTGACGACGGTGTCCAGGCGCTTGCTCGCCACGAAGCGGGCGGTGCCCACCTCGAACTCGACGAGGGCGGAGACGGACTCGGGGGTGTCGAAGGCGGGCATGGCCGTCCTTTCAGTCGGTCGTGCAGCCGGTGCGGCTCCGGGCGTCGCCGCGGGTCGTGTGCCGTGCTGCTCTTCGGTGGTGTCGCTGCCGCGGTGCGGCGTGACGCCAGCATGGCATCACCGTGGCACCAATGCAAGCCCCCTTTGGCGCAGGGGCGGCACCACGGAGCCTTCTCACGGCGGCACGCCCCTCCGCTCGACCGACCCGAACCCAATGTGACCTGTCGAAACAGGAATGATCCTCTGACCGGAAGGCGTGGCACATCAGAGAGCCAGACCAGCCCGACTCCGTTCCCGACCGCAGCCCTCAGAACGCCCGGGTTACACGTGATGCCACCCACGGAGCCACCACGGCACCACCCGGCGCCCCGGACAGGCCACGCACCCGGGCCAGGGACATCACCCCGGCCAGGGACATCACCCCGGCCCGGACCCGGACCCGAGCGCCGACGTCGGCGCGGCGGGGGCCGCACCCCACGGCACCCCCCTGCCGTGCAGCACCTCCAGGCTCGTCACCGCGCGCGTGAGCACCACGTAGAGGCGGTGCGGGCCGCGGGGCTCGGCCTCCGCGATCGCGGCGGGCTCGACGACCACCACGTGGTCGTACTCCAGGCCCTTCGCCAGCGACGCGGGCACGACCGCGACCCGCGCGCCGAGATCGTCCGGTCCGGCCGCGGGCACGTCCGCCCCGGCGAGCGCGGCCCGTACCGCGGGCACCGTCGCGTCGGCGGCGATGACGCCGACGGACCCCTCGCGGGCGAGCGCGCGCCGCACGGCGGCCGGGACGGCGGCCACCGCGTCCGGCACCTCGCGGACCACCAGGTCGCCGTCCTGGCGTAGGGAGCGCGCGGGCGGCACGTCGACGTCGAGCTCGGCGAGCAGGGCGTTGGCCAGCGACACGATGGCCTCCGGGACGCGGAAGCCGGTGGTGAGCGGGGTGACCGCCGCGTCAGGGCGGCCCAGGTGGGCGAGCAGCTCCGGCCAGGAGCGGGCGGCCCACGGCGTGGTGCCCTGTGCCAGGTCGCCGAGGACGGTCAGCGAGGCGGAACCGGCGCGCCGCGCGACGGCCCGGCACTCCATCGGCGAGAGGTCCTGCGCCTCGTCCACGACGATGTGGCCGTAGCTCTCCGGGCGTTCGAGGAGGCCCGCCACCTCGTCGAGCAGGACGAGGTCGGCGGCCGACCACTTCGCCGACCGGTACGAGCGCGGCGGCCGCGGCCAGCGGATCGCCCGCTGCTCCTCGGCGGTGAGCAGACCGTCGGCGGCGGCCGCCAGCGCGCCCTCGTCCGCGAGGAGCCCGTACAGCACCTCCTCCGGCCGGACCCTGGGCCAGGCCGCGTCGACGAAGGCGGAGACGGGCCGGGCCCGCGAGATCTTCTGCACCCAGGCGTTCGTCACCGGCCCGGCGCGCCGCTCGGCCTGGTCCTGGACGTACCGCACGGCGCGGCTGCGGACGCGCTCCCGGCCGGTGTCGTACGGGGGCCGCTCCGCGAGGACGTCGGTGACGATCCGCTCCAGCGCGTCGGCGGGCACCCGCCAGCGGTACGAGCCGTCCGGCACGGCCAGGGAGTCGGCGACGGGCCGCACGCGCGCGTACAGGGCGCGGCGCAGCACCTCCGCCATGCGGGCGTCGTGCTTGACGGCGGCGGCCCGCTCGTCGTCGTACGCGGTCACGGGCTGCCGGGCGATCTCGTCCTGGACCGTGGACTGGCGCACCCCGGTCTCGCCGAGCGAGGGCAGCACCTCGGCGATGTACCGCAGGAAGGTGCGGTTGGGGCCGAGGATCAGCAGGCCGGAGCGGCGCACGCGCCCCGGGTGGGTGTAGAGGAGGTAGGCGGCGCGGTGCAGGCCGACGGCGGTCTTGCCGGTGCCGGGGGCGCCCTGCACGCACACGGTGTCGGTGAGCGGGGCGCGGACGAGGTCGTCCTGCTCGGGCTGGATGGTGGCGGCGATGTCGCGCATCGGGCCGACGCGGGGCCGTTCGATCTCCCCGGCGACGATGCGGCTCGGCCCGCCGGCCGTGCCCGCGGTCAGGTGCTCGTCCTCCAGGCCGGTCAGGTCCGCGGCGTCGCCCTTGCTGCCGGGCGCCCAGCCGAAGCGGCGGCGTACGGACACGCCCTGCGGGTCGCGGGCGCCCGCCTGGTAGAAGGCGCGGGACACCGGGGCCCGCCAGTCGACGACGAGCGGCGGGGCCGCCGGGTGCTCCGTGATGCGCAGCCTGCCGATGTGGTAGCGCTGCCCGCGGTGGTCGCCGGCCTCGGGCGCGTCCGGGTCGAAGTCGAGCCGCCCGAAGAAGAGCGGCGCCTCGGGCAGTTCGCGCATCTCCTTGGCCCTGCTGCGCAGCGCGTAGCCGAGCACTTCGGCGTCCGCGCCGGAGGCGGAGACGTGCTCGCCGCTGATCACGTGCTCCTCGGCGCCCTCGACCATGGCGGCGAGGGCGGCGCGGCAGAGGTCGTGGTAGCGGCGCTCCTCGGTCAGGGCGTCCGTCAGGGTCTCGTGGGGTGGCGTCATGCCGTCGAGCGTAACAAAAAGCGTTACCGAGTTAACTTTCTTACCGTGACTCAACTTGCGGTACGCTGCCCGCATGACCGGTACGACGGACGCGCCCACGACCGGCGCGGCAGGCCCAGGCAGCACGGCGGGCCCTGACGGCGCCGCAGGCCCCGGAAGCACGGCCGACCCCGGGCGCACGGCGGGCTCAGGCAACGCTGCGGGCTCCGGCGGCACTGCGGGCTCCGGCGGGCTGCGGGAGCGCAAGCGGCGGCGGATGTACGCGGCGATCTCCGAGGCGGCCATCGCCCTCTTCCTGGAGCGCGGCTTCGACAAGGTGTCGGTCGCGGAGGTGGCCGCCGCCGCCGAGGTCTCCAAGCCGACGCTGTTCCGCTACTTCCCGGCCAAGGAGGACCTGGTCCTGCACCGGTTCGCCGACCACGAGGACGAGGCGGCCCGCGTGGTCGCCGCCCGTGGCGACCGCTCCCCGCTGCGGGCGCTGCGCGACCACTTCCTCGCCGGCCTCGACCGCCACGACCCGGTGACCGGCCTCAGCGACCACCCGGCCGTGCTCGCCTTCCACCGGCTGCTCTACGGCACCCCGTCGCTGGTCGGCGGCCTGTACGCGTACCAGGAGCGGGCCGAGGCCGCCCTCGCGGACGCGCTCGGCGAGGCCTCGCTCGACGCCCGCCTGGCCGCCGCCCAGATCCTGGCCGCCCAGCGGGTCCTGGCCCTGGAGAACTGGCGCCGCATCGCCGCGGGCGAGACCGCGGCCGCCCTGCTGCCGCGGGCCCGGGACGAGGCGGAGCGGGCCTTCGACCACTTGGGCGCGGGCCTCACCCGGTACGCGTGAGCGGCCGCGCCACGCTCCACAGCGCGTCGAAGAGCAGCCCGCGGGTCCGGATGCGCTCCCGGGCGGCGGCCCCGGCGTCGACGTGCCACCGCGTCAGCACGGCGTCGCGGCCCGCCGCCGGGCGCGGCCGGGGCGCGGCCCTCCCCTCCCCCCGGTCGCGGGCCTCGTCGAAGAGCTGGCTGCGGTCGATGAGGCAGAACGTCACGACCGGCGTCAGGTGCAGGACGCGGAACTCCACGTCGAGCCGGGCCCGGCGCCCGCTGTGCAGCCTGCGGTCGAGCGCGGCCATGTCGTGCGCCAGGCCGACGACCTCGCGCCACAGCTCCCGCCGCAGCTCCGCGTCGTCCCCGGGGCCGTGGAAGGGCCCGGCGTTCCCGGCCCCCGGAGCCCCTGGGTTCCCGGCCCCCGGGGTCCCTGCGTTCCCGGGGTACTCAGGGTCCACGGCGTTCACGGCGTTCACGGCGTCCTCCGTGCCGCTCCCGTCCCTCCGGCAGAGCCCGCTCAGCGGCTGCGTGAAGTCCGGCACGATGACCCGGAGGCGGACGTGCGGGCGGCCGGTCAGGTCACCGCGCTCCAGGCACCGCCTGAGCTGGTCGACGACGGTCCCGCCGGTGCACCCGACGGCGTCGATGCCGGGGTCGCCGGGCAGCGCCTCCCGGAAGTAGCGGCCCAGCTCGCCCGCCACCACCTCCTGCCGCTCCCCCGGCCGCATGGAGTCCGTCACGCCACGCACCTCGCTCCAGGCCCATGGCAGCCGTGTCGGCCCCCGGCAAGCACGTGCAGAGCCATGGTGCCCGCGTACCGGACGCTCAGGAAGGGAGTGGCACCGGGCCGCGCGGGGGCCGGGGCGGGCCGGGGCGGGCACCGCAGCCGCCACGCGGCCCGACCGCGCCGCTCACCGCCCGTCGTCCGCCACCAGGTCGCGCGGCGAGGCGCCGCGGACGTCCGCGTCCCACTCCCGCAGGGCGGCCGCCACCTCGGCCCGGTCCGGCGCCCGGTCGAGCCGCAGCGGCTCGGCGGCGCGGCGCAGCGCCCGGCACACCCGGTCGGCCGCCGCGCCGTAGGCGTCGTCCGTGGCCGCGCCGGGCAGGGCCAGGGCCGCGCGCATGATGTCGGGGAAGACGGACTGGGCGTACTCGAAGTCGACGTACACCCGCAGGTCGGTGTCGAGGCCCGCGGTGAGGTCGCCGAGGCCCGCGCGGCACATCGCCTCCCGCCACAGGGCGCACATCCGCGACCGCTCCTCCTTGTCGTAGCCCATGCGCACCAGGTGCGTGGCGAGGTCGTGCAGCGGGTCGCCGTACAGGGCGAGTTCCCAGTCGATGACGGCGAACGAGCGGTGATCGACGATGACGTTGGCGCGGTGCACGTCGGTGTGCAGCAGGCAGAACGGGCGCGGCGTCAGCCGGGGGCTCGCGCGTTTGAACTCCGTCATGACGTGGGGCCGGATGCCGACGGCCTCGAAGAGGGTGTCGAAGCGGGCCCGGTTCGGGCGGTGCACCCGGCGTTCGGTGAAGTCGATGAGCCAGTCGAGGAACCCCCGGGTGTCGCCGTCGGCGGGCCAGTCGGCGGGCAGCGGCGGCAGCTCGCCGGCCGGTACGGCGGCGGTCCGGGCGAAGAACTCCGCGAGCGCCGCCATCAGTTCGTACGTGACCGGCCCTTCGGGGTTGACCTCCGACAGGGGGCTGCCCGCGTGGTAGGTGTGCATCTGCCAGTCGCCCAGGTCGACCAGGCAGCGCGGGGTCTCCTTGAGGTGCCGGGTGACGACCTTGAGGATCTCGTTCTCGCTCGGCCAGACGCGCGGCACCACCTCGACGGCCTGGAGGGGCGTGCGGCACTTGACCCGCGCGCGGAACGGCATGGTCCGCAGCAGCAGGGCCAGCGTCCAGCCGAGCGGCACGACGTAGTTGCTGTTGTGGTAGCCGGTCACCACTTCGCCGTCGGTGCGGGCGCGGTGCTGCTCGGCGAGGCGGCGTACCCACCGGGCGTGCCGGGCGGCCACGCGGCTCGGCAGGTCCCGGGCGCCGCGCGACAGCGGAGGTGGCGACATGGGCGCAGATGCTACCGATCGCGCAGTACCGTTCCTGCCCCGTGCCAGGATGTGGACACCTGGCTCGTGCGTACGTCGCTCACCTGCGCGTTCCGGCCGCGGGCGCCCCCCGGGCGCGGGGCGGCGCCCGCCCGCCCGGGCCCGCCCTGGCCGGTTCCC
>NZ_BNBT01000068.1 GCF_014656095.1 Streptomyces longispororuber
GGGGCCCTGGCGGCGGCCGCGGCGGCCGCTGCCCCCGGCTCGCCGGACCCGGCCGCCGCCCTCGCCGCCCCCGGCCCATCGGGCCCGTCCGCCGCGCCTGGTGCGTCTGGTGCGTCTGGTGCGCCGACCGTCGAGGAGCTGCGCCTCGACCGTGCCGTGCCGCGGGAGATCCTGCGCCGCAGCGGCTTCGACGGTGTGGCGCCCGCCTTCGCCAGGGCCCTGGACCGGGTCCGCTCCTACGACCGGGCGGAGCGGCTCGTCGTACGCGAGGGGCAGGCGCTGTGGCGGCGCGCGGTGGACCGGGCGCAGGGGCGCGGCCCGGGCGGCGCGCTCAGCCGGGGTGACGACCGGCCGCTGTACTGGGCGCGGCTCGGGATGACGCGGGAGCTGCGGGCGTGGCAGCCCGCGGCGTTCGAGCTCGGCGAGCGGCAGCGGAAGCGGCTGCTGGGGAAGCTGGAGCGGGCCTCGCGCGGCCAGGACACGGTCACGTATCCGAAGGGCCACCACGGCAAGCGGATGAAGCGGGTGCTCGTCACCGGCTTCGACCCGTTCACGCTGGACCGGGACATCCGTATCGGCAACCCCTCGGGCGCGACCGCGCTCGCCCTGGACGGCACGGTCGTCAGGACGGCGGCCGGGCCGGTGCGGATCGAGACGGCCACGTTCCCGGTGCGCTGGACGGACTTCGCCGAGGGGGCCGTGGAGCGGGCGCTGCGGCGGCAGTTGCCGCGCGTGGACCTGTTCACGACCGTCAGCCAGGGGCGGGTGGGCAAGTTCGACATCGAGCGCACCAACGGCGCCTGGCGCGGCGGCTTCGGCGACAACGAGAACCTGTCGAGCACCGGCACCGTCCCGGTGGCCGACCCCGCCTCGCAGCCGCAGTGGACCACGACCACGCTGCCGTACAAGGACCTCGTCGCGACGCCCACCGGCCGCTTCCCGGTGTACGACAACACGGCCGTGACGGAGATCCCGGCGGGCGGCACCGCGCCCGTGGACCGGCCCGACGGCCCGACGCCGGGCTCCACGGCCCGCAAGGGCGGCGGCGGTGACTACCTGTCGAACGAGATCGCCTACCGGGCGACGCTGCTGCGCGACCGGCTCGGCCTGCACGACCGGCTGCCGGGCGGCCATGTGCACACGCCGGTGCTCCAGTTCGGCGCGGGGAACACCGATCCGGTGACGGGCACCGTCACGGACCCGGAGTTCGAGCGCAACCGGAGCGACATCGTCGACCAGGTGCGGCGGATCGTGACGACGGCGGTGGAGGCCGCGGCGAAGCGAGGCTAAGCGGTGGGGGCCGGGGAGCCCGTGGGGTGCGGCCGCGGCTCCCCGTCCGCGCCGCCGGTGCCGGTGCCGTCGCCGTCGGCGCCCGGGGCACCCGCGGCGTCCTCGCCCAGCAGGTCCCGGGCCATCAGCGTGGCCCCGGCGACGGCCCCCGGCATCAGGAACACCGCGACGAACGGCACCAGGAAGGCGACCGCGAGCGGCGTACCGAAGCCCCACGCGAGGGACTTGCGGGCGCGCAGCAGCTCCAGGCGCTCGCGCAGCGCCACGCCCCGGCGCTGGAGCGCCACCGCCGTCAGCTCCTCGGCGAGGAAGAAGCCGGTGACGAGGAAGCCGATGACGGGCACCACGGTCTGGCCCGCCACGGGCACGAAGCCGAGCGCGAACAGCAGCACGCCCCACAGCGCGGCCCGCACCACGATCCGCAGGCTGTCGCGGGCGGAGATCCACAGGTCGCGCCAGAGCGGCAGGCCGGACTCGGGGGCGGAGCCGGCCACGGAGACGTCGACCTGCTCCGACAGGGACTCGTAGAACGGCTCGCCGATGAGGAGGGTCACGGCGGTGAAGCTCACCACGGACACCAGCAGGGCGAGGGCGAAGAGGAGCACGGTGAGGAAGGTGCGGAAGGCGCCCTGCCACGGGTCGTTCCAGTCGTCGGCGAAGGGCGTCGCCCAGGAGACCAGGTCCGTGCCCCACAGGGCGAGCGCGACCAGCGCGGCGGCGTACAGCACGAGGGTGATGAGGCCGGGCAGCAGGCCCAGGCCGTACTGCTTGCGGTGCTGGGCGACCCAGCGCTGACCCTTCAGGAGGTAGCCGAAGCCCTGACCCAGTTCACGCATGCGCCACACCCTATCCGCTGGTGGGGCGGGGCCCGGCCCGGCGGGCGGGCGGCCGGGACCGACTGGTGAACGACCCCTTGTTGCGACGGAGTTCACCCTGTAGACCTCCCCTACCGATCACTCATGGGTCTCTAGGGAGGTACGCATGGGGACATCCCGGCCGTCCAGACCGGTTCTGCTCACCGCGTCGGCCGCCGTGGGCGCGCTCGTGTTCACCGCGCTCACACCGGGCGGCGCCGGCGCCGACCCGCTGCCCGCGCCGCGCCCGGCCGCGCGCGACACGACGCCGCTCGACCCGCCCGGCAGGGCGGCGAAGGCCCCGGAGTCCGCGGCCGCCCGCGCGCTCGACGCCACCGCCGCGCCCCTCGTCACCGGCAAGGTCCGTGGCTACCCGCGGGAGCGCAAGCTCGACGCCGAGCCGCCGAACCCGGCCGACAAGTCCCTCAAGCTGGGCCTCACGCCGTACCACGCCATCGCGCCCCGGCTGAACCGGATCCAGCGGCTCGGCGACCGTGTCAGCGTGGAGGTCGCCGGGCGGTCGGCGGGCGGTCACGAGCTGTACCTGGTGACGGTGACCGCCCCGGAGTCGGCGCGCGAGGCCGCCCGGCAGGAGCGCATGCGCCGCCTCATCGCGGACGCGCCCGCCGCCGCGGCGAAGGACAAGGCGGTCAAGACCGCGTACAAGACGCCGGTGTTCATCAACAACAACATCCACGGCAACGAGTGGGAGGGCACGGACGCGGCCCTGAAGCTCATCGAGAAGCTGGCGAAGGCCGAGGACGGGCGGACGCGCCGGCTCCTCGCCCACAACCGCCTCTACTTCAACGTCACCATGAACCCCGACGGGCGGATCGCGGGCACCCGCGAGAACGCGGGCGGCTTCGACCTGAACCGGGACTTCGTCACGGCCTCGCAGCCCGAGACCCGCGCGGTGCGCGACATCGCCGTCACCAAGCAGCCCGCCGTGATGATCGACCTGCACGGCTACGTCAACGGCACGCTCATCGAGCCGACCACGCCGCCGCACGGCGAGAACTACGAGTACGACCTGTTCCTGAAGAACACCTACGCCAACGCCCTCGGCATGGAGAAGGCCGTCAACGGCCTCGGCTACACCGAGGCGAAGGACGGCGTGAAGCCGGCGGTCATCCCCTTCCGCGACCAGGAGGAGGGCTGGGACGACTGGCCGCCGATCTTCACCCCGCAGTACATGCCGTTCCACGGCGCGGTCGCGGCCCACACCATCGAGTTCCCGATGCAGGTCAACTACGAGGAGTACGACTCCACTCCGGTGGCCGAGCTGCGCCGCCGCTCCGCGATCAACGTGGACATCGCGGGCGCGGCCATGACCGCGACCCTCGACTTCGCCGAGCGGAAGCGGCGCTCGCTGATCGCGGACCAGATCGAGGTGTTCCGGCGCGGCGCGGCGGGCGCGAAGCAGGTGCCGGTGTCGCCGGAGACGGTACCGGGCGTGCCGGGCATCGGCCCGGAGGACGTCTACACGACGACGTTCCCGCGGGCGTACGTGATACCCGCGGGCGGGCGGCGCGACCAGCGGTCGGCGGCGGCCGCGTCCCGGCTGGTGGACCACCTGCTGGCCAACGACGTCCGCGTGCGCCGCGCCACCCGCGACTTCCGGCTCGGCGGCCGGGCGTACGCGAAGGGCTCGTACGTCGTCGACATGCGCCAGCCCAAGCGGGGTCTGGCGAACGTGCTGCTCGCGGACGGCCGGGACATCAGCGGCGACGTGTCGGCGATGTACGACATCTCCGGCTGGAGCCTCGGGCGGCTGTGGGGCGCCTCGGTGGTGTCCGCGCACGCGGGCGACCCGGCGCGGGTGCCGGCGCGCGCGGTGTCCCGCTCCGCGCGGGTGGCGTACGTCGCGCCGCGCGGGGACCTGCGGCTGCGGCTCGACGACCCGCGCGAGGTGGCCGCGCTCAACTCGCTGCTCGGTGACGGGGTGCGGGTACGGAGCGGCGGGGACGGCTCGGTGGTGGTGCCCGGCTCGGCGCGGGGCCTGGCACGGGCCGCCGCCAAGGAGTACGACGTGGCCTTCTCCGCCACGAAGGCGCGGGGCGGCGAGGTGCTGCGGCGCACCCGGGTCGCGGCCGCGGTGACACCCGGGGAGCTGTTCGCGCTGCGCGAGATGGGCTTCGACGTGGTGCCGGTGTCGACGGCCGCCCTGAACGCCGGGTTCGACTGGCGCGGGGCCGATGTGCTGTTCGTGTCGGCGGGCCTGGAGTACGCGAAGCTCACGGGCGCGGCGCGGGCGGGGCTCGACGCGTTCTTCGCGCGCGGGGGCGGTCTCGTGGGGCGGGGCGCGGTCGGGGCCGCGGTGAACTCCGCCGCCGGGCTGCTGCCGGTCACTCCCGTGCGGGGGAACGGGGACGCCAACGGCGTGGTGCGGGTACGGAACTCTGGCGGGGCCGTGACCGGGGGCGCGCCCGGGGCGAGCTTCGTCTACGCGCCGATGTGGTTCACCCGCCTCGGCGCCGGGGTGCGGGTCGAGCAGGCCTACGGCTCCGGGAATCCGCTGGTGTCCGGGCACTGGCGGCCCGTCGACGGGCGGGGCGGGCCCCGGGACGCCGCGGGGGAGGCGGCGGTGGTGAGCGGGCGCCTCGCCGGCGGGGCGGGGGTCGTCCTCTTCGGCACGGAGCCCCTGTTCCGGGCGCACCCGAAGGGGGCGTTCGCCCAGGTGGGGCGGGCACTCCTGACGGTGCGCTAGCCCTCGGGGGCGCCCCAGACCCACGCGCGGGGCGGTAACCCTCGCGGGGCGCCCCTGACCCACCCCTTACCCGAAACTGGGGCTCCGCCCCAGACCCCACGAACCGGCCTCCGGCCTTGTCCTCAAACGCCGGACGGGCTGGAATCCCCCGGCTGAGGCACCCGCGAAGAGTGCCGGCGCTCCGCGCCGCGTCCTCAAACGCCGGACGGGCTGAATGTCCTCAGCTCGGCGGCCCATGCGAGACCCGGCGCTCCGCGCCTTGTCCTCAAACGCCGGACGGGCTGGAATTCCTCAGCCGTCCGCCCTGAAAAGGGCGGGCGGGTGGGGGAACATCCGCCGCGGAGCGGTGGATCGCGGTCGGCCGACGACGGCGGTGCGAGCCGCCAGGTCGGGGCCGGGCGGGATGCCGGGGCTGTGCGGGTGGGTGGGCGGGAAAGAGGGCATCCGCCGCGCAGCGGCGGTGCAGGACCCCGCCCAAGGCGCCCCCGCCAGCTCACGCCAGGGTGAGCTCCACCTTGATGTTCCCCCGCGTCGCGTTCGAGTACGGGCACACCTCGTGGGCCTGCTCGATGAGGGCCTTGGCGGTGGCGGCGTCCACGTTCGGGATGGAGGCGACGAGCTCGACCTCCAGGCCGAAGCCACCGGACTCGTTCTGCCCGATGCCGACCTTCGCAGTCACCGTGGAGCCGGAGATGTCGGCCTTCTCGCGGCGGGCCACGACGCCGAGCGCGCCCTGGAAGCAGGCGCTGTACCCGGCGGCGAAGAGCTGCTCGGGGTTGGTGCCCGCGCCGCTGCCGCCCATCTCCTTGGGCGGGTTGACGACGACGTCGAGCTTGCCGTCGTCGGAGGCGACGCGCCCGTCGCGGCCGTTCTCCGCGGTGGCCACGGCGGTGTACTTGACGTCGATCTTCTGGATGGCCATGAGTGTCGAATCCTCCTGGTGTGTACCGTTCCGCGCGCCCGTCGGACCGGCTCTGCGGAATTACCTTACCGAGTAGCGGAAGTTCTCAGTCGTCGAGGGAGACGATCATCTTGCCGGTGTTCTCGCCGCGCAGCATGCCGAGGAACGCCTCGACGCCGTTCTCGATACCGTGCGCGAACGTCTCGTCGTACGTCAGCTCGCCGGAGCGCACCCACGCGCCGACCTCGCGGACGAACTGCGGCTGGAGGTCCTGGTGGTCCTGCACGAGCATGCCCTGGATGCGCAGGCGCTTGCCGATGATCAGGGCCATGTTCCGCGGGCCCGGCGTCGGCTCGGTCTCGTTGTAGCCCGCGATCATGCCGCAGACCGTGACGCGGCCGCCCACGTTCAGGCGGCTGATGGCGGCCTCCAGGTGCTCCCCGCCGACGTTGTCGAAGTAGACGTCGATGCCGTCGGGGGCCGCTTCCTTGAGCTGCTCGACGACGGGCTTGTCGTCCTTGTAGTTGAACGCGGCGTCGAAGCCGTACTCCTCGACCAGGCGCCGGACCTTGTCGTCGGAGCCCGCCGAGCCGATCACGCGCGAGGCGCCCTTGAGCTTCGCGATCTGCCCGACCTGGCTGCCGACCGCGCCCGCGGCGCCGGAGACGAACACGGCGTCGCCCTCCTTGAAGGACGCCACCTCCAGCAGGCCCGCGTACGCCGTCAGGCCCGTCATGCCGAGCACGCCCAGGTACGCCGACAGGGGCGCCGCCTCGGCGTCCACCTTCGTCGCGTACCGCGCAGGCACCGACGCGTACTCGCGCCAGCCCGCGAAGTGCAGGACGTGGTCGCCGACCGCGAAGCCGTCGGCGTTCGCGGCGACGACGACGCCGACCGCGCCGCCCTCCATGGGCTGGTCGAGCTGGAACGGCGGGACGTAGGACTTCACGTCGTTCATGCGGCCGCGCATGTACGGGTCGACGGAGAAGTGCAGGTTCCGGACCAGGACGCGGCCCTCCTCCGGGGCCTCGACGGGGGCCTCCCGCAGCGCGAAGTCCTCCGGGACGGGCCAGCCGTGGGGGCGGCGCACGAGGTGCCAGGCGCGGCCGGTGGCCGGGAGCTGCTCGGGGGTGACGGACATGGGGGCGTCCTCCTCAGGCTGGGGGCTGCGGAAACCGGCCTCGGGCCGCCGCGCACGCCGCGGGCTGCGCGCCGCCGACTGCGCCGCGGGGTTCGAGGCCTAATGCTTCATGTTCTGAAATAAGCATGCGCTTTTATATTTGAGGTTGTCAAGTAAATGGGTACGCTGGTGGCATGGCCCCCCAGAACTCCTCCGCCGCGTCCCGGGTCGACCCGCTGACGCTCGAGGTCGTCGAACTCATCGGCACCGTCGTGGCGCGCTACCACGAGGAGTACGAGGTCGCCGCGGGCAAGCACGCGCTGACCGGGGCGCAGGCGCGCGTGCTCGGTCTCCTGTCCCTGGAGCCTATGCCGATGCGGCGCATCGCGCAGAAGCTGAAGTGCGAGCCCTCGAACGTGACCGGGATCGTCGACCGCCTGGAGGCGCGCGGCCTCGTCGAGCGGCGGCCGGACCCGGCCGACCGGCGGGTGAAGCTGGCCGCGCCCACCGAGGAGGGGCTGCGGACCGCCCGCAGCCTGCGCGAGTCCCTGGACTTCGCCCGCGAGCCGCTGGCTCAGCTCTCCCGCGAGGAGCGCCTGTCGCTGCGCGGGCTGCTGCGGCGGATGCTCGGCGAGGCGTAGTCCGGCCCGGCCGGGCTCAGGTGCACCACCACAGGAAACGGTCGCACGTCCTGGACGGGCTCGGCTTCGGGGCCGGCTCGTCCTCCGCGGGCCTGGACGTCGTGGGCTCGGGGTCCGGGCGCGGGCCAGGGCCGCCGGTGGTGGAGGCGCCGGAGGTCGGCTCGGGGCCGGAACCCGCCGGGCCGCCGGTGCCCGCCGCGCCTCCCGCCCCGTCGGTCCCTCCTGACCCGTCCGTCCCGCCTGCCCCGTCCGTACTCCGCCCGGGGCCGGCTCCGTCCGCGGAGTCGCCGCCCTTCCGCCGGGCCCCGCGGTCCTTCCCGCCGTCGCCCTCCTCGTCGCCGCGCTTCTTCCGCGCGTCGTCCGCCTCCTCGCCCGTGGCGGTGGGTGAGCCCTTCGGGGTGGCCGAGGACGACACCGGCTCGGCGGTGGTGCCCGTGCCCACCGCGTCCGCCCCGCCGTCGGGGCCGTTGCCGGACGCGCCGGGCCCCTCCTCGTCGCGCGAGGAGGAGGCCGCCTCGGGGTGCCCGGACGAGGACTCCGTGCCGAGCTCGGCGAGGCTCAGGCCGCCCGCCGCGAGCACGAGGCCCGCGGTCACGAGCAGGACCTTGCGGCGTCTGCGGCGGTGCTGGGCCGCCCGGCGGGTGCGCTCCCGGCGACGGCCCCGAGCGCGCGGCCGCTCGCCGTCGCTGCCGCTGTCGCTGTCGGCGTGGGCACCGCTGTCACCGTCGGTCCCGATGTCCTCGCGGCCACCGTCGCCGCCGGCGTCCTCGTGGGCGTCGTCCGGCGTGTACGCCGCCTCGCCACGGGCGGCCGGGGCAGCCGGGGCACCCGGCGCCACGGAACCGGTCCGGGCGTCCAGCGCCTCCCCGTACGCGCGGCAGTCCTCGGCCGGGGTGCCGCAGCCCGGGCAGGCGAAAGCGCCGTTGAGGTGCCGGTGGCAGGCGTGGCAGTAATCCATGGTGCCCATGAGGCATGGAGGCTAGGTCCCGGGCGACGCCGTGAGGAAGCCGCAGCCGTGAAGGTTGTGTGTGGAACCAATCTTTCCGTGGACTCCTCGCGCCCGGCGCACCGTAAGCACGGCCGCGACCGTGGCGCACCGCCCGCCTCAGGGCCGTCCCAGCTCGCCCCGCAGCCGCCGCGCGCGCAGCACCAGCTCCAGCTCGAAGCGGCGGTCCGGGTCGTCGATCTCGTCGCCCCACAGCTCCCGGATCTGCCGCAGCCGATAGCGCACCGTTTGCGGATGCACACCGAGGCGGGCCGCCACTTCGGGGGCGCCGCCGCGGGTCTCCAGCCAGGCGAGCAGGGTCTGGGCGAGGCGGCGGCCGTGGGCGGGGCCGCAGTGGTCGAGGGGGGCGAGGCAGCGCCGGGCGAGGTCCTCGATGAGCTCCTCGGGCTGGAGCAGGACCAGGGCCTCGGTGTGCTCGGTGCAGTGCAGCACCTCGCCCGCGGGGAGCAGTCCGCGCTGCATCATGCCGACGGCGGCCTGCGCCCAGCGCAGCGACTTCGCGGCGTCGGCGAGCGGCACGGGCGGCCCGATGGCACCCGACCAGCCGGTCATGGCGCGGCGCAGCAGCTCGGGGCGGCCCGCCGCGTCCGGGTCGGGCACGACCAGGCGGGGCTGCTCGGCCTCCATGTCGAGCAGGACGCCCTCGCCGACGGCCGGGGCGACGGCCTCGCGCGCGGGGCGCAGCAGCACGCCGACGGCGACGCGCTCGGGCAGCGGCCAGCCGGCCCGGGCGGCCCGCTCGTCCAGGCCGGCGTCGGCGCCGAGCGCGGGGTTCCCCTGCTGCTCGGGGCGCCGCTCGGCGAGCAGGGACTCCATCAGCTTGCGTTGCAGTCGCAGACGCTCGCCGGCCTGCCGGGCCGCGGCCTCGGCGTAGCCGCGTACCGACTGGTCGACCAGGCCGTCCAGGTACTCGAAGCCGGACTCGGCCAGCTCGTACATGGCCGGGGGCGGGATCTCCGTCTGCTGGCCTATTTCGGCCAGGCGGCGCCAGGCGAGGCGCACGCCGAGGCGGTAGATCGCCTGGAGCGAGTCGAGGCTGCGCCCTTCGAGGCCTTCGCCGCGGCCGAACTCCTGGAAGACCTCGGGGTGGTAGCGCGGGCGGTCGGCGGTGGCGAGCTGCTGGACGAAGCCCTCCAGGGCGCGGCGGATGCCGACGAGGGCCATGGGCTCGCCGGACTCGTCGAGGACCACGGGCAGGCCGGGGTACTCGGCGCGGATCTCGCGCAGGATGTCCTGGGCGAGCACGGGCACCTCTTCGAGGGCCAGCGCGGCGAAGCGCCGGACCTGGAGCGGCGGCACGTCGCGCCAGGCCGAGCGGGTGGCGGCGGGGCGCCGGCCCGCGGAGACGTCGGGAGCTGCGGACACGGCCCGCTCACTGGTCCCGCTGGTCGCGCTCGGGCGACTCGTAGTGCACGAGCGGCCGGTCGGGCTGGTCGGGCGTGACGTTGAGGAGTGCGACGACGCCGAAGGCGGCGCCCACGGCGAGGGCCGCGGCGGCGACGGCGGTCAGTGTCGCGGCGAGTAGTCGGTGCATGACAGGGTCAGCCTCTCTGCTGGAGGTCGTACCCACCCCCTGGCGGCGCGCCGCGCGGTCGCGCGATCGTACGCAGTCGATTACCGGCCCCGTCCGGCGGTGCCCAGTGTCAACAATGCATTGACACTGAGTCAAGGGTCCGCCTAGCGTTCCCGGCCCATACGGGTCAGTAACACCGCGGTGACAGCGCCGCAGCGATTCGGGCAACTCCTCGGCAACACCACTGAAGCACTCCCATAACTCATCGGTAATGCCCCACAGTTGAGCGGCCGCCTCATGTACGACCGCTCGCGCCCGACAGCTACGCGTTCGACCGTTGTGTGTTCGACCGTCCCCTGTTCACCTCACGGCAGGAGCGCCGGATGACGCGCCGCACAGCCTCGCCCTTGTCCCTGGTCCTGCTCGGTCTCGGCGTCTTTCTGCTGGTCCTTGCCCCGATGCTGGCCTGGTACGTCGAGCCACGCGCGAAACGCACGCCCATCGACGTGGACCAGATCACCGTCTTCAAGGGCACGGGCAGCTATTTCGACACCGAGAAGATCAAGACCCTGCACAACGAGAACCTGACCGTCACCCGGCAGGTCCGCGGCGACGTGGACGACAGCGAGGACTCCGGGCGGGCGGTGTGGGACGTGTCCACGTCCGTCGACCCGGACAAGTCGCTGCCGGCCGCCGACCCGCACGACTCGCTCCAGTGGACCCTGGAGCGCTGGGTGACCGACCGCAGGACCAACAAGCCCGTGCACTGCTGCGGCGAGAAGCCGCGCTTCGAGGGCGAGGCGTACCTGAAGTTCCCGTTCGACGTGGAGAAGCGCGACTACCTGTGGTGGGACAACACCCTGGGCGGCACGGTCCCGCTGACGTTCCGCGGCACGAAGAAGATCCAGGGCTACGAGGGCTACCGCTTCACCGGTGAGGTCCAGGCCACCAGGACCGGCACCCGGCAGGTGCCGGGGCGGATGGTCGGGCTGCCGCAGCGCAGCCAGGTGCTCGCCGAGGAGTGGTACGCCAACCACGGCATCGAGCTGGTGGCCGACAAGCGCACCGGCCGGATCATCTACGCCGCCATCGGCCCGCGCAAGACGTTGCGGGCGCCCGGCGGCAAGAAGGACCGCACGGTGCTGCTGGACAGTGAGCGCATCGCGTTCACCGAGAAGACGCAGCGGGCCCAGGTCGACCTCGCCAAGGACGACAGCTCGCGGCTGAAGCTGGTCGGCGAGACGCTGCCGCTGCTCGCCCTGGTGCTCGGCGGGGCGCTCACCCTGTTCGGCGGCGCCCTGGTGGCCCGTGGCCGCAAAACGGACACGAACGGACAGAACTCCGGTTCCGACGGGCCGGGCGGTCCCGGCGCGCATCCGGATCCGGAGGGTCCACATTCCCCTACGTCACGAAGCGCGCTGCAACCCACCACGATGTGATGAGACGTCAGCTCCAAGAAGGCCGGAAATTGTCACCCCGGTGAGTAGCCGCACCGTTCGGTGCGGCGAAAACTAACCACCCCACCCCGGCACCGGCCCCGTACCACCCCCGCACACCGGTTCCACCCCTTTCACAACCGAACGGCGGGATTCCGCCCCCCACGCACCACGCGGAACCCGTCGCGCCCACCCCGCCCGCCACCACCGAACCGTGCGCCACCCGCACCACGTACCGCCGTCCGAGCCCCCCACACCGCACCCTGAGACGAGTTGGAGCACCCCATGCCCCAGCACGTGCCGTCGCCTCCGCGCACGGCCGTACAGCGGCCCGCCGCGCGGCCCCTCCCGGCGCTCCCCCCACAGCCGCGCCGCATCACCTTCCTCGCCCGCCGCGACCTCGACAACCCCGCGGCCGGCGGCTCCGAGCTCCTCGTCGACCGCCTCGCCGACGGCCTGACCCGGGAGGGCCACCAGGTCACGCTGCTGTGCGGCGGACCGGCGGCCTACCGGGACTACCGCGTGGTCTCGGCGGGCGGCGACCTCGGGCACTACCTGCGCGCCCGCTCCACCCACCGCCGCCAGGTCGGCGGCAGCGACCTGCTGGTCGAGGTCTGCAACGGCATGCCGTACCTGGCGCCCCTGTGGCACCGCGGCCCCACCGTCTGCCTCGTCAACCACGTCCACACCGAGCTGTGGTCCATGCGCTTCCAGGGCCCGCTCGCCCCGGCCGCCCGGCTCGGGCGCAAGCTGGAGCACTGGGCCCTCTCGGGCGCCCAGCGCGGCAACCTCCTGGTGGCGGTGTCGGAGTCGACGGCCGCCGCCCTGCAGGACCTGGGCGTCGAGCGCGACCGCATCCGCGTCGTGCACAACGGCGTGGAGGAGCCGGGCCCGCTCGCCGAGCGCTCCCCCGAGCCGCTCTTCCTGGCCATGGGCAGGCTCGTCGAGTACAAGCGCGTCGACCTGCTGCTGCGCCTGTGGGAGCGGGTCCGCCCGGTCACCGGCGGGCGGCTCGTCATCGTCGGCGAGGGCCCCGAGCGGGCCCGCCTGGAGCGGATGGCGGGGCCGGACGTGACCTTCACCGGTCACGTCTCCGAGGCCGAGAAGCACCGCCTGCTCTGCGCCGCCTGGCTGCTCCTGCACCCCTCGGCCGTGGAGGGCTGGGGCCTGGTCGTCACCGAGGCCGCCACCCGCGGCACGCCCGCGATCGGCTTCGACGTCCCCGGCATCCGCGACTCCGTCGAGGACGGCGTGACCGGGCTGCTCGCGCACGGCGAGAGCTCCTTCGCCGCCGCCTGGTGCACGCTCGCGCTGAGCACCGAGCGGCGCGAGGCCTTCGGCAAGGCCGCCGCCGAGCGGGCCGCGCGCTTCCGGTGGGCCAACACCGTCCGCCAGTTCCGCGCCGTGGCCGCCGAGGCGGTCGCCGCGCACCAGCCCGAGGCGCCCTCGGCGCCACCGCACAGAGGTGCCGTGTGAAGGACCCGTCCCTGCGCCGTTCCGTCACCCTGTTCCGGGCCTTCCTGCGGGAGCGCCAGGAACCGGAGCGGTGCTACGCGCTGCTCGCCCGCGACGCCGCCGACCAGGTCGAGCGGTACGGATCCGTCGACGGCAAGGTCGTCGTCGACGTGGGCGGCGGCGCCGGGTACTTCACCGAGGAGTTCCGCCGGCGCGGCGCGCAGGCGTTCCTCTTCGAACCGGATTTGCGCGAGCTGGGCGCGCGCGGCGAGAAGCCGCCCGAGGGCGCGGTCGTCGCGGACGGCTACCTGCTGCCCGTGGCGACCGGCGCCGCCGACGTCACGTTCTCCTCCAACGTCCTGGAGCACGTGGCCGACCCGCAGACCTTCCTCAGCGAGCTGGTGCGGATCACCCGCCCCGGCGGACTGATCTACGTGGCGTTCACCAACTGGCTGTCCCCCTGGGGCGGCCACGAGTGGGCGCCCTGGCACTACCTGGGCGCCGAGCGCGCCCGCGCCCGCCACGAGCGGCGCACCGGCACGCCCGCCAAGCACCAGCTCGGCGTCAATCTCTTCGCGCACCACATAGGACCCACGCTCAGACAGGTGCGGGCGCGCGACGACGTCACCGTCGTCTCCGCGCGCTCGCGCTACTGGCCGTTCCTCGCCGAGACCGTGGCGAAGGTACCGGGCGTGCGCGAGTTCACGACCTGGAACCTTCTCCTCATCCTCAGGCGGTGTCCATGACCACAACGGTCCAGGCCCCTCCGCCGGCCGCCACGCGGCCGACGGCGCGCCGGCCCGACGAACCCGCGCGCGGTCCGCGCTCCCGGCGCTGGCTGGCCGGCTTCTGGGCGGCCGCGTTCGTGTGCTTCCTCGCGGTGCGGCCGGGGCGGATGACGTTCGACACCAAACTGGGTGTCGCCGTCGACCCGTGGCAGTTCCTGTCCGACCTCGGCCAGCTCTGGCACGACCGGGGCGGCTTCGGGGGGCTCCAGGACCAGTACATCGGGTACGCCTTCCCGATGCTGCCGTACTACGGCCTCACCGATCTGCTCCAGATCCCGGTGTGGCTCGCGGAGCGGCTGTGGTTCTCGCTCATCGTCACCGCCGCCTTCTGGGGCGCGCTGCGCCTCGCCGAGCGGCTGCGCATCGGCACCCCGGGCTCCCGCCTGCTCGGCGCGGTGGTGTACGCGCTGTGGCCCACGTTCACCGTGGTGATCGGCTCGACCTCGGCGGCGGCGCTGCCCGGCGCGTTCCTGCCCTGGGTGCTGCTGCCCCTGACCGACGACCGCGTCACCGCGCGCATCGCCGCGTTCCGCTCGGCGCTCGTCATCCCCCTCATGGGCGGCGTGAACGCGGCCTCCACCCTGGCCTCGCTGCTCCCGGTCGCCCTGTACCTGCTGTCGCGGCCGAACGGGCCGCGCAAGCGCAAGCTCATCACCTGGTGGGTGCCGGGCGTCGTCCTGGCCACCGCGTGGTGGGTGGTGCCGCTGCTGCTGCTCGGCATCTACGGCGAGAACTTCCTGCCGTACGTGGAGAACGCCGCCACCACGACCGGCACCATGTCGGCCACCGAGGCGCTGCGCGGCGCCGGCAACTGGGTGGCGTACCTCCACTTCGGGGAGGCCTGGCTGCCCGCGGGCTGGACGGTCGCGACGGCCGTGGTCACCATCGTGGGCTCCGCGCTCGCGGCCGGGCTCGGGCTCGCCGGGCTCGCCCGGCGCGACCTGCCCGAGCGGCGCTGGCTGGTGCTCACGGTCCTCTCGGTCGTCCTGGTCACGCTCGCCGGGTACGGCGGTGCCTTCGGGGCGCCCTTCCACGGCACGGTGCAGGACTGGCTCGACGGCTGGCTGGTGCCGTTCCGCAACATCTACAAGTTCCAGACGGGCCTCGCCCTCGCCCTGGCCTTCGGCCTCGCGCACTTCGCGGGCGTGGCCGGGGTCGCGCGCGGCACCCGGGCGGCGCGCGGACGCCGGTACGTGCCGCTGGTCGCGGCCGTGCTGGTGCTGCCGGGCCTGATGTGGCCGTATCTGAACGGCTCGATCCTCCAGCCCGGCTCGTTCAAGAAGCTGCCGAACTACTGGCAGGCCACGGCCGACTGGCTGGACAAGTACTCGCCGGACTCGCGCGCCCTGGTGGTGCCCGCGACCGCGCACGGCGTCTACACCTGGGGCTCGCCGATCGACCAGCCCCTGGACGTGCAGGCCGAGTCCCGCTGGGCGCAGCGCGACTACGTGCCGTTCGGCACCCCGGGCAACCGGCGCGCCATGGACGCCGTGGAGCAGGCCCTGATGACGGGCGGCGCGGTCCCCGGCCTGAAGGACTACCTGACGCGGGCGGGCCTGTACTACGTGGTCGTGCGCAACGACCTCGACAAGGACCAGATCGGGTACGTGCCGACGGCCACCGTCAAGCGCACCCTGGAGCAGTCCGGCTACACCCGCGTGACCGGCTTCGGCCCGACCCAGACCGGCGGGAAGATCGAGGACGACACCCCGGTCCAGGTCGAGGGGCTGTTCCCGCGCCACCGCGCGGTGGAGATCTACACGCCCGGCAAGGGCACCGAGCGGCCGGGCCAGGCGGGCCTGAAGCCGGTGTCCAACACGGCCGTGGTCAGCGGCGGGCCCGAGGCGCTGCTTCCGCTGTCCGCCGACCCCGAGATGCGCGACCGGCCGGTGGTCCTGACCGGCGACAACCACCCGGGCCTGGGCTCCGCGCCCGGCCTCCAGGCGGTCGGTGACGGCCTGCGCCGCGCGGACACGCGGTTCGGCCTGGTCAACACCAACACCTCGTACACGTACACGCGGAACGAGAAGAACGCGCCGAAGGCCCTCCAGGACCCGGGCGAGAAGCCGCACCAGATCCTGCCGACCAAGGGCGTCGAGCACCAGACGACGGCCGAGCTGCGCGGCGCCAAGTCCGTGACGGCCTCGTCCTACGGCAACTGGCTGTTCCACCTGCCGCAGTACGACCCGGTCAACGCCTTCGACGGCAACCCGGCCACGGCCTGGACCGAGGGCAACCCGGACAGCCCCGAGGACGAGTGGATCAGGGCGGAGTTCCGGAAGAAGACCGCGATCCCGGCGTCCTTCAAGGTCACGCCGCTGCCCCAGAGCGGGGTGCGGGCCGCGCCGACCAAGGTGCGGGTGGAGACCGAGCGGGGCCGCAAGGACTCCTTCCTCCAGGCCGACGGCACGACCCAGCGCGTGTCGGCCGTGCCCGGCGACTCCTCCTGGATCAAGATCACCATCCTGGACGCGCAGGTCGCCCACCGCGGCCTGACCGGTGCCGGGTTCGCCGAGATCGACATCCCCGGCGTCCAGGTCACCAAGCTCCTGAAGATGCCCGACGACGTCCAGGGCACCACCGGCGCCGAGTCCGACGCCACGACGTACTCCATGCACCGCTCGGCCGACCCCAGCGGTCTGTCGCCGGTGACCGCCGAGGCGGGCCTGCACCGCCGCTTCACCACCGGCGGCCAGGGCACGTACGACGTGAAGATGAGCGCCGTCGCCGTCCCGGGCGGCGCGCTCGACGAGCTGCTCTACGACGTCGCGCCGCGCAAGCGGCAGCAGCTCCGCGTCAGCGCGGACTCCACCGCGGACCTGGGCACCGGCCTGTCGGCGCGCAACCTCACCGACGGCGACCTGACCACGGCGTGGATCGCCGGGGACCGGCCCGTGATCCATCTGCGCTGGCCCGGCAAGGTGCCCGTGGGCGAGATCGTGCTGCCCGGCGCGGGCGGCCTGTCGAGCCGCCCCGAGAAGATCGAGATCAGCTCGCCGGACGGCGCGGCGACCGCGGGCGTCGACGAGAACGGCGTGGCCCGCTTCACGCCGATCACCACCGACCGCCTCGACATCACCATCACCAGGACGGCGCCGCTGACCCTGCACAACCCGGTCGCGGACGACGAGCTCCAGCTCCCGGTGGGCCTGACCGAGGCCTACGTCCCCGCGCTCGACCAGTTCCGCACCGAGCAGCCCCGGCCCACCCGCTCCTTCGAACTGGCCTGCGGCAAGGGCCCGGAGGTGGCGATCGACGGCAAGCTGTACCCGACGTCCGCCAAGGGCACCGTGCGCGACCTCGTCGAGCGGCGGCCCGTCGAGGTGACGCTGTGCGAGCGCGGCGAACGGCGGCCCGAGCCGCGGCCCGAGGTGGACCTCGGCGCGGGCGAGCACCGCGTGGAGGCCGGTGACGCGGGCCCGCTCGCCGTCACCGACGTCACCCTGACCCGCGGCACGCCCGGCGCCCTGGACACCACGGAGCGCGAGCTGCGCGTCAAGGACTGGCTCGGCGACCGCCGCGAGGTCACCGTCGGCGACGGCGCCGCCGCGTACTTCACCACGTACGAGAACGTCAACGACGGCTGGAAGGCCACCCTGAACGGCAAGGAGCTGCGCGAGGTGCGGCTCGACGGCTGGCAGCAGGGCTGGCTGATCCCGGCCGGCGAGGGCGGCACCGTCAAGCTCAGCTACGAGCCGTCGACGGTGTACGAGGCCGGGCTCATCGGCGGCGGCGCGGGCGTCCTCGCCCTGGTGGCGCTGGTGTTCGTGCGCCGCAAGGCGCCCAACCCGGACGGTCCTGACCTGGCGCCGCCCGCGCCCGGCGCCGTGCTCGGCACGGTGGCCCTGACGCTGGTGGCCGTGGTGGTCGCGGGCTGGTTCGCGCTCCTCGTGCCCGCCCTGGCGCTGCTCGCCTGGCGGCGGCACACGCTGCTCGTGCCGATCGCGTTCCTGGCCCTCGCGGGGGCGGGCATCGCCGCCGCCACGGGGGCCGGGGAGACGGTCGCCGCGGACGAGGGAGCCTTCGGGCACGCGGCCCAACTCCTCGCGTTCATCGGGCTGTTCGCCGCGCTCGTGTCGGTACGGGAGGCCTCCGCTCCCGGCGGGGTGCCCGTGCAGGCGGCGCCCGCTTCCGGTGGGGTGCCTGCTTCCGGTGGGGTGCCCGCGCAGGCGGCGCCCGCCGGGGCTCCGCGGCCGCCGTCCGGGCGGCCGGAGGGCGCGCCCCCCGCGGGGACACCCGGTGCCGACCCGCTGGCCAAGCCCGCGCCGGGCGGCGACCCGTCCGCGAGGACGCTGCCGCTGGGCCCCGACCGCGACCTGGGGACACCGCCCGGGACACCGCCGCACCGGCGGGAACCCGGTGACGGCACGGAACAGCGAGAGGAAGAGGACCGGAGGCCATGACCGCCCTGGAGAACCCGGCCCGGCGTGCGGACGGCCCCGGCCGCCCGCCGCGCCGGGTGCCGTTCCCCGTCGTCGACGAGGTCTCCCGGCACTGCCTCCAGGAGGCGGAGCCGGAGACCGTCCACATCGAGGTGCACCTGCCGGGCGCCTTGGACGAGGACCGGCTGCGGGCGGCGTTCGGCGAGGCGCTGCGCCGCCACCCGCGCATCCTGGTGCGGGAGGCGCGCGGCCCCTGGTACCGGCGCCGCTACGAGTGGGAGCTCACCGAGGGCCCGGACGTGGAGGTCGTCACCTTCCCGCGCCCTGCGCCCGGCGCCCTGGAGCGGGCCCGGGAGCGGGCGCTGCGCGACGCGCCGCCGCTGACCGCGTCCCCGCCGGTGCGCCTGGAGGTCGTCACCGGCCCCGAGGCGGGCGGCGCGGGCAGCGTGCTCGTGCTCACCATCAACCACACCGCCCTGGACGGCCCCGCCTGTCTGCGGGTCCTCGCCACCGCCGCCGAGCTGTACGGCGGGCGGGACAACGCGCCCGCCGCGCCCCCGACGCGGGCGCCCGCCGCGCCCGCGCCCGCGGCGGCCACGGACCTGCCCTCGCCGTGGGCCACCCCGGCCCGCGTCGCCCAGGGCTCCCCGGAGCCCGCCACGGACGCCCGGCCCCGGCCGGGCGCGGCGGGCCCCGTCCCGGGCAACGGCCTGCTGGTGGCGGAGCTGCCCGTGCCGCGCCGCCCCAAGGGGGCGCCCTTCACCGTCAACGACCAGCTCATGGTCGCGACCGCGCTGATGATCGCCCACTGGAACCGCGAACACGGCGCCGCGCCCAAGCCGTTGCGGATCACCATGCCCGTCGACGACCGGCCCCGCGACATGTCGATGCCGATCGGCAACGGCACGCGCCTGGTGGAGGTGCCCTTCGGCGCCGCCGAGCTGACGCCGCTGCTGGACGCGGGGGCCACCCCAGAGCGCATCCACGCGCTGCTGCGCCGCACCTCCGACCGCACCCGCGCGCTCAAGGCCCTGTCCCGGCCGCAGCTCGGCCACGGCGCGACGCTGCTCACCGCGCCCGTCCTGCCGGTCACGCTGCGCGCGGCCGTCACCCGGGGGCTGCGCCGGGCCGCGGCGCCGTGGACCTCGACGACGCTGCTGAGCAACATCGGCCGCATCCCGTACGCGCTGGACTTCGGCGACGCCGGGGCCGCGACCGCGGTGTGGTTCTCGGCGCCCGCGCGCATGCCGCGCGGCCTGACCGTGACCACCGCGTCCACGGCGGGCCGGCTGCACCTGGCCCTGCGCTGGTCGCGGACGCTGCTCGGCCCCGGCGACGGCGCGCGCCTGCGGGACCTCTTCGAGCGCTACCTCCACACCACCGAGGAGGACTCCGGCCGATGACCACGACCGGCACCACCGAGCGGCCCGCCCGCCACCGCCCGCGCGGCCTGCGGGACTTCTACGAGAACCCGGCGGTCCCCGTCGCCTCGGGGGACGCCCGCAGCCTGCGCCAGGCGCGGATGCTCGCCGCCGCGCTCGGCCCCGCCACCCGCGGCGCCCGCGTGGTGCTCGACGTCGGCTGCGGCGACGGCTCCGCCGCCCGGGCCGCCGCGCCGCTGCTCGCCGGGCACCGCGTCATCGGCGTCGACTGGTCGCAGGACGCGCTGCGCCGCGCGCACGCCCACCTGCCGTACGTCGTCCGCGGCGAACTCTCGGAGGGCGGGCTGCCGTTCGCGGACGGCGCCGCCGACGCCGTGCTGTTCAGCGAGGTCGTCGAGCACCTCGTCGACCCGGACTCCGCGCTCGACGAGCTGCGCCGGGTGCTGCGCCCCGGCGGCCACCTCATGCTGTCCACGCCGAACCTGGCCGCCTGGTACAACCGCGGGCTGCTGCTCGCCGGGGTGCAGCCGGTGTTCTCCGAGGTGAGCCTGCGCGCCATCCACGGCCGCCCGGGGCGCGAGGTCGTCGGCCACCTGCGGCTGTACACGGCCCGCGCGCTCAAGGAGTTCGTGGCGGCCTCCGGCTTCGACGTGGTGCGGCTCGCGGGCGCGCCCTTCCACGGGGTGCCGCGGCCGCTGCGCGGTCTCGACCGCCTTGCCTGCGCCGTGCCGGGCGCGGCCTCGATCCTGCTGCTGCACGCCCGGAAGGCCTGAGTCCCGTGTGGGTGGGTGTGGTCGCGGCGCTGCTCGCCAACGTCCTGTACAGCACCGGCTTCGTGCTGGAGAAGCGGGCCCTGTCCGCGATGCCGTCGGTGAGCGTGCGCGAGCCGCTGCGGCTGCTGCGCCAGGTCGTCTCGAGCCCCCTGTGGATCGGCGGCTCCCTCGCGCTCGCGGCGGGCTTCGGCGCGCAGCTCGCCGTCTACCGCACGCTGCCGATCGCCGCCGCGCAGGGCATCTTCGTCGCCGGCCTGGTGCTGCTGCTCCTGCTGTCGTCGGTGCTGCTCGGCGAGCGGACCTCGGGGCGCGAGCGGTTCGCCGTCGGCGCGATCCTCGCGGCCCTGCTGATGGTGGTGCTCTCGCTGGACGAGGGCACCGACACCGTCGGCGAGGACGCCCCGGTGCCGCTGGTGCTCGCGGTGTGCCTGCCCTCGCTCGCGCTCGGCGTATGGCTGTACGCGACCGGGGAGCGGCGTGCCCGGCAGCGGCACCGGCAGCGGTCGACGGGCGTGGAGTACGGCGTCGGCGTGGGCCTGCTGTACGGCGTCAGCTCGCTGGCCATCAAGGGCGTGTCCGGTTGCCTGACCACGGACGGGCTCGGCGGCGAGCTGCTCGGCCTGCTGGCGTCGCCGTACCCGTACCTGCTCCTCTTCACCGGCGCCTTCGGCCTGGTGATGTCGCAGGCGGCGCTGCAGCGCTGCCGGGCCTCGCTGATCGTGCCGGTGTGCACGACGGTGACGGCGCTGTTCACGGCCGTGCTCGGGACGCTCGCGTTCGGCGAGGCGCTGCCCGACGACCCGGTGCGGCTCGCGCTGCGCGTGGCGGGCACGGCCCTCGCGGTGACGGTCCTGCTCGTCATGCCCAAGCACGACGCGCCGCCGCCCGCCGCGCACCCCTCCTCACCCCCCAAGGAGCTGACCAACGGATGAACCCCGACGACCCGCTGCTGAAGATACTGGCCTGCCCGCTCGACAAGGGCCCGCTGGTGCTGCTGCTGCCCGAGGAGCCGGGCCCGGACGCCGGCACGGACGCCCCCGCCGGTACGGGCGGCGCCGCCGACCAGGCCCTGTACAACCCGCGGCTGCGCCGCCGCTACCCGATCCTCGACGGCATCCCGCAGCTCCTGCCGTCCTCGGGCGAGCAGGTCACCGAGGACGAGCACGAGCGGCTCCTCGAACGCGCCGCCTCCTGAGCCGGGGCGCGGAGGGGCGACCCGCCCCCCGGCCGGGCCGTGGGCCACGATGGGCCCATGCCCACACGCCCCTCCGCGCCCTTCACCCCGCTCGACTTCCAGCTCGTGCTGCTGCGCCGCATGGCCGACCACAACGCCGACCTCGTCGAGGACGCCCGGCACGCCCTCGGCGTCTCCATCGGGGAGATGCGCGAGGCCAACCGGCGCTGGCAGGCCATGGTCCGCTCCCCCCGCTCCCGCGCGGCCGCCGCCCGCTACCGCTCGGTGCTCGGCGAGCCGGAGGCCACCGCGGACCGTACGATCGGCGACCTGCGCTGCCGGGCCCTGCTGTGGCCGGTGCCGCTCTGGCCCGACCTGCGCTTCGAGGTGCTGCTCGCCCCGGACGGCGCGGTGTGGAACGCCTGGCTGGTGCGCGCCCCCGGCGCCCCGCCCCCGGCCCTGCGCACCCTCGCCGACCTCACGCCGTGGTCCTGCACGGTCGACGAGGCGGCCCGCGCCTTCGCGCCCGCCCGGCCGATGGAGGGCACGGCGCCGACGCGGTGGCGGCTCGCGTTCAGCGGCCCGGACACCGAGGGCGGGCCGCTGCGGCCGTGCGTGGCGGAGTTCACCTGGGGGCTGCTGCAGCGGGTGTCGTTCCCCGAGGGGCGCTAGCCGGCCGCCTTGACGATCAGCTCGGCGACCGTGGTGAGCGAGCCGGGGTGCTCGGCCAGGAAGAGGTTCGGCTCGATGAGCTCCAGCTCCATCACGCACGGCGCGCCGTCGTCGCCGTCGACCAGGTCGACGCGGGCGTACAGCGGCTCGGCCGCGCCGGGCACGGCGGCCAGGGCGCGCTCGGCCACGGCGAGTTCGGCGTCGGTGGCCTGCCAGACGCGGACGTCCGGGTGCGCGGTCCTGGCCGCGTCGTACGCGATGCCGGGCGTGAGGACCGGTCCCTTGCGGATGGCGTGCAGATGGCTGCCGCCGAAGAAGATCAGGGCGCGCTCCCCGGTGGTGTCGATGCGGGGCATGTAGGGCTGCACCACGGCGGTGAGCCCGGCGGTGCCGAGCCGGGCCAGGTGGGCGCGGGCGGTGCCGTGCTCGCCGGGCCGGTGGCGGGCGGCGAGCCGGGACCCGGCGCCGACGGTGGGCTTGATGACGAACTCCCGGTCGGGCAGCGCGCCTTCGGGGTCCTCGCCGGGGGCCACGTACGCCGTCGGCACGGTGGGCACCCCGGCCGCCGCGAGGTCGCCCAGGTACCGCTTGTCGGTGTTCCAGCGGACCACGTCCGCCGGGTTGGCGAGCACCGTCAGGCCCGCGACGCGGTCGGCCCACGCCGTGAACTCGGCGACGCGCTCGATGTAGTCCCACGTCGAGCGTATGAGGACGAGGTCGTAGGCGCCCCAGTCGGCGTCCGGGTCGTCCCAGTACTCGGCGCGGGCCGTGGCACCGGCCTCGCCGAGCGCCCGTACCAGACGCGGCAGGTCGCGGTCGGTGACGATGTCGGGGCGGGGCCGGTAGGTGGCAAGGGCGACGGCGACGGCCACGGGCGCTCTCCTCGGATACGCGCGGACGATCCGGGTGATCGCCGCGCGCAGGCTAACGCGCACCGGCCGGGCCCGGAAAGCGAATTGAGACCGGGGCCACACCGGAGGCCCCGCGCGCACCACGGGGTCGCCCGCACCACGGGGACCGCCCGCACCACGGGGTCCGGACCGGGAGGCGGCCCCGATCGGAAGGCGGCGCCGGCTCCCCTCGTCCCAGGGGAGGCGGCGCCGTGACTCCGGGTACCCGCCGATCCGGCAGGAACGCCTGTGGTTCCTTGCCGGATCCGGGGCGATGACAGGGGTCTTGCGGGGGACGGCTGGGGGCTTGCGGGGGCGGGGCGCCGGATAGGTTGGCGGTGGAACTGATCGCCGGCGGCCGTGCGGGCGCCGGTGGTCGCGCGGCCCCGAGGACCTACGGAGGACGACTCGTGGAACCCGAACCCCTCTTCCCCGCCCTGACGGCGCCGGGGGACGCCCCGGCCCTGCGGTTCGGCGACCGGGAGCTGTCGTACGCGCAACTCGCGGCGAGCGCGGGCGCGTTGGCCGGGCACCTCGCCGGGGCGGGCGCGACCCGCGTGGCCGTGTGGGCGACCCCGGCCCTGGAGACCGCGGTCGGCGTGGTGGCCGCGCTGCTCGCGGGGGTGCCCGCGGTGCCCCTCAACCCCAGGTCGGGCGAGCGGGAGCTGGCGCACATCCTCGGCGACAGCGAGCCGTCACTGGTGCTCACCGCGCCCGGGGACGACCTCCCCCCGGCCCTGGGCGCCGTGGCCCGCCTGGACGTGGCCACGACCGTCCCGCCCGGCACCGCCGTCCCGGCGCCGCGCGAGATGTCGCCCGCCGCCCCCGCCCTGATCGTCTACACCTCCGGCACCACGGGCCCGCCGAAGGGCGTGGTCCTGCCCCGGCGCGCGCTGTCCGCGACGCTCGACGCGCTCGCCGACGCCTGGCGGTGGACGGGCGACGACGTCCTGGTGCACGGGCTGCCGCTGTTCCACGTCCACGGCCTGATCCTCGGCGTCCTCGGCCCGCTGCGACGCGGCGGCTCGGTGCGGCACCTGGGCCGGTTCAGTACGGAGGGAGTGGCCCGGGAGCTGGCCGGCGGGGCGACGATGCTGTTCGGCGTGCCGACGATGTACCACCGCATCGCGGAGGCGCTGCCCGACGAGCCCGGCCTCGTCAAGGCCCTCGCGGGCGCGCGGCTCCTGGTGTCCGGCTCGGCGGCGCTGCCGGTGCACGACCACGAGCGCATCGCCTCCGCCACGGGGCGGCGCGTCATCGAGCGGTACGGGATGAGCGAGACGCTCATGAACACGAGTGTCCGCGCGGACGGCGAGGCGCGTGCGGGCACCGTGGGCGTGCCGCTGCCGGGGGTCGAGCTGCGCCTCGTCGACGAGGCGGGCCAGGAGATCTCCGGCACCGGTCCGGAGGCGGTCGGCGAGATCCAGGTGCGCGGCCCGAACCTGTTCACCGAGTACCTCAACCGCCCCGACGCGACGGCGGAGGCCTTCGCGGAGGGCGGCTGGTTCCGCACCGGGGACATGGCGGTGCGCGACCCCGACGGCTACGTGCGCATCGTCGGGCGCAAGGCCACCGACCTCATCAAGAGCGGGGGCTACAAGATCGGGGCCGGGGAGATCGAGAACGCGCTCCTCGAACACGAGGGTGTGCGCGAAGCCGCCGTCACCGGGGAGCCCGACCCCGACCTGGGCGAGCGCGTGGTCGCCTGGATCGTGCCCGCCGACCCCGGCGCCCCGCCCTCCCTCGCCGTCCTGGCCGACCACGTGGCCTCCCGCCTGGCCCCGCACAAGCGCCCCCGCGTGCTCCACCTCCTGGACGCGCTGCCGCGCAACGACATGGGCAAGGTCCTCAAGCGAGGCCTGACGACCCCCACCGCCCGGCCCTGACCCGGGGCCCGGCCCTGACCCGGGTCCCACCCCCGGCCCCGGTCCCACCCACCCGCCCACCCTCGGCCTCCGGCCTCGTCCTCACACGCCGGACGGGCTGAAACGACCCGCGTCCCGCCGCCGTCGCCTGCGGGTGATCCACCGCTCCGCGGCGGATGTACCCCCACCCACCCGCCCTTTCATCGGCCTGGCGGCCTCGTCCTCAAACGCCGGACGGGCTGAAACGACCCGCGTCCCGCCGCCGTCGCCTGCGGGCAATCGGCCTGGCGGCCTCGTCCTCACACGCCGGACAGGCTGAAACGACCCGCGTCCCGCCGCCGTCGCCTGCGGGCAATCGGCCTGGCGGCCTCGTCCTCAAACGCCGGACGGGCTGAAATTGTCCGCCGGGCGCCGTCGTCGGCTGACGGACACCCCTGCCCGTCCAGCCAACGACGGCGAAACGAGGCACTTCCACCTGCCCGGCCGACGACGGCGAGACGGGAACTTCCGGCCCGTCCAGCCGACGACGGCGAGACGGGGACATTTCAGCCCGTCCGGCGTTTGAGGACGAGGCGCGGAGCGCCGATGACGGGGGAAAGGGGCGGAGCCCCAGACGAAAGGGCGGGGGCCCGGGGGCGGCAGCCACTGGTTCGGGGAGGGGCGGGACTGGGGCGCCCCGCGGGGGTTTTCCGCAGCCGGGCCCCCGGCCAGAATGTGCTCCCGGTGACCGACCCGCGGGCACCATGACGACGGGGGCGGTATGGACGGCGGTCTGGTCGAGTTCACCACGGACAGCGGCGCACGGGTGGCCGTCGCCCTCGCCCCCGAGGACATGGACGGCGTCCGCCTGGTCTCGCGCGGCGACGGCCCCGCCCAGGCCGCCCGCACCTTCGAGGCCACCCTGGACAGCGCGCGGGCGGCCGCCGAGGCGGCGCTGCGGGTGTTCCGGGACGGCACGCTCAGGCCGGACTCCGTGGAGATCGAGTTCGGCGTACGGATGACCGCGGAGGCCGGGGCGGTCCTGGTGAAGGGGTCCGCCGAGGGGCACCTCCTGGTGCGGCTCGCCTGGTCCCCGGAGAAGGACACCCCGGCCCCCGCCGGCCCCGGCACCACCCCGGAGGCCGGCGCGACCTGACCCCGCCGCCCCGGGCGCGCCCGCCGAGGGGTCAGGCCCGCGGGTCGCGGGCGTCGTACCGCAGGAAGGCGCGCCAGCGCAGGACCAGCAGGCCCACGGCTACCACGCACGCGGCGCCGCCGCCGACGATCGCCACCCGGGGCGAGGCCAGGTCGCCGACCGTGCCGGCGAGGAAGTCGCCGAGGCGGGGGCCGCCCGCGACGACGACGATGAACACGCCCTGCAGCCGCCCGCGCATCGCGTCCGGCGTGGCCGCCTGGAGCATCGTGCTGCGGAACACCATGGAGACCGTGTCGGCGGCGCCCGCGAGGGCGAGGAAGACGACGCCGAGCCACAGGTCGCGGGTGAGGCCGAAGACGGCGACGGCCGTGCCCCAGCCCGCCACCGACAGGGCGATGGCGAGCCCGTGGTGGTGGACGCGGCCCAGCCAGCCGGAGAACACGCCGCCGAGCAGCGCCCCCACGGCGGGCGCCGCCGCGAGCAGGCCCGCCGTCTTCGCGTCGCCGCCGTACCAGACGACGGCGACGGCGGGGAACAGCGCGCGCGGGTGCGCGAGCACCATCGCGCACATGTCGGTGAAGAACGTCATGCGCAGGTTGGGGCGGGTGGCGAGGAAGCGCAGCCCGTCGACGACGGAGGCCCGGCGCCGCTTGCCACCACCCGCCGCCACGCCACCACCACCGGAGCCGGTGCCGGTGCCGGTGCCGTCGTCGCCGGGGAGCATCGACGGCAGCCGCCACATCGCGTACAGCGCGGCGGTGAAGGTGACGGCGTCGATGGCGTACGCCGCCTGGTAGCCCCACAGGCCGACGATGACGCCGCCCAGCATGGGGCCGACGGTGGTGCCGGACGTCGTGGTCAGGGAGTTCAGGGCGTTGGCTGCGGGGAGCTGCTCGGGCGGGAGCAGGCGCGGGACCATCGCGGTGCGCGCGGGCGAGTTGAGGGCGCCGCACGTCGCCTGGAGCGCGACCACCCCGTACAGGAACCACACGTGGTGGAAGTCCACGAACGCCGCCGCCGCGAGGACGAAGGACAGTGCGCACAGCCCGGCAGCCGAGTACAGGCCGAGCTTGCGGCGGTCCACGGTGTCCGCGATCGCGCCCCCGTACAGGCCGAAGACGACGAGCGGGACGAGGGAGAACAGGCCGACCAGACCGACGGAGAAGCTGGAGCCGGTGATGTCGTACACCTGGAGGGACACCGCGAGCGCGGTCATCGCCTGACCGACCCAGGAGACGGTGTTGCCGACCCACAGGCGCCGGTAGTCGGCGGAGGTCCGCAGCGGGGTCAGGTCGGCGAGGATGCGGCGCTTGGGCGGCGGGGCGGCACCGGACCCCCCTCCGGCGGGCACACCCGGCCCGTCCCCGGGAGGAGCGCCGCGCCCCGCTGCGGCGGGTGCGCCGGACCCGTCCCCGGCAGATGCGCCGCGCCCCGCTGCCCTGGGTGCGCCGGACCCGTCCCCGGCAAGTGCGCCAGGCCCCACTCCGGTGAGCACGCCCGCGTCCCCAGCAGAAGCACCACGCCCGGCCGCGGCAGATACGCCCGGCCCCTCCCCGGCAGAAGCACCGCGCCCCGCTGCGGCGGGTTCGCCGGGCCCCTCCCCGGCAGAAGCACCACGCCCCACCGCGGCAGGCGCACCCGACCCTTCCCCGGCAGAAGCACCGCGCCCCGCTGCCGTGGATGCGCCGGACCCGTCCCCGGCAAGTGCGCCAGGCCCCACTGCGGTGAGTACGCCCGCCTCCCCAGCAGAAGCACCACGCCCGGCCGCGGCAGATACGCCCGGCCCCTCCCCGGCAGGAGCGCCGGGCCCCGCTGCGGCAGGTGCACCCGCCCCCTCCCCGGGAGCGCCCCGCCCCTCCCCGTCCGGTGCGCCACGCCCTCCGCCCACCGGTGCGCCGGGTTGTTCCACGGCGGCCGCGCCAAGTCGTTCCACGGCGGCCGCGCCGGGCGCCTGTCCGGGTATGCCGGGACCCTCACCGTCAGTCGCGTCATCCGTCTTCGCTCGTGTCACACGGGATGGTAACCGGCGGGCGGCGGGGCCCGGCCGCGGATTTCACGCGGCGGAACGGGCGCCCCGGCCGGGTACGGACCACCCGCACGGCCGCTCCCCGCACGGCCCACCCCGGCATGCGCGGCGGCCCGGAGCCTCGCAGGATGCGGAAGCAAGGCCCACCGCCCGGTGGGCCCCCGCGTGCTCTCGGGAGGATCCGCCGTGACCGTCAGTCTGGAACAGCTTCGCCGCTGCCACATCGGCGTCGACCTCGGTGCGGCCCGCACGCGCGTGTTCGTCAAGGGGGCCGGGCTCGTCGTCGACGAGCCGAGCGTCGCCGCCGTGAACACGCGCACGGGCGCGCTCATCGCGGTCGGACAGCTCGCGGAGCAGATGACGGGCCGTACCCCCGGCTACATCCGGGTGGTGCGCCCCGTGTCCGGCGGCACGGTCGTCGACATCCAGATGGCGCAGCGCATGGTGCGCAGCCTGCTCGGCGAGAAGCTGCGCCGCGCCCTGCGCCGCAAACCGCTCCTCCGGGCCGCCGCGTGCACCCCGCACGACGCGGACCCGCTCGCGCAGCGCGCCACCGTCGAGACGCTGGTGGGCCTCGGCGCGCGGCGGGTGGAGCTGGTGGACACGCTCATCGCGGCGGCGGTCGGCTGCGGCCTGCCCGTGGAGCAGCCGGAAGCGACCATGATCATGGTGTGCGGGGCCGCCACCACGCAGATCGCGGTGCTCTCCCTCGGCTCCATCGTCACCGCCGAGCGCATCCCGGTGGGCGGCGAGGCCATCGACCACGCGATCGTCCAGCACCTGCGCCACCAGCACGAGCTGATGCTGCCCTCCCAGTCGGTACGGCCGCTGCAACTCGCCCTGCACGGCAACGGCCTGACCCCGCAGGGCCCGGAGTCCACCGAGATCCACGGCCGGGACGTGGCCACGGGCCTCGCCCGCTCCGTGCGCGTCGACACGGCGGCCGTCCGCGACGCCATCCACACCCCGCTCACCGCCGTGCTCGACGGCATCGGCAAGGTGCTGCGCGACTGCCCGCCGGACCTGGTGGCCGACCTCGCCGACCGGGGCATCACGATGGTCGGCGGCAGCGCGCTGCTCCCGGGCCTCGACCAGATGCTGCGCGACGCCACGGGGATGCCCGTACGCATCGCGGAACGGCCCGAGGTGTGCGCGGTCCTCGGCCTGGGCGCGATGCTCGAGGGCAAGATCCAGCCGCTGGTCCTGTCCCCCCTGACCGGGAGCTGACGGACCACACGCCCGCGGCCTCCCCCGACGGGGGCGGCCGCCCGCTCCTTCCTCCCTCCTGGCCTACGGGAGTACGCCGCCGCCATGACCGACGACGCCGGCGGGCCCTCGCTGCCGCTGCTCCTGGACGCGGTCCTGAGCGTCGGCACGGAGCTCGCCCTCCGCCCCACCCTCCAGCACGTCGTGGACAGCGCCACCGCCCTGACCGGGGCCCGCCGCGGCGTGCTGCGCGTCTCGGCGGCGGAGAGCGGGCGGGCGGAGCTGTTCCGGGCGGGCGGGGGCGGGGAGGCGCGGGGGGACGCGCGGGGGGACGTGGTGAGCGTCCCCATCCGCGTCGCGGACGAGGAGTTCGGCCGGCTGCACCTCACGCACGCGCCCGGCGGCGTCTTCACGGACGAGGACCGCGACCTGCTGCGGGTCCTCGCGAGCCAGGCCGGCATCGCGGTCGGCAACGCCCGCCTGTACGAGACCGCCCGCCAGCGCGAGCGCTGGATCGAGGGCGCGGCGGCGGTCACCACCGCCCTGCTCACCGGCGAGGCCGCGGCGGACGCCCTGATGACGGTGGCCCAGCAGGCCCGGCTCCTCGCGGACGCGGCGGCGGGCGTCGTGCTCCAGCCCACCGAGGAGGGCGGCATGCGGATCGTCGCGGCGGCGACGGACGGGGGGCCCGGGCCGGAACCCGGGGCTGAGCAGGAGCAGGACCCCCGGCAGGGGCCGCGGCGGCACCCCGCCGCCGCGGCGCAGAACGACCTCATCGGCACCACCATCGAGCCCGGCAGCGCCGTACTGGAGCAACTTCTGGGCGGTCAGCCCGTGTTCGTCGAGGACTCCGCGACCGACCCCCGGATGACGACCCGCGTGCGGTCGAGGTTCGGGCCGAGCATGATGCTGCCGCTGCAGGCCGGGGGCCGGCTCATCGGCACGCTGGCGCTGCCGCGCCGCCGGGGCGCGCGCCCGTACACGGCGGTGGAGCGGCTGCTCGCCACGCAGTTCGCCTCCCAGGCGGCGCTCGCCCTCGTCCTGGCCGACGCCCAGCAGTCGCGGCAGCGCCTGGCCGTGTTCGAGGACCGCGACCGGATCGCCCGGGACCTGCACGACCTCGTGGTCCAGCGGCTGTTCGCGACGGGCATGATGCTGGAGTCGACGCGGCGGCGGGCCACGGACGCGCCGGTGCGGGCTGCGCTCGACCAGGCCGTGGACGAGCTGGAGTCGACGATCCAGGAAGTGCGGACGGCGATCTTCGCCCTGCAGCAGCCGCCCGCCGAGGCGCCCACGACGTTCCGGGGCAAGGTGCTCAAGGAGACGGCGGGGGCGGGGGCGGTGCTCGGGGTGCAGCCGTCCGTGCACTTTGCGGGGGCCGTCGACACGCGGGTGACGGAGGCCGTGGCGAAGCAGCTCGTCGCCGCGTTGCGGCGGGCGCTCGCGGCGGTGGCCCGGCGGGGCGGGGTGACGCGGGTGGAGGTGGTGGTGGAGGCGGGGGTGGCTTTGCCGGACGGGCGGGACGGGGTGCGGCTTGTCGTCTTCGACGACGGGGAGGCGGGGGGTGGGGCGGACGGGGGCACCACGGTGACGTGGCAGGCCCCGCTGTAGCCCCCGGCCGGGCCCTCGCGGGGCGCCCCACCCCCGGCCGGGCCCTCGCGGGGCGCCCCAGTCCCACCCCTTTCCCGAAACCAGGGGCTGCCGCCCCTGGACCCCGCCCTTTCGTCTGGGGCTTCGCCCCTTTCCCCCCTTGTCGGCGCTCCGCGCCTCGTCCTCAAACGCCGGACGGGCTGAAATACCCTGCGCCACCGGGGCGATACGGGCGGGCGGGCGGGCGGGAAACCACCCGCCGCGCCAGCGGCGGGACACCACGACGACAACCCGCAGCCGCCAGGTCGGGGCCCAGCCCCGCCACCGGGGCGATACGGGTGGGCGGGCGGGTCAGCGGGCCCCGGGCACGGAGAAGGAGCGGGCGCTGGGGACCAGGGCCGCCGCCGCGGGGGCCGTGAAGCACAGGGCCGCGCAGACGGCCAGGACGGGGCCCGGGCCGAAGTGGTCGATGGCCGGGGCGATCAGCGCCAGCCCGGCGGGCGCGAGGCCGTACGACAGCATGAAGTCGAGGGAGGACACCCGTGCCAGCTTGTCCGGCGCGACCTCGCGCTGCGTGGCGGTGAACCAGGGCACGTTGAACAGTTCGATGCCCACCCCGGCCACGGCGTACGCGGCCACGACGACCACCCAGTGCACCGGCAGCACCAGGCTGAGCGGCGCGAAGCCGTAGAGGGCGAGGCCCGCGAGGGCGGCCCGGCCCTGGGCGCGCGGCCGCCAGCGGGCGACGACCAGGGCGCCGCCGAGGGCACCGAGCGTGTACGCGGTCATCGCGGCGGCCAGCACCACCTCGGTGTCGTACTTGTCGCGGCTGACGAGCGGCAGGGCGACGCCGGTGGCCGAGTAGCCGGTGGCGATGACGGTGGTGAGGGCGCCGAGCCCGGCGAGGAACCACGGGTGCCGCCGCGCCTCGCGCAGGCCCTCGGCGAACTCCGCGGCGAAGGAGGGGCGCGCCCCGGGCTCCGCCGCCCCGGGGCGGGTGCCCGCGCCGGGCCCGGGCACCAGCGCCGCCGCCAGCCACAGCAGGCCGATGCCGAGCAGCAGCGCCCAGGTGTCGAGGACGACGGCGAGCAGCGCGGTGAGGGAGGGTCCGGCGAGGGTGGTGGCCCGGACGGAGAGGGTCATCGCGGCGTTGGCGGCCTGGCGCCGCTCCTCGTCGACGACTTCGGCGGTCAGGGCCTGGAAGGCGGGGCGGCACGCGCCCTGCCCGGCGCCCGCGACCGCGGCCGCGGCGAGCGCGAGCGGCAGGGAGCGGCCGAGCCCGGCCGCGAGGAGGGGTGTGGCGGCCGCGGCGGCGAGGCCCGCCCAGAGCACGACGCCGCGGCGCGAGTACCGGTCGGCGAGGACGCCGCCGACGGCGACCGCGACGAGGAAGCCCGCGGTGCGGGCGGCGAGCAGCAGGCCGAGGGTGCCCGCGCCTATGGTGCGGTCGAGGACGGCGAGCCCGAGCACGAAGGGCAGTGCCCAGGTCGCGAGCCCGGACGCGGTGGTGCCCGTCCAGAGCCGCAGGAAGGCGGGGTCCCGCAGGACGCCGCGCCGGGCGGTGCCCGCCCGCGGTTCCCCTCCGGCTCCCTCGGCGTGCTCGGCCGTGTGTGTGGGCGTGGTCGCCACGTGACGTACTCCTCTGCTGTCGCCCGCGCGGGGTCGCGCGGGTCCCGGACGGTGCCGTCCGCGCGGGGTCGCGCGGATCTCGAAATCGTTATGCGGGGGTGCGGTGGCCTCCAAGTGCCGCCGCACATCGGGGACTTGACCGGTGCCGGGCGACGGTCGCCGTCCGGCCGCGGCCACCCCCGCGAGCGTTAATGAAAATGATTGCCATTACAGTACCCTTGTCGCGTCCCACCCACGACCGGAGGTCCCATGCGCCACCCCGCCCGCCTCGGCATAGCCGCCCTGGCCCTCTCCCTCACGGCCGTCGGCTGTTCGTCCGGCGACGGCGGCACGTCGGACGGCGCGGCGGCCGCCGCCCGCACGACGACCGTCACGAGCTGCGGCAAGAAGCTGAGCTTCGAGAAGCCGCCGCAGCGGGCCGTGGCTCTCGACCAGTCGTCCACGGAGGTGCTGCTGGCGCTCGGCCTGGAGAAGCGCATGGCCGGTACGTCCAACCTGAAGACGAAGATCGCGCCGGAGTACCGGGCCGCGTACGACAAGGTCGACGTGCTCAGCCCGAAGATCCTCACCGGGGAGCAACTGCGCGCCGCCACCCCCGACTTCACCCTCGGCGGCTTCACCGACTACTTCACCAAGGACCGCGTCGGCACCCGCGAGGAGCTGGCGGAGCTGGGACTGCCGTCGTTCGTGAGCGCCGTGGACTGCCCCAAGCAGAATGCGGCCGGGGGCGGGGCGAAGTCTCCCTTCGAGCTGCTCTTCCAGGACTACACCGACCTCGGGCGGATCTTCGGCGTCGAGGAGCGCGCGCGGCAGCTCGTGAAGCGGCAGCGCGCCGTGCTCGCCGAGGCGGCGCGGACGAAGCCCGACGTCAAGGGCGAGCCGAGCGTCGTGTGGGTGTACTCCGTGTACGGCGACACCCCTTATGTCGCGGGCAGGTCGGCGATCCCCAGCGAGATGAGCCGCCTCGTCGGCGCGCGCAACGCCTTCGACGACGTCGACGAGGACTGGCCGCAGGTCACCTGGGAGGAGGTGGCCAAGCGCAAGCCGGACTTCATCGTGGTCGGCGACCTGTCGGAGCGCGGCAAGCCGGGCGACAGCGCCGAGGACAAGCTGAAGGCGATCCGCGCCAACCCGGTCATGGCGAGGCTCCCCGCGGTGGAGGAGAAGCGGTTCGTCGAGATCCCCGGTACGGAGATGGACCCGTCGGTCCGGGCCTCCAAGGCGCTGCCGCGGCTGGTGGCGGGGATGAAGGACCTCGGGTATGTCCGCTAGCCCGGACGTGCCGGGCGCCGTCGGCGTCCCCGCCGGAGCCCCGGCGCCCGGCTCCGCGCCCGCCTCCGGGCGGCCGGGCGGACACCTCGTACCGGACCTGCTCCACCCGTCGGCGCGCGACCCGCGGATCGCGAACACCGCAGCCGCCGCGACCGCCGCGACCGCCCCCGGACCCGGTCCCGTACGGGCCGCCGTGCGCGGGGCCGGGGCCCGGGCCGGGATCTTCCTGCTCGCCGCCCTCGTCCTCGTCGCGTCCGCCGCCGCCTCCGTGCGCATCGGCACCACCGACGTCCCGTACGGCGACGTCGGGCGCAGCGTGGGCTTCCACCTGGGCCTGGGCACCGAGGCGCTGCCGCCGCTCGTGGACTCGCTGATCTGGGAGCTGCGGGTGCCGCGCGTGCTGATGGCGGCGCTGGTCGGCGCCGGGCTCGCGGTGTGCGGCGCGGCGCTCCAGGCCGTCACGCGCAACGCCCTCGCCGACCCCTACCTCCTCGGCATCTCCTCGGGCGCCTCGACCGGCGCCGTCACCGTGGTGGTGCTCGGCGTCGGGGCGGCGTCGCTCGGGGTGACCGGGGGCGCGTTCGTGGGCGCGCTGGTGTCGTTCGCGCTGCTGATGCTGCTGCTGCGGCGCGGCGGGCTCGACTCGGTGCGGATCGTGCTGACCGGCGTCGTGGTGGCGCAGCTCTTCACGGCGCTCACCTCGCTCGTCCTGATGGCGTCCGGCGACGCGGAGATGGTCCGGGCGATCACGCAGTGGCTGCTCGGCTCGATGGCCCCGGCGCGCTGGGACGCGGTGGCGGTGACGGCGGCCGTGACCGCGGCGGGCCTGCTCGTCCTGTGGCTCAACTCGGCGGCCCTGGACGCCTTCTCGTTCGGCTCCGACACCGCCTCGTCGCTCGGCGTCGACGTGCGCGTGACGCGCTGGGTACTGCTCGTGGTGACGTCCCTGATGACGTCGGTGGCCGTGGCGTCCGTGGGCGCGATCGGGTTCGTCGGGCTGATCGTGCCGCACGGCGTACGGTTCCTCGTCGGGCCCGGGCACCGGGTGCTGCTGCCGCTGTCGGCGCTGGTGGGCGCGGTGTTCCTGGTGTGGACGGACGCGCTCGCGCGGGTCGCGTTCAGCCCGCAGGAGGTGCCCGTCGGCGTGTTCACGGCGCTGCTCGGCGTGCCGCTGTTCCTGCTGGTGCTGCGCAGGCGGGGGGAGCTGTGAGGATCATCGCCGAGCACCTGAGCTGGGAGGTCGCGGGCAGGGCGGTCGTCGACGACGTGTCCCTGGACGTGGCGCCCGGCGAGACCGTCGGCCTGATCGGGCCCAACGGCTCCGGGAAGTCCTCCCTGCTGCGGTGCCTCGCCGGACTGCGCACCCCCGCCGCGGGCACCGTACGGTACGACGGGGAGCCGATCCGCGGCTGGAGCGCGCGGCGGGTCGCCCGGCGCGTGGCCTTCGTGGAGCAGGTCGCCGACACCGACGGGGACCTGCGGGTCGTGGACGTGGTGGGCCTCGGCCGCACCCCGTTCGGCGACCGGTGGCGCGGGCCCGGCGCCCACGACCGGGCCGTCGTCGACGCCGCCCTGGCCCGGCTCGGGCTGACCGCGCTGCGCGACCGCGCCTGGAAGGCCCTGTCGGGCGGGGAGCGCCAGCGCGCCCACATCGCCCGCGCGCTCGCCCAGCAGCCGTACGCGATCCTGCTCGACGAACCCACCAACCACCTCGACGTGAAGCACCAGTTGGAGCTGCTCGCCCTGCTCGCGGGCACCGACCAGACGGTCCTGGTCGCGCTGCACGACCTGTCGCTGGCCGCCCGCCACTGCGACCGGCTGCTCCTGCTGCACGGCGGGCGCCTCGTCGCCGCCGGGCCGCCGAAGGACGTCCTGACGCCGGAGCTGCTCGCGCAGGTCTTCGAGGTGGACGCGGAGACCGGCCCGGACGCCCTCGGCCACCTCGCGGTCAGCTACCGCGGGCCGCTCACCCCCCGCTCCCCCGCCACCGACCCCTCCCCGCCTCCCTCCACAACCCCCTCTACGAACAAGGACTGTTGATGGACACCACGGCCACCGGCCCCGATCTGGTGCGGCAGTTGCCGCCGCCGCTGCCCGCCGAGCGGATCGTCGCGCTCAACCAGCCCAGGCAGGACCTGCACACCACCCGCGCCTACGAGTGGAACGGCTGGACCTTCGACGTGCCGCCGGGCGTCTTCCTGCCCGGCTGGACCAGCCGGATGGTCCACGAGCGGATCCTCGACGGCCGCATCGAGACCCGCGGCCGCCGCTACGGCGCGATGGGGGCCGGGCTCGGCGTCGAGGCCGTCGCCGCCGGGGTGCGCGGGGCCCGCGAGATCTACGCGATGGACGTGCACGCCACGAGCGTCGCCACCGCCGCCCGGCACTACGCCCGCCTGGTCGGCCCCCGGGACGGCACCGCCTTCCTGCCCGCCGCGGGCGACCTCTTCGACGGGGTGCCGCCCGGCACCCGCCTCGACGTCGTCACCTTCAACCCGCCCGCCGTCAGCCAGGCCGTGAGCGACGACCCCGACGTCGTCCGCAACACCTGCGTCGGCGCGTCGCTGCTCGCCCGCTTCTTCGCGCAGCTCGCCGAGCGGGAGCTGCTGGCCCCCGACGGCGAGGTGTACGTCATCGCGTCCAACACGGCCGACCTGCGCACGATCGTCCAGGACGCCCAGGACCGGGGCTTCACCCCGCGCGTCGACCACGTCCGCGACTGGCGCGACGGCGTCCTCACCTTCCTTTTCGCCTTCACCCACGGGAGCCGGGCATGACGAGCACTTCGTACACGACGGACACGGCGCGCCTCACCGGTGTCGACGCGCTCCTCGGCGCGGTACTGGCCGGTGACCTCGGCCCCGACCCCGCGGAGTTGACCGCCACCAGCGTGTTCTGGGCGCACCACGGCACCCGGCTGGCGGGCGGTGACGTCACCTACCTCAACCAGTACGTCCTCGTCCGCGTCGGCGGCGCCTTCGGCGGCTGCGCCTTCGAGGCGGGCGAACTGGACCCGGCCGTCTGCCGGGAGGCGTCGGGCAGCCCGCTCGCCGCGCTCCTCAAGGAGGCGCCGACCCCGCTGCGCACGGCCGCCCTCGACGCCTACCTGGCCGCCGTCCGCCCGCACCGCGAGACACCCGGCGCGGAGCCGGTGACGCTGCCCGCGGGGCCGCCCGAGGTGCGCGCGGTCGCCCGGGACGCGGCCGTCGCGGGCCTGCTCGACATCGAGCCGGGCGCCAAGGTCGCGCTGATCGGCGTCGTCAACCCGCTGGTCGCGGCGATCCGTGAGCGCGGCGGCGACCCGCTGCCCTGCGATTTCAACCTGCGGACGACGCAGTGGGGCGACCCGGTGAGCCGCGACATGCACGAGGTGCTCGACGCCGCCGACGCCGTCGTCGCCACCGGCATGACGCTCTCCAACGGCTCCTTCGACACGATCCTCGCCCGCTGCCGCGAGCGCGTCCCCCTGGTCGTGTACGCGCAGTCCGGCAGCGCCGTCGCGCGGGCCTTCCTGGGCGCGGGCGTGACCGCCCTGTCCGCGGAGCCGTTCCCGTTCTCGCAGTTCAGCGCGGAGCCGACGACCCTGTACCGGTACCGGGCCGCGGCCGGCGGGAAGGGCGGGGCATGACCGCCGCCCGCACCCGCCACGGGCCGCCCGGCCCGCCCCCGGGCGCCGCCTCCGCGGCGGCCGCCGCGCCGGAGGCCGCCGCGCCCGTCGGCACCGGCCACGCCACCTGCCACCACGGCGAGATCCTCCAGGGCGTGTTCCTGGACGAGCGGTGGCGGCGGCGCGCGGGCCTGGTGACGCTGCCGCTGGCCGGGCTCGGCACCCGCGCCCGGTTCGCCCGCCGCCCGGGCACCGACGAGGTCACGGTCGTGCCCGCCGACCGCACCAAGGCCCTGCGCGCGGCCACGTACGCGCTCGCCGAGTGCGCGACCCGCCGCCAGGAGCCGCTGGACGGCGGCGAGCTCACCCTGGACGGCGACATCCCCGTCGGCCTCGGCATGGGCTCGTCCAGCAGCGACGTCATCGCGGCGGTGCGGGCCGTCGCCGACGCGTACGGCGTGCACCTGGCGCCGGAGGTGATCGCGCGGCTCGCGGTGCGCGCCGAACGCGCCTCGGACCCGCTGATGCTCGACGGCCGCCCGCTGCTCTTCGCCCAGCGCGAGGGCCGCGTCCTGGAGGAGCTGGGGGCCGCGCTGCCGCCCGCGCTCGTCGTCGGCGACGCGCGCGGCGGCGGCCGCCCGGTCGACACCCTGGCGCTGCCCGCGCCCGCGGACGACGCCTTCGACGAGGCGGACGTCCCCGCGTACGAGCGGCTGCGCGCCCTGCTGCGCCGCGCCGTCGCGGCGGCCGACCCGGTGCTGCTCGGCCACGTCGCCACGGAGAGCGCCCGGCTGCGCCAACGCGTCCTGCCGCACGCCGAGTTCGCGGTGCTCACCGAGATCGCGGGCCGCGTCGGCGCGGTCGGCGTCCAGGTCGCGCACAGCGGCAACGTGGCCGGGCTGCTCTTCGACCCGGCGGCACCGGACCCGCGCGGCCGGGTGCGCGACTGCGCCCGGGCCCTGCGGGCGGCCGGCATCCCCACCACGTACACCTTCCCCACCCGCCCCTCCCCCGGCGCCCTGGCCGCGCCGCGGTCCCCCGGCGCGGCCACCGCCCCCGGCACCCCTTCACCCACCAGCGAGGAGCCCCCGCATGGACGAGCACATCGCGGAAGCGATCGGCCGCCCCGACCTGATACGTGTCGACGACGGACTCATCTGCCTGCGCTTTGAGACCATGAAGGTCGTCTCGGCCCTCGCGGCCGTGCGCCACCTCCTGGACACCGGCGCCGTCCGCCCCGGCGCCACCCTGCTGGACAGCTCCAGCGGCATCTACGCCTACGCGCTCGCGCTCGCCTGCCACCGCTACGGCATGGGCTGCCACATCGTCGGCTCCACCACCGTCGACCACACCCTGCGCACCCAACTGGCCATACTCGGGGCGACGTTGGAGCAGATGCCGCCGAGCGACGACCTGAAGCTGGACCAGAAGCGGCGCGTCGCCCGCGTCCACGAGATCCTGCGCGAGCACCCCGACCACTTCTGGATGCGGCAGTACCACGACGACATCCACTACCTCGGCTATCGCGCGGTCGCCGACCGCCTGTACGCGGAGGCGGGCGCCGACGGCGGCCTCACCCTCGTCGGCGGCGTCGGCTCGGGCGCCTCGACCGGGGCGCTCGCCCGCTATCTGCGCCGCCGCACCCCGGACGTGCGGCTCGTGGGCGTCCAGCCCTTCGGCAGCGTCACCTTCGGCAGCGAGCACGTCGCCGACCCGGAGATCATCATCGCCGGGATCGGCAGCTCCATCCCGTTCGCCAACGTCTCCCACGCGGCGTACGACGCCGTGCACTGGCTGTCCTTCGACACCGCGCTGGCCGGCGGCGTCGACCTGCTGCGGCGGCACGCCGTTTTCGCGGGCCTGTCCACCGGCGCCGGCTACGCGACGGCCCGCTGGGAGCGCGCGCAGGCCCCCGGCCGCACCACCGTGTTCATCGCCGCCGACACCGGCCACCGCTACGTGGACACGGTCTTCGCCCGGCACGCCGAGGCGGCCCCGCTGGATACCCTCGCCCCGCGCATGGTCACGTCCCTGGACGAACTGGCCCTGCCCTGGGCCCGGATGGAGTGGGCGGGCGCGGCGGCCCCGGCGGCGGCTGTGGCGGGAACAGAGGGGGGACGGGGGCCGTTGCAGCGGACGTAGAGATCCGTTCGGGGCGGCCGGGGGTGTGGTGGAGCACGACGAGGACGACGTCACCGCGGCCGCGCAGGCCGCGATCCAGCGGCTCGTCACCGTGGACGCGACCCAAGGCGCCCGCGCCGCGGTGCCCCTCGTACGGGAGGCACTCCGGCGGGTCGGGCACGGCGTACGGGGTGCGGGCGCGGAGGGCGGTGGCCGGGAGGCGCCGCGAGGCGAGGGGGGCGGGTCCGGCGGCGCCGGTGGGGGCAGCGATCGTCTCGCCGCGCTCGCCGAGTTGTGCGAGGTCGCCGGGTGGATCCTCTTCGACGCGGGCCACCACCGCACCGCCCACCGGCTCAACGCCCGCGCCCTGGCCCTCGCCGAGCGGTGCGGGGATCGCTGGACGGCCCGCCTCACGCTCCTGAACGACAGCATGCTCCTGGCCCACGCCGGCCGCCCCCGCGCCGCGCTCGCCGCCGCCGTCCAGGCCCTGGGACCGCGCCCGCTGCCGCCCCGTGTGGCGGCCCTCGTCCTGATCCGCGAGGCGCACGCGACCGCGCTGCTCGGTGCCCGGCGCGCGCCGCGCGAGCTGATCGGGCGGGCCGGGAGCCACTTCCTCGACGGGGTCTCGCGCCACGACCCGCCGTGGGCGTGGTGGCTCGACGAGGCGGAGCTGCTCGGCCACCGCGGCTGGGTCCTGGCCCGGGTGGGCGACACCCGTCGCGCGGTGCCCGCGCTGCACCGCGCGGCCACCGCCCCGGGGCCGTCCTACCGGCACCTGTTCGGCGCGCAGTTGCTCGCTGCCCTCGTCCGGGCCGGGGCCTGGCGGGACGCCGAGCGCCTCGTCGCGGACCTCGCGCCGCGCGCCCGGACCATCGGCTCGGCCCGGACCACCGAGGTCCTCGGACACCTCGCGCACCGCCTGCGCGAGCCGGGCACCGCGCCCGGGTACCTGCGGGACGCCGCCGTGCACCTGCTGGAGTCACTGCCCGCGCCGCGGGCCGGGGCGGCGCCCCCGCCGGACGGCCGCCGCTAGCCCAGCCGGGC
>NZ_BNBT01000069.1 GCF_014656095.1 Streptomyces longispororuber
GGGCCCCGGGCTCCGGCGCGCCCCGCCGGCGCCGGGCCCGGCGGTGCGGCGCGGCGGATCAGTCGTCCGCGGGCGTGATCGCCTGGGCCGGACAGGCCCGGGCGGCCTCCAGGACGTCGCCGTGCAGCGTCGCGGGCGGCCGCTCGGCCAACAGGACGACCCGGCCGGTCCGTTCGTCCTGGTCGAAGACCTCGGGGACGGACAGGACGCACTGGCCCGCCCCGACGCAGGACTGTTCGTCGACGGTGATGTGCACGTTTTCTCCGTTCGGTACCGGTCGTTTCCGGTTGTCGTTTCCGGCTGCCGTTCCCGGCCTCCGCGTGGGGCCGCAGGACGCCAGACGGTATTCCCGCCGGTCCTGTCGACCGGACAGGCGGAACACCCGGCGGAATACACGGCCGGAATTCCTCGGGGTGACGCGTCGAGAATCGCGCATCGAGGTCCGCGGCGGCAATGCGCGCGCACTTTCCGGGCGAATTCCCGGAACCGTGGCACGGCGTCGGCGGGCCCGACAGACTTCCCACCACGCCGGACGAACAAGGAGTAGGCACGCATGAATCCGTTGTCGTTTGCGCAGCGCCGACTGTGGCTCATCCACCGTATCCACGGCCCGTCGGCCCTGCACAACGTCCCGCTCGTACTGCGGATGACCGGGGCCCTGGACACGGCCGCGCTGACACGCGCCGTACGGGACGTCGTGGTCCGCCACGACGGCCTGCGCACGGTGTTCCCCGAGGACGCGACCGGCGCGCCCGGCCGGCACGTGATACCCGAGGCCGACCTCGACCTCGACGTCCCCCTGCTCGACGCCCCGCCCGCCGACGTGTCCGGCGTCGTCTCCGCGCAGGTGAGCCACCCCTTCGACCCGGCCACGGACCTGCCGGTGCGCGCCGCCGTGGTGCGCAGCTCGCCCGCGGAGCACGTCCTGGTCCTGGTGGTGCACGGCATCGCGGCGGACGAGGCGTCGCTGCGGCCGCTGGCCGACGACCTCGCGACCGCCTACGCCGCGCGCCGGGACGGCACCGCCCCGCAGTGGACGGACGCGCCGGTGCCGTACGCGGACTTCGCCCTGGTGCAGCGGAAGTTGCTGGAGGAGGAGAGCGGCCCGCACGGCGCCCGCGAGCGCGCCACCGCCTTCTGGCGCACCGCGCTGGCGGGCGTGCCCGCCCCCTTGCCGCTGCCCGTCGCCCGGCCGCGCCCCCCGGAGGCGAGCCACCGCGCGGACCGGGTCCCGCTGACCGTGGACGCGGACCTCGCCGGGGCGGTGGCGGCGCTGGCCGCCCGGCACGGCGTGCGCCCCGCGACGGTGCTGCGTGCCGCGCTGGCAGTGGTGCTGCACCAGATGGGCAGCGGCACGGACATCCCCATCGGCTCGCCCGCCGAGCGGCGCCCCGACGCGAGCTGGGCGCGGTGCGTGGGCCCCTTCGACGACCTGTGGGTGCTCAGGGCCGACCTGAGCGGCAACCCGCCCTTCACGCGCCTGCTGGAGGAGGCCCACCGCGCGACCCTCGCCGCCGAGGACCACCGGGAGCTGCCGTTCGCCTGCCTGGTGGACGCGCTGGCCCCGCAGCGCTCCCTGGCCCACCACCCGCTGTTCCAGGTCGCGTTCGAGCTGTGCGAGGACGCCGGGCCCGCCGTCACGCTGCCCGGCCTGACGGTGACCGCCGAGGCGGTCCCGCCGGACAGCACCCCCTTCGACCTGGTGCTGCGGCTGCGCGCCACGGGAGCGGGCGCGGCGCTGCACGGCTCCCTCGCGTACGCCACCGACCTGTTCGACGCCGCCGGCGCGGAGTACCTGGCGGCCTGCTACCTGCGCGCGCTGCGGCAGGTGACCGCCGACCCCGGCGTGCGGGTGGGCGCGGTCGACGTCCTGCCCGAGGACGAACGCCGCCGGCTCCTGGTGGACTACGTCGACACCGCCGCCCCCACCCCGCCGGTCACGCTCCCGCAACTCGTGGCGCGCCAGGTCGCCGCGGCCCCCGACGCCCCGGCGGTGGTCTGCGGCGCGACCTCGCTGACGTACCGGGAACTGGACGCGCGCACCGACCGGCTCGCCCGCGCGCTGCTGGCCACCGGGGCGGGACCGGAGTCGGTGGTGGGCCTGGCGCTGCCGCGCTCGGCCGACCTGGTGGTAGCCATGCTGGGCATCCTCAAGTCCGGCGCCGGCTACCTGCCGATCGACCCGCGCTACCCCAGCCGCCGCCTGGGCCACCTGCTCCAGGATGCCGCCCCCGGCCTGATCCTCACCGACGCCGCGACCGCGTCGGCGCTGCCGCCGCACGACGTCCCGTGCTGCCTGCTGGAGGACCTGGACCTCGACGCGCCCGACGGGCCCGAGGGCGTCACCGGTGCGGTCCCGCGGCCGCCGCGCCCCGACAACCTCGCCTACCTCATGTACACCTCCGGCTCCACGGGCACCCCCAAGGGCGTGGCCATCTCGCACGCCAACGTCGTCAACGGCATCACGCGCCTGGCCGACGTCGTCCACATGCGGCCCGGCGCGCGGATGCTGGCCAGCAGCTCCGTCAACTTCGACGTGTCGGTGTTCGAGGTGTTCACCGCGCTCAGCACCGGCGCCACCGTCGAGGTGGTCCGCGACGTGCTGGAGCTGGGCGAGCGGGGGCAGTGGTCGGGCACCGTCCTGCACACCGTCCCCTCGGTGTTCGCCGAGGTCCTGGAGCGGATCGAGGGGCGGCTGAGCGTGGACACGGCCGTGTTCGCCGGGGAGAAGCTCTCGGCGGCGCTCGCCGAGCAGGTGCGGGCGGCGATCCCGGACACGACCCTGGTCAACGCCTACGGCCAGACGGAGAGCTTCTACGCCACCACGTACACCGTGCCCGACGGCTGGCGCGGCGAGGGCGGCGTCCCCATCGGCACCCCCCTCGGCAACATGCGCACGTACGTCCTGGGCCCGGGGCTCGCGCCGGTCCCGCAGGGGGTGGTGGGGGAGCTGTACGTGGCCGGCGCGGTCGGCCGCGGCTACCACGCCCGGCCGGGGCAGACCGCGGAGCGCTTCGTGGCGGACCCGTTCGGCCCGGCGGGCGAGCGGATGTACCGCACCGGCGACGTGGCCCGGTGGAACGCCGGGGGCGAGCTGGAGCTGCTCGGGCGCGACGACGGCCAGATGAAGCTGCGCGGCATCCGCATCGAGCCCGCCGAGATCGAGGTGGCCCTGGTCGCGCACCCCGACGTCGCCCAGGCCGTGGTGGCGCTGCGCCCCGCGGCGGGCACGGGCGCCGGCACCCTGGTGGCCTACGTGGTGCCCGCCGAGCCGGGTGGTGCGGCGGCGGCCGGGCTGACGTCGCGAGTGCTGCGGCGCCACGTGGCCGACCGGCTGCCCGCCTTCATGATCCCGTCCGCGTTCGTGGTCCTGGAGCGGCTGCCGCTGGCCCCGAACGGGAAACTGGACCGGGCCGCGCTGCCCGCCCCGCGCCGGGGCGCGGACCGGGCAGGGGACGAGGGCGGCGGCCGGGCGCCGCGCACCGCGCGCGAGGGCCTCCTGGCCGCCCTCTTCGCCGACCTGCTCCAGCACGAGGAGGTCGGCGCCGACGACGACTTCTTCGACCTGGGTGGGGATTCGCTGCTCGCGGTGCGGCTGAGCCGGCGCGCGCACGTGGAGCACGGCCTGCGGCTGCCCGCGCGCGCGGTGTTCCAGGCGCCGACCCCGGCGCTCCTGGCCGACTGGCTCGCCGCCGCGTGACCGACGGGCACCACGACCGGCAGGCCCCGCCCCCGGAACCCGGGGACGGGGCCTGCTCGTTGCGGCGTGTGCGCGGCGGCGCGTCAGGCGGTCTGCCCGGCGCGGCGGCGCGTCAGGCCGACTGTCCGGCCAGCTCCCGCTGCCGCTCGTGCTCGGCGGTGGTGGTCGGCATGCTCCGCGTGGCGTGGCGCAGGAACGGCGGGGCCATCATCGAGGTCACCACGGCGATCAGCACCACGACGGTGTACGTGGCGGTGGTCAGGACGCCGAGGTTGAGCCCGACGGTGGCGATGACGATCTCCACGACGCCGCGGGCGTTGAGCCCCGCGCCGATGGCCAGGCCCTCGCCGTGGTCGAGCCGGCCCATCCGGGCGCCCAGGTAGCCGCCCGCGAACTTGGCGACCGTGGCGACCAGCAGGGTGACCACCGCGGCCAACAGCACCGTGGGCCGGGCCAGCGCGGACAGGTCCACCTGGAGCCCGGCGGTGGCGAAGAACAGCGGGGCCAGCGTCGACATCACGAAGGTGCGCATGGAGTCCAGCGACCGGCGGGCGGAGACCCCCAGCGAGCTGATCACGATGCCGCACAGGAAGGCGCCCAGGATGGGCTCCATGTCCAGGGCGAGCGTGCCGGCGGAGGACAGCAGGATCATCACGGCGATCGCGGCGACGCTGACGTCCGACTGCGGCGAGCGGTCGGTGTACTGGAGCACCTTGCGGGCCACCGGCCGGGCCACCAGGACCGTGAGGGCGAGGACCGCGATCAAGTAGGCGACGGACTCCAGGACGAGACCCGTCTGCAGGCCGTGGGTGGCCATCGCGGCGACGATCGACAGGAGCATCCAGCCGACGATGTCGCTGACCGCGGCGGCGCCGATGATGAGCTGGCCGACGTTGCGGTGCAGCAGGTCCATGTCGAGCAGCGTCTTGGCGATCACCGGCAGCGCGCTCACCGCGATCGCGACGCCCACGAACAGGGCGAAGGTGCCCCGCTCGGCGCCGGGGGCCATCAGCGACTCAGGCATGACGAAGCCGAGCCCCACCCCGAGGGCCAGCGGCAGCAGCACGCTGCCCACGCTGACGTAGCCGATCACGCGGCTCTTGCGGCGCAGCAGCCCGACGTCGATGTGCGCGCCGGTGATGCCGACCAGGAGCAGCACGCCGAGCTGCGCCACCGCGCTCAGCAGATGCATCTGCGCGGTGTCGTGCGGCAGCAGCCAGTCGCGCAGGTCGGGCAGCGCGTTGCCGAACACGGACGGCCCCAGGAGCACGCCCGCGGACAGTTCACCGACCACGCGGGGCAGCCGCAGCCGGGTGGCGAGCCTGCCCAGCAGGACCGCGACCCCCAGCAGCAGCCCGACCTGCAACAGGAAGACCAGCATCTGATGGTGGCTGATCGCGGGGAGAGGCGCTTGGGACAGCACCATCGTGATTCCTTTCGGAGGAGGACGGAACGGCCGTCGCCGCGCGCTCCACGCGACGCCCGGGCGGGACGGAAGGGGAGGAGCGGCGGGCGGGGGAGTACGGCGGGTGTCGGCGGCCGGGCGGCCTCAGCGGCGGGCCAGCGCCTCCAGGACGCGTGCGGCCACGCCCGCGGGGTTCGTGGCGGACAGCAGGTGGCCGCCGGGCAGGGACGCCACCTCGCAGCGCCCCCGGGTGTGCTCCGCCCAGCTTTCCATGCGGGTCAGGGCGGTGTCGTCGGCGCCGGCGAGCACCGTCAGGTCCCCGGCGGCGGCGCTGTCGCGGACCAGGTCGATGCACGACTGGGCGAGCAGCAGGTCCGCGCGGATCAGCGGGTAGGCGCTCTCGGCGAGCGCGGGGTCGCTGACCACCTCGGGCGGTATCTCGCCGCCCATCGCGCGCAGCGCGGCGACCGCGGACTCGACGGAGTCCACCGCCCCGGGGTCGATGCGCTCGCGCACCGAGGGCGGGGAGTTGGACGCCGCGAGCAGCAGCGGGGGCCGCGTCTGCGCGAGGACGTCCGCCAGGCCGAGCGCGAGGTAGGCGCCCAGGCTCTCGCCGTACAGGGCGTCGAGCGGGGTGTCGACGCGCGCGGCGAGGTCGGCGACGGCCGCGGCGGCGTCGGTGAGGGGGGTTTCCCGGTAGCGGCGGCCGTGGCTGGGCAGTTCGAGGGCGCGGACGTCGACCCGGTCGCCCAGCTCGCGCCGCAGCCGGCGGAAGTAGCCCGCGCCGCAGCAGGACGGCGGGATGAACGCGACCACGGGTCGGGCCTGGCTCGGTGTTGTCACGGTGCTGCTGTCCCCCGGATGGCGTCGCGCGGGCCGGCGCGCGGGTCCCCGGCGGACGGCCCGGCTGTGGTCGGTAGGTGGTGGTGCCGTGCCCCGACACCGCGCTGGGTGACGACTCGCGGCCAGGGCGGGCCATGGGTCGTCACCCAGTCGTCGCGCCGCACGCCGGCGGCGCGAGGGCGTCGTGCCGTACGGCTTACGCGGGCAGGTACTTCGTCCCGCGCAGCGTCTCCGTGGCGATCTTGTTGTGGCCGTACTCGTCACGGCCGCGGGCCAGCACGGCCGACCACTTGTCCAGCGAGATGCTGCCGCCGTACTCCTCGATGTGGTCGGTGTCGGGGTAGACGCGCACCGAGGTGGGCACGTACCGGGTCGCGAAGCCCATGCGGTAGTTCTTGCCGGTGGCGATGTTCGGCAGCGAGGCGTGCATCAGCGTGGACCAGAAGATGATGCACTGGCCCTTCTCCATCTCGAAGGAGACCGCGTCCTCCTCGTTGGGCTTCCAGTTCGGGTCCTTCTGGAGCTGCCGGTAGTCGTAGCCGAAGAAGCCGCGCGGGACGCCGTCCTTGACCTCGGAGTTGATGCGCTCCTCGTTGTAGTCCATCTGCTTGGACTCGTCGTAGTTCATCTGGTGGTGGGTGCCGGGGATCACCTGCAGGCACCCGTTCTCGCGGGTGGACTCGGTGAACGCCGTCCACACGGTGAGCGTGCCGGCGCCGAACTCCTCCTCGGACTCACCGGGCCACAGCAACTGCGGCTTGCCGCTGGCGTTGGCGAAGGTGTCCGCCTGGTGCCAGTCGGTGCCCTCGTCGCCGGGGTACTTCGGGAAGAACTCCGAGCGCCAGCAGAGCAGGTCCGGACCGAGGATCGAGGCCACGCGGTCGGTGATCCGCTGGTTCATGACGTGCCGCGCGAGCAGGTCGATGTCCAGGTGCCGGTCGTAGTTGAAGATGTTCGGGGCACCGATGCCCTTGTCCACCTCCGGGTACGCGGCGTGCGACCGGTCGAGCGCCTCGCGCTGGACGGTCTTCCACATCTGGTCCATCTCTTCGGGCGTGTAGATGGTGAGCGGACCGATGTAACCGTTCTTGTGGAAGAACGCGAGTTCGTCTTCCGACAGCGCGAACTCCGTACGCACGGGGCTGCTGGTCATGTGGTGACTCCCTTACTTATTGCTCGGCTCGGATGTGTCGGAAGGCTGCGCGGCGGCCAGCGCCGCGGCCAGGGACCCGTCGTACGTCGTCTTCATGTCGAGGACGATTCCGAAGGAGTCCCCGAGGAAGATGTTCAGCTTCGAGAAGGTCAGCGAGTGGCCGCCGATGTCGAGGAAGTTGTCCGCACCGGTGATCTCCGGGTCGTCCAACTCGTCCCGCAGCCACTTCAGAGCCGATTGCTCCACATCCGCTGCACTCACTGCGCGAGCTTCCTTTTCATTCGTCACTGAAACCTGCATGGGAGCGCCCTTCTTGTGATCTCTCTGTGCGGTGTGAGCGGTCCTGGGCCGCATCGCCCCGGCACGGGACAGGTGCCGGCGGCGTGAAGCGGAGGAGAAACGGCATGCGGCGGGAACCGGACCGTGACGGAACCGGGAACATCGAGGTCAGGGCGGTCTCCGAGCGGCGGGCACCGCACAGGGACGACCGTTCCGCACACGCGTCCGTCGCTTTCTGGAACGGCCGCGTGTATCCTCACATATTCCCGTCCATTTTCCGGTTCCGGACTGGCTTGTTCTTTCTCGTCGACGATGCTGCCACCTCCCCGCGGGTTACTCGGCAACCGGAGCCTGGCAATGCGGGAAACACCTGGTAAAAGCGTGTCTCCGTCCCCGGTGCGGCGGATGCCCGAACAGGAAATAGCACTTCGTCGACCCATCTTGTTTGGTCACGTTAGACCGGCAAGCGGAATCACTTCAAGGCCTTCCGGTCGACACCGCGGCAGCGGTGGCCCGCTGTTTACACCCCCGCGGAATGTCCTGCTGACGGGACGGACGGGAGCCCTCGCAAACACCTCGCCGCGCCCCCGAGCCCGTCTGGCGCCCTTTCAAACTCCCGGCCGCTTCAGGCCTGTTTCCACCCCCGAAAGCATTGACAGGAGCCGATCCTTCCGGCGAGGCTCGCGGGTTGGGCTGCCGCTTGGGCCGCTTCTCGGGCCGCTTCTTGGACAGCCACCGCCTTCCGGTATGCCGGGTCGCCGGTGCGGCCCACGCCTCACAGCAGGACCTCCTCGTCCAGCAGGCCCAACAGGTAGCGGCCGTAGCCGCTTTTGAGCAACGGGTGGCTGAGGGCGCGCAGTTGCCCGTCGTCGATGTAGCCGCAGCGCCAGGCCACCTCCTCGACGCAGCCGATCTTCAGGCCCTGGCGCTCCTCGATGACGCGTACGTACTCGGAGGCCTGCACCATCGCCGTGAACGTGCCGGTGTCGAGCCAGGCCGTACCCCGGTCCAGGACCGTGACCGCGAGCTCGCCCCGGCGCAGGTAGGCCTCGTTCACCGCGGTGATCTCCAGCTCGCCGCGCTCGCTCGGCCGCAGCCGCCGGGCGATGTCGACGGCGCGGTTGTCGTAGAAGTACAGGCCGACGGCGGCGTACCGGGACCGCGGCTTGGCCGGCTTCTCCTCGATCGAGACGGCCGTGCCGTGCTCGTCGATCTCCACGACGCCGTAGGCGGACGGATCGGCCACCGGGTAGGCGAAGATACGGCCGCCCGTGGTGTCGACGTGCTCCCGGAGCTGCACCCCGAAGGTCCGCCCGTGGAAGATGTTGTCGCCCAGAATCAGCGCCACCGGCTCCTCGCCGATGTGGTCGGCGCCGAGGAGCAGCGCCTCGGCGATGCCGCCGGGGCGGTGCTGCGTCCGGTACGACAGCCGTAGCCCCAGGTGCGAGCCGTCGCCCAGCAGTCGGCGGAAGTCCGGCTGGTCCTCGGGCGTGGTGATGATCAGGATGTCGCGGATTCCGGCGAGCATCAGAGTCGACAGCGGGTAATACACCATGGGTTTGTCGAAGACGGGCATGAGCTGTTTCGAAACCGCCCGGGTGACCGGCCACAGACGCGATCCGGTGCCCCCTGCGAGTATGATTCCGCGCATGGACGGCGGCGGGACGCTCCGCATGGACCGGGCGTCCCTTCCCTCCCTTCCGCTCGATGCGATACGTGAAGCGCTCCCCGGCTCCGGCGCCCTTTTCCCCGGGCCCCCGGGCGAGGCCGGGTTCGATTCCCCGGGCCGCGGCGGCCGAAATGCGCAAACCCGGGCCTGAATTCCCTCCTTGGCGTGCTCCGGGCGGGCGATGTATCTTTTCCCGCATGCGTATTCTTGTGACGGGTGGTGCGGGTTTCATCGGTTCCGAATTCGTCCGGTCCACGCTGTTGTCGCCGCGTGCGAAAGTGAGTGACGTCCGCGTCACCGTGCTGGACAAACTGTCGTACGCCGGGGTGCGGGAAAACCTCGATCCGGTCGCGGACCATCCCCGGTACTCCTTCGTCCACGGGGACATAGGCGACGCCGACACGCTGGACCGCGTGCTGCCCGGGCACGACGCCGTCGTGCACTTCGCCGCCGAGACGCACGTCGACCGGTCCATCGCGGGCTCCGCCCCGTTCGTGACCACCAACGTCCTCGGCACGCAGCGGCTCCTCGACGCGGCCCGGCGGCACGGCGTCGCCCGGTTCCTGCACGTGTCCACCGACGAGGTCTACGGCTCCATCCCGGAGGGCTCCTGGACCGAGGACAGCCCCCTGGCCCCCAACTCGCCCTACGCGGCCACCAAGGCGGCCTCCGACCTGCTCGTCCTCGCCGCCCACCGCACCCACGGCATGGACGTCGTGGTGACGCGGTGCTCCAACAACTACGGCCCCTACCAGTTCCCGGAGAAGGTGATCCCGCTGTTCGTCACCCGCCTCCTGGACGGCGGGACGGTGCCCCTGTACGGCGACGGGCAGCACGTGCGCGACTGGCTGCACGTCTCCGACCACTGCCGGGGCATCGAGCTCGCACTGCGCCACGGCAGGGCCGGGGAGGTCTACCACATCGGCGGTGGCACCGAGCTGACCAACGAGCAACTGACCGGACTGCTGCTCGCCGCCACCGGCGCCGGCTGGGACCGCGTCGAGCGGGTGCCCGACCGCAAGGGCCACGACGCGCGCTACTCCCTCCGGTACGACAAGGCCGCCGCGGAGCTGGGTTACCGGCCGCGCGTCGACTTCGCACGCGGGCTCGCCGCCACCGTGTCCTGGTACGCCGAGCACCGCTCCTGGTGGGAGCCGCTGCGGCGGCGCGCTGCCCGCGCCGCGGCCTGAGCGCGGCCCGCCGGGGTGCCCAGGGCCCCCGCGCCGCGGGCGCCAGGGCGTGAGACGGCCGCGCCGCTCCGCCGTCATGACGGAGTCCGGACGGGCTCGGCCGCGGCCAGGACGTCCCGCAGCCCCTCGGCCAGGCCGGTCCGCGGCGTCCAGCCGAGCACGGCCCGCGCGGCCCGGACGTCCAGCCACACGTCCGGGTGGTCGAAGCTCCGGGCGGGCTCCCGCCGCACCGCCAGCCGGCGGCCCGCCGCGCGCTCCAGGTGGTGGTGCAGCTCCGCCGGCGACGTCGGCTCGCCCGACCCGATGTTGAGCGTCGTGACCCCCGGAGACGCCCGCAGTGAGGCGGCTCGCCGGTGCACGGCGAGCATCGCGGCGCAGACGTCGTCGACGTGCACGTAGTCCCGGCGGGAGCGGCCTATCACGGTCAGCGCCTCCCGCTCCCGCACCGCCCGCACCCAGTGCGGTATCACCCCGTACCCCGGCCGGGCCCGCTGGCCGGGCCCGTACACGTTGGCCAGCCGCAGAACCACCGGGGTCGTCCACCCGGCGGCCGCCAGCGCTCGCTCCTGCCGGAGCTTGGCCACCCCGTACGCCGAGACGGGCCGGGTCGGCGCGTCCTCGCGGTACGGCGGCGCGACCGCCGGGTCGTAGACCGTCCCGCCCGACCCGGCCAGCACCACCAGCGGGCGGTGCGCCGTGCCGCGCAGCCCCCACAGCAGCAACTGGAGGTTCCAGTAGTCCTGGGCCACGAGCCGCGGGTCGCGCTCCGCCCGGGCCGGCGTCACGCTGCCGGCCACGTAGAAGACCGTGCCGGACCGCAGCACCGCCCGGTGCAGCCTGCCGCCCTGGGCGAACGGCCGCTGCCGGCTGAAGCAGTGCGCACGTATCCCGGCCGCCGCCAGGGCTTCGCGAAGACGTGTCCCGATGAATCCGGAACCGCCGATCACCGAGACGGGTCCGGGTCCGGACGACCAGGTCGGAGCGGCTGCGCTCGTTCTCATGACGCGCCCCCACTGTGTTCGGTACCACATGAATTGTTTTTGGCATGCCTGTATCGCCGCACCGGTATTTCCGGTCCATTCAAAAAGGCCGGGCATAGGTTGAAGACCGCGGGTTGACACTTTCCCGGGAGCTATTCAAGAATCGTTGACGCATCTCCCTTTCCCGCGTGCTGCGCAGGTATTTCCGTGCGTTTCACGCGCCGACCGCCGTATTGACGAAGGAGGTCCGCCATGCGCGGCGCCATCATTGGATTCGGCACCATAGCCATGGGGCACATGGTCGGTTATTCGCGGATCGAGGATCTGTCCGTCACCGCTGTCGTGGACGTTTCCGAGGAACGGCGAGAATACGCACGGGAGTCCTTCGGACTGCCCGCGTACAGCGACTTCGCCAAACTCGTCGCGAACGAGTCCCTGGACTTCATCGACATCTGCACGCCGCCCAGCAGCCACGCGGAGTACTCCGCGCTCGGCCTGGAGCACGGCCTGCACGTCCTGTGCGAGAAGCCCGTCTTCCTGCCCGGCGAGGACGGCTACGCGAGCCAGCTCCGCGCCATCCGCGCCAGCGACCGCGTCTTCTACCCGTGCCACGTCTACAAGTACGCTCCGGTGCTCACGGCGATGAAGGAGCGCATCGCGGCACCGGGCTTCGGTGAGGTGGTCGGGGCGCACTTCCGCACGCTGCGCGCCGGGCACGCCAAGGGAGTGCCCGAGTGGCGGCCGCACTGGCGGCGCGAGACCGGCACGTCCCGGGGCGGCATCCTGCGCGACCACGGCCCCCACAGTGTGTACCTGGCCATGAACCTGACGGGCCTGACGCCCGAGTCGGTGTCCTGCCTGACGGGGCGGCTGACCCGCGGCGACGCGTACCCGGACAGCGAGGACACCGCCCTGGTGCGGATGCGGTGCGCCGGCGGCGTCGAGATCGCGCTGCACCTGTCGTGGAGCTCCGGTCACCGCAGCACCGGGTATTCGATCATGGGGACCTCCGGTTCCGTGGTCGTCGACGGTGACGACCTGACCTACGCGGCGGACGGCCGAGTCGTCCGCACCTCCATCGAGTCCGGCTTCGACGACCCCTCCCACCAGGAGTGGTTCGAGCGGATGCTGCGCGACTTCCAGTCGGTGGTGGCCGAGCCGCGCCGCCAGGACGACCTCGTCCGCGAGGCGCTGACCACCTCGTTCGTGATCGACGGCGCCTACGCGTCGGCCGCCGCGGACGGCGCGTGGGTCGACTGCCGCGTCCCCGGCGCCCTGCTCGCCCCGGTGCCCGGGTGACCCCGGCGCGGGGCCGCCCGGGCAGCCGGGGCGGCCCCGCCGCGCCGCGGGCCGAACAGCCGCCGAGCCGGGGGGCGGAGCACTCGCCCGAGCCCCCGCCGTCCACCCGCCGGGAGCGCAGGAAAGGGCCCCGCGCCGCCGTCGGCGCGGGGCCCTCGTCAGCCCGCCTGCGGTCCCGTACCCGCGGCCAGGGCGCCGAACATCGCCCGCACGTGCGGTTCCAGCCCCCGGTCCAGCTCGCAGCCGAGCCAGCGGCGGCCCAGCCGTTCCGCGGCGAAGCACGTCGCGCCGCTGCCCGCGAACGGGTCGAGGACCAGGTCGCCCGGCCGGGTCAGCAGCTCCACGAACAGTTCCGGCACCACCGTGGGCCAGCGGTCGGCGTAGGGCCGCAGCCCCGCTTCCACCAGCGCCCTCTCGTACGCCTGGTCGTAAGGCCCCGACGTGTCGAACTCCAGCAGGTTGCCCCGGACGAACGGCTGCCGCGCCGGCTGCTCCAGCGCCCGGACGTCGTAGTACACGTCGTGCGTGCGCGCCATGACCCAGATCGGCGTGACCGAGTCCGCGGCACGCGCCGCACCGCCCGGCTCCGGGCGGAGCAACTGCGGGTTGTAGTAGTAGAAGTCCTGCACGAGCCGCCACCCCGCCGCGGCGAGGGCGTGCACGGCGCCGGCGTGCTGCACCGCCTTGCCCGGCGCGTCCGACAGCCAGAGGCCGCCCAGCTCGAAGGCTACACAGCCGTCCGGCCGCAGGACCCGGCGGAACTGCTCGAAGAACGGCGCCAGCCAGCTCAGGAACGCCGCACCGGTGCGGTCCGCGTCCGCGATCAGCTCCGTGCCCTCGAACGGTGGCGAACAGACCACCGCGCCCACGCTGCCGTCGGGTACCCCGGCCAGCAACTCCAGGCTGTCGCCCCAGTGGTAGGAGCCGTGCCGCGCCTCCAGCGCACAGCGGTCACCCGCCGTCGTCAGCTCGATCGTCACGGTGTCACTTCCCTTCCCCTCGTCGTTGTGGCGGCCCGTTCAGTCCGAGGCCCAGGCGATCGAGTCCCGCTCCCGCGGGTCGACCGTCTCGCCGCTGTTGGAGTAGCCCCCCAGGTAGTAGCGGAGGGTGGCGCGGCCGGTGCACGCCATCGGCTCCCCGCCGCGCACCAGCCGGTAGTACAGCTTGTCGTCCTCACTCACGAGCCCCTCGGCGTCGTCGGCGGAGAACTCCTCCTCGAACGGCACGTCCAGGAGCAGCTCCCGGGCCAGCAGCCAGGCACTGGTGTCGACCGGCACGTCGAACGTCCCCGGCCGGTCCTTGATGACGTTCGACCCGGGCACGCAGACGCCCTTGGCCACGTACTCGGCGTACATCCGCTCCGCCTCGGTGACGCTGTTCGCCCACGGCCAGCGCGGTTCCAGGTACGGCGCCCCGTCCTTGTCGAGGAGGCCGACCTCGCTGTACACGGCGCGCGAGCCGTGCTCGCGGGCGCAGTCGAGGAGGGACTGGAGGTGGTCGGGCGTCCACTCGTTGTCGTCGTCGAGGTAGGCGATCCAGGTGCTGTCGGCGAGCCGTACCCCGAGGTTGCGCAGGCGCGAGGAGCGCCCGGGACCGGACTTCTCGTGCGGCTCGCGCGGGACGTAGCGGATCTCGCAGCCGGGGAACTCGCCGGCGACGGCACTCAACGCGGCCCGCGTCTCCTCGCTGTCGTCGATCAGCACCAGGTGGCGCACCGGGACGTCGACCGCCTGGGCGCGGACGCTGCGCATGGCGCGCTGCACCAGGACGGGCCGGTAGCGGGTGAGGGTGACGACGGTGATGCTCTGCGGCCGTACGTCCTTCGGGGCGTCGCCGGACACGTCAGGCACCTCCCACCGGTGCGGAGAGCGACCTCTCCACACATCCGTCGTCCGCGGTGATGTCGTCCTTGCAGATGTCGAGGAACGGGCGGTCCACCAGGTCCTCCAGCGGCTCCGTGACCTGCCAGCCGGTGCGCGGCCGCTCCTCGTGCGGATGCAGCCTGCCGACGCTGCCGAGGCAGTTCCGGCAGGCCTTCAGGGGGCGGTCGCGGGTGAGGAAGCGGTGCAGCCGGTCCAGGAACTCCGGCCCGTCGTCGATCTCGATCCCGTCGACGCGGGTGTCCCAGCCGCCGGTGCGCAGTTGCCGGGGCATGAACACGCTCTGCGGGCAACGGTAGAGCCAGCCCTCGTACACCGTGTGGGAGTTCCAGAAGTGGGCCAGCTTGCAGGTGTCGAACACGTCCCGCACCAGGCCCGGGGAGTCCGTGCCGGTCTCGGAGTACACCGCCCGGAAGCGCGTGTAGTAGTTGACGAGCAGTGAGACCCCGTGGTCCCGGGCCAGGGCGCGGTAGCGCTCGACGTCCTCGGGGGCGAGCATCCGGCTCGGGTAGACCGAGATCTCCAGGGAGTCCACCGCCTGCCAGAAGCGGTCCGGCATCCGGTGCAGCAGGGTGCCGTTGGTGGCCACGAGGATGGTGTCGGAGACCCCGGTGGCGCGGACCGCCTCGATCAGGCCGACGATGTCGGGGTGGAGCAGCGGCTCCCCGCCCATGATCTTGGCGTACGCGGCGTGGTAGTTCCGGGAGAGGACCGAGAGGGTGTCGTGGACCTCGGCCGGGTCGGCGTTCTCCCGCCGGAACAGCGGGGAGAGATGGGCGCAGGACCGGCACCGCATGTTGCACTGGAGGCTGGCGTTGACCTCGACGCCCTCGGGGTTGCGCACCTTGCCGTCGGTGAGGGACACCGTCATGCCGGTGCCCCTTCCGTGGCGTTCCGCAGCTCGTCGAGGTGGCCGACGACCTTCCGTACGGCCGTGGCGATGTCCTCGACGTCCCGTTCGGTGCCCAGGAGCGCCTGGTGGAGGAACGCGAAGCAGGTGCGGTACGCGGCGGTCGCCGCCGGGAGTTCGAAGCGGGCCGGGTCCAGGTTGCGCCGTACCGCGTCCGAGCGGGGCGTGCGCGGAGACTTCAGCGGCACGTACAGCGGGTTGGCGTTCAGGGGCGCGTCCAGGGTCTCGAAGAACATGCCGAGCTCGGCGGACATGGCGTCCACGACCCGCTGGACGGGCAGCGCGCCGAGCAGGTCCCGGTCCAGGCGGATGACATAGTCGTAGTAGGTGCGCCGGGTCAGGCCGGGCGGGGCGGGCACGGTGGACACGCCGGGGATCGCGGCGAGCCGCTCCGCGAGGGCGGTGGCGTTGCGCTCGCGCACGGCGGTCTGCTCGTCCAGGAACGCGAGCTGGCTGAGGGCGACCGCCGCGTGGAACTCGGACATGGAGTGGTTGTGGCCCTCGACCGCGCCCACGTCCTCCAGCTCCAGTTGGCCCGCGACCGGGCGGGCCGTGTAGCGCCTGCCGTTGGCGCGGTACTGCTGGAGGTGGTCGTGCAGTTCCGCGGAGGAGGTGAGCACGACGCCCCCCTCCCCGCAGGTGAGCACTTTCGTCTGCTGGAGGCTGAACACGCCGACCGTGCCGAACGTGCCGACCTTGCGGCCCTTCCACTCCGCGCCGTGCGCCTGGGAGCAGTCCTCGATCAGGGGGATGCCGGTGCTGCGCGAGAGTTCGGTGAACGCGTCCACGTCGGCGGCGGAGCAGTAGGCGTGCACGACGAGGATGGCCTTGGTCCGGTCGGTCACGGCGGCCTTCGCCGCGTCGGCGGAGATGCTGAGAGTGTCGGGGTCCACGTCCACCAGGACCGGCGTGGCACCCAGGCCGGCGGCTGCGGAGGCGCAGGCCACCCAGGTCAGGCCGGGCACGACGACCTCCGTGCCGGGGCCGACGCCGAGGGCCTCCATGGCGATGGTGAGCGCGGCCGAGCCGTTCGTCGTGGGCACGGCGTACGGCACCGAGTGGTAGGCGGCGAACGCCTCCGCGAACCGCCGCTCGAAACTCGGCGTGCCGGTGTAGACGCCGCTGACCGCCCAGCGGCCGGATCGGGCGGCCTCACCGAGCAGGGTCAGGGTGGACTCGGGGGCCTGGGGCCAGGCGGGCCAGCCGCCGTCGCGGACGGGCGAGCCGCCGAGGAGCGCGAGGGATGAGCTGCTGCGTGCCGCTGTCATGGGTGTCCCCTTGTCGGTCGGGTCGATACGTAGGTCGGACCGGGCGGGTGGTGTACGGGGGAGGGGCCGTACGGTGCGGGTCGGTGCCCGCGGCCGCTCAGGCCGGTGCGGTGGTCGCCTCCCGCAGGTGCTCCTGTCGCGCGGCCTCCACCTCGCCCAGCAGCTCCGTGGCCCGGGACGGTTCGCGCAGGAACGACACGAACGCCGTCATGCCCGTGTTCGAGAGTTCCCAGGTCGTGTCCAGGTCGTAGAACTGGAACAGGTGGTCGGCCCCTTGGACGATCTCCATGCCCTTGGCGACGTGCCGGCCGCCGCGCGTGACGTCGACGTCCGTGCGGGTCGGCAGGGTGGTGAGGCGTTCGATCGTCAACTGCTGCACCTCGCGCGAGCCCAGGTGGGCGAGGAACGCGGTGGCCTCCTCCGGCGAGGGGCTCGTACCGGCGACGAAGTAGCCGTCGACGGGGGTGTCTTCGCCGACGGGCAGGGCCGGGTCGATCACCGGGAAGCGGAAGAAGTCGATGTCCGGCTCGTCGGGCGGGGTGTACTCGTCGGTGGCGTAGGCCCCCACGAGCGTCATCCCGGCCTCGCCCCGCAGCACGGCGGCGACCGCTTCCTCCTCGTCGTACGCGGCGGGGTCGCCGAGGAACCACTCCTGCTCGACGAGGCGCCGCCAGAAGTCGAACACCTTGGTCACGCGGCTGTCCGTGTACGGCACCCGCAGCTCCAGCAACGACGCGTGGAACCGGGGGCCGTTGAGGCGCATGTTCAGGTAGTCGAACCAGGCCGCCGCCGGGCAGCGGTACCGGGCGCCCAGCGAGAACGGCGCGACGCCGGCCGCACGCAGCCGGTCGCAGGCGGCCGTGAGTTCCGGCCAGGTCGTCAGGGGCGTGCGGATGCCCAGGTCGGCGAAGACCGAGGGCCGGTAGTACACGGCCCACCAGTAGTGGGAGGTGGGCAGGAAGCACGACGGGCCCATACCGCCGGTCATGGAGGTGAAGCGGGGCAGGTAGACATCGGCGAACCCCTCCGCGCGCCACATGCCGGAGATGTCGAGCATGAGTCCCTGGTCGACGAGGGCGCGCATGCGGTTGCCCGCGAACCAGGTCATGACGTCCGGCGGCTCCCCGCCGGTGAGCCCGGCGTGCAGCCGGTCCCGCAGCTCCTCGTGGTCGAGGACGGACAGGGACACCGGGGTGCCGGGGTGCTGTCCGTTCCAGCGGGCGACGACCTCGTCGGCGAATCCGCGCATGAGGGGAGAGGTGTGGTCGGTGAGGAAGCTCAGTGCCATACGGACTCCTCAGGTGCCTCGGACGTCCCTGGAGACCTCGTGGGCCGGGGCGGCTTCCAGGACGGGACGGGCCACGAGGCTCTGTCAGTGGGGAAGTTGGGACTGGGTGACTGGGTCGCCCCGGGGCAGGGCGGGGCGGGCTCAGGAAGGGGACGGCCCGGCGGCGGCCAGGAGGCGCCGGAAGACGTCCACGGCCCGGGCCGCCTCGCGCCCGAAGTCACCGAAGTCGTCCTCGACGGTCAGTCCGCCCCGGTACCCGGCCGCCAGCAGGCTCGCCACGAACTCCTTCTGCGCGCCCTCGTGGAAGTCGCCGCTGCCGCGGGGCAGGGACGAGGTGTGCGCGTGCCCGATGGCGCTCCCGGCCGCGGACACCTCCGCGGCCACGGACAGGTCCTCGCTCATGATGTGGAAGCAGTCGGCGGTGATCCGCACGCCGTGCCCGTCCAGGCCGTCGAGCACGCCTCGGGCCTCGGCGCAGGAGTTCACGAAGTTGGTCTCCGTGCGGTTCAGCGGTTCGAGCGCGACCGTCATGCCGAGTGCGGCGGCCGTGTCCCGGGCCCGGCCCAGGAAGTCCCGGAACTGCTCGAGCGCCGTTTCGGCCGGGAAGCCGGCGGGGATGCCGCGTGCCTGACCGCTGCCGAGGACGACGACGCGCACCCCGAGAGCCGCCCCGCGGTCGCACAGGTCCCGGAACACCTCCAGGGCCCGCGCGTGGTCCGCGTCCGGACCCACGACCCGGCACCGGAAGCGTCGCGGGAGCGGTGACGTCATGGCCTGGTACGGCAGCCCCGCCGCGCGCAGGCGGCGGTGCAGGGCGCCGAGCTCTGACCTGTCGACACACAGCAGGTCCCCCTTGAGCTCCAGATAGTCCAGCGGCAGCTCCGCGGCCTGCTCGGCCTCCGGGGCGCCGCGCACGACACACCCAAGTTCCATGGAACGCTCCTCAGCTACGAGTACGAGATCTGCGAGAGATGGCCCGGACGTCCGCGCGCCACCGGCGCGTCGGCGCTCAGCCGGGCGTCACCGCCGGGCGAGGGTGTGGGACAGCGACCTGAAGACCCTCTCGAAGGCGGCCAGCCCCTCGTCCAGGTGTTCCGGCGGGATGCTCAGCGGCGGGTAGATCCGGATCCTGCTGTCGTACGCCATGGCCAGGACGCCCTCGGCCAGGAGGTGCTGGAAGACGCCGCGGGTGACGTCCTTCGGCAGCGGGTGCCGCGTCCCCGGCTCGACCAGCTCCACGCCGATCATGAGGCCCGCGCAGGCGGCGTTCCCCACGAACGGGAACTCCTCCGTCCAGGAGGCGAGGCGCCGGGCCACGGATGCGCCCAGCCGGTCCGCCCGCTCCGGCAGCCCCTCGTCGAGCAGGATGCGCAGGGTGGCGAGGGCGGCGGCGCTGGCCAGCGGGTTGCCGCCGAAGGTCGATGCGGCCGCGCTGGGCGCGGCGAAGGGTGTGCCCTCGACCAGCTCGGACCGGCTGACGACGGCGCTCGCGGGCACGCCGGAGGCCATGGCCTTGCCGAGGACGACGACGTCGGGGGAGGCCTCGGGTTCGTGCTGGAAGGCGAACAGGGAGCCGGTCCGGCCGAAGCCGGTGATCACCTCGTCCAGGATCAGCAGCGCCCCGACCCGGTCGGCGAGGCGGCGCAGCGCGCGCAGGTAGCCGGCCGGGGGGACGATGTTGCCGTTGGTGCCCTGGACGGGTTCGACGATGATCGCGGCGACGTCGCCGAGCGTGCTGTTCTCGATGGACTCCTCGGCCACCTCCACGCAGCGCTGGCCGCAGGCGGGGTGCGCGAGCTGGAGCGGGCACCGGTAGCAGTAGGCGTACGGGACCTGGTGGGAGCCGGGCGGGAACGGTCCGGAGTGGCGCTTGCGGGGCCCGCCGTGCAGGCCGAGCGCGCCCTGGGTCTTGCCGTGGAAGCCGCCCCAGAAGCTGACGACCTCGTGTCGGCCGGTGGCGGCCCGCGCCAGCTTCACGGCGGCCTCGACGGCCTCGCTGCCGGTCGAGAACATGTGGATCCGGCCCAGCCGTTCGGGAAGTTGGGAGGACAGCAGCTCGTAGTAGCGCGAGCGCACGTCGGTGAAGAAGGTGCCGACGGCGCACGCCGCGAGCTGTTCCTGCACGTCGGCCAGGAACCGCGGATGGGAGTGCCCGATGTTGCACACGCCCACACCGGTGAAGAAGTCGATGTAGCGCTTGCCGTCCGTGTCCCACACCTCGGCGTTGCGGGCCCGGTCCACGACGAGTCCCGCCAGGTCTGTCATCGTCTGACCACCGGGCAGGCGGTGACGCTTCTCCAGCGCGATGGTGTGCTCGGTGGACACGGGCATGGCTGTGGGGGTCATGTGCTTCGCTCCGGCCTTTCTGCCGTTTTGGCGTTCGCTTTACCTTCACAGGAGTTCCGCAAGGGGCTTATCGATTGCCCGGGCGGTAACTGCCGGAATGCGCGCAAGAATTGCGCAGCTCGTGCGGTCGGCGGCCAGGCCCCGATGCGGGAACGGCTCAGCGGTACCTGGCCGCTTCCCCACCGAGACCGCGAACACCACTCCTGGCGAACACCTGCTGGAGTAGCGCGATGTCGGCCCTGGCGTCCTGTACGTCGGTGAGCACCGGCGCGCCCTCCGTCACGCAGGAGTGGAACGCGCGCAGTTCCTCGCGGAAGGCCTCGTCGTACGAGACCTGTACGCGCTTCTCCACATGGGCGCCGTCCTCCATGCTCTGGGCGACGACGGGCGTAGGCCAGTGTTTGAGGAAGGGTGAGGGGAACTGGATGCGGACCCGTTGCGTCGGGGAAAAGACCGCGATCTCCTCGAAGTAGTCGCGCACGTGGTCGAGGTAGGTCCAGGTGTAGCTGGTGCGCAGCTCCCCCGAATGCCGCAGGACGGTGTTCACGGACGGGAAGCGCGAGTCCGGGGGCCAGATGTCGGTGAAGAGCACGTCCTCGGGTGCGCCCACCAAGGCCCGCAGGGCGTTGATGTCGTGCACCATGCTGCCGAGGAATACGTCGTGGTAGACGAAGCGCAGCGCGTCGGACACCGCCCCCACGGCCTCGTCGAGCAGCTCCTCCGCGACGCGGTGCTCCCGCCTCGCGACCTCGCGCGGCACGTCGTCGAAGCGGCGTACGCCATGGATGTCGATGTACTGGTCCTCGCTCGGGTGCAGCGTGTCGATCTGGATGAAGCGGGCGTCGTCGACGGCGCCGACCAGGCGTTGTCCCCAGCGGAAGCCGGGGTCGAAGCGCTTCATGTAGCCGACCATCAGGCATACGCCGGCGCGGGCGACGGCCTTGTCGATCAGGTCCGCCTCCCGGAGGGTGAAGCACAGCGGCTTCTCCACGAAGACGTGTTTGCCCGCCTCGGCGGCGGCCAGGACCTGCGGGGCGTGGCTGCCGCCGCTGAGGACGAGGACGGCGTCCACGTCGGTGTCGAGCAGCGCCCGGTGGTCCGTGAACCTCCGGGAGGCGGGCACCGCGTACCGCTCGCCCACGTGGTCCAGAAGGCCGGGGGACAGGTCGCCGAGCGCGGCGATCTCGAAATGGTCGGACAGGTCTCGCAGATACGGCAAGTGCATGATCTGGGCGACGGTGCCACAGCCAATGACACCCACACGGATACGTTCTGTCTGCACGGCACCAACTCCTGTTTTCGGGGCGAGAACGGGGTGGGGCGGGGCGGGACGGCAGGGCGGCTGAAAAGAGCCGGGTGGCGCACGGCGGTTCCATGGAAGCCGCCGAGAAACTCCAGGACCACGTCCAGGAAGGAGAAGAGGGACCGGCGAAACGGAACCCTGGCTCAATTACTCCGGTGATGGCGGCCGAAACGCGTCGGCCGAACTATCTCTCCGCTACGGCAGTGCGGATTTCCACGAAGGTCTCCTCAGTGCCCGGACATCGTTCTACCTACTGAAGCTGGCTCAATCCCCCGTGCGTCCGCAAGGGCCACGAGGCACGTGCACGGAAGGTGAGTTCCCGCTCGTCGAGCGGAACTCGACGCGGTACACACGCGTGGAACGACTTGGTGCTAGCTTTACATGGATGCGTGTACGCGACAAGGGGGAGCCCGTGTCCTTGGCACATGCCGTTGGTGACACCGCATTGCTTCAACTCGCAACCAAAGCAGCCCACTTGGCGGGTGACCTGTTGCTCCGCGGAGCGGCAGCGGGCCGGCCCGCCGCACGGACGAAGTCCTCACCCGCGGACCTCGTGACGGACCACGACCGGCGGAGCGAGGAGTGCGTCGTCGAGCTCCTGAGGACCTACCGGCCCGACGACGGCATCCTCGGCGAGGAGGGCGGCGAGCGGCCCGGCCGCTCCGGTGTGCGCTGGGTCGTCGACCCGCTCGACGGCACCGCGAACTTCGTCGCCGGATATCCGGCCTTCGCCGTCTCGCTCGCCGCCGAACGCGCCGGGGTGGTCACGGTCGGCGTCGTCCACGACCCCTGCCGCGGCGAGACCTTCGCCGCGATCCGCGGCCGGGGTGCGACGTGTGACGGCCGGGCCCTGGCCGCCTCCCGCGTGGACCGGCTCGCGCAGGCCCTGATCTCCACGGGGTTCAGCTCGGACGCTGAGGTACGGGACCGGCAGGCCGCGTGCGCCGCCCGCGTGGTGCGCCGCGTCCGCGATCTGCGGAGCAGCGGCTCGGCCGCCCTCGACCTGTGCTGGGTGGCCGCCGGCCGTCTGGACGGCTACTACGAGGCCGACCTGCGGCCGTGGGACCGCGCCGCCGGAGTGCTCATCGCCCAGGAGGCCGGCGCCTGGGTGGGAGGTGCCGCGGGCCCGCCCGACGACGCGCTGACCCTGGCCTGCGCCCCGGCCGTCGCCGAGGAACTGCGCGCGCTGGTCGGGCCGGAGTGACGACGCGGCAGGGGCAGGCGGCGGGGGAGCACGACCGGGACCGCGGCGCTGCCGGAACGGCCGACGCCGCGACGCCGCATCTCGGCTCGGCGGCCCTGCGTGCCAGGCGCGCGGGCTTCCGCCTCCTCGTCGGCTCGCACGTGCTCAACGAGACGGGCGCCGCGGCGACGCTCGTCGTGCTGCCGCTGACCGCGGTCCTCGCGCTGGACGCGTCGGCCTGGCAGACGGCCCTGATCGAGAGCGCCTACTTCGCCGCGTATCTGGTCCTCGGCCTGCCCGCGGGGGCGCTGGTCGAGCGGGCGCGTCTGCGCCGTGTCATGATCGCCTCCGACGTGGTCCGGTGCGTGGCCCTGGCGGCGCTGCCGCTCGCGTGGGCGGGCGGTGTGCTCACGCTGCCGATGATCTACGGTGTGGCCCTGCTGCTCGGCGGCGCCCAGTTGTTCGGCGACATCGCCGACCACAGCTACCTGCCGCACCTGGTCAGCGACGACCGCCTGATCCAGGGCAACAGCGCGCTCCAACTGGTGCGCTCCGGAGCCGAGTTGGGCGGACCGGGACTCGGCGGCCTGTCCGTGCAGGGGCTCGGCGCGTACTGGGCGCTGACGGCGAACGCCGTCGCCTCGGCCGTCTCGGCCGTGCTCCTGTGGCGCATCGCGGTGCCCGAGGCGAAGCCGCCCAGGCCGCCGCACGGCCTGGCCCGGCAGACCTGGGAAGGGCTGCGCTTCGTCCGCGGCCACCCGGTGCTGCGCGCCTTCGCGCTCTCGGCCTGCCTCAACAACCTCGTCTTCTCCGGGGCGTTCGCGCTGGACGTGGTGTTCCTGAGCAGGACCGTGGGCGTCGCCCCCGGCCTGGTCGGCGTCCTCCTCGCGTCCGGCGCGGTCGGCGCGCTGCTCGGGGCGTGGCTGACCCCGCGCCTGGCCCACCGCTTCGGGGACGCCCGCACGGCCGTGCTCGCCGTGCCCGTCGCGGCCCCGTTCCTGCTGCTGACGCCACTGACCGGCGACGACTGGCGGATCGCGCTGTTCGCCCTGGCCCACGTCGCCATCAGCGTCGGCGTCACGGCCTTCAACATCCTCCAGGTCACCTACCGCCAACGGGCCTGCCCGCCGGGCCTGCTCAGTCGGGTGTCGGCGATCTTCCGCTTCGCGGTCTGGGGCGTGGCCCCCCTCGGCGCCCTGATCGGCGGCGCGCTCGCGGCCCACCTGGGCGTCCGCACGGCTCTGTGGGTGCTCGCGGGGGCGCTGATCGTGGTGGCGCCGCTGCTGCTCTGCTCCCCGCTCCGCCGTATGAAGACCTTCGACGTCAACTTCCCTACCAAGCACACGAGTTGCTAGCGTGCCGCTATGCAGAATCTTCCGGAAGAACTCGATGAAAAACTCCTATGGGATGCTTTGAAAGGATTCGGTGTCACCCCGACCCGGGTGTCCTACGCCCCCGTCGGGTTCGGGGACCACCACTGGGAGGTCGTCGACGAGACCGGCGGGCGGTGGTTCGCCACCGTGTCCGACCTGGAGCACAAGGAGTACTGCGGGCACGGGGCCGCGGCGGCCCTGGAGGGACTGCGCCGGGCCATGGAGACCGCGCGCACCCTGCGCGAGCGCGACGGGCTCGGCTTCGTCGTCGCGCCCGTCCCGGCCGCGGACGGCCGCTCCGTCGTCGCCCTGGACGCGCGCTACGCCCTCACGCTCTTCCCTCATGTGCCGGGCCGCGCGCGCGAGTTCGGGCAGCGGCTGTCGACGGCCGAGCGCGACCAGGTCCTCGACCTCCTGGCGGAGCTGCACGGCAGGACGCCGCCGGAGACCACGCCGCCGACGACCCTGGAGCCCGCCGGGCTGGGCGACGTCCGCGAGGCGCTTGACCACCTGGAAGCCCCCTGGACGGGCGGCCCGTTCGCCGAGCCGGCCAGGGAACTCCTCGCCGCGCACGCCGCGACGCTCCGCGCCCGCTGCGCGGAGTTCGACGCGATGGCCGCCGAGGTACGGGGCCGCGGCGCGCCCCTCGTCGTCACGCACGGCGAGCCGCACCCCGGCAACCTCATCCTCGGCGCGGACGGCTACCGGCTCGTCGACTGGGACACCGTGGGGCTCGCCCTGCCCGAGCGCGACCTGTCCCTGCACTCCGGCGACCCCGCGGACCTCGCCCGCTACACCCGGCTGACCGGCCGCACCCCGGACGCCACCGCGCTCGCGCTGTACCGGCTGCGCTGGAGCCTGCTGGACGTCGCCGAGTTCGTGGCGTGGTTCCGGGGCCCGCACGACCGCTCCGAGGACACCGAGACGGCCTGGAAGGGCTTCACCGAGACCCTCGACCACCTCGCGGAGGGCGCGCCCGGGGCGCCATGACGTACGGCTCAGGAGGAGCCCGACGCGTGGAGCGCCGTGCGCGCCGTCTCGGTCTCCACGTCCTCGCCGAAGGCACCACCCGCCGACGCCCCGCCGAGGACAGCGGCGGCGACCGCCGCGGCGAGCACCCGGAGGGACCGCCACGACCCCCTGCCCCGTGCCGTCGGCGCGGCCACGGCGAGCCCCCGCCGGGCCGTCCACGACCCCCTGCCCGGTTCCGGCGGCGCGGCCGCGGCGGGCCGCCCGCACACCAGGGCCGTACGGGCGTCAAGCCACGCCTCCGCCTCGTCCCCGCGCAGTCCGCAGGCCGCCACGAACGCGGCCACCAGCTCCGCGCGGGGCAGCCGGTCCCTGCCGAGCATGGTCGCCGCCGTGGAGTACGGCAGCCAGTGGCCCGCCTGCGCCGCGCGGCGCTCCAACTGGCGGTAGCTGAGGCCCGACCACGCCTTGAGGCGGCGCAGCTCCGCCACGAAGGCGGCCGCGTCGGTGACCGGCGGAGTAGGTGGTGCTGCGGTCATCGTGACCCCCCTGACCCAGGCTGACCTCGACGTACACGGTCTCGCACAAGCTCGAACAGCCTAACGCCTTGAGGGGTGGTGAGGGCGCCGGTCAGCCTCGCCGCATTCCCGACTCCGGAGGCCACGTGTCCACGCCCCTGCCGATTGACCGCCCCCACGCCTGCCCGCACCACCGCTTCCCCACGCGGACCTGCCCGCGCCACCACCCCCACAGGAACGGCCACCCCCGCAGGACCGGCCACCGCCGCCGTACGCCCGCTGCCGCCGCCCTCGCCGCGCTGCTGCTCCTCGGCGGGTGCGCCGCCGCGCCCCGCGCCGGGGAGTCGGCGGCGCGCACCACGGCGGCCGGGGCCCGTGCCGGGGAGTCGGTCGCCGACTTCCTCCGCCGTACCCTGCCCGCCGGGCCCGGTGGCACCGTGGTCGCCGCCCGCGGCGACCGGCTCGCGTACTGCGGCGGGTTCGGGGCGGCGGACCGCGCCGCCGGCACCCCCGCGAGCTGCCGCACCGTGTACGACGTCATGTCGATGACGAAGCAGTTCACCGCGGCCGCGATCGTGAAGCTGGAGGCGATGGGCAGGCTCCGGGTCACCGACCCCGTCAGCCGCCACCTCGACCGGCTCCGGCCCGTACCCGGGGACAAGCGCGGCATCACGGTCGAGCACCTGCTCACGCACACGTCGGGCCTGGTCGAGGGGCTCGGTGACGACTACGAGCCGCTGTCGCGCGAGGAGTTGGTGCGCCGGGCCCTCGCCTCGGAGCTCCGGTCCGCCCCCGGCGAGGAGTTCCACTACTCCAACACCGGCTACAGCCTCCTCGCCGTGATCGTCGAGGAGGCGTCCGGGGAGACGTACGAATGGTTCCTGAACCGGCACCTGTTCGCCCCCGCCGGGATGGAGCACACCGGCTACGTGCTGCCCCGCCGGCCGCGCCACCTGGTCGCCGTGGAGTACGACAGCGCGGGGCGGAGCAAGGGCAGGCCCTTCGACCACCCCTGGGCCGCCGACGGGCCGTACTGGAACCTGCGCGGCAACGGCGGCATGCTCTCCACCGCCCCGGACATGCTGCGGTGGCACCGCGCGCTCCTGGGCGACGACGTGCTGCCCGCCCGGGCGCGGGAGAAGCTCTTCGCGCCGCACGTACGGCAGCCGGGGTCGAAGGACGCGTACGGCTACGGCTGGAGCGTCCGCGACACCCCGGACGGCCGCCTCGCCTGGCACGACGGAGGCAACGACTGGTCGCTCGGGCTGGTGAGCCGGTCCCTGCGCGACGACGTCCTCGTGTTCTGGATCAGCAACCACGCCTACCGCGACGGCGCGTGGAACCTGGAGGAGCAGGCCGAGGAGCTGACCCTGGGCATCGCCGACCGCGTCCGCGCGGAGGGCGGCTGACGGGACGCCCCCCCGTGACGCCCTCCCCGCGACGGCCCGGCGGCCGGGGCGTCAGTACGGCGGGCGGACAAGGCCCGACCGGTAGGCGAGCACGACCAGTTGCGCGCGGTCGCGGGCCCCGAGCTTCGTCTTGGCCCGCTGCACGTGCGTGCGCACGGTCAGCGGGCTGACGAAGAGCTCCCCGGCGATCTCCGCGTCCGACTTGCCCTCCGCGGCCAGCGCCATGACCTCCCGCTCGCGGGCGGTGAGGGCGGCGAGGTCCACCGGCGGCACCGGACCGGCGGCGGGGTCGGGCGTGGTGAGGAACCGGGCGATGAGCGAGCGCGTCGCGGCGGGGGAGAGGAGCGCGTCGCCGGCCGCCACGGTGCGGATCCCGTCGAGCAGCCCGTCGGCGGAGACGTCCTTGCCGAGGAAGCCGCTCGCGCCGTTCCGCAGGGCCCGGGCGACGTGCTCGTCGGTCTGGAACGTGGTGAGCACGAGCACCCGCGTCGCCGCCAGCTTGGGGTCCCCGCAGATCGCGGCCGTCGCCGCGAGCCCGTCGGTGCCGGGCATGCGGATGTCCATGACGACGACGTCGGGGCGGTGCAGCCGGGCGAGTGCGACGGCCTCCCCGCCGTCGGCGGCCTCGTCGACGACCTCCATGTCCGCGCAGGAGTCGATGAGCAGGCGGAACGTGGCCCGCAACAGGGTCTGGTCGTCGGCGAGCAGCACGCGCAGGGGAGCGGTCATCGGGCAGCCTTCCCGGGGGCGGCGGACGGAGGCGGTCATCAGGGCCCTTCCCGCGGCCCGCGGTGGAAGGGGAGCTCGGCGGTGACGGCGTAGCCGCCCTCGGGGTGCGGCCCCGCGTGCAGGTGACCGCCGGCCGAGCGGGCGCGCTCCCGCATGCCGATGACCCCGAAGCCGCCGCCCGGCGCGGGGGGCCGTGGCGCCGCGCCGCCGTGGTCGCGGACCGTCAGGGTCAGCCGGTCGCGCGTGTACGCGAGCCTGACCCGCGCGGTGGCCGCGCCCGCGTGCTTGGCGACGTTGGTCAGCGCCTCCTGCACGATCCGGAAAGCGGTCAGGTCCGCCCCCGGCGGCAGCGGCCGCTCCTCGCCGTCGACCGTGACGACGACCTCCAGCCCGGCGGAGGCGAAGGCGGCGACCAGCTCGGGCAGTCGAGCCAGGCCGGGGGCCGGTTCCCGTACGTCCTCGGGGGCATCGGGGTGGCGCAACAGCCCGACCGTGGCCTGGAGTTCCCGCAGCGCGGCCGAGGTGGTGCCGGTCAGCTCGCCGAGGATCCGCTCGGCCTGGTCCGGGTGGCCGCGGGCCAGGTGGGCGGCCGTACCGGCCTGGGCGTGCGCCAGCGCCATGTGGTGGGCGACCACGTCGTGCAGCTCGCGGGCGATGCGGACGCGCTCCTCGGCGACGCGGTGGCGCGCCTCCGCCTCACGGGTGCGCTCGGCGTGCTCGGCGCGGGCGCGCACGGCGTCCAGATAGGCGCGCCGCGCCCGGACCGCCGAGCCCTGGACGACCGACGCGGTGATCCAGAACGCGGGCACGACCGTCTTGTCCCCCCAGTTCTCGTGGTTCCGGTCGGAGACGAGCGCGGCCAGGACGACCGGGGCGACGACGGCGGCGCAGAACAGGTGGGCCGTCCGGCGCGGCGCGCGCACGGTCAGCGCGTACATGGCGACGAGGACCGGGAGCAGGAGCAGGACGGTGACCGGGTACCCGAGGGCGGCGGAGACGGCGGCGCAGAACCCGGTGCACGCCACGACCGGCCGCGGCCGCCTGTGCCGCGCGAGCAGGGACAGGCACGCCCCCGTCGAGAGGAGCAGCCCCGGCCACAACCCCGGCCCGCCGCGGTCGTACTGAGCACCGGTCGCCGTGCACAGCAGCACCAGGAAGGCCCCCTCGACGAGCCGGGGGTGACGGTCGGCGTACCGCCGGACGGTGAGCATGGCGTCCCTCCCGGTCGGGGGTACGGGCCCACGGTGAAGGACGTGGCGGCCCGGCGGGGGGTTGTGCGGCGGGGCCCCCGCGCCGGGTGGGCCCCGCGCCGGGTGGGCCCCGCGCCGGGTGGGCCCCGCGCACGGCCCCCCGCCGCACGCGGGCGGGGGCCACCACCGCGTGCCTTGCCGGTACGGTCAACGGCGGCGGAGACCGGTTGAGTTGGCGTTGGTATCAGCCGTACCGGTGTCGGTACGGGGATCGCCGCCGGTGTCGTCGCCCGCCTGGTCGCGTGCCTGGTCGCGTGCCTGGTCGCCTGCCGTCGGGCCCGCCGGGGACGGGACGGTGGCGGTCCGGTGGAACAGGGCCTCGCCCTCCACGTCGACGCGCGGCAGCGACCGTGCCAGGAAGCGGGGCAGCCACCACGCCCGCTCGCCGAGCAGGGCCAGGACGGCGGGGACGAACGCCATGCGCACGACGAAGGCGTCGAGCAGCACGGCCGTGGCGAGACCGAAGCCCACCATCGTCATCATGGAGTCGCCGGCGGTCATGAACCCGGAGAACACCGCCGTCATGATGAGCGCGGCCGCCGCCACCACCAGGGCGCTGTGGCGGAACCCCGTGACGACGGCCTGGCGGGGCCGCTCCCCGCGCAGGTACGCCTCGCGCATCCGGGAGACCAGGAAGACCTGGTAGTCCATGGCGAGACCGAAGACGATGCCCACCAGGAAGATCGGCATCAGGCTCATGACCGGCCCGGTCTGCTCCACGCCGAGCAGGCCCGCGCCGTGGCCGTGCTGGAAGACCGTGACGAGCGCGCCGAGGGCCGCGAGCACCGACAGCAGATAGCCGAGGGCGGCCTTGAGCGGCACCAGCACGGAGCGGAACACCACCATCAGCAGGACGAAGGCCAGGCCGACGATGACCGAGAGGTAGGGCACGAGGGCGCCCCGCATCTTCCGCGCGACGTCGATGTTCAGCGCCGTGACCCCGGTGACCTCGAAGGACGCCCCGGTCGCGGACGCGGTCGCGGGGCGCTCGTCACGGATGGCGCGGACGAGCTCCTCGGTCCGCTCGCTGGTGGGGGCGGTGGCCGGGGTGGCGGTGAGCACCGCGGTGTGCCGCGCCGCGTCGAACCGCGCGGGGGAGACGGACACGACGCCGTCGGTGGCGGCGATCCGCGCGGCGACGGCCTCCGTGGCGGCCTCCGGGTCGGCGGCGCCCCGCAGGTCCACGGCGATGGTCAGGGGGCCGTTGAACCCCGGGCCGAAGCCGTCGGCGAGGGCGTCGTAGGCGCGGCGCTCCGTGGTCGTCGTGGACTTCGCCTCGTCACCGGGCATGCCGAGGCGCAGGTCCGTCACGGGCACGGCGAGGGCGCCCAGACCGGCGACCGTGAGGAGCAGGACGGGCCGGGGGCGGCGCAGCACGAAGCGCACCCAGCGCGAGGACGCCCCCTCGGCACCCTCGCCCCGGGGGGACGGACCGGCCGAACTCCCTTCGGCAGGACGGTCGTTGGAGACCCGGAACTCGGCAGGCGCGCCCGACCGGCCCTCCGCGGCACCGCCCGCCCGACCCTCCGCCGGAGCCCCCGCCCGGCCTTCCCCCGGAGCCCCCGCCCCGCGCGCCGCCGAGCCGGCCTTCCCGCCCTCCCCGGCGCCACCCCGGAGCCCGGGACGACGTACACCACGTCGGAGAGCACGGCGCTCACGCCGACCGTTCCCCCGACTACGACCACGACCACCACCACGGCCACCGTGACCACGGCCCCGGCCAAGGCCACGGCCCCGGCCCGGATACCGGACGCGGCGCGCGAGGACGGCGTCCGGCCAGAAGCCGAGCAGCGCCGGGGTCAGGGTCAGCGCGACGAGCACGGCGGTCAGGACGGCGCCCGCGGCGGCCAGCCCCATCTTGGTCAGCAGCGGCACGCCGACCACCGAGAGACCGGCCAGCGCGATGACGACGGTGAGCCCGGCGAAGACGACCGCGGAACCGGCGGTGCCCACGGCCAGCCCGGTCGCCTCCCGCGGGCCGTGCCCCGCGGCCCGCTCCTGGCGGTAGCGGTTCACGACGAACAGGGCGTAGTCGATGCCGACGGCCACCCCGATCATCATGGCCAGTTCGCCGGTGGTCGACGACAGGCCGAGGACGCTGCCCAGGGCGATGACCGCGGTCAGGCTGACGCCGACGCCGACGAGGGCGCTGAGCAGCGAGAGCCCGGCGGCGGCCAGGGACCCGAAGGTGACGAGCAGCACCAGCGCGGCGACGAGGACGCCCACCACCTCACCCGTCCCGGCGGCCGCCTGGCTCTCCAGGACGCTGCCGCCGGTCTCGACGGTCAACCCCGAGCCCCGGGCCCGCTCGACGGCGTCCTCCAGGTCGCGCTTGGCGGCGGCGGAGACGTCGTCGTCCTTCACCTCGTACGTGACGGTCGTGTAGGCCGTCGTACCGTCCTCGCTCACCCCCCGCCCGTCGAACGGGTCCGTCGCGTCGGCGACTTGCGGCCCGTCGGCCACGTCGCTCACCAACGTGCCGATGGCCTCGCGGTGCGCGGTGGCGGTGACGCGCTCCCCATGGGGGGCGACGAAGACGATCCGGGCACTCGCCGCTTCCGCCTCGGCCCCCGGGAACCGCTCGTTGATCAGGTCGAACGCCTCCTGCGCCTCGATCCCGGGCATCGAGGACGAGTCGTCCGGGGGGTCGGAGGCGCTGAGCGCGCCGACGCCGGCGACGGCCAGGACGGCCACCCACAGCAGGACGACGCGGCGTCGCCACCGCAGGGCCGCCCGGCCCAGCCGGTAGAGGAAAGTCGCCATGGAAGGGGTCTCCGCATCTCTGGTCTCGGGAACCCCTCCAGGCTTCCGGCGCGGACCCCGCTCCGTCGTCGTGCCCACCGCGACAATCCGACTACCGGAAATCACGTACGGGACGCGCGCGATGTCCTCACGGAGTACGACGTCCGCGACGGTGACATGAGGAGGCGTCTCGGCGCCGTGCGGGGGCCGTGCGGGCGAGGGCCCGGGGCCAGGGCAAGGGGCCGGGGGCAGGGGCCGGGGGAACCGTTCCCGGCGCTCTCCACACGTCACCGACCGCCGTTTGACGTGGTGTTTCCGGGACACACGTTCGGTGAACCGGACGCAAGGGAGAACACTGCTATGGGCATCATCGGATGGATAGTCGTCGGTCTGCTCGCGGGCGCTGTCGCCAAAGCGCTCATGCCGGGCAAGGACCCGGGCGGAATCATCGTCACCATGCTCATCGGTGTTGCCGGAGGCCTGCTCGGCGGCTTCCTCGGCAAGGTGATCTTCGGGGTCGACTCGATCGACGGCTTCTTCGAGCTCTCCACCTGGATCGCGGCCATCGTCGGCTCGGTCATCCTCCTCGCGCTGTACCGCATGGTCACCGGCCGGGGACACCGGCGCGGGCACGCCCACGCGTGAGGCGGGCCCCCACAGCGGGCGTGGCCCGGCGCGCCACACCCTGAAACACCGTCGCGAACGCCCCCGCCCACCGGCGGGGGCGTTTCTTCCGCACGTCTCCCCGGCACCGCGCCGCCCACCGAGGCACGGACGACACACCTGGGCGACAGGGAAAGGACAGGCACGACGCAGTGACGATCGCCGACGTGGTGTTCGTGTGGTTGGGCGTGGGAGCGCTGCTCGCGGCGGTGCTGCCCCGGGTGGTCGCGGGGCGGCCGCTGTCGTTGCCGGTCGTGTTCCTGGCCGGCGGCATCGGCGCCTACCTGCTGCCGCTGCCGCTGCCGGAGGTCGACCCGGTGGAGCACAGGGTCGTGGCGGAGCACGTCACCGAGGTCTGCATCATCATCGCGCTGATGGGTGCCGGGCTGGCGCTCGACCGGCCCGTCGGCCGACGGCTGTGGGGCTCGACGTGGCGGCTGCTCGGCATCACGATGCTGCTGACCGTCCTCGGCACCGCGCTGGTGGCGTGGTGGCTGCTGGGCTGGCCGCCGGCCGCCGCCCTGCTGCTGGCGGCGGTCCTCGCCCCGACCGATCCCGTACTGGCCTCGGAGATGCGGGTCGGGGAGCCCACGGAGGACGAGCACGACGAGGACGAGGTGCGCTTCGCCCTCACCAGCGAGGCGGGCCTCAACGACGGACTCGCCTTCCCCCTGACCTACGCGGCCGTCGCCCTGGCCGCCACCGCGGGCAGCGGCTGGTCGGCCGACTGGTTCGGCACCTGGCTGGTCAAGGACGTCGCCTTCAAGTGCGCCGTCGGTGTCCTCGGCGGACTGCTGATCGGCCGGCTGCTGGGCTGGCTGTTCTTCCGCACCAGCTCCCGGGTGCTGCGGCTGTCCGAGTACCGGGAGGGCTTCGTCGCGCTGGCCGCGACCTTCCTGGCGTACGGGCTGACCGAACTCGCGGGCGGCTACGGCTTCCTCGCCGTGTTCACCACCGCGTGCGCCGTGCGGGCGGCCGAGCGCGCCCACGGCTTCCACAAGGTGCTGCACGACTTCGTCGAGCAGATCGAGCGCCTGCTCACCGCCGTGCTGCTGTTCCTGCTGGGCGCCTTCGTCGCGCTGGGCGGCCTCGCCCCGCTGACCTGGCGCGGCGCCGTCGTCGGGCTGCTGCTGCTCCTGGTCGTCCGGCCGCTGTGCGGCTGGGCCGGGCTCCTCGGGGGCGGCGTCGAGCGCCGGGAGCGCCGGGTGATCGCGATCTACGGCATCCGGGGCATCGGCTCCCTGTACTACCTCGCCTACGCGCTCGGCCAACAGGACTTCCCCGTGCCGGAGCGGGAGCTGTGGGCGGTGGTGACCTTCACCGTGCTGGCATCGGTCCTCCTGCACGGCATCACGGCCGGCCCGGTGGTGACCGGCCTGGACCGACGCCGGGCGACCGAGCGTGGACACGAGGCGCCTGCGCGCAAGGAGCCCCATCGAGGACGGCCGTAGCGGAACCGCACCGCGCCGGGCGGCACCGGGTACGACCAGTCGCAGCACCCCCTCCGAAGGCCGCTCACGGCCGGCAACGCCAACGCGTGCCCATGTAGAGTGAATGACGCCCTTGACCTGCACAAAGCAGGCAGGGAGCCGTCTTACAGGAGTCCAAAGTGCTGCGTACTCTGTTCAAGTCCAAGATCCACCGAGCCACCGTGACCCAGGCCGACCTGCACTACGTGGGGTCCGTCACCATTGACGCGGATCTGCTCGACGCCGCCGATCTGCTGCCCGGGGAGCTCGTGCACATCGTCGACGTCACCAACGGGGCGCGGCTGGAGACGTACACCATCGAGGGTGAGCGTGGCAGCGGTGTCATCGGGATCAACGGTGCGGCGGCGCATCTGGTGCACCCCGGGGACAAGGTGATCATCATCAGCTACGCGCAGGTCGACGACGCCGAGGCGCGGGCGTGGCGGCCGCGGGTCGTGCACGTCGACGCGGACAACCGCGTGGTGGCGCTCGGGGACGATGCCGGGGCGCCGGTGCCCGGTGCCGGTGACATGGCGCGCTCCCCGCAGGCCGTGGTGCGGGACTGAGGGCGTCGGCGCTGCCCGTGCTGGGGCTGCTGCACACCTCACCCGTCCACGTCCCGGTCTTCGACGCGCTGCGTGACACAGATCACCCGGGGCTCGCCCTGCGGCACCACGTCGACGAAGGGCTGCTGGACCGGGCCCGCCGGGCGGGGCCCGACGTGGGCGCGGTGCGGGCCGTGCTCGAGCGCGCCGCCGCCGAGGGGGCGCACGCCGTGCTGTGCACGTGCTCGACGCTCGGCGGCGTGGCCGAGTCCCTGGCCACCGACGTCGGCGTGCCCGTACTGCGGGTCGACCGGCCCATGGCGGCCGCCGCCGTCGCGGTGGGCCCCGCGGTCGCGGTCGTCGCCTCGGTCGCCAGCACCCTGGGGCCGACCGTCGCCCTCGTCGAGGAGGAGGCCGGCCGCGCCGGGCGGCGCGTCGACGTCCGCGCCGTCCTGGTCGAGGATGCCTGGGAGCGGTTCGCCGCCGGGGACCGGGAGGGGTACCTGCGGCTCGTCACCGCCGCCGTCGAACGGGTGGGGGCGGACGGGGCCGACGTCGTCGTGCTCGCCCAGGCCTCCATGGCGGACGCCGCGACCCGCGCCGACGTGCCCGTTCCCGTGCTCGCCAGCCCGCGCCCGGGGTTGCGCGCCGCCGCGGCGGTGTGCGGATTCCCGTGCCCGGATCCCGGTACGGCGTAGGCGGCGGCCACCTGTCCGGCCTAGGGTTTGGCCATGACTTCACACGATGACGTGGTGATCAGTCCCACCGGCTGGGTGGCCGAACAGGCCCGCCTCTACGAGGAGTCGGGCGGCACCAAGGGGACGACCATCCAGGGCGCGCCCTGCCTGCTCCTCGACTACCGCGGCCGCCGCAGCGGCCTGTGGCGCCGCACCGTCCTCATCTACGGCCGCGACGGCGACGACTACCTGGTGGTGGCCTCCAACGGCGGCGCCGCCGAGCACCCCCTGTGGTACCGCAACCTGCGGGACGAGCCCGACGTCCGCCTGCGCGTGGGCACCGAGCGGTTCGCCGCCCGCGCCGACACCCTGTCGCCCGAGGACAAGGCGCGCGTCTGGCCGCGCCTGGTGGAGATCTTCGCCCCGTACGCGGAGTACCAGGAGAAGACGGAGCGGGACATTCCGGTGGTGCGGCTCCGGCGCACGGAGGGCTGACCCCCGCCGCACCCGGGCCCGGCTCCAGCGGCGCGCAGGACTGGACTGCGCGGGCGTGGGCACGCGAGGCGGGAGAGAGTGGATACGGCCGACGGGCCCGAGCCTCAGCGCCGGGCCCTCACCTCCGCACCCTGGGAGGAAGCATGACGCACCCGTTCCCCGACCCCGTCCCGCCCGGGCCGACCCCGGGCCCCCTCCCGGACCCGGCGCCCGCCCCGCCGCCCGACCCGGGGCAGCCACAAGGCCCCGCCCGGGCCCCCGGGCCCGTACCGGAGCCCCCGCCGTCCCCGGTGCCCAAGCCGCCGGGGCCCGACCCCGTGCCGGACCCGGACCCGACTCCGGAGCCGATGAGCTGAGCGCGGACCTCAGGGCAGCGGGGCCGTCACTCGTCGTCCCGCGCCCCGCCGGGGGCCGCTCCGCCTCGGAGCGGCCCCCGGCCCGCGTCCTGGCAGGATTTCGCCGGGACGTGGCACGGATGCCGCTGCCGTCGATCATTTCCGCCCGGGAGACTCCAAGCACCGCACTCCGTACGAGGGGCCCCGACGGCCCGCCGTCCCGCCGGTACGCCGCCCGCGGTGGCCAGGCACGGGTACGGGGCTGCGAGGAGCGGGCCGTGCCGCCGTGCACGGCCCCGGGGTGACCGGCGAAGGGAGACGAGGGATGCTGGGCGAGGTCGCAGGGGTGCGCCCACCGGGCGGGCGGGCGGCGGAGGCCGCGCGGCTGGTGTGCGAGGAGTACGCCGGCCCGGCGCTGTACCACCACTCGGTGCGGTCGTACTGCTTCGGCGCCGCCTGGGCCGAGGAGCGGGGCCTGGACTTCGACCGCGAGCTGTTCTTCGTCTCCGCGCTCCTGCACGACCTCGCGCTCGTCGCGCCCTTCGACAGCCACACGCTGCCGTTCGAGGAGGCGGGCGGGCACCTCGCCCGGGTGTTCACCGCCGGGCTCGGCTGGCCGACCCGGCGACGCGACCGGGCGGCCGAGCTGATCGTGCTCCACATGCGCGACGACGTGGCACCGGAAGTGGACGTCGAGAGCCGCATGTTGCAGGTGGGCACCAGCGCGGATGTGTCGGGGTCCGGCCTCGACGCCTTCGCCCCGTCCTTCCGGGACGCGCTCGTCGCGGCGTACCCCCGGCTGGACTTCGCCCGGTCCTTCGTACGCCTCTTCCAGGAACAGGCCGCGCGCAAGCCGGGCTGTGCGGCGGCGCGCCTGCTGGCGGGGGAGTGGGCCGGGCGGGCGGCGTCCCACCCGCTCGATCGGACCTGAGCCGTGTGCGCCTCCGCGGGGCCGGGTGAGGGGGCCGCGTGAGGGCGTCGTCCGTGGCGTCGTGGCGTGTGCCGCAGGTCGGGCGGGCTACTCCCCGTCGGCGTCCTCACCGCCCTTCGCCGCCCCGGCGAAATCCAGGACCGCGGCGGCGTGGCGCCGGGTCTGCTCCGCGACGCGGGCCACGTCGGCGACCACGTCGCCGTGCTCGGCTATCAGCCGGTCGTAGATCGGCGCGGTGACTTGTTCGGTGGCATTCACGTGGGGGTCCGTTTCTTCCAGGTGTGGCACAGGTGCGGCACAGGCGTGCTCGCGGCACGCCGCCGCGCGACGCGTCGGGCGTGCCGTGCGCTCCGTTACCCGCGATTCCGCGCCGCATGCGCGCCACCCGGACATGATCGGCCGCAGCCGCAGCCGCAGCCGCAGCCGCAGCCGCAGCAGCGGTGTGCCGCGCGGCGTACCGCCCACGCCGTAGGTACGCCGTAGGTACCGCAGGTCACGCGGGTGCGGTAGCGACGCGTCCGGTCGGCGGCGGGGCGGCGCGGCGTACCGTGATCCCGGAAAGCACGTACCGAGGAGGAACCACCCGTGCCCCATTTCGACCTGCCGCTCGAGGAACTCCGCCGCTACCGCCCGGAATTGCCGGAACCCGAGGATTTCGACGCCTTTTGGGAGAAGACGCTTTCGGCGGCGCGCGCGTACGACATCGACGTCCGCTTCGAACGCGTCGACGTGCCTTTGGCGCTGATCGACGTATTCGACGTGACATTCGCGGGTTTCGGGGGTCACCCCGTCAAGGGCTGGCTGCTGCTCCCGGCCGGGACGGACGAGCCGCTGCCCGCCGTGGTCGAGTACATCGGGTACGGCGGCGGGCGCGGGCTGCCGCACGAGCGGCTGGTGTGGGCGGCGGCCGGGTTCGCGTACTTCATCATGGACACGCGCGGCCAGGGCAGCGGCGGCTCGGTCGGGGACACCCCGGACCCGGGCGCGAGCGGGCCCGCGTACCCCGGGTTCGTGACGCGCGGGATCGAGGACCCGCACGGCTACTTCTACCGCCGGGTCTTCACCGACGCCGTGCGCGCCGTCGAGGCCGTCCGCGCCCACCCCCTGGTGGACGCCGCGCGCGTGGCCGCCGTGGGCGACAGCCAGGGCGGCGGCGTCGCCCTCGCCGTCGCCGGACTCGTGCCCGACCTCGCCGCGATCTGCTCCAACGTGCCGTTCCTGTGCGACTTCCCGCGCGCGACGACCCTCTCGTCACGCCCCCCGTACCAGGAGGTGGCGCTCTATCTGCGGGCGCGGCGCGGGCAGGAGGAGCGGGTGTTCCGGACGCTCTCGTATTTCGACGGCGTGCACTTCGCGGCGCGCGGCCGGGCGCCCGCGCTGTTCTCCGCGGCACTCGAGGACGAGACGTGCCCGCCGTCCACGGTCTTCGCCGCGTTCAATTCCTACGCGGGGCGCGAAAGGTCGATGGAGGTGTACCGCTTCAACGACCATGAAGGCGGCGGCGTATTCCAACAGGATGTACAACTGCGGTGGCTTCCGGGGCATTTGCGGAACTGACCTGTTCACCGTCCTTTCGGCCGCCCGCTCTTGTCACGGCCATGGCGGAGCGGCTAGCTTGCGGGCTTGTCCGTGGCTGACGTGTGACCTTCGCGAACATTCGCGTGTCTGAGGGGGCTTTCATGGCCTTACGAGGCCGGCACCGCCGGTACCAGCCGAGCCGGATCAACCGTGCCTCGCTCACCGTCACCGCGGGCGGCGCGGGCATCGCCCTGCCGCTGGTGTCGGCGGGCACGGGCCACGCGGCGGACGTGGAGACCTGGAACAAGGTCGCCGCCTGCGAGTCCACGAACAACTGGAGCATCAACACCGGCAACGGCTTCTACGGCGGCCTCCAGTTCACCCAGTCCACCTGGGAGGCCTACGGCGGCACGGCCTACGCCGCGCGCGCCGACCTCGCCACCAAGGCCCAGCAGATCGCCGTCGCCGAGAAGGTCCTCGACGGGCAGGGCCCCGGCGCCTGGCCCGTGTGCTCGGTGCGGGCGGGCCTCACCCGGGGCGGCGACACCCCGGACCTCAAGCCCGCCACCGCGCCCCAGAAGCGCACGGGCACGGCCAACGACGCCAAGACCGACGGCGGACGCACGGCGCCCCAGGTCCCGCGGCGCACGGTCAAGGACGTCAAGCCCGAGGTGACGCCGCAGTCCACCGCGGGCACCGCCCGCATGTACACGGTCGTACGCGGCGACACCCTCTCCGGCATCGCCGACGAGCGCCGCGTCACCGGCGGCTGGCCGCAGCTCTACGAGAGCAACCGGCGCACCATCGGCGACGACCCGGACCTCATCACCCCCGGCCAGCGCCTGTCCCTGCGCGGCGCCGACGGCAGGCTGAAGCAGCCCCCGCGCCCGCCCGAGCGCCGCAGGCCCGCGGAGCGCCCCGGCGGCGAGCGGACCGAGAAGCGGCAGGTGCGCCAGCAGGAGAAGCAGCGCGCGCACCCGCCCGCCCAGAAGGAAGCCAAGAAGGACACCAGGGACACCAGGGACGCCCCGCGCAAGGAGACCCGGCCCGCGCCGAAGCGCGACACCGCGCCGGCGGGCCGCCAGAAGGCCAGGGCCGCCACGCAGTCCGGGGCCACCGTGCCCGTGGCCGCGTCCATCGGCACGCCGTACCGCGCGTCCGGCGGCTCCTGGTCGAAGGGCTACCACACCGGCGTCGACTTCCCCGTGCCGACCGGTACGTCCGTGCAGGCCGTCGCGGCCGGCACGGTCGTGGAGTCCGGCTGGGGCGGCTCGTACGGCTACCAGGTGGTGATCCGGCACGGCGACGGCCGCTACTCGCAGTACGGCCACCTGTCGGCGCTCACCGTGAAGGCCGGGCAGCGGGTCGTCCCCGGGCAGCGCATCGGCCGCTCCGGCTCGACCGGCAACAGCTCCGGCCCGCACCTGCACTTCGAGATCCGCACGGGCCCGGGGTTCGGCTCGGACATCGACCCGCTGGCGTACCTGCGCGCACGCGGCGTCCGCATCTAGGCGGCGTCCAGGGGCATCCAGGGGCGTCCGAGGCCGTCCGGAGTCCTGCGCAGCCAGGCGTCCAGGGCGGCCGGAGGCGCTACGCGCGCGCCGCCCCGGCGTCCGCGCGCGGGAACGCCTTCACCGCGGGCTGCGGCGGCACCCCGGCGAACGCCTCGGCCAGCAGCGGCTGTTCGGGCGCCGGCGGC
>NZ_BNBT01000070.1 GCF_014656095.1 Streptomyces longispororuber
GGCGGGCCCGGCGGCGCGGCGGCACCGCCACGCGCCGAGCCCGCGCCGCAGGCGCGACCGCAGCCATGAGTCCGGGGCGACGCTCTCGGTCGGTTCCATTCCCGTCCCTCTCACAGCCGGCGGTGCCCACGCCACGCGGACTTCAGGTCCTGACAGCCGCGTCTGAAAACCCTTCCCCGGCTCTCCACGACACGAGCAGGGGGGTACCCCATCGGCAGCGGGGCACGGCAGGCGCACACCTCAACAGTAGGCCGCAGAGGGCTGTCACGGGCAGCGGTCGTCTACGGTTGCCCGAATGCGACCCGGCCACCCGTATGCATCTGGTATGCGCTGAACGGGTGGTCTTCAACCGCTATTCTTCGGTCGGAAGTGCGACGTCCCGGGCGGCGTCCGCCCCCTGTTCGAGCAGCACCGCGAAGCCGTCCTCATCCAGGACCGGAACCTTCAGTTGCACGGCCTTGTCGTACTTCGAGCCGGGGTTGTCGCCCACGACGACAAATCCCGTCTTCTTCGAAACGGAACCGGTGACTTTGGCTCCACGGCTCTGGAGCGCTTCTTTCGCGCCATCCCGCGTGTAGTTCTGGAGCGTTCCGGTGACGACGACGGTGAGGCCTTCGAGCGGCCGGGGGCCCTCATCCGCGGTGCCGTCGCCCTCCTCCATGCGGACACCGGCGGCGCGCCACTTGCGGATGATCTCGCGGTGCCAGTCCTCCGCGAACCACTCCTTCACAGACTTCGCGACGATCGGCCCGACCCCGTCGGTGTTCTTCAGCTCCTCCTCGCTCGCCTGGTCGATGCGGTCGATGGACCGGAACTCCCGGGCCAGCGCCTCCGCCGCGACCGGGCCGACGTGGCGGATCGACAGGCCGGTGAGCACGCGGGCCAGGGGGCGCTCCTTGGCGGCCGCGATGTTCTCCAGCATCGCGAGGGCGTTCTTCCTCGCGCCGCCCTCCTGGTTGGCGAAGACCGTGGCGACCTTCTCCTCGCCCGTCTCCGGGTCGCGCTTGGGCAGGCCCGTGTCCTGGTCGAGTACGTACGCCTTGATCGGGAGGAGTTGCTCGACGGTCAGGTCGAAGAGGTCACCCTCGTCCGTCAGCGGCGGCTCGGCGGGCTCCAGCGGCTTGGTCAGGGCCGCGGCGGCGACGTAGCCGAAGTGCTCGATGTCGAAGCTCTTGCGTCCCGCCAGGTAGAAAAGCCGCTCGCGGAGCTGCGCGGGGCAGGTGCGGCCGTTCGGGCAGCGCAGGTCGATGTCGCCCTCCTTCATGGGGCGCAGCGCCGTCCCGCACTCCGGGCACTCGGCGGGCATCACGAACTCGCGCTCGCTGCCGTCGCGCAGGTCGACGACGGGGCCGAGGATCTCGGGGATGACGTCGCCCGCCTTGCGGATGACGACCGTGTCGCCGATGAGGACGCCCTTGGCCTTGACCACGTCCTGGTTGTGCAGCGTGGCGAACTCGACCTCGGAGCCCGCGACGGTGACCGGCTCCACCACCGCGTACGGCGTGACGCGGCCGGTGCGGCCGACGCCGACCCTGATGTCGACCAGCTTGGTGTTGACCTCCTCCGGCGCGTACTTCCAGGCGATGGCCCAGCGCGGGGCGCGGGAGGTGGAGCCGAGGCGGCCCTGGAGCGGGATCTCGTCGAGCTTGACGACGACGCCGTCGATCTCGTGCTCCACGGAGTGGCGGTTGTCGCCGAAGTACGTGATGAACTCCCGGACGGCGTCGAGGCCTTCGACGACCTTGTTGTGCCGGGCCGTGGGCAGCCCCCACTCGCGCAGCAGGTCGTACGCCTGGGAGAGGCGGTCGATGTCGAAGCCCTCGCGGGCGCCGATGCCGTGCACCACCATGTGCAGCGGGCGCGTGGCGGTGACGCGCGGGTCCTTCTGGCGCAGCGAACCCGCCGCCGCGTTCCGCGGGTTGGCGAAGGGCTTGTCGCCCGCCCCGACCAAGCGGGCGTTGAGCTCCTGGAACTTCTCCATGGGGAAGAAGACCTCGCCGCGGATCTCCACGAGGGCGGGGACGCGGTCGCCCTTGAGGCGGTCGGGGACGTCGGCGATGGTGCGGACGTTCGGCGTGATGTCCTCGCCGGTGCGGCCGTCGCCGCGGGTGGCCGCGCGGGTGAGCCTGCCGTGCTCGTACGTGAGGTTGACCGCCAGGCCGTCGACCTTCAGCTCGCACAGGAAGTGGTACGTGCTGCTGCCCACCTCCTTGGCGACGCGCTCGGCCCAGGCGGCCAGCTCCTCGTCGTCGAAGGCGTTGTCCAGGGAGAGCATGCGCTCGCGGTGCTCGACGGAGGTGAACTCCGTCTCGTACGCACCGGCGACCTTCTGGGTCGGCGAGTCCGGCGTGCGCAGCTCGGAGTACTCCTCCTCCAGGGCCTCCAGGGCGCGCAGGAGCTTGTCGAACTCCGCGTCGCTGATGACCGGCTGGTCCTTCACGTAGTACCGGAAGCGGTGCTCCTCGATCTGCTCGGCGAGCTGGGCGTGGCGCTCGCGCGCCTCGGCCGGCACCGTGCCTTCCTGTTCGACAGCCACCGTTTCGTCCTCCCGTTACCTTCGGACCCAGTTACTCAGGGTTGTCCGCAAGCGATCTCGCCGCCCGGACGCAGTGCGCGAGCGCCGCGCGGGCATATGCGGGCGAAGCGCCCGCGAGACCGCACGACGGCGTGACCGCGACCGCGTCCGCGAGCAACCCCGGATTCAGCCCCAGCCTGCGCCACAGCGTCCTGACATCCATGACGCTACCGGCAGGGTCTGACAATGGGCCCTCGGTGCCCGGCACGACACCGGCGAACAGCTGCGTCCCGGCCTCGACGGCCTCGCCGAGGACCTCGTCGTCACGCTCGGTGAGGAGCGAGAAGTCGAACGACAGACCGGCCGCGCCGGCCCTGCGCAACAGGGCGAACGGGACGTCGGGCGCGCAGGAGTGCACGACCACCGGACCGTCGTGGACGGCCATGACGTCGCGCAGCGCGCTCTCCACGACCTGGCGGTCCACGGCGCGGTGGGTGCGGTACTGGCTCGCGGTCCTGATCCGGCCGCGCAGCACGGCGGTCAGCGACGGCTCGTCGAGCTGGAGCACGAGCCGCGCGCCCGGCACCCGCCTGCGGACCTGCGCGAGGTGGGCGCGGAGGCCTTCGGCGAGGGACCCGGTCAGGTCCCGGCAGGCGCCGGGGTCGGAGACCATCGCCTCGCCGTTCCTCAGCTCCAGGGCGGCGGCCAGCGTCCACGGGCCGACGACCTGCACCTTCAGCGGGCCCTCGTACCCCTGGGTGAACTCCTCCAGGGCGTCGAGGTCCTCGCCGAGCCACGAGACCGCGCGCCGGGTGTCCCGGCCGGGCCGGTCGCCGACGCGCCAGCCGCTGGGCTCCACGCGCGCGTAGAGCTCGACGAGCATCCCGGTGGTGCGGCCGATCATGTCGGCGCCGGGCCCGCGCGCGGGCAGCTCCGCGAGGTGCGGCATCCCCGCGCCGGGCTCCGCGAAGGTGCCGGTGACGGTCTTGGCGGCCTCGCGGGCGTCGCCGCCGGGCATCGAGCCGACGCCGGTGGCGCGGCCCCAGTCCCAGGCGCCCCCGGTGCTCTCGGGCTTGTTGTCGGTCACCGCCGTGCTCACCGCCCGGGCCGCACCGTCAGGTCGTTGACCTCGGCGTCGCGCGGCAGGTCGAGGGCCATCAGGATCGTCGTCGCCACGGACTCGGGGTCGATCCACTTGCCGGCGTCGTACGCCCTGCCCTCCTGCTGGTGCACCTTGACCTGCATCGGGCTCGCGGTGCGGCCCGGGTACACGGAGGTGACGCGGACGCCGTTGGCGTGCTCCTCGTCGCGCAGGGAGTCGGCGAGGGCCTTCAGGCCGTGCTTGGAGGCGGCGTACGCGGACCAGTCGGCGTGCGCGCGCATCCCGGCGCCGGAGTTCACGAAGACGACGTGGCCCTGGGCGACGCGGAGCTGCGGCAGGAAGTGCCGGGTCAGCTCGGCGGGCGCGATGAGGTTGACGTTGAGCTGGTTGCGCCAGGACTTCGGGGTCAGCTCACCGACCGGGCCGAGGTCGACGACGCCCGCGATGTGCAGCAGGGAGTCCACGCGGTCCGGGAGCGTCTGGTGGGAGAAGGCCCAGGAGAGCTTGTCCGGGTCGTTCAGGTCGCCGACGAGGGTGCTCGCGCCGGGGAACTCGGCGGCGAGCTCCTTGGCGCGGCCGGCGTCGCGCGCGTGCAGCACGAGGGTGTCCCCGCGCGCGTGGAGCCGGCGGGCGACGGCGGCACCGATGCCGGAGCCCGCCCCGGTGATCACATGAGTTGCCATGCGCTTATGGTCGCATTCCGGCCGCGCGCGCCCGGAGCCGAGCCGGGGGTACGCCGCCGGTGGCGCGGCGGCGGCCGTACCCCGGCACGGGCCGCGGCCGGGCTCCCGCGCCGCTCCCGGCGGCCGGGCGCGCCCCCGCGCCTCAGTTCACCCCCAGCGACTCCTCCAGGTACGCCAGCGCGCCGACCGGCTCCTCCGCGAAGAAGACCAGCTCGGCCAGCGGCACCGGCAGGAAGCCCTCGTCCTCCATCCGGCGGAACTGCTCCTTCAGGCCGTCGTAGAACCCCGCCGTGTTGAGCAGCACCACCGGCTTGGTGGTCCGGCCGTGCTTCTTCAGCTCCAGGATGTCCGTGGCCTCGTCGAGCGTCCCGGTGCCGCCGACCATGATCACGACCGCGTCGGCCTTCTCCAGGAGCAGCGCCTTCCGCTCGGCGAGGTCCTTGGCGATCACCATGTCGTCCACGCCGGGCCGGGCCTTGGCGGCCAGGAAGTCCACCGAGACACCGCACAGGCGCCCGCCCGCCTGCTGCACGCCGTCCGCGACGACCTTCATCAGGCCCACGTCGGAGCCGCCCCACACCAGCGTGTGGCCGCCCTTGCCGAGCAGCTCGGCGAACTCGCGGGCGGGGCGGGTGTAGGTCTCGGGCAGGTCGGCGGCGGAGAGGAAGACGCAGATGTTCATGGGGCCCACCGTACGGGCCGCCGCCGACATCCCGGCCGGCCACCGGGGGCACCCGCCGCGACCTGCGGGGAAGAACCGCCGGGCCGCGTCCGCTGTACGGGATACGGGGAAGGGCACAGACGCAGGCAGGACCGACGACCCGACCGGAGGACGTGACCGTGACCGCAGGACACCGCATCACCGTCGAGCAGGGCGCCCAGCACGTGCGCGTGGAGCACGACGGGCAGGTCGTGGCCGAGAGCAGGAGCCCCCTGGTGCTGCGCGAGACGGGCTGCCCGGTGCGCTACTACCTCCCGCCCCAGGACGTCCGTACCGACCTGCTCACGCCGTCGGACACGCACACGTACTGCCCCTTCAAGGGAACGGCCTCCTACTGGTCGCTGCCGGGCGGCCGGGACCAGGTGTGGGCGTACCCGGAGCCGAAGCCGGAGGTGGCCGCCATCAAGGACCACCTGTGCTTCTACGAGGTGGAGGAAGTGACCGGCGCCTGACGGGCGGCGCCCGTGAAGGTCCTGCGGTACGCCGCCGGTGACACGCCGAGCACGGACCGCATGTGCTGGCGCAGGGAGTTGGCGGTGCCGAAGCCCGCGCGGTGCGCCACCAGGTCGACGGGCAGGTCGCTGGTCTCCAGGAGGTGACGGGCGACCTCGATGCGCTGGGCGGTGAGCCAGCGGCCCGGCGTGGTGCCCACCTCGTCGCGGAACCGCCGCGTGAACGTGCGCAGGCTCATCCGCGCGTGCGCGGCCATCTCGCCGAGCGTCAGCGGCTCCTGGAGCCGTTCGAGCGCCCACGCGCGCGTGGGCGCGGTGGTGGCGACCGTCGGCTCGGGGACGGGCCGCTCGATGTACTGCGCCTGGCCGCCGTCGCGCCACGGCGGCACGACGCAGCGGCGGGCCACGTGGTTGGCGACGGCGCTGCCGTGGTCGCGGCGTACGAGGTGCAGGCACAGGTCGACGCCCGCGGCCACGCCCGCCGACGTCAGGACGTCCCCGTCGTCGACGAACAGCACGTCCTCGTCGAGCCGCACCCGCGGGAAGGCCCGCCGGAAGTGGTCCGCGACCTGCCAGTGCGTGGTCGCGGGCCGCCCGTCCAGGAGACCGGCGGCGGCCAGCACGAACGAGGCGCTGCAGAACGACACCAGGCGCGTGCCCGGGCGCACCCGGCCGAGGGCGGCGGCCAGCGGCTCCGGCAGCCCGTCGTCCGGCGTGGCCCGGTCGCAGGGGCGCGCGGGCGGGATGACCACCGTGTCCGCCGTCTCCAGGACCTCGGGCCCGTGCTCGACGGCCACGGAGAAGCCCGCGTCGGTCCGCACGGGGCGCCCGTCCGCGGTGCACACGAGGACCTCGTACAGCGGCCGCCCCGCCGCGTCCTCGGCGTTGCCGAAGACGCGGGAGGGGATGCCCAGTTCGAAGGAGTAGGCGTCGTCGAGGGCGAGGACCGCCACGCGGTGGGGGCGGGAGGGGGCCGGTGGCGCGAGCGGTGCGGCTGGTGTGACCGGAGTCGCCTGTGTGGTCAGCGGGGCTGCCGCGTTCGGCGCGCCTGCCGTGGAGGGCCGGGCTGCCGCGATCCGACCGGTGGGCGCGGTCGGTCCGGCGGGCGTCGGCGCGGCGGACGTGGCGGTGGAGCGCATGGCCAGATCCTGTCACATGATGGCCAAACTGCCAGCACCACGGCCGGGCCCGGGGACGCACGCTGGTGGCCGTTCACCGGAAAGGAAGATCGAATGAACTCCCCCAGCACCCCCTCGCCCCGCCCGACCATGCGCGCCGTCAGCCCGCGCGCGTGGGGCGCCCCCGACGTCCTGGTCCCCGTGGAGGTGGACCGGCCCGAGCCCGGCATCACCGAGATCCTGGTGAGGGTGCACGCGGCGGGCGTGAACCCGGTCGACTGGAAGACGCGGGCCGCGGGCGAGTTCGGCACCTGGGGCGAGGTGCCGATCCTCGGGTACGACGTCTCCGGGACCGTCGAGGCCGTGGGCCCCGGGGTGACCCTCTTCCGGCCCGGCGACGAGGTCTTCGGCATGCCGCGGTTCCCGGAGCAGGCGGGCGGCTACGCCGAGTACGTCACCGCGCCGGCGCGGCGCTTCGCGGCGAAGCCCCCGGCCATCGGCCACGTCGAGGCGGCCGCGCTGCCGCTGGCCGCGCTGACGGCCTGGCAGGGCCTGATCGAGACGGCGGGGCTGCGCGCCGGGCAGCGGGTCCTCGTGCACGCGGCCGCGGGCGGCGTCGGCCACCTCGCCGTGCAGATCGCGAAGGCGCACGGCGCGTACGTCATCGGTACGGCGCGGGCGGACAAGCACGACTTCCTGCGGGGCCTGGGCGCCGACGAGCTGATCGACTACACGGCGACGGACTTCGCCGAAGCCGTGCGGGACGTGGACGTGGTCCTGGACGGGGTGGGCGGCGCGTACGGCACCCGCTCCCTGCCGGTGCTGCGCCCCGGCGGCCACCTGGTCACCCTGCCGGACCCGGGCGGTCTGCCCGACCCGGCCCGCGCGGAGGCCCTCGGGGTGCACACCGGCTGGACGATCGTGGAGCCGGACCGGCACGGCATGCTGGAGATCGCGCGCCTGGTCCAGGAGGGCAGGCTGCGGGCGGAGGTGGCGGCGACGTTCCCGCTGGAGCGGGCGGCGGAGGCCCACGCCCTGGGCGAACGCGGCCGCACCCAGGGCAAGATCGTCCTCACGGTCACCCCCTGACCCGGGGCCCGGTGTGTGCGGCGCGGGACGGCCACCCACCGGCCCGCCCGTACGGCCGGTCGACCGCCGCTGCGGGCACGCACCGGGCGACCCCACACCCTGGAGAGGGCGCACGGCGTGACCACCCCACAGCTCCGGCCGACGGCGGACACAGGGTGGCCGGGGGCACCTCAGGACCGGCGGGTGGCCGGGCCCGGGCCGGTCAGGCCAGGGCCGCCGTGGCCGCCCGTGTCGTCGAGGCGATCGTCGCCGAGCCCACCACGCGCGTGCCGTCGTACAGGACGATCGCCTGGCCGGGGGCGACCCCGCGGACCGCCTCCGCGAAGGAGACGCGCAGTTCGCCGTCGACCAGCTCCGCCGTCACCGGGGTCTCGTCGCCGTGGGCGCGGAGCTGGGCCGTGTAGGCGCCCGGTCCGGAGGGGGCGGCGCCGCACCAGCGGGGCTTGACGGCGGTCAGGGCCGTCACGTCGAGGGAGGCCGCCGGGCCCACGGTCACCGTGTTGTTCACGGGCGAGATGTCGAGGACGTAGCGCGGCTTGCCGTCGGGGGCGGGGGTGCCGATCCGCAGTCCCTTGCGCTGGCCGATGGTGAAGCCGTACGCGCCCTCGTGGGTGCCGACGACCTCGCCCGACTCGTCGACGATGTCCCCCTCCGCCTTGCCGAGGCGGGACGCCAGGAAGCCCTGGGTGTCGCCGTCGGCGATGAAGCAGATGTCGTGGGAGTCGGGCTTCTTGGCGACGGCGAGGCCGCGGCGCTCCGCCTCCGCGCGGATCTCGTCCTTCGTGGTCACCGTGTCGCCGAGCGGGAACATCGCGTGCGCGAGCTGACGGTCGTCCAGGACCCCGAGGACGTACGACTGGTCCTTGGCCATGTCGGAGGCGCGGTGCAGCTCGCGGGTGCCGTCCTCGTTCACGATCACCTGGGCGTAGTGGCCGGTGCAGACCGCGTCGAAGCCGAGGGCGAGGGCCTTGTCGAGCAGCGCGGCGAACTTGATCTTCTCGTTGCAGCGCAGGCAGGGGTTGGGGGTGCGGCCCGCCTCGTACTCGGCGACGAAGTCCTCCACGACGTCCTCGCGGAAGCGCTCGGCGAGGTCCCAGACGTAGAAGGGGATGCCGATGACGTCCGCGGCGCGGCGCGCGTCGCGGGAGTCCTCGATGGTGCAGCACCCGCGCGCGCCGGTGCGGAAGGACTGCGGGTTCGCCGAGAGCGCCAGGTGTACGCCGGTCACGTCGTGCCCGGCTTCGGCGGCGCGGGCGGCGGCGACGGCGGAGTCCACGCCGCCGGACATGGCGGCGAGGACACGGAGCGGGCGGCTGGTGCGCTGCGGGGTCTGCGAAGTCATAGCCCTAACAGGGTACGGGGCCGCGGGAACCTCGGCCGGGGCGTATCCGTTGACGATCACATGGGGGACGTGAGCGGGAGTGACGACAGCGAGGCCGGGGCCCCGCGGCGGGGCCCTGGCCGGCGCGCGCTGCTGATCGGCGGCGCCGCGGCGGGCCTCGGCGTGGCCGTGCTGGCCCGCGACGAGCTGGGCCGCCTGTGGTGGCGGCTGCCCGGCACGGTCAAGAAGCGCACGGAGGGCGAGGTGGACGCCCCCGGAGCGCAGTGGACGGCCGCGTCGAGCGCGAACTGGCGGCGTGCGGACCGCCCCTCGGACTACGAGATAGACCGCGTGGTGATCCACGTGGTGCAGGGCGGGTACGCCACGGCCCTGAAGGTCTTCAAGGACCCCGGCCACGGCGCGGCGGCGCACTACGTGGTCCGCAAGGACGGTCACGTCGCGCAGATGATCCGCGAGCTGGACGTGGCCTACCACGCGGGCGACCGCTCCATGAACGAACGCAGCGTGGGCATCGAGCACGAGGGCTTCGTCGACCGCGAGGAGTCCTTCACCGACGCGATGTACGCCGCGTCGGCGCGGCTCACCGCGGGCGTCTGCGAGCGGTACGGCATCCCGGTGGACCGGGAGCACATCATCGGGCACGTGGAGGTGGAGGGCACGGACCACACGGACCCGGGGCCGCACTGGGACTGGGACCGCTATCTGCGTCTGGTGCGGACGTCCCGCGCGAGAGCCCGCGCGAACCCGCGCGCGTCCCCGGAGCCGGGGCGGACCTAGACGGGGCCCGGGCGGGCCCGGACGGGGGCTGGGCCGGGAGCGGGGCCCGGGCGCCGGGTTCAGCTCAGCCCGGCCGACCGCGCTCTGGCCACCGCGGGACCGATCGCCGCGGCCACCGCGTCCACGTCCGCCTGCGTCGACGTATGGCCGAGCGAGAACCGCAGCGTGCCCCGGGCCAGGTCGGGGTCGGTGCCCGTGGCGAGCAGGACGTGGCTGGGCTGGGCCACGCCCGCGGTGCAGGCCGACCCGGTCGAGCACTCGATGCCCTGCGCGTCCAGGAGCAGAAGCAGCGAGTCGCCCTCGCAGCCGGGGAAGGTGAAGTGGGCGTTGGCGGGCAGGCGGCCCCCGGGGTCCGGGTCCCCGCCGAGGATCGCCTCGGGGACGGCGGCGCGGACGGCGGCGACCAGCTCGTCGCGGAGCGCCCCGACGTCGCGGGCGAACCGCTCGCGGCGCTCGGCGGCGAGCCGCCCGGCCACGGCGAAGGCGGCGACGGCGGGCACGTCGAGGGTGCCGGAGCGGACGTGGCGTTCCTGGCCGCCGCCGTGCAGCACGGGCACCGGGCTGTGGGCGCGGCCGAGCAGCAGCGCGCCGATGCCGTACGGGCCGCCGATCTTGTGGCCGGAGACGGTCATCGCGGCGAGCCCGGAGGTGCCGAAGTCGACGGGCACCTGCCCGAAGGCCTGCACGGCGTCGGCGTGCAGCGGCACGTCGAACTCGGCGCAGACGTCGGCGAGTTCGCGTACGGGCTGGAGGGTGCCGATCTCGTTGTTGGCCCACATGACGGTGGCGAGGGCGACACTGCCGGGGTCGCGGGCGACGGCCGCGCGCAGCGCGTCGGGGTGTACGCGGCCGTGCGCGTCGACGGGCAGGTACTCGACGGTGGCGCCCTCGTGCTCGCCGAGCCAGTCGACGGCGTCGAGGACGGCGTGGTGCTCGACGGGGCTGGCGAGGACCCGTACGCGGGCGGGGTCGGCGTCGCGGCGGGCCCAGTACAGGCCCTTCACCGCGAGGTTGTCGGCCTCGGTGCCGCCGGAGGTGAACACCACCTCGCTGGGGCGGGCGCCGAGCGCCTCGGCGAGGGTCTCGCGGGCCTCCTCGACGGTGCGCCGGGCCCGGCGGCCCGCCGCGTGCAACGAGGAGGCGTTGCCGGTGACGGCGAGCTGGGCGGTCATCGCCGCGATCGCCTCGGGGAGCATCGGCGTGGTCGCGGCGTGGTCGAGGTAGGCCATGGTGGGCACGATTCTACGAGCCGCCGCCGCACGGCCGGACCCCGCGGTGGCGCACTGGGCGCCCACCCGTGCCCCGGCCCCGGCGCGCCCTGCGGACCGATCAGCCCGCGATGCTCCAGGACGCCGTGCCGTCCATGGCGATGAGCGCGGCGAGGAGCACGAGGTCGGCGACGCCGAGGCCGAGGCCGAGCAGCGCGCGGCCGCGCCGGGCGGTGCCCCGCCGCAGCGCGACGCAGGCGAGGCCGATGGCGACGGGGCCGAGCACGAGGTTCAGGACGAGCAGGCCGAGCAGGCCGAGGACGAAGGAGGCGACGGCCATCCCGTCGGTGTCCCGGCGCCCGACCGGCCGCCGCGGGGCGGGCTCCGCGGACGGTTCGGTCCCGGGGGCCCCGGAGGTGCGCGCGGTCGGCTTCGCTGTGGTCAGGTGCATAGTGCGACTCCTCACAGTGAGGCGGACGTCGTACGGACGGATCTCCGGCCGGAGCGCGTGGCGCGTCAGCCGCGCCGCGACACGTCGGCCCCGGCGCGACGGCCAGGGCCCTCAGCGGTGCCGCGCCCGGCGCTCCCGCACCGTGAACACCAGGAGCCACAGTCCGATGACCGTGGCCATGACGAACGTGACGGGCAGCGGGGCGTGCGCCACGGTGCCCATGGCGACGCCGAGCAGCAGCAGTGCGGCGACGAGGAACAGCATGAGGGAACGCCTCTCTTTCGCCTCTCCGACTCTCTACTTCCCTAAGGCTGGACTCTCCTGGGACGGGACTCTCCTGGGACTTTCCCGGGCCCTCTTCGGTGAACGCCTGGGGTGACAACTGTTCACTGACTCATGAGTCTACTCGCTGCGCGGCTTTCGAAACCGGGAGAACAGTTGTTGACTGCATGGCATGAGTCACGTCCTCGGCAGCCGCCCGGTCGGCGTCCGGCAGGCCCAGAAGCAGAAGACCCGTCAGGCGCTCCTGGACGCCGCGCTGCGCCTCCTGGAGGAGCAGAGCCTGTCCAGCCTCGGCCTGCGTGAGGTCACCCGCGCCGTGGGCGTGGTCCCGACCGCCTTCTACCGGCACTTCCGCGACACCGCCGAGCTGGGTGTGGCGCTCGTCGAGGAGGCGCTCGGCAGCCTGCACACGACGCTCGCCGCGATGCTGGCGGCCACCGGCGACGGCGAGGAACGCGTCGCGGGCACTGTCCAGTTGATCGCTTCCTACGTCCGCGCCTACCCGGCCCACGTCCGTTTCATCGCCCGCGAGCGCCACGGCGGCGTGAAGGCCGTGCGCGAGGCCATCGGCGGACAGCTCGCGCTGTTCGCGCGGGAGGTGGCGGACCGGTTCGCCACCGAGCCCCGGGCGGCGGGCTGGCGCGAGGAGGACCTGCTGATGCTCGCGCGCACGTACGTGGACCACATGGTGATGACGGCCTCCGCGCTCCTGGAGACCGACGACGAGCAGCAGGTCACGAGCACGGCCCGCCACCAGCTCCGCCTGATCGGCCTCGGCCGCGACCACTGGCTCGACTGACCACCACGGGCTCGACCTGCCCCTGCGGGCTCGACCGGCCGCCACCGGCCCGACCGACCGGACCGGCCGGGCACCGAGTCCGCCCCTCGACGCCCGCGTAAGGGGCCACTAGCCTCAGCACCTATGACGATCACGTACGCCGACTGGCACCTCGACCGGACCTTCGCCTCCTCGGCCGGTGCCGTCCGCTGGTCCGCCCTCGGCCCCGAGGACGGGGACCCCGTCGTCCTCGTGCACGGCACGCCCTTCTCCTCGTACGTGTGGCGGGGCGTCGCCCGGGCGCTCGCGCGGGAGCGCCGCGTGTACGTGTGGGACCTGGCGGGGTACGGCGCCTCGGAGATGCGGGCGGGGCAGAACGTGTCCCTGGCCGCGCAGGGCCGCGTGTTCACCGAGCTGCTCGCCCACTGGGGCCTGGACCGGGACGTCCGCCCGGCCGTCGTCGCGCACGACTTCGGCGGCTGCGTCGCGCTCCGCGCCCATCTGCTGCACGGCGCCCGCTACGCGCGGCTCGCCCTCGTCGACGCGGTGGCGCTCGCGCCCTGGGGCACGGCCACGTTCCGGCACCTGGGCGCGCACGCCGAGGTGTTCGCGGAGCTGCCGCCCGCGCTGCACGAGGCGCTGGTGCGGGAGTACGTCTCCTCGGCGAGCCACCGCGGGCTGCACCCGGACGTGCTCGACCGCCTGGTCGCGCCCTGGTGCACGGAGGCGGGCAGGCCCGCGTTCTACCGGCAGATGGCCCAGAACGACCAGCGGTTCACCGACGAGATCCAGGGCCGGTACGGCGAGGTGGAGCCGCCCGTGCTCGTCTGCTGGGGCGCCGAGGACACCTGGCTCCCGCCCGGGCACGGGCACGAGCTGGCCGCGCTGCTGCCGGGCGCCGAGCTGCGCCTGATCGAGGGCGCGGGACATCTCGTACAGGAGGACGCCCCGGCGGAACTCACGGCTGAGCTCGGTCGTTTCCTCGGTGCGGGCCCCCTCGGAGCTCACCGGCGGTAGAGGTCGGTGACGGCCGCGGCGGCCCGCGCCAAGTCCTGGCGCACCTCGGGGGGCGAGACGACCTCCACGGAGTCGGCGAAGGGCAGCAGCGTGCGCGCGGCGCCCACCGCCTCCAGGCCGAGCAGCACGGTGACCCACTCCCCCGCGCCGTCGTCCTCGACCACCCGCAGCAGCGCGCCCGCGTGCAGGCGCAGGAAGAGGTCGTAGCGTGCGCGGCGCACCCGCGCCGTCACCTCCACGCCGCCCGCGCGCCGCTCGACCCGCCGCTTCAGGGCCTCCCAGACGTCGGCCAGCTCCACCCCCGCGCGGCGGCGCACCGGCTCCTCCAGGAGGTCCGCCGCGTGCATCCGGTCGGCGCGGAAGAGCGCGGGCACCCCGCGCCGGTCGGCGACCAGGTACCAGACGCCCGCCTTGGACACCAGGCCGTACGGGTCCAGGGTGTACGTCCGCGGCGCGCCGCCGCCGCTGTGCCGGTAGCGCACGCGCAGCCGCCGGTCGGCGAAGACGGCCTCCTGGAGCGTGCCGAGGTGGTCCACGGGCAGCCCGGCGCCCGGCCCGCGCGCCCAGCGTTCGGCGTCCACGAGGATGCGGCGGCTCGTCAGCTCCGCGGCGGGCCGGTGCGGTTCGGGCAGCGCCGCCATCACCTTCCGCAGGGCCGAGCCGAGCGCCGCGTCGAGGCCGAGCGCGGCGTGCGCGCCCTGCGCGGCGAGCAGGAACAGCGCCCGGGACTCGTCGGCCGTCAGGCCCGTCACGTCCGTGCGGTAGCCGGGCAGCAGCGCGATCCCGCCGTGCCGGCCGCGCTCGGCGTACACCGGGACACCGGACGCGGACAGCGCCTCCACGTCCCGGTAGATGGTGCGCACCGACACCTCAAGACGCTCCGCGAGCTCGTGCGCGGGCACCCGGCCCCGGGTCTGGAGCAGCAGCAGGATGGAGAGCAGCCGGTCGGACTTCACAGGCACAAGGATCACGCAACCGCCCGCGGGCTCCCCCGGCCCCCCGGGCTCCGCCCTCACCCCCGGACCCTCCCCGACCCCCGGGCACCCCGCGCCCCATCCAGAAGCGACGGGAAACCCTCCTGCCCCCCTTCCCAAATTCTGCTTATGATTCGGGCGTGTTCGACTCCCGGCACATCAGGTCCTTCCACGAAGTGGTCCGCACCGGCTCGTACTCGGCGGCGGCGCGGTCGCTGGGGTACACGCAGCCCGCGATCACCCAGCAGATGAAGGCGCTCGAACGGTCCGTGGGCACCGTCCTGTTCACCCGCGTCGGCCGCCGCATGCGGCTGACCGAGGCCGGTGAGGCGCTGTCCCGGCACGCCGGGGTGATCCTCGGCAACATCGACGCCGCGCAGCAGCAGATGAACGCGATCACCCGGCTGCGCACCGGCCGGGTGCGGCTGTGCGCGTTCCCGAGCGCCACCGCCACGCTGATACCGGAGGCCCTCGCCCGGCTCGCCCGCAGCCACCGCGGCATCCGCGTCGAGCTCCAGGAGTACGAGCCGCCGGAGTCGCTGCAGCGCCTCGTCCACGGGGACGCCGACATCACGCTGGCCTTCACCTATCCCGGGCTGCGCGAGGACGTGCCCGACGAGGTGGTCGAGGTGCCGCTGATGGAGGACCAGTTGACGGTCCTCATGCCCACCGGGCACCCGATGGCGCGGCGCCGCTCGGTCCGGCTCGCCGACCTGTCCGAGGAGCGCTGGATCGCCGGGTGCCTGCGCTGCCGGGCCAACTTCCTGCACGAGTGCGCCGAGCAGGGCTTCGCGCCCGACATCGCCTTCACCACCGACGACAACCTGGTCATCCAGAGCCTGGTCTCCGAGGGCCTCGGCATCGCCATGATGCCGGGCCTCGTCCTGAACTTCCTGTGCCACCGCTCCGTCACCGGCCGCCCGCTGGACCCGGCGTCACGGCGCCAGGTGTCCGCGTACGTGCTGCGCGAGCACCTGCGGATTCCGGCCACGGCGCTCGTCCTGGACGAGCTGAAGGCGGTCGCGGCGAACCGCGTGGGCTGCTGACACCCTCCGACCCATAAGCACCTCTTGGGTGCGGGCGAAGAAACTGTCGTTGGACGTGATGGATGGTGCGGGCGACGCTGCCCGTATGACCACCCCCACCGCCCCCCACGCCCCGTCGGCCCGGACCACCGAGCGGGCCGCCGCCCTCGTCGCCGACATCCGGGAGGCCGTCGGCCGCGGGCTCCCGCCCGACCTGACCGCGTACCTCGTCGGCGAGCGGCTCGCCCCGCACCTCGGCGCGTCCGACCTGCTCACCGCCGCCCAGTGCGAGGGCGACCCGGACCGCTACCGCCAGCACCTGCTGCACGCGGAGTCCGACGGCAGCTTCTCCCTGGTCGCGCTCGTGTGGCTGCCCGGCCAGCGCACCTCCGTCCACGACCACGTCTCGTGGTGCGTGACCGGTGTGCACGAGGGCGAGGAGCACGAGCGGCGCTACCGGCTCGTGCCCGCCGCGGGGCCCGGCACGTCCGCGCGGCTCATCGCCACCGAGGACGTCGTCAACCCCACCGGGGCCGTGTGCGGCTTCGCGCCGCCCGGTGACATCCACCGGGTGTGGAACGCGGGCTCCGGCCGCGCGATATCCCTGCACGTCTACGGGGCCGACATCTCCCGCCTCGGCTCCAGCGTGCGGCGCGTGTACGACCTGCCGGCCGACCGCTGATGGCGCTGCTCGGACAGCGCCCGGCGAAGCCGGCCCCCGCCACCGGGAGCACGTCCGCGCCCGGCCCCTGGCCGGGGCTCGCGCTCGCCGCGGCCGCCGTGGCCCTCGCCTGGCTGACGCACCGGCTGCTGCCCGGCCTGCCGATGCTGACCGTCACCATCGTGCTCGGCCTGCTCGCCGCGCACGTACCCGGTACGCGGGCGTGGGTGCGGGGCCCGGCGCGGCCCGGCCTGACCTTCGCGGCGAAGCGGCTCATGCGGGTCGGCATCGTGCTGCTCGGCCTGAAGCTCAGCCTCGACGACGTGCTCGGCGTGGGCTGGGAGACGGTCGCCATGGTGCTCGCGACGGTCGCGGCGACGTTCGCCGGCACCTGGTGGCTGGGGCGCAGGCTGGGACTGCCCGGCGACCAGCCGCTGCTGATCGCCACCGGTTACTCGATCTGCGGCGCGTCGGCGATCGGCGCGGTCGGTGACGTGTCGGACAGCAAGGAGCGGGACACGGCCGTCTCCGTGGCGGTCGTGACGCTCTGCGGCACGCTCGCGATCGCGGTCCTGCCCCTGCTCCAGGGGCCCCTCGGGCTCACGGACGCGGAGTTCGGGCGCTGGGTGGGGGCGAGCGTGCACGACGTGGGCCAGGTGGTGGCGACCGCGCAGACCGCCGGGGGTGACGCCCTCGGCGAGGGCGTGCTCGTCAAGCTGATGCGGGTGGCCATGCTCGCGCCGCTCGTGGCCGCGGTCGCGTGCGCCGTACGGGCGCGGGGGGCCGCCTCGGGGACGGGGCGGCGCCCGGCCGTGGTGCCGCTGTTCGTGGCCGGGTTCCTGCTGATGGTCGCCGTCCGCAGCACGGGGTGGCTGCCGACCGCCGCCCTCGACGCGGCCGGCACCGCCCAGGAGCTCCTGCTCGGCGCGGCCCTCTTCGGCCTCGGCAGCGCGGTGGACCTCCGGTCCCTGGCCCGCACCGGAGGCCGCGTGGCCCTGGTGGGACTGTGCGCCTGGGTGGTGGTGGCCGGGGTGTCCTACGCCGGGGTACGCCTGACGGCCTGACGACACGGGACCACCCGACAACGGCGGGAAAGCGCCACGCACCGGGGCCGGGCAGGCGAAGCCGGGTGGTACGGGTGGGCGGGCGGGAGAAACCCGCCGCGGAGCGGCGGCGTCGAACCCCCGCCCCGCGGCAGCGTCAGAGCCGGACCCGAGCGAGCTGCCGGGACTGCGCCACCAGGCGCCCCTCCCCGTCCCAGACCTCCGCGTCCTCCTCCAGAAAGCCCCCGGCCAGGTTCCGCGTCGAGATGGACACCCGCAGCGGCCCGGGCGCGGGCCTGGCCCGGATGTGGGCGGTGAGCTCGACCGTCGGCACCCAGCCGGACAGGCCCAGCTCGAACGCCGTCGGCGGCAGCGCGTCCACCGCGAGCAGCAGCGAGAGCGGATCGGGCTCCCGCCCGTCGGCCAGGCCGAACCAGCCGCGCATCTCGCCCTTGCCGGACGGCGCGCCGAGCGCCCACCCGAGCGTGGCCGGGTCGAGCTTCAGCCAGAGCCGGTCGGCGATCGCGGAGCTGCCGGGCACCGCGCCGCGGTCCGGGGCGTCGTCGGGCCCGAAGCACTGCTCGACCGGCGGCAGGTCCGGCGGCTCCGCCGTGGTGCGTACGTCGTCGGGGAGCGCGTCCAGGTCGCCGTACGAGGCGAGGACGCGCAGCCGCTCCACCTCGCGCCCGCCCTCCTCCTGGAAGAGGGAGGCCTGGCCGGTGGACAGGTTGCGGCCGGCGCGGACGGTCTGCGTGCGGACCACGGCGGGGCCCGGCGCGGACGCGGTCAGGTAGTGCGCGGAGACCGTGAACGGGTCGGGGTGCGGCAGCTCGTACGCCAGGGCGCGGCCGACGAGCGCGAGGAGGTAGCCGCCGTTGACGGCGTTGATGATGGTCCAGCCCGCCGAGAGGTCGGCGTCGTAGACGCCCGGTGCGCGCGGCACCACCGCCGTGTCGCGGTCGAACTCACTGGTGCCGGTCGTCGCGCCCGCCGCGGGCGCCGGAGCTGTTTCCGCCATGGCAGCAACGTACAACACGCAATTACTGAGCGGTAGCTTTTTCTTGTACGCCGTGACGGCGCGGACGCGGCTCGGGGCGGCGGCCCCAGGGCGGCGGTCCCCGCGCTCAGGCCGCGTCCTCGGCCGCCGCCGACCGCCGGTTCCAGGCCCTCGGGGCCCGCCAGTGGTAACGCATCGCCAGCAGCCGCAGCACGAACGCCGTGACGATGGCGAGGCCGGTGGTGTAGCCGTTCAGGGCGTCGTAGCGCAGGCACAGCGCGACGATCGAGGCCCCCACGATCGCCGGGACCGCGTACAGGTCGCGGTCCCAGCGCACCAGCGACGGCACCTCGTTGGCGACGATGTCGCGCAGGACGCCGCCGCCGACCGCGGTGGCGAGACCGAGGGTCGCCGACGCGGTGAGGCCGAGCCCGTAGTCGTACGCCTTGGTGGTGCCCGCGACGCAGAAGAGGCCGAGGCCCGCCGCGTCGAAGACGTTCACGGCGAACTGGGTGCGCTCGACCTGCGGGTGCAGGAAGAACACCAGGAGCGCGGCGACCAGCGGGGTGAGGAAGTACCCGAGGTCGGTGAAGGCGGCCGGGGGCACCGCGCCGATCACCAGGTCCCGGAAGAGCCCGCCGCCCAGCGCGGTGACCTCGGCGAGCACGGCGATGCCGAAGACGTCGAAGTTCTTGCGCACGGCGAGGAGGGCGCCGGAGATCGCGAAGACGAAGATCCCGGCGATGTCCAGGACGTGCTGGACGGAGGGGGTGAACACATCATGAAGCACGGCCCATTCTCACCCGTCGGCCGGCCTCCCCCCGCCGAAGCCGCTCCCCCGGCCCGGCCCCCGTGGCGGGCGGGGCCGTGGGAGCGGCCGGAGGCCCCGCTCAGTCGGCGGACGAGGCCTTCTTGGGCGGCGTGTCCCCACCGCCGTCCGCCGCGGGCGCGGCCTCGTCGGCGGCGGCATCCGCCCCACCGGCCGCAGGCTCGCCCTCATCGGCGGCAGGCTCAGGCGCCTCAGGTCCGGGTCCGGCCGCCTCAGCCGCGGGCTCAACGGTGCCACCGGCGCCAGGCGCGCCCTTGTCAACGGCGGGCCCCGGCACCTCGGCCGAGGGCGCGGCCTTCTCCGCGGCGGGCCCCGGCACCTCGGCCGAGGGCGCGGCCTTCTCCGCGGCGGGATCGGGCACCTCGGCCGCAGCCGCGGCCTCGCCGGCAGCAGGCGCACCCTTGTCCGCAGCAGGCACGGACGCCTCGGCCGCGGGCGCCGCCTCGTCCGCCGCCGTCGTCACCGTGACGACCTCGATCGCCTCCCGCGCCTCGGACAGCAGCTTCGTGTCCTCGGGCGCCTGGTCGGGCGCGTTCTCCGGGTGGTGGCAGGCCACCTGGTGCCCGGTCTCCAGGGCGACGAGCGGCGGCTCCTTGGTGGCGCAGATCTCCGTGGCCTTCCAGCACCGCGTGTGGAAGCGGCAGCCGGCGGGCGGCGAGATCGGCGAGGGCACGTCGCCGCGCAGCAGGATGCGCTCGCTCTTGACGCCCCGCCGCCTGGGGTCGGGCACCGGCACCGCGGAGAGCAGCGCCTTGGTGTACGGGTGCATGGGCCTGGTGTACAGGTCCTTGCGGTCCGCCAGCTCGACGATCTTGCCGAGGTACATCACCGCGATCCGGTCGGACACGTGCCGGATGACCGACAGGTCGTGCGCGATGATCACATAGGTGAGGCCCAGCTCGTCCTGGAGGTCGTCCAGGAGGTTCACGACCTGCGCCTGGATCGACACGTCGAGCGCGGAGACCGGCTCGTCGGCCACCACGAGCTTCGGCTTCAGGGCGAGCGCCCGGGCGATGCCGATGCGCTGGCGCTGGCCGCCGGAGAACTCGTGCGGGTAGCGGTTGTAGTGCTCGGGGCTGAGGCCGACGCGCTCCAGCATCTCCTGGACGGTCTTCTTCAGACCGCCGGGCGGGGTGACCCCCTGGAGCTTGAACGGCGCGCCGATGATGGTGCCGATGGTGTGGCGCGGGTTCAGCGAGGAGTACGGGTCCTGGAAGATCATCTGGACGTCGCGGCGCAGCGGCCGCATCTTCGCGGTGCCCAGGTGCGTGATGTCCGTGCCCTCGAACTCCACGCGCCCGCTGGTGGGTTCGAGCAGGCGCGTGATGAGCCGGCCCATGGTCGACTTGCCGCAGCCGGACTCGCCGACGACACCGAGCGTCTCCCCGGAGCGCACGTCGAAGGAGAGGCCGTCGACGGCCTGCACGGCCGCGACCTGGCGCTGGAGCAGCCCCTTCTTGATGGGGAAGTGCTTGACCAGGTTCTCGACCTTGAGCAGCGTCTCCGCGGGCCGTGCCGCCGAGGGCGCCTTCGCCTGCTCCGGGATCGTCATCTGTTCGGCTTTCTCTGGCACAGCGGCCCCGTCCGGCGCCGCGTCACGTTTCTCGGTCACAGCTTCGGCGCAATCTCTTCGGTCCAGATCCGGGTGCGCTCCTCGCGCGACATGTGGCAGGCCGAGTAGTGGCCGGTGCCGACCTCCCGCAGTTCGGGACGCTCCGTGCGCGTGATCCCGTCCTTGGGCACGTCGGCGTAGGGGCAGCGCGGGTTGAAGGCGCAGCCGCTCGGCAGGTTGATGAGGCTGGGCGGGGAGCCCTTGACCGGGACGAGGCGCTCGGTCTCCTCGCGGTCGATGCGCGGCATCGAGCCGAGCAGGCCCCAGGTGTAGGGGTGCTGGGGCTCGTAGAAGACCTGCTGGGCCGAGCCGCGCTCGACGCAGCGGCCGCCGTACATCACGAGGAGTTCGTCGGCCATCTCGGCGACGACGCCCAGGTCGTGCGTGATCATGATGACCGCGGAGCCGAACTCCTTCTGCAGGTCCCTGATCAGGTCGAGGATCTGGGCCTGGACGGTCACGTCGAGCGCCGTCGTGGGCTCGTCGGCGATCAGCAGCTCCGGGTTGTTGACCAGCGCCATCGCGATCATCGCGCGCTGGCGCATGCCGCCGGAGAACTCGTGCGGGTAGGAGTCCACGCGCTTGTCGGGCTGCGGGATGCCGACGCGGTCGAGCATCTCGATGGCGCGCTTGCGGGCCACCTTCTTGTCCACGTCGTGGTGGACCCGGTACGCCTCGGTGATCTGCTTGCCGATGGAGTAGTACGGGTGCAGCGCCGACAGCGGGTCCTGGAAGATCATGGCCATCTCGCGGCCGCGCAGCTTGCGCACCTCGTCCGGCGGCGCGCTGAGCAGCTCGGTGCCGTTCAGCCAGATCTCGCCGGAGAGCTGTGCCCGGCGGCGGCCGTACTGCCCCGCGGTGTGCAGGCCGAGGATGCCGAGCGAGGTGACGGACTTGCCGGAGCCGGACTCGCCGACGATGCCGAGGGTGCGGCCCTTCTCCAGCGAGAAGCTGAGCCCGTCGACGGACTTGACCAGGCCGTCGTCGGTCGGGAAGTGCACCTTCAGGTCACGGACTTCGAGGAAGGCGGTGGGGGCGGCGGAGCCGGTGGTGGGCTCGCCCACCGCGGCACCGCTCTTGCTCAGTTCGGTCATCCCAGCCTCACTCGCGGGTCGATGACGGCGTACAGGAGGTCCACGACGAGGTTGGCGACGGCGATGGCGAGGGCCGCGCACAGCGTGACGCCGAGGATGACGGGCAGGTCCTTGCTGCCGATGGCCCTGACCGCCTCCAGGCCGAGACCCGGCAGGTTGAAGGTGGACTCGGTGAGCACGGCGCCGCCCATGAGCACACCGAGGTCGAGGCCGAAGACGGTGAGGATCGGCGTCATCGCGGAGCGCAGGGCGTGCCTGCGGATGACGACGGACTCGCCGAGGCCCTTGGCGCGCGCGGTGCGGATGTAGTCCTCGCCGAGGACCTCCAGCATGGTGGCGCGGGTCAGGCGCGCGTACATCGCGGCGTTGAGGAAGGCGAGCACGATCCAAGGCAGGATCAGCGTCTGGAACCAGACGTCGATGCTGTCGTCCGTGCTGAGGCTGTCGGCGATCTTCACCCAGCCCAGGTTGTGGACGAAGATGCCCATCGCGACCATGCCGGTGAAGAAGACGGGCAGCGAGACGCCGCCGAGGGCGGTGGTCATCGCGGCGCGGTCCCAGACGGTGCCGCGCTTGAGGGCGGAGACGACACCGGTGGCGACCCCCGCGGCGAGCCACAGGACGCAGGCGCCGGCGGCGAGCGCGCCGGTGACCGGCAGGGCTTCCTTGAGGGTGTCCCAGACGGGGGCCTCGGTGCGGAAGGAGTAGCCGAAGCAGGGCGCCGGGCAGTGCGTGACGTCGCTGCCGTTGGCGTAGTCCCGGCCCATCGGGATGCCCTTGATGAAGTCCCAGAACTGGACGATCAGCGGGTCGTCGAGGCCCAGCTTGGTCCGGATGCCCGCGAGCTGCTCGGCTCCGGCCTGCTTTCCGGCGAAGAGGACGGCGATGTCCTGGCCCGCCCACTTGGGCAGCATGAAGAAGACGGTGAAGGTCGCGAGCAGTACGACCAGCACCATGATGACTACGGCGATCAGGCGCCGGATGAGATAAGCAAGCACTGTGCGCGGCCCGGCGGTGGCCCCCAGGCCCCCTTGTGGGGGACCGGGAGGCCACCGCCCGGGGCCATCACCTGCCCTTCGGACTGGCGGGTATCGGCGGCGGTGTGACGGTCAATCAGCTATGGGAGCTCGGGGCTACGGGTGCCACGGCGGGGGTGGCCCGCCCGCCGTGGCGGTGCTGCGACGGCCCGGTTACTTCTGGACGCCGAGCGAGACGTAGTCGTACCGGCCGTTGTAGGCGTCGGACATGTAGGCGTTGGTCAGCCGCGGCCCGCGCCAGGTGATGTTCTTCTCGTACAGGAACGGCATCCAGTCGGCCTGGTCGAGGATGCGCTTGTCGAGCTGCTTGTAGATCTCACCGGCCTTGACCGGGTCGGTCTCCGCGATCGCCTTGTCGAAGAGCGCGTCGACCTTCTTGTCCTTGATCTGCGACTCGTTGTAGTTGCCGTTCTCGACCAGGAAGCGGGAGTCGAACAGCGGCTGCGCGTAGCCCTGGCCGGACGGGAAGTCGGGGCCCCAGCCGGACATCTGCATGCTGTAGCCGCGCTTCTTCACCACGGACGGGGAGCCGGTGATGCTGGCGGAGTCGGCGCCGTCGAGGGACTCGACGTCGACGTTGATGCCGACCTTCTTGAGCTGGGCCTGGAGCGCCTCGGCGGCGTCGACCTCACCCGGGTTGTTGTTGCGGGCGGTGAGCTTGGCGCTGAAGCCGTTCGGCTTGCCGCACTTCTTCAGCTCGTCCTTGGCCTTGGCCGGGTCCGGCTTGCCGTTGCGGGCCAGGACGCCGTACGGGTCGTAGTCGCTGTGGCCCGGGATCGCCTTCGGGAAGGTGCTGTTGGCGATCTCACCGGCGGCGAGCTTGCCGCCGCGGGTCTGCTGCAGGCCCGCGAAGTCGGTGCCGTAGAAGACGGCCTTGCGGCAGTGGACGTTGTTGAACGGCTCCGCCGTGTGGATCAGGGCGACGTAGCGCACGAAGGACGTGTGCATGTTGTCGACGCTGTCCTTGTGCTTCTGCACGGCGGTGACGCGGCCGGACTGGGTCATGCCGGTGCCGTTGAGGTCGACGTCGTAGTCGCCGGCCATCAGGCGCTTGTCGTTCTCCTCCAGGTTGGCGGAGATCGTCACGTCGATCTTGTCCGGCAGCGCCGGGCGGATCGGGTCCGAGGACTTCTTCCACTTGTCGTTGCGGACCAGGACGATCTTCTTGCCGGGCTTGTACGTCTGGAACTTGTACGGGCCCGAGGAGAACGGCCGCGAGGTGTACTTGGCCTTGGTGTCCTTCGCCGCCTTCACCGGGGAGCCGGACGGCATCGCGAGGAACTGCTCGAAGTCACCGTTGCGCTTGGGCAGCTTGAAGATGATGGTCTTGTCGTCGGGCGTCTCGATCGCCTTCAGACCGAGCTTGTCCTTCGACTTGTCCTTGTACGGGCCCGGGTACTCGCCCTTGGGGTCGAGCGCCTGGCGCAGGTAGCCGGGGCCGCCGGTGATGGTGTCCTTGGCCCAGATGCGCTCGATGCCGTACTTGACGTCCTTGGAGGTCAGCGGCGAGCCGTCCTCCCAGGTCAGACCGTCCCGCAGCTTGTAGGTGTAGGTCTTGCCGTCGGCGGAGATCTTCGCGGTGGACTCGGCCAGGTCCGGCACCAGCTTCGTGCTCGCCTTGCCCGGCTTGGTGTCGTACGACACGAGCTGGCGGGTGTAGAAGCGCATGAAGTCCCAGGACATGCCGTAGTAGGCGCGCTGCGGGTCGGCCGAGTCGAGGTCCTGCTTGCCGACCATGCGCAGGGTGCCGCCCGTCTTCTTGGACGGGTTGGCGACCTTGTTCAGGGCGGCGTTGTAGCCGGCGCCCTTGCCGTCGCCGTCACCGTCGCCGTCGCCGCCGCCGCAGGCCGTGGTGGTCACCAGCGCCGCGACGACGAGGGCCGCACCAGCGGTGAGCCGCCGTTTCGGGGAAACTGTGGGCATTTTCTCGCAACCTCCGAGATTCGCGGTCCTGGCTAGTCGCTGCCGAAGAACCATGGAAAGAGCCACCTGACCAGCGGCCGGGGCAAGTCGGTTGGGGACTGCTAGCGGGTTCCCTTGGGGTCGAGCGCGTCGCGCAGACCGTCCCCGAAGAGGTTGAAGGCGAGCACCGTGATGAAGATCGTCACACCCGGGAAGACCATGAACATCGGGTCGTGCTCGTACGTTTCGAGGGCGTCCCGCAGCATGCCGCCCCAGGACGCGGTGGGCGGCTTCACCCCCGCGCCGAGGAAGCTGAGGGCCGCCTCCGTCAGGATGTTCGTGGGGATCATCAGCGTCGCGTAGACGGTGATCGGGGCGACCAGGTTCGGCAGCAGCTCCTTGAACAGGATGTGCCGCCGGCCGCCGCCGAGGCTCTTGGCCGCCTCCACGTACTCGCGTTCGCGCAGCGAGAGGGTCTGCCCGCGCACGATGCGGCCGATGTACGGCCAGCCGAAGAAGCCGATGACCAGGACGAGGATCGCGACGCGCACGCTCGTCCCCTGCAGGCCGAGGAAGTCGTCGGGCAGCACCGAGACCAGGGAGATGATGAAGAGGAGCTGCGGGAAGGAGAGCAGCACGTCCATCACGCGGCTGATCAGGGCGTCGACCCAGCCGCCGAAGTAGCCGGCGATGATGCCGAAGAGGGTGCCGAGCACGACGGCGACGATCGCGGCGAGGAAGGCCACGAGCAGCGAGATGCGGGCGCCGTAGACGATGCGGCTGAACACGTCACGGCCCTTGTTGGGCTCGACGCCGAAGAGGAAGTCGCCGCTCACGCCGCCGAACGCGCCCTTGGGCAGGTTCGTCAGCTCGTCCAGCTCCTCCTGGTGGAAGTCGTTCGGCGGATGCCCGAGCAGGCTGACGATCAGGGGGGCGAACACGGCCACCAGGACCAGGAGCAGCACGGTGATCCCGCCCGCGAGGGCGACCTTGTCCCGCTTGAGCCGGTTCCAGGCGATCTGCTTGAGGGACCGCCCCTCGACCTTCTTCACCCCTGCACCGGCTGCGGGAGCGACGTCCTCCGTGGGTTCCGCGTCCGCAGGTGTGTCATGCAATGGCGCCGTCATCGTGGCAGGGACCCCTCTCAACCGGCGGTGACCGGCCCGCACTTGCCGCTGTAGCGACGTGATCAGTCCGTCGTACACAGGGGCGAAGGCCCCTTGGTGCGGGAGTCTTCAACGGGGTCGTGATCTGTTACCAGACTTGTCGGGGAATGGATGCGCAACCGTGATGCTGATCGAGGTGTTCCGTTATCCGGACGAGACTGAACGCCGGGCGAACACGGGGCAGTTGGGGGCCAAGGCACCACGCGGGCCCATTAGGTCACTCCGGCCCCAGAAGGGGACATCGTGCACGGAGGTGCTGATCAGGCCGGTGCGACGAAGCGGAATCCGGCCACTGTCCTGTTCTCCGCGGCGGCGCGCGGAGGGATTTCCGCGGATTCTCCCCGAACGCCTCAGTACTGGGCGGGATAGCCGTATCCGCCCGCGGCGGGGGCGGGGGCCGCCTGCGCGTCGCGGTCGTAGAACGGACGGGTGTGGGCGCGCAGCCACATCGCGACCGGGTCGTGCGGGTCGGCCATCGCGACCGTCGACACGGGCAGGCCCTCGGGCACGGCGCCGATGGACTTCTGCATCATCGCGCGTACGGCGTCCACCGAGGCGGGCGAGGTGTCGTACACGTCCAGGCCGATGGCCAGGTACGGGGCGCCGAGGGCGGGCTGCACCCAGGCCCGGCGCAGCGCGCGGACCGCCGGGGTGCGGTGCGCGGTCTGGGTCAACAGCGCGTAGAACTGCGGAAGTTCTATGGTCGGCTCGGTGAGACGCAGCGGGCCCGCGGGGTGCAGGTCGAGGCCGCAGGCGATGCGGCGCAGATCGAGCCAGGGGACGCCGACGCCGCCGCCGGGGGCGTGCGGGTTGAGCCACAGGCCGTAGTGGTCGGGGTACAGGGCGCGGGCCACGTCGAGGCCGCCGACGACCTCGTAGCCGCGGTTCCAGCCGCTGGCCGAGAGCTCCTGGGCCGAGGTGACGCACGGGGCGTAGCCGTGTCCCTCGACCTCCATGTTGCCGTACTGGGCGTCGGGGGAACCGGCCTGGCCGTGCCAGAGCAGCATCCACACCTTGCCCTCGGCGAGCGCGCCCAGGAGCGCCTCGTACGCGTCATAGCGCCCCGGCGTCACCTGGCGCAGCATCTGCTCGACCTTTCCGGCCGCAGCCGTGCCCGACGCGCTCACCCGTAACCGCCCCTTCGCGACATGCCTGCGCGGCCGTGGGCCGACCGCGTGATGCCTCCCAGCTTAAGCGGGCGGGGCGCCTCGGGAGTGGGCCCGTGCGCACGCGCCCCCCTCTCGGGGGGCCGCGTTCCGGCGAACCTGGCTCCGGGCTCGCGCCCGGGCCCGGTCATCGGCCTTCGGCCTCGTCCTCAAGCGCCGGACGGGCTGGAATCCGGCGCCGGGCGCGGCTCGAAGGTCCGAGGCCAGTACCGCCCATCGGCCTCCGGCCTCGTCCTCAAGCGCCGGACGGGCTGGGAACTGGCGCCCAGCGGGGCTCGCACGACTGAGCCACGGCCGCGCTGGCACCCTCCATCGGCCTTCGGCCTCGTCCTCAAGCGCCGGACCGGCTGGGAACTGGCGCGGACCTCGGCGGCAAGGGCCCTCAGGGTGCCGTGAAGAAGGGGCGTACTCGGGTTCGCATCCAGTCGCCCACCGGGTCCTGGGCCACGTCGAGGAGGACCAGGTTGACGGGCCAGGGGGCCGCGGCCTCGGTCAGGGCCCGGGAGAGGGCCCGCATGGGCAGGTCGCGGGCGTCGCCCTCCCAGGAGGAGAGCTCGACGCCGACGAAGAGGGTGGGCTGCTCGTCCTCGACGACGGCGAGGCAGCGGCGCGCGGTGAGGACCACGCCGGCCGCCTCGAACTCCCGGGAGGCGGCGGAGAGGAAGTCCACCGGGTCGTCCCGCCAGTCGGGCTCGTAGAGCCGGACCCGCCCCCCGGTCGCCGGGCCGTCCAGCTCCGTGCGCCCCACCCGGCACAGCGCCGCCACCGCGGCGGGCGGCAGCGGCACCGCCACCGTCCCCTCCGGGTTGAGCGCGATGCCGAGCTCCGGCTGGAGCCCGCGCGCGAACTCCACCGCGGGTGCCACCGCGCAGTCCATCCGCCCCCCGGTGACCTGCTGGAACTCCTGCTCGGAGGTGAAGACCGGCACATAGGCCTGACCGTGCAGCTCCAACGTCGGCAGGTCGAGGGTGGCGCTGTCGGGGCCGCCGCCGCCGGGCAGCGGGATCCACACCCGGCTGCGGCCGAGGACCTCGACGATCCGCGCGCCGGTCGCCTCGGAGGGCGGCGCGCCGAGCGAGGCCGCGAGGACCTCCTCCAGTTCGTTGGCGGGCCACCCGCCGTAGGGATGGGCGTGCGCCTGCCCCGGAACGTCCCCCGGAAAGTCCATGTGTCTCGTACCCCTGCTCGACGTGCGGTCCTGCGGCCCGACCTTAACGCCGCCCGGTCCGGGGGCCGCCGCGGCCCTCGGGCCCGCCGCCGGGGCCGCCCTCACTCCGCGTCGCCCGGCTCCGCGAAGCCGATCTCCCGCAGCGCCCCGGCGGCCTCCCGGTCCAGCAGCACCGCCGAGCCGCAGCCGTGCGGCGGCCGGCCGCGCTCGGCGGCGGACACCAGGCGCCCGACGGTCCTGCGGTGGCGCGCGAAGGCGTAGCGCGAGACGCCGCGGCCGCGCGAGTGCTGGCCGGCCAGGGCCACCGGGGTGGGCTCGTCGAGCAGCAGCAGGTGCAGGGTCGCACCGCGGCGGGCCGCGGCGCGGGCGAGCCAGCGGCGCACCCAGGGCTGCGTACCGCAGTCGTGCACGACCACGCCCCTGCCCGCGCGCAGCTCCCGGCGCAGCCGCGCGTAGTGCGCGACGCGCACCAGGGGGCGGTAGAGCGCGTACGGGATCCGGCGCGGCACCCGGGCCGCCCAGCGGTCGCGGGTGTCCTGCGAGTCCACGCGCGGGCCCGCCACCGCGCGCCGCATCAGCGTGGACTTGCCGCTGCCGGGCAGCCCGGAGACCACCACCACGTCGCCCGCGGCGAACACCAGGCGGCGCGGGGCGCGCCCGGCACGGGCCCGCAGGTCGCGGACCACGGGCCGCGGGTAGTGCCCGAGGGCCTCGCGCGCCGGGACGCCCGGCTGCGGGGGCAGCGCGACGCCCCCGCCGGGCAGCACCGCACCCGCCTCGGGCAGCGCGACGCCCGTCGTCGTCGCGTAAGCACTGCTCCTGCGCACCGTGATCGGCCTCCCCATGCGGCTCACGTCACTCGTCACCAGTACTTCTCCATCGAGTGTAAAGAGAAGGTAATGTCCTGCGAAGACGGCACCACGGCACTCCTCGGTTGCGGCTGTTGCGAAGCGGGGGCGCGTGCAATGATGTGCGCGCCAACTCCATACCGGCCGTTTGAATCCGCGCGGGAGAGTCCCCGACGACGCGTCCGCGTCGCGGGGCGCCGAAGGAGCAAGTTCCTCCCTTGAATCTCTCAGGCCCCGTACCGCGCGGGCGAGGCACATCTGAAAAGCGGGCCACACCCCCGGCCGACGGGGCGGCTCCACCCAAGGTGCAAGTCATGCCCCGTTATACGCGTGCGGCGTGGTGAACCTCTCAGGTTTATGACAGATGGGGAGGAAAGACCTCGCCCGTCATGCCCTGGAGCCTGTACTGATGAGTCAGACCGCACGTGGCCCCCGCCACACCGCCCTCGACGCCCTGCACCGCTCGCTCGGCGCCACCATGACCGACTTCGCGGGCTGGGACATGCCGCTGCGGTACGGCAGCGAGCGCGACGAGCACAACGCCGTGCGCACCAAGGCCGGCCTGTTCGACCTCTCCCACATGGGCGAGATCACCGTCACCGGCGCCGAGGCCGCGGACCTGCTGAACCACGCGCTCGTCGGCAACATCGGCTCCGTCTCCGTGGGCCGCGCCCGGTACACCATGATCTGTCAGGCCGACGGCGGCATCCTCGACGACCTGATCGTCTACCGCCTCGCCGAGACCGAGTACATGGTCGTCGCGAACGCCTCCAACGCCCAGACCGTCCTGGACGCCCTCACCGAGCGCGCCGCGGGCTTCGACGCCGAGGTCCGTGACGACCGCGACGCCTACGCCCTGATCGCCGTCCAGGGTCCCGAGTCCCCCGGAATCCTGACGTCAGTCACCGACGCCGACCTGGACGGCCTGAAGTACTACGCGGGCCTGCCCGGCACCGTCGCGGGCGTCCCGGCCCTGATCGCCCGCACCGGCTACACCGGCGAGGACGGCTTCGAGCTGTTCGTCGCCCCCGAGCACGCGGAGAAGCTGTGGCAGGCGCTGACGGAGGCCGGTGCCCCCGCCGGTCTGGTGCCGTGCGGCCTGTCCTGCCGGGACACGCTGCGCCTCGAGGCGGGCATGCCGCTGTACGGCAACGAGCTGACGACGTCGCTCACGCCGTTCGACGCGGGCCTCGGCCGGGTCGTGAAGTTCGACAAGACGTGGCACGTCAAGGACGCCGGCGACTTCGTGGGCCGCGCCGCCCTGGCCGCCGCGGCCGAGCGCGCCGAGTCCGCGCCCCCGCGCAAGCTCGTCGGCCTGGTCGCCGAGGGCCGCCGGGTGCCGCGCTCGGGCATGTCCGTCGTCGTGGCCGGTGAGGTCGTCGGCACGGTCACCTCCGGCGCCCCGTCGCCGACCCTCGGCAAGCCGATCGCCATGGCGTACGTCGACGCCGCCCACGCCGAGCCCGGCACGGCGGGCGTGGCCGTCGACATCCGCGGCACCCACGAGCCGTACGAGGTCGTGGCGCTGCCGTTCTACAAGCGGCAGAAGTGACACCCGTCCGGTCCCGGGGCTGACCCTCGCCGCCCCTCGGCCCGGACGTCCCGGGGTCCGGCGCGTCCGGCTCCGGGTCGACGCCCCGGGGCCCGGCGCGCCCACCGTGTCCCGTGTGTCCCGTCTCACTCCGTAAGACTGCACATCCCCGCGTTCCTCAGCACACGTCCGCGTACAGGAGAATTCACGCCATGAGCAACCCCCAGCAGCTTCGCTACAGCAAGGAGCACGAGTGGCTGTCGGCCACCGAGGACGGCGTGGCGACCGTCGGCATCACGGAGCACGCCGCCAACGCGCTCGGTGACGTCGTCTTCGTCCAGCTCCCGGCGGTCGGCGACACGGTCACCGCGGGTGAGACCTGCGGCGAACTGGAGTCGACCAAGTCGGTCAGCGACCTGTACTCCCCGGTCTCCGGCGAGGTCGTCGAGGCCAACCAGGACGTCGTGGACGACCCGTCCCTGGTGAACTCGGCGCCCTTCGAGGGCGGCTGGCTCTTCAAGGTGCGCGTCGCCGAGGAGCCGGGCGACCTGCTCTCCGCCGACGAGTACACCGAGTTCTCCGGTAGCTGACCGACCACGGCGTAAGGACTGATCTTCCGATGTCGCTTCTGAACACCCCTCTCCACGAGCTCGACCCGGACGTCGCCGCCGCCGTCGACGCCGAGCTGAGCCGCCAGCAGTCCACCCTCGAGATGATCGCCTCGGAGAACTTCGCTCCGGTCGCCGTCATGGAGGCCCAGGGCTCCGTCCTCACCAACAAGTACGCCGAGGGCTACCCGGGCCGCCGCTACTACGGCGGCTGCGAGCACGTCGACGTGGTCGAGCAGATCGCGATCGACCGCATCAAGGAGCTCTTCGGCGCCGAGCACGCCAACGTCCAGCCGCACTCGGGCGCGCAGGCCAACGCGGCCGCGATGTTCGCGCTGCTCAAGCCGGGCGACACGATCATGGGTCTGAACCTCGCGCACGGCGGGCACCTGACCCACGGCATGAAGATCAACTTCTCCGGCAAGCTCTACAACGTGGTCGCCTACCACGTCGACGACGAGACCGGCCAGGTCGACATGGCCCAGGTCGAGGCGCTCGCCAAGGAGCACCGCCCGAAGCTGATCGTCGCGGGCTGGTCGGCCTACCCGCGCCAGCTCGACTTCGCCGCCTTCCGCCGGGTCGCGGACGAGGTCGGCGCGTACCTCATGGTCGACATGGCGCACTTCGCCGGCCTGGTGGCGGCGGGCCTGCACCCCTCCCCCGTACCGCACGCGCACGTGGTCACCACCACGACGCACAAGACCCTCGGCGGCCCGCGCGGCGGCGTGATCCTGTCCACGGCCGAGCTCGCCAAGAAGATCAACTCCGCGGTCTTCCCCGGCCAGCAGGGCGGCCCCCTGGAGCACGTGATCGCGGCCAAGGCGGTCTCCTTCAAGGTGGCGGCCTCGCCCGAGTTCAAGGAGCGCCAGGAGCGCACCCTGGAGGGCGCGAAGATCCTCGCCGAGCGCCTGGTCCAGGACGACGTCACGGAGCACGGCGTCTCCGTCCTGTCCGGCGGTACGGACGTGCACCTGGTCCTGGTCGACCTGCGCCACTCCGAGCTGGACGGCCAGCAGGCCGAGGACCGCCTCCACGAGGTCGGCATCACGGTCAACCGCAACGCCGTCCCGAACGACCCGCGCCCGCCGATGGTCACCTCCGGCCTGCGCATCGGCACCCCGGCCCTGGCCACCCGCGGCTTCACGGCCGAGGACTTCCGCGAGGTCGCCGACGTCATCGCGGAGGCCCTCAAGCCGGGCTTCGACGCCGAGGCGCTGAAGGCCCGGGTGACCGCCCTGGCCGACAAGCACCCGCTGTACCCCGGCCTGAAGTGAACCCGCAGTCATTTCGTACGCTTTAGTCCATAGGTACGAAACATCGGGGCACCCCGCACACTGGACAGTGAGCTGGGGTGCCCCGCACCGCGTCCCGCGCCCGCGACACCCCGCGGCACCGTGGGCACCGCAGCACCCGCAGCACCCGCACGACCTGTACTTCTGCACCGCCCGGCAGACGACGGCGTCTACCAACCACCATTGGAGTTCTCTCGTGGCCATCTCGGTCTTCGACCTGTTCTCGATCGGCATCGGCCCGTCCAGCTCCCACACGGTCGGCCCGATGCGCGCCGCGCGCATGTTCGCCCGGCGCCTGAAGAACGAGGGCCTGCTGGCCCACACCGCCTCCGTCCGGGCCGAGCTCTACGGCTCCCTCGGCGCCACCGGCCACGGCCACGGCACGCCCAAGGCCGTGCTGCTCGGCCTGGAGGGCGAGTCCCCGCGCACCGTGGACGTGGAGACGGCCGACGACCGCGTCGAGCGGATCAAGGCCTCCGGCCGCCTGAACGTCCTCGGCATGCACGAGATCGGCTTCGACTTCGACGAGGACCTGGTGCTGCACCGCCGCAAGGCGCTGCCGTACCACGCCAACGGCATGACGGTCGCCGCCCACGACGCCGACGGCACGCTGCTCCTGGAGAAGACGTACTACTCCGTCGGCGGCGGCTTCGTGGTCGACGAGACCGTGCTCCAGCAGGAGGGCGCCGAGGGCGAGAACCCGATCGTGCCCGACGACACGGTCCTGAAGTACCCCTTCCGCACCGGCGACGAGCTGCTGCGCCTCTCCGCCGAGACCGGCCTTTCCATCTCCGCCCTGATGCTGGAGAACGAGAAGGCCTGGCGCACCGAGGACGAGATCCGCGCGGGCCTGCTGGACATCTGGCGCGTCATGCAGGCCTGCGTGTCCCGCGGCATGTCCCGCGAGGGCATCCTGCCCGGCGGCCTCAAGGTCCGCCGCCGCGCCGCCCACTCCGCCCGCCAGCTCCGCGCCGAGGGCGACCCGCAGGCCCGCGCCATGGAGTGGATCACGCTGTACGCGATGGCGGTGAACGAGGAGAACGCGGCCGGCGGCCGGGTGGTCACCGCCCCCACCAACGGCGCGGCCGGGATCATCCCCGCGGTCCTGCACTACTACATGAACTTCGCGGCCGGCGGCGCCTCCGAGGCCGAGAAGGAGGACGGCGTCGTCCGCTTCCTGCTCGCCGCCGGGGCCATCGGCATGCTGTTCAAGGAGAACGCCTCCATCTCCGGCGCCGAGGTCGGGTGCCAGGGCGAGGTCGGCTCGGCCTGCTCCATGGCGGCGGGCGCCCTCGCCGAGGTGCTCGGCGGCTCCCCCGAGCAGGTGGAGAACGCCGCCGAGATCGGCATGGAGCACAACCTCGGCCTGACCTGCGACCCGGTCGGCGGCCTCGTCCAGATCCCCTGCATCGAGCGCAACGGCATGGCCGCGGTGAAGGCCGTGACCGCCGCGCGCATGGCGCTGCGCGGCGACGGCTCGCACAAGGTCTCCCTGGACAAGGTCATCAAGACGATGAAGGAGACCGGGGCCGACATGAGCGTGAAGTACAAGGAGACCGCGCGGGGCGGCCTCGCGGTGAACATCATCGAGTGCTGAGCCCCGGGCCCCGGCCGGCGCCCCTTGTCCGTGGCGCGGCCGGGGCGGTTACGGGCTGCCGCCGAGGACCCCGGCCGGCCGGGGCGCGGAAATCCGTGGACGGATCCGCGGAAGATCACGTACTGTGTGGCTCCACGCCCTGAGACGGATGGAAGGAGGCGAGTGCCGTGCGGTTCACACCTTTCCAGCGCTCCCCCTTCCGGTGTCCCGGCGTGATGCGTCAGTTCTGAGGTTCTGACCGGGAGCGCTCCGAGCAGCCTGTATCCCGGAGGAATCCATGACCGGTCCGGTCATCCGCGCGCTCTCCGCGAGCGACGCCCATCTCTTCGACGCACTCCCCGACCCCCTCGGCGCCCGTGAGGCCCATCGGCGCACCCGGTTCCGCCCCGACTGGAAGCGCGTCGCCCTGCGCGACGGCCAGGTCGTCGCACGCGGCGCCTGGTGGGGCGGGCCCGACGACGCGGAGCCCGTCAACATCAACTGGTTCGACGTGGCCGAGGGCGAGGAGGAGGCCGGGGCCGAGCTCCTGCGCTCCGCTCCCTGGCGGGTCGAACTGGAGATCAACCTGCCCGGCGGCTGGCGGGACGAGCCCGCCCTGCGCGCCGGCGCGGAGGCGCGCTTCGCCGCCGCGCGAGCCGCGGGGTACGAACTCCTGGTGGAGCGCTTCCTGTACCGCTGGACCCCGGAGCGGGGTCTGCCCGAGCGGCCCGGACGCCTGCGCTTCCGCGCCGAACCCGACGACACCGTGTTCTTCGACGCGCTGCGCCGCATCCACTCCGCCACCCTGGACGCCCACGCGCTCAAGGCCGTCGAGGAGGGCGGCCTCGACCAGGCCGCCCAGGAGGAGCTCGACTTCTTCCACTGGTGCCCCTCCCCACGGGAGTGGTGGCAGGTCGCGCACACGCCGGAGGGCGACCTGGCCGGCATCCACATCCCGGCCCACAACCCCTCCGGCCCGACCATCGGCTTCATCGGAGTCGTCCCGGAACAGCGCGGTCGCGGCTACGCCTACGACCTCCTCGCGGAGTGCGCCCACTTCCTCGTCGAGCAGGGCGCGGAGTTCATCAGCGGAGCGACGGACCAGGGCAACCTCCCCATGGCCGCGAACTTCGCCAAGGCGGGCTTCCCCGTCGTCCGTGAACGCATCAACTTCCACCCGACGGGCCGAACGGCCTAGCGAGGAGCAGCAAGGAGCAACAAGCAGCACGCCGCGAGCGGTCCGGGCCCGGCCCGGACCGCTCGCCGGTGCCCGGGGGCACAGCCATCGGCAGGGCGCCCGGCCGCCCCCGGCCGGTGGCCGTGGTCAGTTGTGCGCGATCAGGGACTCCAGCAGGCCGGCACGGGTGTTCGGGAAGTCCAGCGGGACGATGCCGAGCCCGCGCCAGGCGCGGCCCTCCGCGCTCTCCAGGAGGGTGTGCGTGCGCGGGTTGAGGGTGTCGGAGTTCCAGCGCGGCGGCAGCCCGGCCGCCGTGGACACGAAGTTGACGTACTGCTTCCCGGGCCGCCCCACGGCCTCGCGGAACTGCTCCTCGATCTTCGGGTACTTGGCGGCGGGAGCGGCGTTCCAGTCGTCCTGGATGTCGAAGACGTTCCCGTCGCCCCAGCGGATGCCGCCGGGAAGACCGCCGTTGTCGGCGATGAGCACGACCTTCCCGCGGACCTCGCCGAGGCGGGGCCAGGCGTCGCCGATGTGGAAGAGGGGGCGCCAGCCGCGCCGGTCCAGGTAGTCGTCGAAGACGGCCCGGAACGCGGTGTCGCCCACCTGCGAGTACTCCTGCTTGACCCGCATCAGCACGGTCTCCGTGGGCTGTCCGCGCAGGAAGTCCCGGCAGGCGGTCAGGACGTCGTCGAAGTTGAGGTGCTGGTAGAACGCCCCGTGGTGGATGGTGAAGGAACCCTCGAAGGCCCGGCACCGGATGTCCAGGAAGCGTACGCCGGAGGTCAGTTGCTGTCCCAGGGTCGTGTTCTGGCACTCCACCCACCACCCGCCGAAGCGGGCGCCGGAGTCGTGCGTGCCGGGGATCGTGAGCCGCTGCAACGGGGTCGCGGAGTCCACCCCCGCCAGCCACGCCCGGACGTCGAGCGGACGGGCGGCCGCGCGCGGGGCGGAGGTGCCGACGAGCGCGGCGGAGGCGGTGGCGCCGACCGTGGTGAGGAAGGCGCGACGGCTGAGGGCCATGGGGCTCCCCTGGGGGTGGGGGGTGCGGGAAGGGCCCTCAAGTATGGATGGCGAGGCTTGATTCGGGGAACGGTCAACCCACCGTCAACATTTCACGTTTCACCGACCGCCGGGACGAACCCCCCACCGCGCCCCCGCCGGTCCCCCTCCCCTTCCCTCCCCTCGCACGCTTCCTCGTACCCTCCCCCCACTCCCGGAGGCCACCCCATGCTGCGCGGCATCGACGTGAGCTCCTACCAGTCCTCGTTCTCCACGGAAGGCATCTCCTTCGTCATCGTCAAGGCGACGGAGGGCCGCTCCTACATCAACCCCCGCCTCTCCGCCCAGACCGCGCGCGCCCGCGACGCCGGCTGCGTCGTCGGCTTCTACCACTTCCTGTGGCCGGGCAACATCACGGCCCAGGCGGAGTACTTCGTGGCCAAGGCCCCGGAGCGGGCGGGCGAGTTCCTGGCCGTGGACTGGGAGTGGACGGGCGACCACACGGCGGCCACGAACGCGGAGAAGGACCGCTTCATCAAGGAGGTGAAGCGGCTGCGCCCGCACCACCGGACCCTGCTGTACACGAACCGGGACTTCTGGCTCAACCGCGACACGACGTCGTACGCCGGCGACGGCCTCTGGATCGCCGACTACGTCACCGCGGGCAAGCCCCGCATCCGCGCCAGGTGGCGCATCCACCAGTACACGTCGACCCCGCTGGACAAGAACGTGGCGGACTTCCCCGACCAGGCCGCGATGCGCGACTGGGCCGCCCCCTGACCCGGCCCCGCCCGCCGCACGGTGCCGGAGGCCACCGAGGCGAGCGCCGACGGTATGCCCTGTTCCGGCGCGGAGGCGGCGGGGGCCGCACCCGGCTGCCGGGCGCGGCCCCCGCTCCGCGCCGGCGCGCGGTGTGTCAGGCCCTGTTCAGCCCGGCCCAGAACTCCTCGAAGGAGAGCAGCTTGTCCCCGTTCGCGTCCTTGGACTTGATGATGGCCTCGGCCACCGACTCGGTGACGTTCCAGTCCCCCATCTGGGCCATGGCGGTCTTGTACTCCGCCGCCGTGATGTAGCCGTCGCCGTCCGCGTCGAACCGGTCGAACTGCTTGCGTGCTTCCTCGATGTCCGCCACCGGGTCCACCCCTATCGTCGTACTTGTTGACGGGGGTTAGGGTAACGGCCGGCCCGGGGAGCGACTGCAAGGAGTACGGCCATGACCGGCACAACGGGGGCACTCGCGGGGATTCTCGCCGCGGCGGCGCGCGGGGAGTTCCCGCCCGCGGACGGCGGTACGACCGTCGTGCCGCAGCCTTCCCCCCGTGACGCCGGGGTGCTCGCGTTCACGGCGCACACGGTGGTGTTCACCGACGAGGACCCGGCGTGGGTGCGGTCCGCGACGGCCGCCGTCGCCGGCGACCCGCTGGCCGCGACCATGAGCCCGCGGTTCCTGCTGGCGTTCCAGGAGCGCACGGGCCGGGCCACGGACACCATCGACCTGCTGACGGCCGCCGGGGCCCTGCCGGGGCCGCCCGACCCGGCGCTCGGCCTGCGCGAACTCGACGAGCCCGGCCACCCCCGGGTGGTCCGCGCCCGGGGCCAGCGGGACGACGTACGGGTGTGGGTCTCGGCCGGGGGCGGGGTCCTCGTGCTCGGCCGGGGTGTGGCCGGGCGGTGGGAGGCCGCCGTCGAGGTCGACGAGGGCGCGCGGCACCGGGGTCTCGGGCGGGCGCTCGCCGTGGCCGCGCGGCATCTCGTGCCCCGCGGTGACGTGGTCTGGGCCCAGCAGGCCGCGGGGAACGCCCGTGGCGTACGGGCGTTCCAGGCGGCGGGGTACCGGCCCGTGGGCGCGGAGGCCCTGTTCCTGGCCGGCTGAGGGGAGCCGTGCGGGCCGCCGTCAGCGGAAGATGCCGGTGTGGCCCAGGGAGTAGCGGCCGGGCTGGGGGTAGACCGCGAGGCCGTGGGGGCCGCCGCCGACGGGGATGCGGGCGACCTGGACACCGGTGCGGGTGTCGATGGCGTAGACCTCGGAGTCGTAGCGGCCGGAGAGCCACAGCGTGTGGCCGTCGGCCGAGACGCCGCCCATGTCCGGGCTGCCGCCGTCCGGCAGCCGCCACTTCTTCGTGAGCTTGTTCTTCGGGAAGTCGAAGACGGAGACCGTGCCCTCGCCGCGGTTGGAGACGTACATCTCGCGGGAGTTCCGGCCGACGTACAGGCCGTGGCAGCCCTTGCCGGTGGGCAGGAGCCTCGGCTTGCCGAAGGTGTCGCCGTCCAGGACCCACATGCCGTCGGCCATCATGTCGGCGACGTAGAACTTCTCGCCGTCCGGGGAGATCTTGACGTCCTGCGGCATGGCGCCCTTGAAGGGGAGCTTCTGCTGCCCGACGACCTTCATCTTCTCCGTGTCGACCTTGAGCAGCTCGCCGCTGAACTCGCAGGAGACGATGAAGTAGCGCCCGTCGAGGGAGAAGTCGGCGTGGTTGACGCCGTAGCAGCTCACGGGGACGGTCTTCTTCCGCTCCATGGTGTGCGGGTCGCGGAAGACGAGTTCGCGGTCCATGGACGCCATGACGACCGCGTACCTGCCGTTGGGCGTGAAGTAGAGGTTGTACGGGTCGTGCACCTTGACGGGCTTGCCCGCCTCGCCGGTCTTCGGGTCGATGGGCGTGAGGGTGTGGCCGCGGTTGTTGTTGACCCAGAGCGTCTTCATGTCCCAGGAGGGCACGACGTGCTGCGGCTGGACACCGACGGGGATGGTGTCGATCACCTCGTACGTCGTGGGGTCGATGACGGAGACGGTGTTGGAGTTGGTGTTGGGGACGTAGACGCGCGAGGGGAAGTCCTTGACCACCGGGGAGAGCTTGTTGGGGCGGTCGGCGGCGTAGACGTCCTTGGGGTCGAGGACGGGCGGCATGCCCGGCAGGCCGTGGATCTTCTTCGGCTCGGCGGGCCGGGGGGCGCGCTCGGTGCCGAGCGCCTCGTCGCGGCGGTCGCCGCCCTCGGTGCCGCAGGCCGCGAGCGCGGCGAGCACGGCGGTGGCGGCGGTGACGGCGAGCAGGGCCCGGGTGCGGGCGGTGCGGGTCCGGGAGGGGTGCGGGGGCAGGGTGCGGGAGAGGTTCGGCATCAGGTGAGCAGCTCCGTGGTCGTGACCGCGCGCAGTCCGCGGCGGTGGAGTTCTTCCAGGACGGCGGGGAGCGCGGCGACCGTGTCCGCGTACCCGAAGTGCAGGCTCACCACCGAGCCCGCACGGACCTCCGCGGCGACCTTGCGGGTGATGGCCGGGGCGCCGGGCGAGGTGAAGTCGAGGGAGTCGACGTCGTACGACAGGACGTGCGGGTAGCCCGCGCGGCGGGCGAGGCGGGCGACGAGCGGGGTGGCGCGCGCCGCCCGCGAGGGGCGGAACCAACTGCCGATGCCGCCGGTGAGGCGGCGCAGGCGGTCGGCGCAGCCGGTGATCTCGGCGTAGGCCTCGGCTTCGGGCAGGGCGTTGACGGTGCGGTGGCTGAGCGTGTGGTTGCCCAGGTCGTGGCCGCCGTCGAGGACGCGGCGGGCCAGCTCGGGGTGGGCGTCCAGCCAGGTGCCGACGGCCAGGACGGTCACGCGGGCCCCCGCGCGCTCGGCCTCGGCGAGCAGCGCCCGGGCGGTGGCCGGGTCGCCCTGGCCATGGAAGGTGAGCGCCACCTCGTGCCGCCCGCGCGGGCTGCGCGCGGCGTGCTCGGGCAGCCCGAGGAAGGCCCGCGGCCCGGGCGCGGGCCGGC
>NZ_BNBT01000071.1 GCF_014656095.1 Streptomyces longispororuber
GGCCGCCGCGCGCAGCGCCTCCGCGTCGAGGCCGGTCGCGTGCGGCCGGTGCCCCGGGCGCGTCGTGGGGCGTGGCCCCGGAGTCGTACGCGCCGCCCGCTCGCGCCCGGTCCCAGCCGTCCCGCGGCCTTGCCCTGTCGTCCTCCGCTCCGCAGGAGCACGGTTCGCTGTCCCTGCGGGAGCGAGAGGTCGTCCAACTGGTCGGCAAAGCCATGACCAACGCGCAGATCGGCCGTCAACTGGGCATCTCCGAAGGGACGGTGAAACGGCACCTGCACAACATCTTCGTGAAGCTGCACGCCGTGTCCCGGCTCGATGCCGTCAACAAGGCCGTGTCCTTGTCCCTGATCATGCTTCAGTGAGGACGCGTCACGCCCCGGCGAGCTGGGGCGTTGCCGTGGTGGAGGGGCGCCAGGCGCGGGCGACCTCCATCACGTACCGTCCGTAGTCGGACGTGCCGAGCCGCTCGCCGAGGCGGTGGCAGGCGTCGGCGTCGATGTAGCCCATGCGCAGGGCGATCTCCTCCAGGCACGCGATGCGCACGCGCTGCCTGCTCTCCAGGATGCCGACGAACTGGCTCGCCGTGAGCAGCGCCTGGGGGGTGCCGGTGTCGAGCCAGGTGAAGCCGCGGCGCAGCTCCACGAGGCGTGCCCGGCCCTGCTCCAGGTAGCGCAGGTTGACGTCGGTGATCTCCAGCTCGCCGCGGGCCGACGGCCGGATGTTCTTGGCGATGTCCACCACGTCGTTGCTGTAGAAGTACAGTCCGGTGACCGCCTGGTTGGAGCGGGGCACGGCCGGTTTCTCCTCGATCGACACCAGGCGCCCCTGGTCGTCGACCTCGCCGACGCCGTAGCGCTCCGGGTCGCTGACCCGATAGCCGAACAGGACGCAGCCGTCGACGTCGCGCGCGTTGCGCTGAAGCAGCGGGGACAGGCCGGGCCCGTGGAAGAGGTTGTCACCGAGCACGAGCGCGACGGAGTCGTCCCCGATGTGGGGGGCACCGATGATCAGCGACTCCGCGAGGCCGTTGGGCCGCTCCTGCACGGCGTAGGTGAAGTTCACGCCGAGGCTGCTGCCGTCGCCGAGCAGACGCTGGAACTGCGGCAGGTCGTCCGGCGACGAGATGATGAGGATGTCGGTGATCCCGGAGAGCATCAGCACCGAGATCGGGTAGTAGACGGTGGGCTTGTCGTAGACCGGCATGAGCTGTTTGGACACGGCGAGTGTCGTGGGATACAGCCGCGTGCCGCTGCCTCCCGCGAGCACGATCCCTTTCATGGCTTTCCCTCCAGGCCGAGGAGTGTGCTCCTTCCGGCCGGTGGGCGACGGAAGCGAGCGGTCCGGGATGCAGCACATCACCGCGGGTTCGCGTGGATTTGGTGGGCCGGTCGAGCTGGGCAGGGACCGCCGCCCGGCCTTCCAGCCGTCGTCGAGGGGCGCCTGCGATGGTTCCGGCGCCCTGAACCCGACCGCGGAGGAACCCCGTGCGCGTCCTCGTCATGACCAGTCCGGTGCCCACCCACCTCACTCCGATGGTGCCCCTCGCGTGGGCGCTGCGTGCCGCCGGCCACGAGGTGCTCGCGCTCTGCCAGCCGGACGTGGCGGCCACCGCCCGGGGGGCCGGGCTGAACGTCACGGTGGTGGGCGGCGTGTACGACGACATCGGCAGGCGGCGCCGGGCCGCGGGGGCGGGGGCCGCGGAGCAACGCCACCGGCCCCGGGACGAGTCGGGGAAGCGGCCGGAGCCGTCGGCCGACGAGGGCGCCCCGCCCTGGGCGATGTTCGCGGCGCGGTGGCGGGAGCGGATGGACCACGTACTCGCTCCCGCCCTGGCGGCGGCGCGCGGGTGGCGTCCCGATCTGATCCTGGCGGACCCGTTGGAGTTCGCGGCTCCGCTCGTCGCCGGTGAGCTGGGGGTGCCCTTCGTACATCACCGCTGGGGGGTGGACGCGCACGGTGACGAGCGCTGGAGCCGGGCCCGGGAGGTGCTCGCGCCACTCACCGGGGCGGGAATGCCGGACCCGGCACTGATCCTCGACCCGTGCCCGCCGGGGCTTCAGTCCCCGGAGCTGAGCCCGGGCGCCGGGATCCGCTTCGTGCCGTACAACGGCGGCGGCAGCAGGCCGTCCCCGCGGGGGTGTTCCGAGGGCGCCGTCTGCGTCTCCTTCGGCACGCGGGCGCTCGCGCTGGGCGGGGCGGAGCTGTTGCGCCGTACGCTGCGCGCGCTGAGCGGGCCGGGCGCGCCGGGCCCGGTGGTCGTCGCGGCGCCCGCGGGGACCCGGGAGGGGGTGGGCGGGGCGGGGGACGGCGTGGTGTTCCTCGAGGACGTTCCGTTGACGCTCTTCCTTGAACGGTGCGTGCTGGTGGTGCACCACGGCGGGGCGGGTACGGCGCTGACGTCGACGGCGTTCGGGCTGCCGCAGCTCGTGCTGCCGCAGGCGCCGTACCTCGTCGAACACGGGGAGCGCCTTGCGGCGACCGGGGCGGGGGCCCTGCTGAGGGAGGACGAGCAGGGCGAGCACCGGATCCGCGCGGCCGCGACCGCGCTCCTCTCCGGTCCCGGGCCCGCCCGCGCCGCGCGGGGGCTGGCCTCGGCCGCCGCCGCTCAGCCCGCCCCCTCCGCGTGGGTCGCCCCCCTGGAGCGGCTGGCAGCGCGCTGAGCACCGCGAAAAGAGGAGCGGGGCGGTCGCGCTCGGGGGAAGCGCGTACCGCCCCGCGGTCGGGTCGGGGCCGAGGTCAGCCCTTGGAGGGAGCGGCGCTCGTCTCGGCGTCCGCCTCCGTCCAGCTCCTCTTCGCGTCGTGCATCGTCTCCTTCACGAAAAGGGAGAGCACCACGGCGACGACCGACACCGCGGCGGCGGTGAGGTACATGACGTGGTTCGCCGAGACGAACGCGTCCACGACGCTGTCCCGCACGGACGCCGGCAACTCCTGCACCGAGCCCAGGTTCGACACGTTCCCGCCGAGCCGGTCCGACACCTCACCGGGCAGCTTGTCGTCGAAGGAGGCGTTGAGCAGCACACCCAGAAGCGCGGTGCCGAGCGCCTGTCCCATCCGGCCGAGGAACCGAACCGATGTCGTGGCGACGCCCAACTCATGTGCTTCCACGGCGTTCTGCACGGCGAGGATCGACACCTGCATCAGGCCGCCGAGCCCGGAGCCGAGCAGGAACAGGTCGACCGCTATGACCCACGGCGAGGTGTGCTCACCGAGCAGCCCCAGCAGCGCGAGCGCCGCGGTGCACAGGAGGTTGCCGATCACGAGGACCATGCGGTAGCGGCCGGAGCGGGCGATCCACAGGCCGCCCGAGGTGGAGAAGATCACGAGCCCGAGCGCGAGCGGCACCGTGAACATCGCCGAGCTGGTCGGCGTCTGCGACCGCGCGATCTGCATGTACGTCGCCAGGTAGACCGGTGCGGACATCACCGCGAGGCCGGTGACGATCTGCAGCGGCGTCACCGTGCGGTAGACCGGGTTGCGGAACAGCGACAGCGGCAGGATCGGCGCGGGCACCCGCCGCTCCCACCAGACGAACGCCACGGAGACCAGTACGGCCCCGGCCCCCATCACGAGGATCAGCGGCGACGTCCAGGAGTACTTGGTGCCGCCCCAGTCGGTGACCAGCAGCAGCCCGCTCGCCGCGGCGGCGATGAGCACCGCGCCGACCACGTCGACGGGCTCCTTGCGCCGCGCGCCCGCGGGCAGGTGCAGCGCGTACACCATGACCGCGACGGCCGCGATGCCCAGGGGCAGGTTGATGAAGAACAACCAGCGCCACCCCAGGTGTTCGCTGACCACACCCCCAAGGAGCGGGCCCGCGACACTGCCGCCACCGATGATCGCGCCGCCGAGGCCCGAGCGCCGGGCCCGGTCCTTCGGGGGCGAGATCATGGCGACGATGACGAGGGTGACGCCGACGAGGCCGCCCGCGCCGAGACCCTGGACCGCGCGGAACAGGATGAGCTGCCGCATGTCCTGGGCGGCGCCGCACAGCATCGAGCCCACCAGGAACAGGCCGGTGGCGAAGAGGAACACCTTCTTCGGCCCGAAGACGTCGCTGAGCTTGCCGTACAGCGGCTGCGTGGCGGTGGACGCCAGCAGGTAGACGGTGAACAGCCAGGGCAGCAGGTCGAGGCCGTGCACGGGGTCGAGGTCCCGGGCCATCGTCCACGCCGAGCTGCCGACGATGGTCTGGTCGAGGCTGGCCAGCAGCAGGATGCCGAGGGCGCTGGCTGAGGTCAGCTTGATCATGTTCGGTGACATCGCCTTCGCGGCCCCGGGCGCGGGGGACGCCTTGGCGGCGATTGGTCCTGTCATCTCCGCGTGGCTCCTTCTTCGGCGGGGCGAGGCGATGGGGCCTCGCTTGTCCGGTTGCCACCGTGGAGGGCGTGGCTGAGCCGGAGCTGTCAGCGGGCTGAGCGGGGGCTGAGCCGGGCCGCACGCGGCTGTCCGCGGCCCCGGGTGCCCGCCCTCAGTGGTTGTTCTATAGAAGTTCTAGAGGTAATGTTCATGTCGTCAGCTTCTTCTGTAGAACTTCTGTAGATGAGAGCAGGTGGTCCGTGATGAACGACGCCGAGATCCCCCCGACCGTCGAGTCCGCCGAGATCCGTGCCGTGCCGCCCGTCGCCCCGCGCGCGGAGTCGGCGCTGCCGCCGGAGGCCGCGGTGGGCTCCGCGCCCATGGCGATGCGGCCCGCCGGGCCGCCCGCGGGGACGACCGCGCTGCGCGCGTACAAGCCGGGGCGCGGTGACATCCGTACGGCCGCGCTGACGCTGCTCGCCGAGGAGGAGCGGCTGAACGGGAACCAGATCGTCCAGCGCATCGCCGAGCGCAGCCACGGCGCATGGCGGCCCAGCCCCGGTGCGGTCTACCCGGCACTGGAACAGTTGGAGAAGGACGGACTGATCGAGCCCGTGGAGGGCGGCGGGCGCCGCGGCTTCCGCCTCAGCGAGGCGGGACGCGTCCACGTCGAGGAGAACCGCCGGCAGGCGGAAGCGGTCTGGCAGGGCGTGGCATGCGCGGGGGACGCGCGGACCAGGGAGATCGACGTCTTGTGCGAGCACGTGGTCACCGCGGTGCGGCACGCCCTGTACGAGGCCGACGACGACCGCTACGCGGAGGTCCGGGGGGTTCTCGTGGACGCTCGGCGTTCCCTGTACCGCCTGTTGGCCAAGTAGCGCCACGAGAGCAGGCCGGGGGCGGGGCGGGGCACGCTGTCCCCCGAGCCGGTGGCGGAGCCCGCCGTGCGGCCCCGCTGCCCTCCGGGGCCACCGGAGGCCTCCACCCGGGCCCGATCGAGGCTGGACGCCCGTGCTGACGATGGACGGCGCATGTCGTCCGATCGTCAGCCGGTGAGGGAGAACCCCCATGCGCGTCCTGCTCATGAGCACCCCCGTGTCCACTCATTTCGCTCCCTCCATCCCGCTGGGATGGGCGCTGCGCGCGGCGGGGCACGACGTCCTGGTCGCGGGGCAGCCGGACATCGTGGGGACGGCGCACGGGGCGGGGCTGTGCACCGCCGTCGTCGGCGAGTGGTTCGACGCACTCGAACCGCTCACTTCGGGGCTGCCCGAGGGCAAGAGGCCGATCGAGGTCGGGCACACCCGGGTCCGCGACGGCCACTGGGACGACGTCAACAAGATCTGGCTCATCCACTGCCGCTACATGGTCTCCCAGTACCTCGCGCTGGCCCGGGAGTGGAAGCCCGACCTGATCGTCGCCGACCCGTTGGAATTCAGCGCGCTGCTCGTCGGCGGTGTCCTGCGGATCCCGGTGGTCAACCGGCGCTGGGGCGTGGACCCGGCGGGCTTCCCCGGCCAGGAGATGGCCGCCCGCACCATGGGTACCATGCTCGGCCGGCTCGGCCTCGACGGGCTGCCCCGGCCCGCCCTGGTCCTCGACCCCTGCCCGCCCAGTCTCCAGGTCCCTGAGGCCCCGGCGAGCCAGGGCATGCGGTACGTGCCCTTCAACGGCTCCGGCTCGCTGCCCGAGTGGGCCGCGGAGAAGCCCTTCGGGCGGCGCCGGGTGTGCGTGACGTTCGGACGGCTGACGGCGGCACTGAACGGGCTGCCGCTGGTGCGGACCGTCGCGGAGGCCGGCGGCGCGCTCGACGACGTGGAACTGGTGCTGACGCTGGAGCCCGAGTTCCAGGGCGAGCTGGGGCCCGTGCCCGGCAACGTACGCGTCGTCGACCCGGCCCCGCTCAACCTCTTCCTCGACACCTGTGACGCGGTCGTGCACCACGGCGGTGCCGGATCCACGCTCACCGCCTCCGCGTTCGGCCTGCCGCAGCTCGTGCTGCCCGGCATCACCGACACGTTCGTCGTCGCCGACCGCGTCGTCGCGACCGGCGTGGGCCGCGCCCTCGACGAGGCCGGGACGCAGAACGACCCCGAGCAGGTGCGGGCGGCACTGCGCGCCCTGCTCGACGACGACGGCCACGTCACGGCCGCCGCCAAGCTGCGCGACGAGATGGCCGCGATGCCGACGCCCGCGCACCTGGTGCCGATGCTCGAAGAGCTGGCGGGCTGAGCGCCGTGCGGGTGCTCTTCGCCTCGGTCTCCGTACCGAGCCATCTGCTGCCCATGGTGCCGCTGGCCGACGCGCTGCGGGCCGCGGGCCACGACGTCCTGCTCGTCTGCCAGCCCGACCTCCTCCCGCACGCCGAGTCCGCAGGACTGCTCACCGCCGTCGTCGGCAGCGAGCGGCTGGAGGCCGAACGGCGCCGCAAGATGGCGCAGGTCGCCAAGGAACAGGCCGCCGTGCCCGGCGGGGTCTGGCAACCCACCTGGGAACAGCTCGCCGCTCGCTGGCGGCAGCGCGTCGAGGGCGTCATCGACGACTACGTGTCGGTGGGGCGCCGGTGGCGGCCCGACCTGATCGTCGCCGACCCGCTGGAGTTCGGCGCGCGCGTCCTCGGTGGTGTGCTCGACGTGCCGGTGGTGGTGCACCGTTGGGGCCCCGAGACCATGACCACCGAGGCCGCCGGGCCCGCCCGCGAAGCCCTCGCGGACCTGTGCGACCGCCTCGGCCTGCCCGACGGGCTCCCCGACCCGGCGGCCATCGTCGACCCGTGCCCGCCCGGACTCCAGTTCCCCGAGGCCGCGCCCGCCATGACGGCCCGGCACGTGCCGTTCAACGGCACCGGATCGGTGCCGCCCTGGGCCCGGCGGACCCCCGGCGGCCCCGCCCGGATCTGCGTGTCCCTCGGCAGCATGCCCGCACACCTCGGGGGGCTCACCCTCCTGGAGACCCTCGCCACGGCGACGGCCGGCCTCGACCGGGTCGAACTGCTCGTCCCGCTCGCCGCCGAGCTACGTGAGCGGGTAGGCCACCTGCCACCGTCGGTCCGGCTGGTCGAACCGACACCGCTGCACCTGTTCCTCGACGGCTGCTCGGCCGTCGTCCACCACGGCGGCTCCGGTACGGCTCTCACCGCGCTCGCGCACGGGCTGCCGCAGGTCGTGCTGCCACAGTTCAACCCGGCCCTCGCCCAGTGCGGTCGGCGAGTCGCCGACGTCGGCGCCGGGATCAACCTCACCGCCGCCGACCAGCTCGACGCCGCAGGCATCGCCGACGCGCTGCGCACCGTGCTCCACGACCCCGAGCCACGCGCGGGAGCCGAGCGGATGCGCACCGCCATGACCGTTCAGCCCACCCCGGCCGCGCTCGTCCCGGCCCTGGAGGCACTGGCCTGAGGGCGGTCGCACCGTGACCCGCGCTCAGGGCGCGGGTGTTTCGGGGCGTCCGGCCGCCTCCCGCAGCAGTGCGATCGCCGCGGCGCGGCGGGTGGCGGCGCCACGCCCGTACGCGGCGGCGTACTCGGCCTCGGGCAGATGACGCCGCACGGCCCCGGTGACGCGGTCCGCATCCGGCCGGGCGAGACCGCCGTCCGTACCGTGCAGCGCGCCGGCGGTGCCCAACAGGGTGGCGGCGCGTGCCGGACGGCCCTCGGCGAGTTCCGTCTCCGCGAGCAGTTCCAGCAGACCGACGAGGACGCCGGGGTCCGGCACCGGCGGCAGTGCCGCCACCGCCTCGGCGAACCGCTCCCGGGCGGCGGTCGCGCGCCCCGCCGCGGCCTCGACGAAGCCCAGCGACACGAGCACCAGGGCGTGCACCCGGTCCACGCCCCGGCCCGACGCAGCCAACTCCGCGAGGGCCTGCTCCAGCCACTGCCGCGCCTCCTCCGGCGCCCCCGCCCAGCGCGCCACCTCGCCCGTCGCCCACAGCGCCAGCGTCCGCTGCTCACGCGCGCCCAGCTCGTCCGCCAGGCGCAGCGCGTCCGCCAACTCGCCCCGGGCGCGTTCCAGGTCGCCCGCGTGGGCCCGCTCGGTGGCGAGCCGCACCATCAGCAGGGCCTGGTCCTCGCGGTCGCCCAGCTCCGCGACCAGACGCAGCGCCTCCTCGAGGATGCCGACCGCCGCGCCCGGCTCGCCGCGCACGCCCGGTGTCTCCGCCGCCGCCACCAGCGCCTGCGCCGTGCCCCAGCGTTCGCCGATCCCGCGGAACAGGCCGGCGGCGACACGGTAGTCGGCCGCCGCCCGCTCCGGTTCACCCAGCGTCATCGCGATCCGCCCGCGGTGCAGCCGGGCCAGTCCCCGCACCCACGGGTCGGGGTCCTCGGACCGGCGGGCCAGCGACTCGAGGAGCGAGCCGTCGCCGCTGAGCATGCTCGCGATGGGCTCGAACAGGCCGAGCGCCGGATGCGAGAACGGGTGCCCGTCCCGCTCCATGCCGTCGATGAGGGCGCGCGCCTCGGTCAGGCGGGAGTGGAAGTCCTCGGGTGCCCGGCCCGCGTCGTCCGGCTGCGGTACGGCGGTGACCAGGGCCAGGACCCGCGCGGCGGGCGGCACCTCGACCGGGTTGAGGGCCAGGGCGCGCCCGGCCCACTGCGCGGCCTCCTGGCGGCGCCCGCGCAGGAACCAGTACCAGCCGAGGGCCGCCACCAGCCGGGTCGCGAGACGGCTCTCGCCCCGGTCCACGGCCCAGGCGAGCGCCGCCACCAGCTCGTCGTGCTCGGCGGTGAGCGCCCGCAGCCAGTCGAGCTGGTCGCGGCGGCGCAGTTGCGGCTCGGCGCGCTCGGCGAGGTCCAGGAAGAACTCCGCGTGCCGGTGGCGGACCCGTTCGCCGCGGCCGGTGGTGTCCAGCTTGGCGAGGGCGAAGGCGCGGACGGTCTCCAGCATCCGGTAACGGGGCTCACCGTCGGTGTCGGTGACGGTCAGGAAGGACTTGTCGACGAGCCCGGTCAGCGCGTCGACGACATCCTGTCCGAGTACCGTCGGGCGCCGCGCGTCCGGATCGTCGGCGGCCACCCGCTCCACCGTCCGCAGCACCGCCCCACTGCGGAACACGGCGAACGCGGCCGCCAGTTCGCGCTCGGTGGCGGTCAGCAGCTCCCAGCTCCAGTCGACCACCGCGTGCAGCGTCTGCTGCCGCGGCAGCGCCGTCCGGCTGCCCGCGGTGAGCAGCGCGAACCGGTCGTCGAGCCGGTCACGGACCTGCCGCGGTGACATCGAGCGCAGCCGGGTCGCGGCCAGCTCGATGGCGAGCGGAAGTCCGTCCAGGGCACGGCAGATGTCCAGGACCACGCCCACGTTGTCCTCGGTGACCCGGAACGAGGGGCGCGCGGCGGCGGCGCGCTCCGCGAAGAGCCGCACCACCGGACTGCGCACGGCGGACTCCGCCGGGGTGAGCGGATCCGGCACCGGCATCGGCAGCACCGGCACGAGCTGTTCGCCGGTGATACCGAGGGGCTCCCGACTGGTGGTGACCACCCGCACCTGCGGGCACTGCCCGAGCAGCGCGTCGACCAGCTCGGCGACGGCGTCGACGACCTGCTCGCAGTTGTCCAGGACCAGCAGCGTCCGCTTGTCCCGCAGCGCCGCCACCAGCCGGTCCCGTGGGCCCTGCGGGCTGGTGCCGGCCGGGGCGATCAGCCCGCCCGCGCGCAGCCCGAGCGCGGTCACGACGGCCTGCGGCACGTCGGAGGGTTCGGTAACGGCGGCCAGCTCGACCAGCCACACCCCGTCGGGCACCGCCTCCGCGAGCCGGGCCGCCGACTCGGCCGCCAGCCGCGTCTTGCCCGCGCCGCCGGGGCCGACCAGCGTGAGCAGCCGCCGGGTGCGTACCAGGCGCTCGATGTCGGCGACTTCCCGCTCCCGGCCGATGAAGGGGGTGAGCTGGGCCCGGATGTTGGTACGGGGGCGCGGCGCGGGAACCACCGGCGGCTCCGCGCTCGCCGGCTCTCCCGGCCCCTTCGCGGTCTCCGAAACTCCCGGTTCGCGTGGGGCGGCGGGAGCCGGGCGGCGCCTCGGCGGCGCGGCCTCGCCGCGCAGCACGGCCAGGTGTGCGCGGACCAGGTCGGGGCCCGGATCGACGCCGAGTTCGTCCGCGAGCAGGCGGCGGGCGTCCCCGTACGCGGCGAGGGCGTCGGCCTGCCTCCCGGCGGCACTCAGCGCGCGCATGAGCTGGGCACGCGGACGCTCCCGCAGCGGATGCGCGGTGACCAGCGCCTCCAGCTCGGGCACGAGCCCGGCACCGTCCCCCGCGGACAGTTCGGCCTCGACGCGATCCTCCGTGACGGCGAGGCGCAGTTCCTCGAGCCGGTCGCGCTGGCCGCGGACGAAGCCGGTGTCGTCGAGGTCGGCCAGGGCGGGGCCGCGCCACAGGGCGAGCGCCGCGCGCAGCGCCGCCGCGGCCCGTACGTCGTCGGCACCGAGCAGGGAGCGCCCCCGCGCCGCCAGGTCCTCGAACTCCCGGACGTCCAGGGCCTCCGGCGGCACCGCGAGACGGTAGGCGCGCGGGCGCGACTCGACCAGGCCCTCCGGCAGCGTCCGGCGCAGCCGGGACACCAGGACCTGAAGGGCGTTGACGGCGCCCGCGGGGCGGTCGGCGTCGCTCCACAGCTCCCCGATGAGCAGTTCGCTCGGCACCGGCCGCCCGTCCGCCAGGGCGAGTCGCACCAGCAGCGCGCGCAGCCTGCTGCCCGGCACCGCCACCGCCGCGCCGTCCTCCGTCCGGACGTCCAGCTCGCCCAGCATGCCGATCCGTACCCCACTCGCCACCCGACCATTGTGCAGGCGGCCCGGTGGGAGCCGCCCGGCCGTGCCGGGCCCGGGGGCCGGTGCGACCCGCAGGCGGGCCGGCGTCATCCGGACCCGCGCAGTTCCGCCTCCAGGGCGAGACACTCCTCGTACGTCGGCAGCAGCCCCGCCGCGGCGGCCTCGGCAAGGCTCATCGCGGCGGCGTCCTTGTCCGACATCAGCGGAGCCTCCGTCAGGCCCCAGTCGATGTCCAGGTCCGGGTCCAGGGCGTTGATGTCGACCTGGCTGCCCGGTACGAACTCCGAGGAGCACAGGTAGCACACGCAGGCGTCGTCGGTCAGCGCGAGGAACCCGTGGCCGAGCCCCTCGGACAGGTAGACCGCCGCACCCGATGCGGCGTCCAGTCGCGTCATGTCGTACCGGCCGAACGTGGGGGAGCCGATGCGCGTGTCCACGACGACGTCGAGGACCGCACCCCGCACGCACGTCACCACCTTCGCCTGCCCCGGTGGCGTCACCGTGCCGTGGATACCGCGCAGCGTGCCCCGCCGGGAGCTGGAGAAGTTCACCTGCGCGACCGGAAAGGGCCGTCCCGTCTCCTCGGCCGCCCGGCTGTACCGGTGCAGCTCGAAGAACGACCCGCGGCGGTCGGAGTGCTGTTGCGGTGTGATCCGCCAGGCGCGCGGCACCGCGAGTTCCCGAATGTCCATAGTCCGGGCAACGTAGGCAGCACCGTTCGATTCTCGATTGAGGCCCCGTAGGGGAGACCGGTACGGCGGGAGCGATGCCGGGGGGCCGCCCCGAGGGGGCGCGCGAGGAACGGTGCGGCCGGCCCCTCCCGCCCGCACCTCGCTGACCCGCCGCGATGAGGCAGCCATGCCCCCGCCGCCTCCGGCCACGAGGCACCGTGGACACAGCCTTGAACCCCACCGGGGACCATGCCGAGGCGCCCCGCAGCGACCCGCCGCCCCCGGCGGCACGACAGGGGCGGACAGGCACCGGGTGCGCGGAGGTCCCCATGTTCGGCAACGCCACAGACCAGCACGACACCCCCACGGGCGGCCCCGCCCGGGTGGTCGTACTGGGCGGAACCGGTTTCGTAGGCAGACACGTGTGCGCTGCGTTCCGGGACGAGCACAGCGACGTGATCGCCGTGTCCCGGCACGCGTCCTCGATCCCCCCGGGGACGCGTGCCCTCGCCCTGGACCTGTGCGCGACCCCGCCCGCGGAGCTGGCTCGCGCCCTCACCGACGGCCGCCCCTCGGTGGTGGTGAACGCCGCGGGCGCCGTGTGGGCGGCGTCGGAGGCGCAGATGGTCGTCGCCAACGTGAAGTTGGTCCGATGTCTGCTGGATGGACTGCGCCGGGCCACCGCCCCTGTACGCCTCGTCCACCTGGGCTCCGTGAACGAGTACGCCCCCGCCCACGCGGGCCGGCCCGTCCACGAGAACACGCCGACCCACCCCACCACCGCGTACGGGCAGACCAAGCTGCGCGGCACCGACCTCGTCCTGAACGCGGCCCGGCGCGGCGACGTCGACGCCCTCGTGCTGCGGATGGCGAACATCGCCGGGCCGGGCTCACCCGTCGCGAGCCTGCTCGGCCGGGTCGCGCACCAGTTGCGGCTCGCCGCTCGCGAGGGCCGCACCGCCGAGATCCGGCTCACCCCGCTGCGCGCGGCCCGCGACTTCGTCGACGCCACCGACGCGGCGGCAGCCGTGCGCGCCGCCGCCCGCTCCGGGGCCCGCGCCCGCGTCGTCAACATCGGCAGCGGCCGGGCCGTCGCCGTGCGCTCCCTGGTGGAGCTGCTGATCAAGGTGAGCGGAGTACCCGCGGAAATCATCGAACAGCCGCTCCCGCAGGGTGACGCCGCGGCCCCGCCCGAATGCCTCGAGGTCGACATCCGGCTCGCCCGGGACCTCCTCGGCTGGTCGCCGCACCGCCGCCCGGAGGACGCGGTCGCCGACCTGTGGCAGGACCTGTCGGCGCCCCCGGTCTGAGGGGTGCGCCCGCGCGGGGGGCGATGGCCGCCCTCCGGCACACCGGACATGGAAGAAGAGGCACATGCGCGTACTGTTCGCGACCTGGACGGGATCGTCCCACCTGCTGCCGATGGTGCCGCTCGCCTGGGCGGCGCGGGCCGCCGGGCACGACGTCAGGATGGCCGCCCCGCCATCCTGCACCGACGCGGTCGTCGGCGCCGGGCTGACCGCCGTGCCGGTGGGCCGGGACGTCTCGCGCGAGGAACTGGCCCGCCGCACCGAGGGGCTCGCCGCCTGGCTCGGCGAGAAGGCGCCGTGGCCGCGGGACTGGGCGCGCTCGCCCGAGACGGCGGGCGGCGAGGTGGCGGCCGTCTACCGCGCCCTCGCCGAGAAGCAGTTCGTGGTCGCCGACGCCATGGTCGACGACCTGCTGGCGTTCGCCCGGCACTGGCACCCGGACGTCATCGTGCACGACAGCGTCTGCTACGCCGCCACCGTCGTCGGAGCGGTCCTCGGCGTCCCCGCCTTCAGCCATATGTTCGGCTCCCCGATGATCACCCGTAACGAGCTCCAGGACATGACGGGCGACCCGCTGCCGGGCTATGCCGCGCTGTTCGAGCGGTTCGGCGCCGAGCCCCCACGCGGCCCGGCCGGCTGGATCGACCCCTGCCCGCCCGAACTCCGCTGGCCCGCCGACGTGGAGCGCACCGACATCCGCTTCGTCCCCTACAACGGCAGCGGCGCCGTCGAGCCCGCGTGGCTGCGCGAGCCGAAGCGTCGCCCCCGGGTCTGCCTCACCTGGGGCCTGACCGCGGCCCAGGTGCGCCCCGAGCGGATGCCGGAGGCCTTCGAGCAGACGCTCAAGGCGGTGACCGCGCTGGACGTGGACGTCGTCCTCGCGGTCACCGCCGCGCACCGCGGACTGCTCGGCTCACTGCCACCGCGGGTCCGGGTCGCCGAGAACATCCCGTTCTCCCTGCTGCTGCCCGAGTGCGACGCGCTGATCCACCACGGCGGCACCGGAACCGGCCTGACCGCGGTGGCTGCCGGGGTACCGCAGCTCATGTTCCCGCTCGCGCCGGTCCTCGCCGCGTTCGCCGAGCGGGTCGACGCGGCGGGCGCGGGCATCATGCTCGACCCGTACCGGGCGAGCGAGGCCCCGACCGTCGAGGCCGCCCTGCGGACGCTGCTCGCCGAGCCCGCCCGCGCCCGTACGGCGGCGGTCCGCGCGGGGATGACCGCGCTGCCCGCCCCGGCCGATGTCCTCTCCCTGCTCCGTACGGCTGCGGACTGCGCGCGCTGACCTCCTGGGCACCCGCTTCCGCCTCCTTCCACAGGGGGGCGCCCACCCCCGGAACGCCTCACAGGGGCGCCCCGGCCGGAATCGGCCGGGGCGCCCCCGCATGCGTGCTCAGTACTCCGGCACGCACTCCAGAACGGTCCAGTCGCCTGCGTCCGGCTCGTGCGTGAGGCGGAATCCCGCTCCGGCGAGCAGCCGGCGCCACTCGGTGAGATTGCGTTCCCGGCCGCCCATGACCACCATCATGTCCAGGTCGAGGAGCTTGGCCGGGTCCCAGGCGTTCATCGGCGCCACGACCTGCTCCAGGATCAGCAGTCGCGCCCCCGAGTCGCCGATGGCCTCCCGTACCCGGCGCAGGATCCGCCCGGCCGCGTCGTCGGGCCAGTCGTGCAGCACCGTCTTCAGAACGTACGTGTCGCAGCCGGTGGGCAGCGCGTCGGTGAAGAAGTCGCCGCCGACCACCTCCACCCGGTCGTCGACCCCCCGCTCCTTGAGGAGTGCCTCGGCAGTGGCGGCCACCTGCGGCCGGTCGAAGAGCACGCCCCGCGCGTCCGGGTACCGCTGCAGGAGCGAGGCGAGGAAGTAGCCGCGCCCGCCGCCGACGTCGGCGATCCGCTCCGGGCGCCCGAAGTCATGGCGTGCGAGGTAGACGGCGCCGAGGCGGCGGCTGATGCCGGTCATCGCCGCGTCGAAGACCCGCGCGGCCTCCTCGTCGGCCTCCAGGTCCTGCCAGAACGACCGCCCGTGCACGTGGTCGAAGCCCGGACGGCCCGTACGGACGCTGTGCCCGAGGCCGGTGAACGCCCGGTTGAACTTCTCCGAGCCATCGAGCAGCACCGCGTCGCGCACGCTGTCCGGCACGTCCCGGCGCAGCCCTTCGGCCAGCTCGGTCAGCGCGAACACCTCCTGCTCCACCTCACGGAACAGGCCGACCAGCACGGCGAACCTGAGCACCCGGTAAAGCTGTGTCGCGTCGCAGCCGACGGCCTCGGCGATTTCCCGGACCGGCCGGGGCCCGGCGGCGAGCGCATCGGCCACGCCGAGGTCGGCGAGCGTGTGCACGACGGCCGTGAACCGCTGCCCGTTGGCGAGCAGCATCAGCTTCAGCCGCGGCGGCACCGGGCCGTCGGGGGTGACGAGGTCCAGCGGCACCGCCGGCACCGCTTCGCGGGCCGTGACCGCGGCGGTCGGGTCAGACATCGTTCCGTTCTCCATTCCTGGCGCTCTCGGCGTCCATGAGGTGGTGGGCGAAGACCCCGGCGGCGGCCCCGAACTGGAGCACCGCGTGCCCGGCCGCGCAGTTCACGTCCCGCCAGGCCCGCTGCACCGGGCCCCCGGTGTGCTGGGCGCGGGCGCCCCCCGCCCGGAAGAGGCGGTCGACGGCGGAGCCGAGCAGTTCGGCCGCGTACGCGAAGTCCCGCGGCGCTCGGGCCAGTTCGCGTTGCGACGGTGTTCCGCTGTCGGCCGCGGCCGCGGCGCGCTCCAAGAGCAGATGGGCGGCGTCGATCTCGGCACCGGCGCGGGCGAGTGCCGTCTGGGTCGCCGGGTTGGCGCGCGCGGGTTTGCCCGTGATCTCCGTCTTGGCCGCGAGCCGCGCAGCCGAGTCCCGTAGCGCCGCGCGGGCCGCGCCGAGTGCCGGAGCCACGAACGTCAGGCCGTTGACGGCCTTGAACGGCACCAGGGCCCGTTCCCCGTCGACGACTCCCGCCATCAGGTCGGCCTGCGCACACGTCAGACGTGCGGGGACGTACACGCCGTCCAGGGCAACGGCGTTGCTGCCGGTGCCCGCCAGGCCGACGTTGTCCCAGGTGTCCAGGACGCGGTAAGCGGCACGCGGCACCATGAAGAAGCGGTACTCGCGCTCCGGCGTGATTGCGCCGAGCAGGGTCCAGGCCGCGTCGTCGACGCCGCTCGCGAACGGCCAGGTGCCGCTCAGGCGGTAGCCGTCACCGTCCCGCGCCACCTGCCCGGCGGGCGCGACGGACGCCGCGAACAGCTCGTCGGCGCCCGCCTCCGCACCCCAGACCTCGGCCTGCCCGGCGGGCGGCAGATGCGCGGCCATCCGGCCGAGGATCGCGTACACGGCCGCGTTCCAGGCCGTCGCCGCGCAGCTCTCGCCGACCTCGGCGACCGCGCGCAACAGCGCGGTGTACGAACCCTCGGCGCCGCCGTGCGCGGCGGGCGCGAGGTGCCGGGCGAAGCCCGCGCCGCGCAGCGCGCCGACGACCTCGGGGGCCAGCCGGCGCCGGGCCTCGGACGTCTCGGCGAACCTGGCGGCGACCGCCACGAGTTCGGCGGTCCTGGGCGTGCGCGGTGGTGCGGCGTGGGCGGGGGCTGCGGTGGTCAACGGGTGTCCTTCCGGTGCGGCCCGTGGGCGGGCGCGGCCGAGGGGCCGGCCGCCGCGAGGGATTCGAGGTGGGGCACGAGGGCGGCCGGGGCGGGCTGGGCGAGCATGTCGTGGCGCAGCTCGCGGGCGGCGCGGGCGTGCGCGGCGTCATCGAGCAGTCCGAACAGCGCGTCGCGGATCTGCCGCGTAGCGGACCGCGGTGTGTCGGCGGCCAGTTCACCGCGTACGAGGTGACGCCCGGCCCCGAGCGTCTCCAGGCGGTCGCCCGTCATCATCTGCTCGGGGCGCGGCGAGACGATCAACTGGGGCGTACCGGACCAGACGGATGTCATCGTCGTGCCGCCGCCGCCTTGGTGGACGACGGCCGCACAGGACGGAAGGAGGAGGCTCAGCGGCAGGTTCTCCACGACGCGGGTACCGGCGGGCAGCCCCTCCGGCGGGGCCTGTCCGGCGTCCGACAGGGCGAGGACGAGGTCCGCGTCGAGGTCCCGCACGGCGGCGAGGACCTGGTCGAAGACCTCCGGGGCGCCACTGCCCCCGATGCGGCCGCTGGTGAGGCCCCAGGTGACACAGACACGGGGCCGGGCGGGCGCGTCGAGCAGCCAGTCCGGGCCCGCTCCGGGACCGTTGTAGGGCACGTAGCGGTAGCGGAGCCGGGGATCGGGCGACGGCAGCGACATGCGTGGCGGGCAGGGGTCGATCCAGACGTCCGGCTCGGCCTTGGGCGCCACGCCGAACCGCTCGAACAGCGCCGCGAAGTCCGGCGCGAGGTCTCCGGTGAGGGGGTCGCGGTGGTGCTTCGGCAGCACGATGTTGCCCCACAGGGTGGCCGCGGTCGGCACGTCGAGCACCGCGCCCGCCACCAGGCCCGCGAAGGTCACCGCGTCGTGCACGACCAGGTCGGGCCGCCAGGCGCGGGCGAAGCCGACCAGGCCGTCCACCATCGCCGCGGCCATCGCGGTCTGCTTGTGCCCGAGCGCGGCGTACATCTCCCGCTGCGGGGGACTGAGCAGCTCCGGTCTGCCGAGCCAGTCGTTGGTCCACCGGGCCTGACGGTGCCAGGAGCTCAGGGCGGGTGCCGTGGACATCCCGACGAGGTCGGCGTCGTCCGCGACCGTCACCGGGCTCAGCCCGGCCCGGCCCACGGCGTCGGCGAGCCCAGGACCGACGGCGACCCGGACGTCGTGTCCGGCGGCCTGCAGGGCCCAGCCGAGAGGGACCATCGGATAGAGATGGGACGGCCATGCCCACGTGGTGAGCAGTACGCGCAAGATCATCACCTCGAACGGGGTCGGGAAACGCCGGGGCGATGGTTTCGCCGGGGCTTCGACGGCGGGCCGAGCCACGGTCGAGGAGGCCGGTCCGGGCCACGAGGTGCCATGGCCCGGCCCCGGGGGTGTCGGCCTGCGGCCCGCCGACCGGTTCGCACGAGCCGGCCCCGGTCCTCCTCCCGCCCGTTCTCCCTGCTTCGAAGCAGGTTCGAGGCCGGGGCGCCATGCTCTGCCCGGCCATGTCGGCCGGACGAGCGGACGGAAACAGGAGGGTCGGATGGACTGGGGTGTGCGGGACCGGACGGTGCTGGTGACCGGGGGCAGCAAGGGCATCGGGCTCGCCGTGGCCAGGGCGTTCGCCGCCGAGGGGGCGCGGGTCGCGCTGACCTGGCGGTCGGACGAGGAGGGCGCCGCACGTGCCGCCGAGGAGCTGGGTGCCGCTGACGGCCGTGCCTGCCACGTGCGGTACGCGCTCGACGAGCCGGACTCGCCCCGGGCCGCCGTCGACGAGGTGACCTCCCGCTGGGGTGGCGTCGACGTGCTCGTCGCCAACGCCCTCGTACGGCCGCGCCGCCGCACCCCCGGAGAGCGGTTCGAGGACCTGTCGCCGGACGAGTGGGTGCCGCTGCTCGAGGGCAACGTGTCCGGCACCGTCCGCACGGTGCAGGCGGTGCTGCCGGGGATGCGGAAGCGGGGCTGGGGACGCGTGGTGTTGGTGTCCTCGCACGTGGCGGTCGACGGCAAGCCCCGCCAGGAGATCTACGGCGCCGCGAAGATGTCGCTGCACGGCCTGACGCGCAGCCTCGCCTGGGACGCGGGCAGGGACGGCGTCCTGGTCAACGTGGTCAGTCCCGGCCTCACCCTCACCGAGGGTGTCCGCACCGTCCTGCCCGCCGAGGTGCGGGACGAGGAGCGGCGGCTGACCCCGACGGGTCGCCTGAGCGAGCCGGAGGAGGTCGCCGCCGCCGCGCTGTTCCTGGGCTCCGGCGCCAACGGCAACATCTCCGGGCAGGTCCTCACGGTCGCGGGCGGACGCTGAGGCGGGGCGGCGCCCGCCCCCGGGCGTCTGCGTGCCCAGGTGAGATCCCTGCCCCGAGCCGGTGCCACGGGGGCCGCCCCCACGGCGAGCCGACCGGCCGCACCGGCCTGAACGCCGTGCTCCGTTCCGCCCCGCCGCGGCACCGGCCACCGGCTCGACGTGGCCCACACCGCACGGGCCCGTCCCGGCCCGACGGCTCGCCGGGCCACCGGCCTCACACGGTGGCGCTGCTCAGGATCTCCACGACCGCCGCCGTGCAGGTGTAGCCCGCGCCGCCGCCGAACAGCAGCACCCGGTCGCCGGGCACGACGGCTCCCGTCTCCGTCAGCTCGGCGAGCCCGGCGAACTGGTCGCCCGCGCCGAGGTGCCCGGTCGTGCGGCCGTACGACCAGGAGGTGCGCTCGTCAGGTATCCCGAGCAGGTCGTGCAGCTCGTGCCCGGTGCCGCGCCGGGAGACGGGGATGACGGCCCGTGCGATGTCCTGGACGTCCGTGCCGGAGTCTTCGAGGACGCGGGTCCTCGCCGCGACCAGCAGGTCGATGTAGCGGTGCGTGAGGTCCTCGTACGCCGCGGCACGGGCGCCGTCGACGGTGCGCTGCCCCAGGTCGACCGTCGGCACGGGCTCCTGCGGGTGGCGTCGGAACGGCTCGTCGCCGCGGCCGAGTATCTCCAGTGAGTTGTCGGCGGACGTCACCGTGGCGAGCACCCGGGCGAAGCCGCCGCGGGTGGAGAGGACCAGCGCGCTCGCCCCGTCGCCGTACATCGTCACGTCGACGGTGTTCCAGCGGTCGACGCGGGGCCCGGAGAACCGGTCGGCCGTGGTGATCAGGGCTGCGTGCCCCGAGGCCGGACCGGCGCCCAGGTAGGACGCGGCGAGTTCCAGGCCGCCCATGCCGCCGTTGCAGCGCTGCGCGATGCTGAACGCGGGCACCTGCCGGCCGACGGCCTCGTGGGCGACGTAACTCGCCTCGGGCCACATGTCGATGCCCTGGTACCAGAGCGAGGCGTGCAGAACCAGGGCCACGTCCGCGGGATCGGTACCGCCGTGGCGCAGCGCCTCGCGGGCCGCCCGCACCGCCATCCGCGGCGGTGCGTCCTGCTCGGCGTCGGACGCCACCGCGAGCGAGGTGATGCCGCGCAGTCGACGCCGCTCGGGCTCCAGGAGGCCCGCGGCGACGGCGTCGTCGGCCGACACGAGGGGCGGCAGCCAACTGGCCACACCGGACACATACAGGTTCTCCCAACGCAAGGAAGCCTCCCGGTTCAGGGTCGTGCAACGAGACGGCCGCCACCCTGGCAGGCGTCCTTGGAGCACGCGTCGAGCAGCGGCCCTCGTCCCGCACGGCCCCGGCGCTCGCCGTCGTACCGGTCGTTCCTCCGCCGTCTTCCAAGGTGACTTGAACCGGTGTCGAAGTCCGTCGGTGAGAGTGGCGGACATCCTGACCTGGAGGTGGACGATGGCCGTCGAGGCCAAGCGGCTGATTCTTGAAGCGGTGGAGAAGTACCACCTGGAAGCGTCCGGCGAGACGGAGTTCGTCCCCGGCGTCACACCGATTCTGCCGTCCGGCGCGGTCCTCACCGCCGAGGACCGGGTCGCGCTGACGGAGGCGGCCCTGGACATGCGGATCGCCGCGGGGGTCAGCTCCCGCACGTTCGAGCGCCGCTTCGCCAAGACGCTCGGCCTGCGCAAGGCGCATCTGACGAACTCCGGCTCGTCGGCGAACCTGCTGGCCCTGTCGGCACTGACGTCGCCGCAGCTCGGCGACCGGCGGCTGCGTCCCGGCGACGAGGTGATCACGGTCGCCGCGGGCTTCCCGACCACCGTCAACCCCATCTACCAGAACGGCATGACGCCGGTCTACGTGGACGTCGAGCTGGGCACCTACAACGCCTCCGCCGAGAAGATCGCGGCGGCGATCGGCCCGAGGACCAAGGCCATCATGCTGGCCCACGCCCTCGGCAACCCGTACGAGGTCGACGAGATCGCCCGGCTCGCGGACGAGCACGGACTGTTCCTCATCGAGGACAACTGCGACGCGGTGGGCTCCCTGCACCAGGGCAAGCTGACCGGCACCTTCGGCGACCTGGCCACCACCAGTTTCTACCCCGCGCACCACATCACGATGGGCGAGGGCGGCTGCGTCCTGACCGACAACCTGGTGCTCGCGCGGATCGTCGAGTCCATGCGCGACTGGGGCCGCGACTGCTGGTGCGAGCCCGGCGAGGACGACACCTGCCACAAGCGGTTCCTCTACCGCCTCGGCGACCTGCCGGAGCGCTACGACCACAAGTACACGTTCTCGCACGTGGGGTACAACCTGAAGGCCACCGACATCCAGGCCGCGCTCGGCCTGAGCCAACTGTCGCGGCTCGACGACTTCGGCGCCGCCCGCCGCCGCAACTGGCAGCGGCTGCGCGACGGCCTGGAGGGCGTCGGCGCCTATCTGCTGCCGACGGCAACACCCGGCAGCGACCCCAGTTGGTTCGGCTTCGCCGTCACACTGACCGAGGAGGCCGGCTTCGACCGGTACGACCTGCTGCGCTTCCTCGGCGACCGTAAGATCGGCACCCGGCTGCTGTTCGCCGGCAACCTCACCCGCCACCCCGGTTACCTGGACCGCGAGTACCGGGTGGTCGGCGACCTCGCCAACAGCGACATCATCCTGGAGCGTACGTTCTGGGTGGGTGTGTACCCGGGCCTGACGACCGAGATGATCGACTACGTGGCCCGGTCGCTCCGGGAGTTCGCCATCGGCAAGCGCTGACCCCGCCGCGCACACCGGCCGGCCCGCCCCCTCCTGGGAAGGGGGCGGGCCTTTTCGCGTACGCCGACGTCCGACGGACGACGAGAGGGCCGGCCCCGGAGCCCCAGCCCCGGAACCGGCCCTCGGCGGTCCACCGCTCAGATGTCCAGCGACACCCCGTACCGCCGCAGCCACGCGTCGAGCCACAGTGCCATCTCGACGCCGCCGCGGTCGTACGGGCGGCTCACCCCGCCCGACGCGCGGTCGGCGGCGCGGCGGGCCTTGCCGAGGTCGAGGAACGGCCGCACCGGCGCGTCCGGGTCGGCCAGCACCCCGGCCAGCTCCGTCCGCAGGGCCTGCGCGTAGCGCGGGTCGAGCGTCGCGGGGTAGGGGGTCTTGGCGCGCTGGAGGACCGAGGACGGCAGCAGGTCGGCGGTCGCGGCCCGCAGCAGGCTCTTCTCGCGGCCGTCGAACGTCTTCATGGCCCACGGCACATTGAAGACGTACTCCACGAGCCGGTGGTCGCAGAACGGCACCCTGACCTCCAGACCCACGGCCATGCTCATGCGGTCCTTGCGGTCGAGGAGGGTCTGCACGAAGCGGGTCAGGTTGAGATACGTGATCTCGCGCATCCGGCGCTCGCGAGCGTCCTCGCCGGGCAGTACGGGCACCTCGGCGAGGGCCTCACGGTAGCGGGCGTCGCGGTAGCCGGGGATGTCCAGCTTCTCCAGCAGCCCCTGGTCTAGCAGGCCGAGGCCGCCGAAGTAGCGGGCCGATCCGGAGGTGAGCCAAGGGAAAGTGTCGGCGGCGACGGCGTTGGGGTTGCGGAACCACAGGTAACCGCCGAACAGCTCGTCGGCGGACTCGCCGGACAGGGCGACGGTGGAGCGCTGTCGTACCGCGCGGAACAGCAGGTACAGCGACGGCCACATGTCGCCCCAGAACGCCGGCGGCAGGTCCGTGGCGCGCAGTACCGCGGCTCGCACCGCCGGGTCGGCCAGCTCCGCGCTGTCCAGCAGCACCTCGCTGTGGTCGGCGCCGACGTGCGCCGCCAGCTCCTGGGCGAACGGCGCGTCCGGCGAGGCCCGTACCGCGTCGGGGGCGAAGCCCTCCTCGGCGTGAGCGAAGTCGACGGCGAACGAGCGCACCGGCCCCTCGCCCCGCGCCTTCAGGGCCCGTGCGGCGAGCGCGGTCACCGCGGACGAGTCGAGCCCGCCCGACAGCAGGGAGCACAGCGGCACGTCGGAGATGAGCTGGCGGGACACGATGTCCTCGAGGAGCCCGCGCACCGTGCCGATCGTGGCCGTCAGGCCTTCGGTGTGCTCGCGCGCCTCCAGCCGCCAGTAGCGACGGGCCAGCGTGCCCTGGCGGCGGACGCGCAGGACCTCGCCGGGCCGCACCTCGTGGATCCCGGAGAACACGGCGTGCCCCGGCGTCTTCACCATGTCCAGGGCCTCGCACAGCCCCTCGCGGTCGACGGCGCGCGGCACCGACGGGTGGGCGAACAGCGCCTTCAGCTCGGAGCCGAAGACGATGCCGTGCGCGGTCCGGTGGTAGTAGAGCGGCTTCACGCCCATGCGGTCGCGCACCAGGACCAGCTCCTCGGTGCGCGCGTCCCACACGCCGAACGCGTACATGCCGTTGAGCCGGTCGACGAGGTGCTCGCCCCACTCCAGGTAGGCGTGCAGCACGACCTCGGTGTCGCTGCGGGTGCGGAACACATGGCCCGCCGCCTCGAGTTGGGCACGCAGCTCGGTGAAGTTGTAGACCTCCCCGCAGAAGGTGAGCGCGGCCACGGTCGTGTCGCCCGCGGTGAACGTCATGGGCTGCGCGCCGCCCGCACGGTCGATGATGGACAGGCGCCGGTGCCCGAGGACGCAGCGGCGCGTGGCGAACACGCCCTCGTCGTCCGGGCCCCGGCACGCCAGGGTGTCCGTCATCGACCGCGCGGTGGCGGGAAGCGAGGGATCGGAGGAGAGGTCATGCTCGTAGTCGACCCACCCGACGATGCCACACATGTGCTATGACCTTGCCTTTCCGTATCCCGGATGCTCTGCGCCGTTACCGCTCTCAGGCGGCTTGGGCGGCCGCGCGGTTGATCTCGTCGAGCAGGGCACGGGGTGTGCCGGTCACGCTGATCGCCTCGTCCGACAGGGCGATGCCGAGATCACGCTCGACCCAGCGGATGGTGTTGAAGAGAGCGAGCGAGTCATAGCCGAGCGACTCGAAGTCGATGTCGAGGATGTCTCCCTCCAGGTTGATGTCCTCGTCCTCACCGGCGCTTTCACGCAGGACGTCGACGAGTTCCTTGATGCCGAAGCTGGCCATTGCGGGATCCTCTTTTCTGTTACCGGTGTCGGTGGTGTTGCTTCTCGTTCGGCCGCGGTGCCGTCGCGGCGGGGTGTGCCCGGCGGCGGGGCCACGGTGCGACACCGCTCCCCGCCTCCTTCGGCACGCACGCTCAGCGGCGCACGACCATCACGGAGTTGAAGCCGCCGTAGCCACGGGCCACGACGAGGGCGTACGTCAGGGAACACTCCCGCGGCTGGTCGAGGACCAGGTCGATCAGGTCTCCGTACGCGGGGGAGGTGACGTTCACCGTGGGCGGCACGACCTCGTCGCGCAGCGCCAGCAGTGCCGTCGCCAGGTCGAGCGAGGCGCCCCCGGCGAGGAGGCGTCCCGTCATGGACTTGGGTGCGGTGACCGGCACGCCGCGCGGCCCGAACACCGCGGCCAGCGCCTCGGCCTCCTGCCGGTCGAGGTCCGGCACCCCGGACGCGTCGGCGAACACCACGTCGATGTCACCGGCGCCGACCCGGGCCTGGTCGAGTGCCGCCTCGATGGCCCGGCGCAGCCCCGGCTCCCGCCCTGACCCGGGACGCGGGTCGAACGTCGAGGCGTGCCCGACGACGGCCCCGTAGCGCTTCCGCGCCCCGCGCCGTTCCGCCGCCTCCGGGTCCTCCAGGACGAGGAGCGCGCCGCCCTCGCCGGGCACGTGACCCGACGCGTCGGTGTCGAAGGGCAGATAGGCGCGGTCCGGGTCGGCGACAGTCGACAGCCGCCCGGAGCGGGACATGCAGAGCCAGCCCCAGGGGCACAGCGCGCTGTCCACACCGCCCGCGAGCATGTGGGGAGTGCCCTGGTCGATGTGACGGCCGGCCTTGGCGACCGCGTCGAGGCCGCCGGCCTGCTCGGTGACGACGGCCGAGCTGGCGCCGCGCATGCCGTGGCGGATGGAGATCTGGCCGGTGTTGACCGGGTAGAACCAGGCGAACGCCTGGTACGAGCTGACGTAGGCGCCGCCCTTGCTCCACAGCGCCTCCATCTCGCGCTGACCGAACTCCATGCCGCCCGCCGACGCCGCCGTCACCACGCCCACCGCGAAGTCCGGCAGGGAGCGAGGGTCGAGGTCCGCGTCGGCGAGGGTCTGCTCGGCCGCGACGAGCGCCAGGCGGGTCATGCGGTCGGTCTGCGGGACCAGGCGGCTGGGCAGGTGCTCGGCGGGGTCGAACCCTTTGATCTCGCCGCCGATGCCGGAGGCGTACCCGTCCGTGTCGAACCGTGAGATCTCCCCGATGCCGCTGCTGCCCGCGAGGACGGCCTTCCAGTACGCCTCGACACCGATGCCGTTGGGGGAGACGACGCCGACCCCCGTGACCACGGGCGCGCTGGCCCCGTCGCGCCGGTTCACGCTCATGCCGCCGCCCTTTCCGGCGCGGTCAGCACGATCGCGCTCTGGAAGCCGCCGAACCCGCTCGCCACGCTCAGCACCGTGTCGCAGCGCTGCTCGCGCGCCGTGACCGGCACGTAGTCCAGGTCGCAGTCGGGGTCGGGCTCGTGCAGGTTGGCCGTCGGCGGGATCACCCCGTGCTCGATGGCCAGGACGGAGGCGGCCACCTCCAGGGAGCAGATCGCGCCCAGCGAGTGCCCGATCATCGACTTGATGGAGCTGATCGGCGTCGCGTACGCGTGCTCGCCGAGGCTGCGCTTGTACGCCATGGTCTCGTGCAGGTCGTTCTGTTTCGTGGACGAGCCGTGGGCGTTGATGTAGTCGAGGTCCCCGGGGTTGACCCGGGCCCGGTCGAGGGCCGTGGTGATGGCCTCGGCCAGTTCGCGGCCGTCGGCGCGCAGCCCGGTCATGCTGTACGCGTTGGCCCGTGTCGCGTGCCCGGAGATCTCCGCGTAGACGTGTGCGCCCCGGCGCCGCGCGTGCCCGTACTCCTCGAGCACCAGGATGGCCGTGCCCTCGCCGAGCGCGAAGCCGTTGCGGGTGCGGTCGAAGGGCCGCGACGCGGTCCCGGGATCGTCGTTGCGGGGCGTCGTCGCCCGGATCGCGTCGAAGCAGGCCACCGTGATGGGCGAGATCGCAGCGTCGGAGGCGCCGCTGAGCATCACGTCGGCGGTGCCGTCGGCGACCAGGTCGGCGGCGTGGCCGAGTACGTCGATCCCCGACGTGCACCCGGTCGACACCACGCCCACCGGACCCTGCGCGTCCACGATCCATGCCAGTTCGGCGGCCATCGACGACGGCGCGAAGTAGTCGTAGAGGTACGGCGAGCCGTGCGCGTCGTCGACGTGCCACTTCTTGCCCTCGTCGCTGACGACGGCGTACTCGTGGTCCAGGCTCTGCGTCATCCCGCAGGCCGTGCCCACCATCACTCCGGTGCGGTACGGGTCGCTCACGCCGAGCACTCCGCTGTCGGCGAGCGCCTCCCGCGCCGCCACCACCGCGAACTGGGTCGTCCGGTCCCAGGCCCGGATCTCCCGTTGGCTCAGCCCCGAGGCCACCGGATCGAAGTCGCACTCCGCCGCGACCCTGGAGCGGAAGGCGCTCGCATCGAACTGGGAGATCGTCCGCGTGGCCGTCCGCCCCGCGGTGAGCAGCTCCCAGTACTGCTTGGTCCCGATCCCGCCGGGCGCGACCACACCTATCCCGGTCACCACGACGCGCCGCCGGTCACCGTCTCTCGTTGGCACTGTCTCTCCCCACCTCCACGCTGGCCACCCGCACATGTGCGGGCCACCGTGGCAGTGTCGAGCGACGCGTTCGAGCCACTTTGGAGGCTCAGCCGAGGGGGCCGGGGCCCGGTCCTGTCCCTCGCGGGACAGCCGTGCCGGAGCCGCGGCCCCGACCCACCGGACGCTCACCAGCCGCGGAACACACAAGGGCCGGTGATCACTGAGATCACCGGCCCTCGGCCTGCTGCTGATACATCCGAGCCGGATGCCGTGCCCCCGGCAGGATTCGAACCTGCGACACCCGCTTTAGGAGAGCGGTGCTCTATCCCCTGAGCTACGAAGGCGTGCCGTCCGTAGGGGGACGGCTTTGGACAGGGTAGCCGATGGTGTGCCGGGGGTGCCTCGGGGTGGGGGCGGGCGGGGGTGGGGCGGGCAGCGGGTGGGCGGCGGTCTTGTGTGCGGAGTGTTCCGGGGCGTGAACTGTAGGTGAGTGGTGTGGTGGGGTCCGGGGCCTTCCAGGCGTGGCTGTCGGCAGCCCCCGGTGGGAGTGCTTCCGGTAGGCCGGGCGGGCGGGAGGGGGCGGTGGAGGTGGCGAAGGGGCCGGTGGTGGTGGTTGGTGGGGGTGTGATGGGGGTGGCTGTCGCGTTTCATCTGGCTGAGGCCGGGGTGCGGGACGTTGTCGTGGTGGAGCGGGGGGTGCTCGGGGGCGGGAGCTCGGGGAAGCCCATCGGTGGGGTGCGGGCTCAGTTCTCCGATCCGGTGAACGTGGCGTTGGGTGCGCGGAGCCTGCGGGCCTATGGGGAGTTCGGGCGGCGGCCCGGTGGGGACATCGGGCTGCGGAGGGTCGGGTATCTGTTCCTGCTGGATCGGGAGCAGGATGTGGCCGCCTTCACCGCGGGTGTCGAGGTGCAGGCGCGGATGGGCGTGCGCAGTCGCGTCGTCGGGCCCGAGGAGGCCGGGGCGCTGTGTCCGTACGTGCGGACGGAGGGGCTGCTCGCCGGGGTGTACTCCGCCGGGGACGGGCACGCCCGGCCGGGGGCCGTCGTCGCCGGGTACGCGCGGGCCGCCGCCGCGCTCGGGGTCTCGTTCCGTACGGGGGTCCGGGTCACCGGGATGGAGCTGGACGGCGGGCGCGTCGCCGCCGTGCGGACCGATCACGGGGTGATCCCGTGCGGCGCCGTCGTGTGCGCCGCCGGGGCCTGGTCCGCCGCCGTCGGGGACATGGCGGGGGTCGAGCTGCCCGTGCGGCCGCTGCGGCGGCAGATCGCGTTCACCGCGCCGCTCGTGCCGCCCCCGCCCCGTACCCCGTTCACCATCGACTTCTCCTCCACCGCCTACTTCCACAACGGCGACGGCGGCGCGCTGCTCATCGGGCTCGCCGACCCCCGGCAGGAGGAGGGGTTCGACACGTCGTGGACGGACGACTGGGTGGAGCTGTTCCGGGCGGTCGCGCGGCGGCGGATGCCCGCGCTCGCCGGGGTCGACGTGGTGGGCGGCTGGGCCGGGCTCTACGAAGTCACGCCCGACCGCAACGCCCTCATCGGGCGCGACCCCCGCGTCCCCAACTTCCTGTACGCCACCGGGTTCTCGGGACACGGGTTCCTCCAGGCCCCGGCCGTCGGCGAGGTCGTTCGCGATCTTTATCTGGAGCGGGAGCCCGTCGTCGACGTCAGCGCGTTGAGCGCGGAGCGGTTCCGTGCCGGGGGCGGAGCCGGGGCGGGGGCTGAAGCCGCCAGGAGGCCCGAGATCCATGTGGTGTGACGTTCCCGCGGGGCCCTCGGTGGCCGCCCGGTGGCTTCCCGCCGCCCCCGGCAGGCCCGTACGCGTCTCCGTCCGCCGCCCGACCCGTGAGAGGTGAACGTCCCATGGCCGACGACGACCACCGCCACCCCTGGCAGCTCCGCGCCGCCTTCGCCGCCCGGCTCTCGGACATGTACGGGCGCGAGGTCCCCGCGTACGGCACGCTCGTCGACGTCTCGCGCGAGGTGAACCAGGACGTGCTGCGGGCCCGTGGCGCCGACGCCGAGCGGCTCGGGTCCATCGGGCGGGTGACGGCCGAGCGGCATGGCGCGATCCGGGTCGGGACTCCGGAGGAGCTGAGTCAAGTCGCCCGGATCTTCGGCGCCTTGGGGATGCGGCCCGTCGGGTTCTACGATCTGCGCGAGGCCGCGGGCAGTGCCGTGCCCGTCGTGTCCACCGCCTTCCGGCCCGTGGCGGCGGACGAGCTGGCCCGCAACCCGTTCCGCGTCTTCACGTCGCTGCTCACCCCCGCCGACCCGCGGTTCTTCGAGCCCGGGCTGCGCGCGCGCCTTGAGCGGTTCCTCGCCGCGCGGGAGCTGTTCCCGCGCGAGCTGCTCGTCCTCGCCGACCGGGCCGAGGCCGAGGACGGTCTTTCCGGTGCGGACGCCGAGCGGTTCCTCACCCTGGCCGTGCGGTCCTTCCAGTTGTCCGCCGAGCCGATCGACAGGGGCTGGTACGAGGAGCTGGCCCGGGTCTCCGCCGTCGCCGCCGACATCGGCGGCGTCCGCAGCACGCACCTCAACCACCTCACGCCGCGCGTCCTCGACATCGACGAGCTGTACCGGCGCATGACCGCCCGCGGCATCAAGATGATCGACACCGTGCAGGGCCCGCCCGCCTGGGACGGGCCCGACGTACTGCTGCGGCAGACGTCGTTCCGCGCGCTCGACGAGCCGCGCGCGATGCGGGAGGCCGACGGCAGGGTGGTCAGCGGGTCGCTGCGGGTGCGGTTCGGGGAGGTCGAGGCCCGCGGGATCGCCCTCACCCGGGCCGGGCGCGCCCTGTACGACGACCTGCTCGACCAGGTCGACGCCCGCCGCCCGGCCACCCCCGCCGAGCGTACGGCCGTCGCCCGCGAGGTGTGGGCCGCGCACCTGCCCCGCACGGAGCGCGGGCTCGCCGAGCGCGGGCTCGGCCACTTCACGTACCACGTGGTGGACGGCCGGCCCCGCGACGGTTCCGCCCCGCCCGCCACCCTCGGCGCTCTCCTCGACGGGGGCTGGGTGCGGGCCGAGCCCGTGGTGTACGAGGACTTCCTGCCCCGGTCCGCCGCGGGGATCTTCCAGTCCAATCTGCGCGAAGCGGGGGTGCGGACTCGGGACGACGGGCGGGAGGGGGTGGCTTACGACAGCGCGTGGCTGTCGGGGGCTGTGGGGCGGGCCGTGCTTGATCCCTTCGGGTTGTACGGGGCCGAGGAGCGGCTTTCCCTTGAGCGGGTGGGGCGGGAGCTGGGGCTCCCTGGCCTCACGCCCGGGGCCGCGCCCGGGGCCGCGCCCGGCTCCGCGCCGGCCTCCGCGCCGGGGGGCCGGGCCCCCTGAGCCCCTGCGGGCTTCCGCCCGGGCCCGTGCACCCTGAGCCCCCGTGACCTCAAGGCCTGGGGGCTGCGCCCCCTCGCCCCCCGATCGCGCTCCGCGCTCGTCCTCAAACGCCGGACGGGCTGATTTATCCCGCTCGCCGCCATGATTCGCCGCCGGACGCCGTCATGATCCGCCGTACGCCGCCGTACGCCGCCGAACAAGCTGAGCCCGTTCGCTACCAGGCACCACGCCACCAGAGGCCACCGGCCACCACCAGACGGCACCAGACACCACCACACCACCAGAGGCCCCAGAAGCCACCGGCCACCACGGGACGCCACCGGCCACCACCAGACGACACCACGGCACCAGGCACCACCACACCACCAGAGGCCCCAGACACCACCGGCCACCACCAGACGGCACCACGCCACCAGAGGCCACCGGCCACCACCAGACCGCACCACGCCACCAGAGGCCACCGGCCACCCCCAGTCACCACCGGACACCACCGGACAAACCGACTCTCCCGACGCCCCGAGGAGCCCTCGATGTCCCTCCCCGCCACCGACACCCTCCGCTCCCGCGCCCTCGCCGCCCTCTCCCGGATCGGCGTGGCTCTCCCCGAGGGCGACGGGATGCACGCCCGTACCCCGATCACCGGCGAGCGGCTGTTCCCGCTCGCCGGGCCCGCGGCCGTGGCCGGGGACGTCGACGAAGCCGTCGGCGCCGCTCACGAGGCCTTCCGTGCGTGGCGGGTCGTGCCGGCGCCGCGGCGGGGGGAACTGGTGCGGCGGCTCGGGGAGTTGCTGCGGGCGCACCAGGACGACCTCGCCGACCTCGTCACCGTGGAGGTGGGGAAGATCCGCTCGGAGGCGCTCGGCGAGGTGCGGGAGATGATCGACGTGTGCGACTTCGCGGTCGGGCTCTCGCGGCAGCTCTACGGGCGCACCATCGCCTCCGAGCGGCCCGGGCACCGGCTCGCGGAGACCTGGCACCCGCTCGGCGTCGTCGGCGTGATCTCCGCGTTCAACTTCCCCGCCGCCGTCTGGTCGTGGAACACCGCCGTCGCCCTGGTCTGCGGCGACACCGTGGTGTGGAAGCCGTCCGAGCTGACGCCGCTGGTCTCGCTGGCGTGCGCGCGGCTGCTGGAGCGCGCCGCCGCGGACGTGGGCGCCCCGGCGGACGTGCACCGGCTGCTGCTCGGGGGGCGGGCGGTGGGGGAGCGCCTCGTGGACGACCCGCGGGTCGCGCTCGTCAGCGCCACCGGCTCGACGCGCATGGGGCGCGAGGTCGGGCCGCGGGTCGCCGCCCGCTTCGGGCGCTCGCTGCTCGAACTGGGCGGTAACAACGCCGCCGTCGTCGCGCCCTCCGCCGACCTCGACCTCACCGTACGGAGCGTCGTGTTCGCCGCCGCGGGCACGGCGGGCCAGCGGTGCACCACGCTGCGCCGCCTGATCGTCCACCGGGACGTGGCGGAGACGCTGCTCGGGCGGCTCGTGGACGCGTACCGGAAGCTGCCGGTCGGGGACCCCTTCGACGAGGGCACGCTCGTCGGGCCGCTCATCTCACCGACCGCCCTCGACCGCATGCGGCAGGCGCTCGCCCGGGCCCGGGAGGAGGGCGGCGAGGTCCTCGTGGGCGGCGGGCGGCGCCTCGCCGACGTCGCGCCCGGGGCGGCGTACGTGGAGCCCGCCGTCGTCCGTGTCGGCGAAACCGGCCGGAGCGCGCAGTCCGGCGTCGTGCGCGAGGAGACCTTCGCGCCCCTGCTGTACGTGCTGACGTACGACCGGTTCGAGGAGGCCGTCGCGCTCCACAACGACGTGCCGCAAGGGCTGTCGTCCAGCGTGTTCACGCGCGACCAGCGCGAGGCCGAGCTGTTCCTGTCCGCCGAGGGCTCCGACTGCGGCATCGTCAACGTCAACATCGGTACGTCGGGCGCGGAGATCGGCGGCGCCTTCGGCGGCGAGAAGGAGACGGGCGGAGGCCGGGAGTCCGGTTCCGACGCGTGGCGCGCGTACATGCGGTCCGCCACGAACACCGTCAACTACTCGGGCGGCCTCGCCCTCGCGCAGAACGTCAGCTTCCTGTGAGGGCGAGCCGGGCCTCGCGGAGGCCCCCCGCAGCTCAGCGGCTGTGTACTGTCGCCCGGACAGCGGCCCCGGTCAGGTCGCGGACGTAGCCGACGCCCGGGCGGCCGTCGAGGACGATCTCGCCGGTGGGGACGAAGCCGGTGCGGGCGAGCACGGCCCGCGAGCCCGGGTTGTCCGCGGTCGTCGACGCCCGCAGCGACGTCAGGCCGTACTCCGTGGCGGCCAGCAGGCACACCTGCCGTACGGCGTCCGTGGCGAGCCCCCGCGAGGTGGCCTTCTCGGCGATGCGGTAGCCGAGTTCGGCCGAGCCGTCCGCCACGTCGACGAGGTTGACCCGGCCGAGGATCTCGCCGTCGCCGTCGACCACCACGTGGAAGTGGCAGACCCCGGCCTCCTGTTCGGCGAGGAGCGCGCGGAGGCGCTCGTCGAACTCGGCGAAGTAGGCGTCACCGCGGTCCGGCACCGACGCGGCGAAGTAGGCGCGGTTCTCCCGCTCGAAGGCGAGCAGGGCCGGTGCGTGGTCGAGGCGCAGGCGCGCGAGTTCGGGCATAACGGCACGGTACGGCCACCGTGCCCGCGAGGACCAGGGAATTCCCCTTCGGCCGCCCCGCGGGCCCCGGTTGACGCGCACCCCCGCCCCGCCCGCCGGGCACCCGGCGCCGGGGCTACTTCCGCGTCTCGATGTGGAAGCCGAACGCGGCCGTGCCCGGGTCGACCGCCGTGACGCCGCCGTCGACGGTGAGCGTGGCGCCGTTGACGAACGACGCGGCGGGGGAGAGCAGCCAGACGACGGCCTCGGCGACCTCCTCGGCGGTGCCGGGGCGGCCCGCGGGGATCAGCCGCGTCGCCTTCTCGTACGCGGTGTCGATGCCGGCCGCGCCGTCGCCGAACCCGGCGGAGTGGGCGAACTGGTTCATCCGCCGGTCCGCCATCTCCGTGCGCACCCAGCTCGGGCAGACGGTGTTGGCGCGCACCCCGCGGGGGCCGTAGTCGACGGCGACGGAGCGGCACAGTTGCAGCAGCGCCGCCTTGGAGGTGGCGTACGCGGCGTTGCCGACGCCGTTGCGCAGCGCCGCCACCGAGGCGACGGCCACGACGGAGCCGCGGGTCTCCAGGAGGTGCGGCAGGGCGGTGCGCAGGAGGTGGAAGGGGCCGGTGAGGTTGGTGGCGAGGACGGTCTCCCAGTCCTCGGGGTCCAGGTCGCCGACGGGGCCGGGGCGGCCGACCCCGGCGTTCAGGACGACGCCGTCGAGCCGCCCGTACGCCTCCAGGGTCGCCGCGACGAGACCGGCGACGGCCTCGGGGTCGGAGGCGTCGGCGGGGTGGGCGAGCGCGCCGGTCTCCTCGGCGACGATGCGCAGCGGCGTCGGCCGCCGTCCGGACACCACGACGTGGTGCCCGTCGGCGCGGAGCTGCCGGGCGGTGGCGGCGCCGATGCCGGTACCGCCACCGGTGACGAGGACAACGCGGCTGTCAGCCATGGTCGTTCAGCCTCCTGGAGAGCTCGCCCTGATCCTGCTGGCTCGTGCGCCCCCACTCTGTCACCCGCACTCCGCCCCGGCTCAAGTCCTCCTGGGTGCGAGGCTGCTCACGCCTTCCCGGCGCGCGTGATGTGCACGCGGTAGTTGCCGTCCAGGTCCACGCCCGCCACCTTGATCCGGACGCCCCTGCCGCGGTCCACGAAGGTCTCGCCGAGGGCGAAGGGCGCGTCCGACAGCTCCGCGTGCACGTTGGGGCTGCGGGTGCAGCCGCCGCTGTCGCGGGTGGCGTCGGTGACCGTGACGGGGCCCTGGCCGGTGTCGACGCCCGCGTCCACGCGGTAGACGAGCACCCCGGCCCGGCACACCGCCTCGTCGTTGCCCGCGCGGGTGCGCAGCTCCACCGCGTACCCGGTCCGCGCGCCGGTCGGCACGAACACCAGCTTGGTGCCGCCGCGGGTGGCGAGCGGGGTGAGCAGGTGCTCGGTGGTGCCGCGGGCCGGGGCGCAGTCGACCTGCGCGTCGTCGATCCAGCCCAGCTTCCACTTGTGCCAGCCCAGCAGGTCGTTGTTGGCGCCCCAGTCCTCGCTCATGATGTCCCAGTGGCCGACCGCGCCGCCGCCGTCGCGCGTGTACAGGTCGGGCAGGCCGAAGACGTGGCCGTTCTCGTGCGGCAGGACCCGGTAGCCGGTGCGGTCGTAGCTGCCCGAGCCGTCGTCCTGGCGGCTGTAGACGAAGGAGGCGTTGGCGACGGGCACCCCGTCCGCCACCGGCGCCTCGTGGTTGCCCGCGAACGTCACCGACAGGACGGTGTCGAGCGCGGAGGGGCCCGCGTTCGGGGTGATGAGCACGTTCACCAGGTCGTACGCGCGGAAGTCGACGTCCGGGTCGGCCGCGGCCACGATGTCCTCGACCAGCTCCCGGTAGCCGGGGTCGAAGGGGGCGCCGCGCTCTATCCCGTACTCCTTGAACGGCTTCGGCATCCGCAGCCAGTCGGGTACCGGCACCTCGGGCCGGTAGTCGAGGCGGCCGTACGAACTGGTGCGGAACCAGTCGGTGGTCTGCGGGAAGAACTCCCCGAGCCGGTCGAGCGCGGAGCCCTCGCCGGGGGCGTCGGAGAAGTCGACCATCAGGTTCAGGGCGCGGACGGTGCCGGTGGAGCGGGCGTAGCCGGGGCCGGTGGGGATGCCCTCGGACATCTGGACGCCCAGCTCGCCGCTGATCATGCAGGGGCCGTGCGCGCCGGAGCGGCCCTGGGAGACGGGGCCGGAGGCCGAGGCCGTGTCGGCGAGCAGCCGGCCGGTGCTCGCGGAGGCGGTCACGGCGAGCACCACCGCGGCGGCCGAGCCGAGCGCCGCGGCCCGCAGGAGCCGGTGGCGGCGGGCCCCGGCGGGGGCCCGCCGGGGGCCCTCGGGGGTGGTGCCGCTCCCGGTGTCCTCGGCGCTCCGGCCCTCGGCTATGCCCTTCCACGGCGGCTGCTGCATACGTGGGCCCTCCACTCCGCGGCAGCCGCGGGTCCGGCTGCACCCTCCCGATCACCCTGTGCCGGAGGGTCCGCGGGCGCGCGCTGAGCTGGCCCGATCGTGGGTATCGCGGGCGGCTCCGGCGGGGCGGGCCGACGGGGTGGGGCCCCGCGAGAGATGTGATGTACGTCACGTCAGGGAGGGGAAATAACCGGGGACGGCGTCCCCGTTTAGGGAGGTGTCCGCGTGAAACGGGGATCAACTCCCCGCATCGCGCACCTCAGCTCCCGCCGGGAAATTCGTTGGACCCGCCACCTGGGGCCCTGCGAACCTGAGGCCTTTGACCGCTTCGAGGAGACTTCGCCGTGGAAACCGCCACCCCCGCGCAGCGCCGCGCGACCCGCCCGCGGGCCGACGCCCTGCGCAACCGGGAGCGGATCGTCGCCGCCGCGCGGGAGATGTTCGTCCAGCACGGCGCCGACGTGCCGCTGGACGAGATCGCGCGCCGCGCGGGCGTCGGGAACGCCACGGTCTACCGCCACTTCGCCGACCGCGACGAGCTCGTGCACCACGTGCTGCTCTCGGTAACCGACCGGGTGGCGAGCCTCGCCGAGGCGGCCGTCGCGGCCGCCGACGCCGCGCCGGAGTCCGCGTTCGCGGCCCTGCGCGACTTCGCCCACGACGCGGTGGACGAGCGCATCGGCGCGCTGTGCCCGATCATCTCCGAGTCGCTCGACCCGCACCACCCCGAGCTGCACGCCGCCCGGGTCCGCATCGAGGGCGTCGTGGAGGCGCTCATGGAACGGGCCCGCCGCGCCGGTCAGCTCCGCACCGACATCGGCGTCGGCGACCTCATGGTCGCCCTGGGGCAGCTCACCAGGCCGCTGCCCGGCACCGGCGGCTGTCTCCTCGACTTCGACCAGTTCGTGCACCGCCATCTCCAGTTGTTCCTGGACGGCCTGATGGCGCCGGCACGCTCACCGCTTCCCGGACACCCCGCGACGTTGGAGGAGCTACGCGACAAGGCGCACTGAGCAGCTCCTGAGGCCGTCGTCCGCCGGACGGTGACGGCCGGGACCCGGGCCCGGGCCGGAAGGAGGACCCGCACTCCGACCCGAGGCCCATGCGCCCGGCCGCCCTCCTGGTGTCTCGTTTATCAGTCATCACCCTGTTTATCCCTGCATCCCTAGGTGGCTCCACCCATGTCACAGTCAGCAGTTCCGTCACTCGCCCCCGATCCGAAGCGCTGGAAGGCCCTCGTCTTCATCGCGCTCGCCCAGCTCATGGTCGTCCTCGACGCGACCATCGTGAACATCGCGCTGCCCTCGGCCCAGGACGACCTCGGCATATCCGAGGGCAACAAGCAGTGGGTCATCACGGCCTACGCCCTGGCCTTCGGCGGTCTGCTGCTGTTCGGCGGCCGCATCGCCGACCTGTGGGGCCGCAAGCGCACCTTCGTCCTCGGCCTCGTCGGCTTCGCCGCGGCCTCCGCGCTCGGCGGCGCCGCGACCGGCCAGGCCATGATGTTCGGGGCCCGCGCCCTGCAGGGCGTGTTCGGCGCGCTGCTCGCGCCCGCCGCCCTGTCGCTGCTCGCCGTGATGTTCACCGAGGCCAAGGAGCGCGCCAAGGCGTTCGGCATCTACGGTGCCATCGCCGGTGGCGGCGGTGCCGTCGGCCTCATCCTCGGCGGCTTCCTCACCGAGTACCTGGACTGGCGCTGGACGTTCTTCGTGAACATCCCGTTCGCGATCGTCGCCGCCGCCGGTGCCTACTTCGTGATCCGCGAGCCCGCGGGCGGCCGCAACCGCTCGCCGCTCGACATCCCCGGCGTGGTCCTGTCCACGCTCGGCCTGGTCGCGCTGGTCTACGGCTTCACGCGCGCCGAGTCCGACGGCTGGTCGGACGCCATGACGGTCACCATGTTCGTCTCCTCCGTCGTGCTGCTCGCCGCGTTCGTCGTCACCGAGGCCAAGGTCCGCCACCCGCTGCTCCCGCTGCGCGTGCTGACCGAGCGCAACCGCGGCGGCATCTACCTGTCGCTGGGCCTCGCCGTCATCTCGATGTTCGGCCTGTTCCTGTTCCTCACGTACTACCTCCAGATCGTCAAGGGCTACTCGCCGGTGAAGACCGGCTTCGCGTTCCTGCCGATGATCTTCGGCATGATCGTGGGCTCGACGCAGATCGGCACCCGCCTGATGACCCGCGTCGCGCCGCGCCTGCTGATGGCGCCGGGCTTCCTGCTCGCCGCCCTCGGCATGCTGCTCCTGACGCAGCTCGACATCGACACCTCGTACGCCGGTCTGATCATGCCCGCGCAGCTCATGCTGGGCCTCGGCATGGGTACGGCGTTCATGCCCGCCATGTCGCTGGCCACGCACGGCGTCGAGCCGCGTGACGCCGGTGTCGCCTCCGCGATGGTCAACACCTCGCAGCAGGTCGGCGGCGCCATCGGCACGGCCCTGCTGAACACCATCGCGGCCTCCGCGACCACGGCGTACATCGAGGACCACGTGGCGGGCGCCACCACCCCGGCGGCGCAGAAGGTGCTCGCGGCCAAGGCCATGGTGAACGGCTACACGCACGCCATCTGGTGGGCGGTCGGCATCCTCGTCGTCTCCGCGGTGATCGCCGCCGTGCTCATCACCACCGACGCCCAGAACGGTGCCCCGGCGGCTTCCGGCGAGGGCGCCGAGGACCCCGACGACGCGGTGAAGATCCCGGTGGTGGCGCACTGACGCCCCCCGCGGTCCGCCGGTACGGGCCCGCCCGGTGCTCCTGAGGGAGCCGGGGCGGGTCCGTCCGCGTCACGGGGCCGGGCGGGACCCTAGCGGAGCCAGGGCAGGTCCGCGCCCGCCTCCTGCGGCTGGAGTCCCTCGGCGACGATCCGCATGATCTCGCCGAGGGACTTCTGCTGTGCCGGGGTCAGCCGGTCGAAGACGGCCTGCCGCACCGCCTCCACGTGCCCCGGCGCGGTGTGCCGGAGCACCTCGTACCCGCCGTCGGTCAGGATCGCGAACTGCCCCCGCTTGTCGGTCGGACAGTCCTCGCGCCGCACCCAGCCGCTGCGCTCCAGGCGCGCGATCGCGTGCGAGAGCCGGGACCGGGTGATCTTCGAGCTGCGGGCCAGCTCCGTCATGCGCATCCGCCGCCGCGGCGCCGACGAGAGCTGCACGAGCAGCGCGTAGTACAGGTGCGGCATGCCGGCGTCCCGCTGGAGCTGGCGGTCGAGGTAATCCTCCAGGAGCGTGGACGCGTGCACGTACGCCAGCCAGGTGCGCTGCTCCTCCTCGCCGAGCCAGCGCGGCTCGGCGCCCCCGTGCGGGGCGCCCGCCCCGGCCGGCCCGGGGGCGGGCGCGGCGTCCGGGGTGCTCCCGGGGCTCGCCGGGGCTGCCGGGGCCGTCCGGTCGGGCAGGGGGGCGGCGTTCCGGGCGGAGGTGGATGGCGTGTCCATGCATCCCACTGTACGAGCCCTTCCTGTGCCGCCCCGGAGCCGCGTCACAGGGCGGGTGGATTGAGCTGCACGCCGCGCAGCGCCGCCGCCCGCGCGCGCTCGTCGCCGACGTCCAGGGCGGTGTCCGCGAACTTGATGGTGTGGTCGTCGCCGTGGGCGGCGGCCCGCGCGAAGACCTCCTCGAACGTGCTGGTGGCGGCCTCGCCGTAGGCGGCGCGCATCTCCTCGGGCGGCGCCGGGTCCCCGGGCGCGTACGCGGCGGTGACCGCGGCCGAGGCCGCCCAGGCCGCGTCCAGCGACGCGGGCCACAGGGCGCGTGGGAGCGCGGGCAGGGCGCGCAGCACGGCGTTGGGCGCGGTCGCCGCGTGCACCAGCATGATCGGCTCGCCGTGGCCGTGGTCGGCGTAGCGGTGCACGGCCGCGGCCACCAGCTCGGCGAGGCGGTCCCGCGCGGCCTCGGGGTCGGTGGTCGGCGCGCCGGGCCACACCGGTACGGAGGTGAGCTGCGCGAAGCGGTCCGGCAGCGGGCCGTCCTGGACCGGGATCCCCTCGACGGCGGCGAGCGCGACCAGCGCCCCCGCGGACGCGGGCAGCGCGACCGCCGCGCGCGGCGGCAGCGCGGTGTGGCGGGCCGCCCAGTAGCCGAGGCCGTGCGCCAGCTCGGCCAGCCGGGGCGCGGTCTCACCACCGGGCGCCAGGAGGCCGCGCACGGCGTGGCCGACACGGATCACCGGGTGCGTGGAGCCGCCCGCGATGCCCGGCAGGAGCACCGGCCACCAGGCGGCGAGCACCTCGCGCCAGGGCCGCTCGGCGAGCGCGCGCGAGAAGTGGTCGATCCAGTCCGCGGCCCGCCGCGGGTCGCCGAGCGCCTCGCGCCAGGTGGCGTCCGTGACCGGCGCGACCCGGCCCGGCATGTCCTCCAGCTTGTGGCGGTAGTAGTCGAGCCACCGGTGCACGGCACGGGCCTGGCCGCCGCGGACCAGGGCCTCCACGGCCATCGGGCCGTGGTTGGTCAGCCGCCCGAGCCGCTCCGGTCCGCTCGCGTGCAGCCGTTCGAGGGCCTCGTCGAGGATGCCGGAGTCGCCCCCGGACGCGTGTACGTCGTTCATGGCCGGCACGTCGTTCACATCCGGTACGTCGTTCACATCCGGTACGTCGTTCATGGCCGCACGCTAGGCGCCCGGCCCCGCGGCGGTAACGGTCCGCGGGACTAGGCCGTTTCCTTCGGATCGTCTGATCGTTGGTTGGTGTGTGTCGTTGACTGACGCCCAGTGGGCGAGGATCGAG
>NZ_BNBT01000072.1 GCF_014656095.1 Streptomyces longispororuber
GGCGGCCGCCGCGGGCGGCGCGGTGGAGGCGAACGGGCGGGCCCGCGCCCTGACGGCCGGGCGGGCCACCGCCCGCGTCCTGCCGGGGCAGGCGGGCCTCACCACGGTCCGCGTGACGTGCCGCCTCACCGCCGCCCTGCCCTCCGGCGCCGTCACCGTACGGTTCCGGGCGGCCGCCCCGGCCGCCCCGGGCTGGCGGGAGATCACCGCCCGTGGCGACCGGACGACCCTCGTCGCCACGGACGTCCCCGCAACGTCCGCGTCCCGCCGCCTCAGCCGCTACCCGGCCGGGGCCTCGTCGCCCGACACGACCGCCGACACCCTGCGCGCCGAGCCGTGCGGCCCCGCCCTCGCCGCGGAGCCGCCCGCGAGCCCCGGTTCCGCCCTGCCGCGCGCCGCCACCGACGCGCTGACCGGCCTCGTGGGCCGCCACGAGCTCACCCCGGGCTTCGCCGCTGTCGCGCTCGGCACCGCGCTGCTCCTGGGCGCGCTGCACGCCCTCGGGCCCGGCCACGGCAAGACCCTGATGGCGGCCACCGCCGCCGCCCGGGGCAGCGCGTCCGTGCGGGACGTGCTGCCGCTGGCCGCGTCGGTGACCGCCACGCACACGCTGGGCGTCGTGGTGCTGGGGCTGCTGGTGGCGGGCGGCTCGGCCGCCGCGCCCTCCGTCGTCGCCTGGCTGGGCGTGGCCAGCGGGGCGCTGGTGACGGGCGCGGGGGCGTTCCTCGTGCGCCGTGCCTGGCGCCGGCGCCGGGTGACGCCGCACCACCACCCCCACCACCACCCGCCCCCCTCGCTGCGCGGCACGCTGCTGCTCGGCTTCGCCGGGGGGCTCGTGCCCAGCCCGTCCGCCGTCGTCGTGCTCGTCGGCGCCGCCGCCCTCGGCGAGGCCTGGTTCGGGCTGCTCCTCGTCGTCGCGTACGGGGCGGGGCTGGCCGCCACGCTGACGGCGGCCGGGTTCGTGGTGGTGCGCCTCGGCTCCGCGGCGGGGCGCCGCCTGACCACGGGCCGGGTGCCCGGCCGTGCCCGCCGCCTCGCGCCGCTCGGCTCCGCCTGCGTCGTCCTCGCCCTCGGGTGCGGATTGGTCCTCAAGGGGGCCGCAACCGCGCTCGGTTGAGCTACTTTTGTGGACAATCGCACGGCTGCGAAGGGGGGACCGTGACCGGTCAGGAGCGCGTGATCGCGGGGCGGTACCGCCTCCTCGCGCCGCTCGGCGAGGGCGGCATGGGCACCGTGTGGCGGGCCCGGGACGACGTGCTCGGCCGCGAGGTCGCCGTCAAGGAGGTCCGCGCGCCCGCGGGCCTGCCGGCCCCCGAGGTCGAGCGGCTCTACGCCCGCCTGGAGCGGGAGGCCTGGGCAGCGGCCCGCATCCCGCACCGCAACGTCGTCACGGTGTACGACGTGGCGCGCGAGGAGGGCCGCCCGTGGATCGTCATGGAGCTGGTGCGGGGCCTGTCCCTGTCGGACGTCCTCGACTCCGAGGGGCCGATGCCGCCCGCGCGTGCGGCCCACGTCGGCGCGGAGGTCCTCGCCGCGCTCCGGGCCGCCCACGACGCGGGGGTGCTGCACCGCGACGTGAAGCCCGGCAACGTCCTGGTGGCCAACGACGGCCGCGTCGTCCTGACCGACTTCGGCATCGCGATGGTCGAGGGCAGCTCGGCCCTGACGATGACGGGCGAGGTCGTCGGGTCGCCGGAGTTCCTGGCCCCCGAGCGGGCACTGGGCCGGCGGCCCGGGCCGGAGTCCGACCTGTGGTCGCTGGGCGTCCTGCTGTACGCGGCCGTGGAGGGCGTCTCGCCGTTCCGGCAGGACACCCCGCTGAGCACGCTGCGCGCGGTCGTCGACGAGGAGCTGCCGCCGCCGCGCCGCGCGGGACCGCTGGCGCCGGTCATCGAGGGCCTGCTCCGCAAGGACCCCGCCGAGCGCTCCACGGCCGCCGACACCGAGCGCGACCTGCGGCTCGTCGCCGAGGGCCGGCCCCCGGCCGGTCACCAGGACGTGCCCTACGCGCCGACGGTCGCCTCCGCCCAGGGGCCCACGCCCCCGCCCCCGCCGCCCGGCGGCTACGCGGCGGCGTGGGCCGCGGCGGGCGCCGCCCCGTACGGCGGTACGACGACCACGACCACGGCCGACGCGTCCCGCCCGCGCCGCGCGACCGCCGTCCTGGTCGCGGGCGCCGCCGCACTGGTGCTCGCCCTCGGCGGCCTGACGTACGCGCTGGTCGGTGACGACGACGGCTCGGGCGGCGGCTCCGGCACCGACGCGGGCAGTGGCGTCCGCGACACCGGAGGCAACAGCGGCGGTGGCAGTGGCGGCGGCGGATCGGACAGCGGCGGAGGCACCGGAGGCGGAGGGGACGGCGGGGGCGGCGGCACCAACGGCGGCGGCGACGGCGGTGCGACGGACGGCGGCAAGAACGGCGGCAACAACGGCGGTGGCAAGAACGGCGGCGGCAGCGGCGGCACGAGCCCGTACCCGCCGCAGTCCGTGCGCGTCGCCCTCACCGGCCACCGCACGTCCTACACCGGCGCCTGTCCGCCCGCGCAGGGCGCGGCACCGTCGTTCACCGCGGTGTTCACCGCGGGCCGGACCCCGACGCAGGTGGAGTACCGCTGGGTGACCGCGGAGGGCGAGCCGAGCGACCCCGGCTGGAAGACGCTCGCGTTCCCCAAGGGCGCCGGCTACCAGAAGCACGTCCAGCACGTCGAGGTGCCGGACGTCACCGACCCCGGCACGCACCACAACGAGATCAGCGTCGAGGTCCGCGCCCCGGTGAAGGCGGACTCCAACGCCGTGTCGTACTCCGTGACGTGCGAGGAGGAGGAGCCCACGACGGGCGGGGGCTCCTCCTCGACCTACGAACCCTGACGGGCGGACGGGACCGGCGGCACCGACGGCACCCACGGGACCGATGGAACCGGCTAGCCCGGCCGCCCGGCCGGGCTCAGGAGGCGGACCTGCTGAAGACCGGCAGGTAACCACCCGACTGGCCTGCCGCCGTCGGGTGGTACGACTCGCCGATGTTCGCCCAGTTCACACTGTGCAGCCAGGGCGCGCCGGAGCAGATCTCGTGCCCGGTGAACGTGGAGGTGACGTCGCCGAAGGCGAAGCCGTGGTCGGCGGCGCGCTTGGCGAGCGCCGCGTTGAGGTGGTCGGCGCCGCTGTTGACGGCGGTGCGCTCGCGCTCGGTCAGGCCCGCGAGACAGCTCCCGCCGAGCTTGTAGAAGCGCGGGTAGCCGAGCACGACGACGCGGGCGGACGGCGCCTTGCCCTTGATCGCGGAGTAGACGCGGTCGAGCTTGCCGGGCAGCGTGGAGTCGACGTACGCCTTGGCCTCGTTGATGCGGGACACGCAGGTGCTCTCGGACTGCAGGACGCAGGTGGTCATGACGTCGGCGAAGCCGGCGTCGTTGCCGCCGACGGAGAGGGAGACCAGGCCCGTGCCGGAGTTGAGCGGGCCCAGTTGGCTGTTGAGGACGTCGTCGGTGCGGGCGCCGGAGCAGGCGGTGAAGCTGAAGCTCGCGGGGGAGTGGGCGGCGGCCCACAGGGCCGGGAAGGCGCGGGTGCTGCGTTTGCAGCTCCCGCTGCCGCTGTCGTAGCTGCCGGCGCCGACGCCGGAGGAGTACGAGTCGCCGAGCGCCACATAGGCGGGGGCGGCCCCCTGGGAGCCGGAGTCCGCGTGCGCGGCCCCCGCGCCGGTGAGGGCGGCGGCCGCGGCCAGGAGGAGGGAGGAAGCATATGCCGTGAAACGGGACAGTCTCATGGAACCTCCTTTTAGCAGGATTTGTGCCTCGACAGTGGTAGCACGCACCACGCGTCGCCGACAGTGTCCATGTCAATCAGCTCTTCAGTAATTTCCTTGCCCACGCTGCGAGTTCACTGATCCGGAAAGTGGGAGCGGGCGAACATCTGCACACTCCCTCCGCATCTTGACGGGGCCCCGTTCGCTGGGCCACATTGAAGCCCGGCATCCGGCGCGTCGGGGGGCAAAGTCGCCAATGCAGACCATCGGGTTCAAGTCGTCGCACAGGGATCTGAGCGCGCTCCTCGCGGGCGTGGCGGTCACCGCCGGGTGTGCCGGGGCGGCCTTCGCGCTGCTCGACCTCGCCTCGCCGGTGCGCGGGCCCCTGACCCTCTTCTTCCTCGTCGCCGCCCCGGCCGCCGCCTGCGCGTACTGGCTGCGGGGGCTCGACCCCTGGGCGCACGCCCTCGCCTCCGTCTCGGCGGGGGTCGTGGTCGACCTGCTGGTCGCCCAGGCCATGCTGGCGCTGCGCGTGTGGTCCGTGCGCGGCGGTGTCGCGGCGGTCGCGGTGCTCAGCGCGGCCGCCCTCCTGCCGGCCCTGGCGCGGCGGCTGCGGCACCGCGCCCCGAGTAGACGGGCTTGACGACGTGGACATCACCGTGCACCGCCCCGGCGAACTCACCGCGGCCGACCGGGCGGCGTGGTCCGCCCTGCAGTCCAAGGCCCACCTGCACGGTTCACCGAACCTCGCGAACCCCTTCCTCTCCCCCGAGTTCACCCTCGCCATGGCCCGGGTGCGGCGCGACGTGCGCATCGCGGTGGCCCGGGAGGGCGGGGAGCCCGCCGCGTTCTTCCCGTACCAGAGATCGCGGACCGGCGTCGGCCGGGCCGTCGGCCTCGGTGTCTCCGACAGCCAGGGCGTGGTGCACCGGCCGGGCTTCACCTGGGACGCCCGGGAGCTCCTGCGCGCCTGCCGCCTGGTGGTGTACGAGTACGACCACCTGGTGGACGGCCAGGCGCCGTTCGCCTCCGGCACCACCGGCACCTTCGCCTCGCCGGTCCTGGACCTCGACCAGGGCTACGACGCCTACCTCGGCCATCTGCGCACCGCGTCCCCGAAGTTTCTGCGCTCCACCCGCGCCAAGGGCCGCCGGCTGGTCCGCGACCACGGCGAACTGCGGTACGTGCACGACGAGCGCGACCCGCGCGCCCTGCACACCCTGATGGCCTGGAAGTCCGCGCAGTACCGCAGGACGGGCCGCAGCGACCGCTTCGCCCGCGCCTGGATCACCGACCTGGTCGACCAGCTCTTCCACACCCGCGGCGAGACCTTCCAGGGACTGCTCTCCGTGCTCTACGCGGGTGGCACGCCCGTCGCGGCGCACTTCGGGCCGCGCACCGAGCGCGTGCTCTCCTGCTGGTTCCCCGCCTACGACCCCGCGTACGCGAAGTACTCGCCCGGCCTGCTGCTGCACCTGCACATGGCCGAGGCGGCCGCCGCGGACGGCATCGCGCACCTGGACCTCGGGCGTGGCCAGAAACAGTACAAGGACTCCCTGAAGACACGGGAGCTCACCGTGTCCGAGGGGTGGGTGGCGCTGCGCCACCCGATGGCTCTCGGACATCGTGCGCACCGCGCGCCGGTCCGGGCGCTGCGCAACACCGTCGTATCCCGACCGGAATTGTTCGGACCGGCGGATCGCCTGCTCAAGAGCGTGGGAAAGATCCGCTCCCGGGGCCGGGATCAGTGAAGAACGAGCAGGATGCGTCACCGAACGACAGGGAATGGCAAGTGATCCGGACACTTTCCGAGTGTCTTAAGTCAAGGGTCAATTTATCGAAAACGTGAGACCTCGTTCCAGGTCTTGCCATACCGTCGCAAGCATCAATACCGTCGTACATCAACCCGCAACGGTTCATCGGCAGTCGGTCTAGGGGAGGGCTCAAGACCGCGGTGACACCGGAGCGGGGCGCGGTAGGGGGGTGCCCGTGCCCGGGACCACAAGTCGTCCGGGTCACGTGCCGCGCAGTCATGCCAGCTCACCCGGGCGTGCCCGGAGCTCACCGCACGGTGTGCGCTCCGTCATGACCGGACGTGAGAACCCCCCCTTTCGAACCGGATCGACAACCGGACCGCCCGGGGGCGGGCGGTCCACCGGACGAGAGGGACAAGAGACTCATGAGTTCCGCTGTGCGCCCGTTCAATTCGGGCCAAGATCCTTTAATCGACCCGTCCGCGACCGGCTCCGCCGACCAGGCGCGGCCTTCGCTCACCAAAGCCGGATTGCCCGCCATTCCCAGCCAGCACGAATACCGCCCGGTATCGTCGCACCTGGCGATTGCGCCTCCGGTGAGTGTCGTGATTCCCGCGATGAACGAAGCGGAGAATCTTCCCTATGTGTTCAAGACCCTGCCCGAGTGGATCCATGAAGTCGTCCTCGTGGACGGCAATTCCACGGACGACACGGTGCAGGTGGCGCGCGAGCTGTGGCCGGACGTGAAGGTGGTCCGCCAGCTCGGCAAGGGCAAGGGCGACGCGCTCATCACCGGATTCGAGGCGTGCACCGGCGACATCATCGTGATGGTCGACGCCGACGGCTCCGCCGACGGCCACGAGATCGTCTCCTACGTCTCCGCGCTGGTCTCCGGCGCCGACTTCGCCAAGGGCTCCCGGTTCGCCAACGGCGGCGGCACGGACGACATGACGCTCATCCGCAAGCTCGGCAACTTCGCCCTGTGCGCGGTGGTGAACGCCAAGTTCGGCGCCCGGTACACGGACCTGTGCTACGGCTACAACGCCTTCTGGCGGCACTGCCTCGACAAGATCGAGCTCGACTGCACCGGCTTCGAGGTCGAGACGCTGATGAACATCCGCGTCGTCAAGGCGGGGCTCAAGGTCCAGGAGATCCCGAGCCACGAGTACCTGCGCATCCACGGCGTCAGCAACCTCAGCGCGGTCCGCGACGGCCTGCGGGTGCTCAAGGTGATCCTCACCGAGCGCTCCAACAGGCGAACCCAACGGCGGCGACCACGCACCGCCGCCCTCACGGCGCGCCAGGGAGAGGTTTCTTGATCACTATCTCGGTGGTGATCTGCGTGTACACCGAGGACCGCTGGGAGGACATCCTCTCAGCGGTCGCCTCGGTGCGCGCGCAGTCCTTCACCCCCCACGAGACACTCCTCGTGGTGGACCACAACGCAGCGCTCCTGGACCGGCTGTCCCAGGAGTACAAGGAGGCGCCGGACGTGCGGGTGCTCGCGAACGCGGGCCCCCGCGGCCTGTCCGCGGGCCGCAACACCGGCATCGCCGCCTCCGGGGGCGAGGTCATCGCCTTCCTCGACGACGACGCGGTCGCCGAGCGCGACTGGCTGCTGCGGTTCGCCGAGGCCTACGACGACCCGCTGGTGTTCGCCGTCGGCGGGCGCACGGTGCCCGTGTGGGCGTCGCGGCGCCGGCCGGACTGGTTCCCCGAGGAGTTCGACTGGGTCGTCGGCTGCATGTACCGCGGCCACCCGACCGGCCGGGTCCGGGTGCGCAACGTGCTCGGCGGCAACGCCTCGTTCCGGCGGACCGCCTTCGACGTCGCGGGCGGCTTCGCCACCGGCATCGGCCGCGACGGCGACAAGCGGCCGCTGGGCTGCGAGGAGACGGAGCTGTGCATCCGGCTCACCCGCGCCCGGCCCGACGCCGTGCTGCTCATCGACGACCGCGCGGTCATCCACCACCGGGTGCCCGCGGCCCGGGAGCGGTTCCGGTACTTCCGTACGCGGGCGTACGCCGAGGGCCTGTCCAAGGCCCTGGTCGCCCGCAGCGTGGGCGCCGCCAAGGGGCTGGAGTCCGAGCGGCGGTACACCACCCGGGTGCTGCCCGCAGGCGTCGGCCGCGGTCTGCGCGACGCGCTGCTCGGCCGCCCCGGCGGCGCGGGCCGCGCGGGCGCCATCGTCACCGGCGTGGTGGCGGCGGCCGGCGGGTACGTCGTCGGGAGCGTGCGCGCGCGCAGGTCGGGCGCGACGTTCGCCGTCGTGGACGCGGGGGCGGCCCCGGAGGAGAGACGTGACGAGGGGGCGGGCAGATGAACGCCGGTGGCATCCCCATATTCATGTACCACTCGATCGCGCCGCTGCCGAACGAGGCGACGCACGAGCTGTCCGTCTCCCCCGCGGCCTTCGCGGAGCAGATGGAGGTGCTCCGCTGTCTCGGCTGCACCCCGCTCACCACCGCGCGACTGGCGTGGCACTGGCGCAACCCGGACCGTCCGCTGCCCACCCGGCCCGTCCTCATCACGTTCGACGACGGCTACGAGGGCGTGCACCGCTACGCCCTGCCGGTGCTCGGCAAGCACGAGTTCGCCTCGACGCTGTTCCTCGCGACGGGCTGGCTGCGCGGCAAGTACGACACCGGGGGCGGGCTCGACACCATGCTCGGCTGGGACCAGGTGCGCGAGCTGGCCGAAGCGGGCACGGAGATCGGCGGCCACAGCCACACCCACCCGCAGCTCGACCAGCTCTCGGACGACGCCCTGTGGTTCGAGGTGGTGCGCTGCAAGGAGATCGTCACCAACGAACTCGGCACCCCGCCGGAGTCGTTCGCCTACCCCTACGGCTACTCCAGCCGCCGGGTGCGGCGCGCGGTGCGGGGCGCCGGGTTCCGCCAGTCGCTCGCGGTGGGCAACGGCCTGGCCTGCCGCCGGCAGGGACCGTACGCGCTGCGGCGCGTGACGGTCCGGCGCTCCACGGGGCCGGAGGAGTTCGAGCGGCTCGCCGAGGGCCGCGGACTCGGCCGGGCCTTCGCCAGGGACCGCGTGCTCACCAAGGGGTACGCCATGGTCCGCCGATGCCGACAAGCCCGCCGGAAGGCAGCTCGCACCCGTGTCTGACACGACCACCGCACAGGCAGAGCTCACCGGGACCGACAGCGGTACCGACGGCGCACCACCGTCCGGTGGAAAGGAGAGAAGGTCCCGGAGAATGCGTCTGCCAGGTGCGGGCGGCGGCAGCCCGCTGTTCCGCAACGCGTACGCCCTCATGCTCAACACCGGCATCTCAGGCATCCTCGGCCTGGGGTTCTGGCTGGCCGCCGCCCGGTACTACTCGGAGTCGGCGGTCGGCCAGGGGTCGGCGGCCATCGCGGCGATGAAGCTCCTCGCGGGCATCACCGCCGTGACGCTCACGGGCGCGCTCGCCCGGTTCATCCCGGTGGCGGGGCGCGCCACCGGCAAGCTCATCTTCCGCACCTACGCGGGCAGTTCGGTGATCGTCGGGTGCGCCGCGCTGGTCTTCCTGTTCACGCTCGACCTGTGGGGGCCCTCGTACCGGTTCCTGCACGGCCCGCTCGCCGGGATCGGCTTCGTCGCGGCGGTCGTGGCCTGGTCCCTCCTCACGCTCCAGGACGGCGTGCTCACCGGGCTGCGCAGCGCGCTGTGGGTGCCGGTGGGCAACACGGTGTTCTCCGTGGTCAAGCTCGGCCTGCTGATCGTGTTCGCGGCGGCGATCCCCACCGCCGGGGTGTTCGTGTCCTGGGTGGCGGCCATCGCCCTGTCGGTCGTACCGCTCGGCTACCTGGTGTTCCGGCGGCTGGTGCCGCGCCACGTGCGGGACACCGAGGGCAAGGCGCAGCCGCCGTCGTGGCGCGAGATCGGCCGGTTCCTCGCCGGTGACTACACGGGCTCGCTGTTCTCGCTCGCCGTGGTGTACCTCGTTCCGGTGATCGTCGCCTCGCAGGTGAGCTCCGAGGACAACGCGTACTTCTACATCGCCACGACCATCGCGGGCACCACCAACCTGCTCGCCATCAACATGGGCGCCTCGCTGACCGTCGAGGGCGCCCACGACCCGGCCCGGCTGGCCGCCAACACCCGGGCGGCGCTGCGCCGCATGCTGCGGATCATGCTGCCGGTGTGCGCGGTCCTGTTCCTGGGCGCGCCCTACATCCTGCAGGTGTTCGGGGCGGGCTACGCGGAGGCGGCGACGCCGCTGCTGCGCTGGTTCGCGGTGGGGTCGGCGCTGCGGGTCGTCATGGAGACGTACTTCGCGGTGCTGCGCGCGCAGAGCCGCACCTCGGGCCTGGCCTGGCTGCAGGGCCTGCTGTGCGTGCTCGTGCTCGGCCTGACGCTGGTCCTGCTGCCGCGGATGGGCCTGACCGGGGCGGGCGTCGCGGAGATCTCCGCCCTCGCGGTGATCGTGGCCGTCGCGGCGCCGAAGCTGTACGCGGTCACGCACCGGACCCCCGCCGAGCGGACGGCGCCGGACGGCGACCTGGCGGACCTCGGCACCCCGGACGTCGCGCCGCGGACCGCCGCCGCGCGCGCGGAGGCGGCGGGCCACCGCCACGGCCCGGCGTGGGCGCTGCGCGAGTCCCTCGACTCCGACACACTGCAACTCGCGATCCACACGGCGGACCTGGACCACCAGGAGCGCAGGCCCGACATACGCCCCGGTCCCGCGACCCCGGTGTACGGCACGCGGATCGTGCGGACGGGCAGGACGGGCAAGGCCGGGCGGGCGGCCGGGACGGGTCAGGGGGACGGCATGGACGGGCACCGGCCCGCGTGGGCGGTGGGGCGACAGTCGACCACACCGACGCCCGGCACCCCGGCCTCCCCCGAAGCCTCGGCGACGCCTTCGCACGGGACCGGGACCGCCGCCACGCCCTCGCACGGGACCCCGGCTGCGCCCTCGCACGAGACCCCGGCCACGCCCTCGCACGGCACCTCGGCCACGCCCTCGCACGGGACCGCCGCCACGCCCTCCCATGGGACCTCGGCGACGGTCCGCGCGGGCGGGGCCGAAGCCGTGCGCTCCGGCGAGCCGGAGGCCGTGCGCTCGCACGACGCGCCCGAAGCCGCCCGTACTCACGGCGCGGCCGAGGCCGTCCGCTCCCCCGGCAGGTCCGAAGCCGTCCGGCCGGATGCCGTGACACCGGCGGCGCAGTCGCCCACCCCACCGACCGGCACGGCGGCCCCGTGGCCGCCGACACCACCGACAGGCACACCGACCGTGACGTCATCCACCCCGGCGGACACCCCGGCCGCCGCGTCGTCCCCGGGGGCTCCGGCCTCCCCGGCGGACCCCGTTGCCCCGGATTCCCTGGCGGCCTCGGCCTCCCCGGACTTCGCAGGCGCCTCGGCCTCCTCGGACGCCTCGGCCTCCCCGATCGCCTCCTACGGCCCGGCCGCCTCGACGCCCCCGGCGTCAACGGCTCCCCCGGCCTCCCCGGTCACAGCGGCGCCACGGCCGTCCCGGGCCCCGGCATCCGCGGCGGCGCGGCGCGGCCCGTGGGTCCCGCGTGTGCTGGGCGCGCTCCTCGTGCTGGCCCTCGGCCTGTACTGGGTGCCCGCGCTCGGGCTCGGCGAGGGCGACCTGGACGCGATGGGCGGGCTCGGGCTCGTCTCCGTACTGCCGCTGCCCACGCTGGCCGGCGCGGCGCTGCTCGTGGGCGTGTTCGCCGCGCTGCTGTGGCTGGAGCGGCCGCGCACCGGGCTGCTCGTGGTGACGCTGGTCGCCACCGTGGTGTCGCTGCACGCGCTGCCCGCCGTGATCGAGGCCGAGCCGCGGTTCGCGACGGCCTGGCAGCACCTGGGCTTCCTCGACCACATCGACCGGACCGGCACGGCGGCGCCCGACCTGGACGCGCGCTGGAGCTGGCCCGGGTTCTTCGCCGCCGCCACGTTCGTGGCCGAGGCGTGCGGCGTCTCGGACCTCACCGAGGTCATCCGCTGGTGGCCGACGGCGATCCAGCTCCTGTACCTGGCGCCGATGGCCCTGCTCACCCGGCACATGCGGGCGAGCTGGCGGGCCAAGTGGGCGGGTCTGTGGATCTTCGTCCTGAGCGGCTGGGTCGGCCAGGACTACTTCTCCCCGCAGGGCTTCACCTTCCTGCTCTACCTGGTGTTCGTGGCGATCCTCCTGGTGTGGTTCCGCGCGCCGCGCGTCCTGTGGTCGAGGTGGCGGCCCGGCGAGGCCGAGGTGGCGCCCGCCGACCGGCGGCAGCAGGCGGTGCTGCTGGTGATCCTCCTCGGCCTGTTCGCGGCGACCGTGCCCGCGCACCAGCTCACGCCGTTCGTGATGCTCGGCGTCGTCACGGTCCTGGTCCTGGTGGGCCGCTGCGAACTGCGCGGCCTGCCACTCCTCTTCGGTGTCCTGGTGCTGCTGTGGCTGGGCTTCCTCGCCGAGCCGTACTGGTCGGGCCACTTCGACGAGCTGTTCGGCGGCGTCGGCGGCGTCGGCGGCAACGTGTCGTCGTCCGTCTCCGGCCGGATCGAGGGCGGCGACCCCTCGCACAAGCTGGTCCTGTACACGCGCGTGGCGCTCGCCGGGTCCGTGCTCGCCCTCGCCTGCTGGGGCTGGCTGCGCAGGCGCCGCCACCGGTACCGCGAGGTGTCGCTCGTCGTCCTGACGTTCGTGCCGTTCCTGGGGTTCGGGATGCAGAGCTACGGCGGCGAGATGGCGCTGCGCGTGTTCATGTTCGCGCTGCCGGGCGCGGCCCTGCTCGGCGGGCTCGCGCTGTTCCCGCGCACCGGGGCCACCGCCGGGGAGCGGCACCGCGACCGCCGGGCGGGCCTCGCGCCGCTCGCCGCGCTGCTCGCGGGGCTCGTCCTGGTGGGCGGCTTCCTGGTGGCCCGCTGGGGCAACGAGCCCTTCGAGCGGGTGCGGACCGGCGAGGTCGCCGCCATGGAGTACGTGTACGCGCACGACGACCCGACGGTACGGCTGCTGTGGATGAGCGACGACCCCGTCAACAACGTGACGCCGTCCATCCCCTGGGGCCGGCAGGACCCGGAGAAGGTCGAGTACCTGCCGACGCTCGCGCCCGCCGACCCGGCCCTGGTGTCGGGACTGGTGAAGGCGCTCAAGGACGCCGGGCCGAACTCGTACCTGATGGTGAACCGCGGGCAGACCGTGTACCTCCAGATGGACTCCGGCTACCCGGAGAACTGGGACACCAGGCTGCTGCGCCACCTGGACCGGCGCGCCGACCTGAAGCGGGTGTTCGGCAACGCCGACGCGACGCTGTACGCGCTGCGCGACCGGCCGGACGGGCCGGTGGCGAAGGCGGACCCGGGCGCCGTCGGGCCCAAGGTGACATGGACGCCGTGGTCGGTGGTCGGCGGGTTCGCCGTCGTGGCGCTCCTGCTGCTGCTCGCCGTACGGGAGGTCGTACGGGTCGCGGTGGCGCCGGGCGTGGCGCAGCAGCGCTGGCTGCAGAGCAGCTTCTGGTTCTCGCTGCCGCTGCTCGCGGTGTTCCTCGCGTCGCTGGTCCAGCGGTTCGTGACGATGGCGTAGCGGACCCCGGGAGGCACGGCGGGGTGGAGCGGCTCAGCGTGCGAGCCACTTCACCCCGTGACCGGGCAGGTCGAAGCGGCGGCCGTCCACCTTGGCGCTGATGGGCCGGTCCAGGACGTTCACCACGAGGACGGTGTCGTCGTCGGCGAGGACGCGGACGTTCGGTTCGTCGTCGGCGGCGACGGCGACCTTCTCGTACCGGGTGCCGGGCGGGAACGCCGCGGCGAACCGGGCGACGAGGTCCAGTATCGGCAGCTCGCGGCCGCCGTCGGCGCGTTCCGTCGAGGTCCACAGGCAGCCCGCGCACCGCTCGCCGCGCTTCTGCGGGTTCCAGTAGAAGCCGCTCGTGGTGCCGCCGCGGGCCAGGGCGATGAGGCCGGTGGCGTGCACCGCCACGCGGTGCGCCTCGGACCAGTCGTCGCGGTTGTCCTCGTCGTCACCGGGCTCGACGTAGTACTCGGCCCACCACAGGGGCAGGCCGCCGGTGCGCTGGCGCACCCAGCGGCTGACGGCCGTGAGCTTCTCGGTGGCCCGGAACTCGTCGGGCAGCAGCTCGTCGTCGGCCGTGTAGCTGGCGCCGTCGACGACCACGAAGTCGGCGCCCGCCTTGTGCTCGTTCCAGTGCTCGAAGGCGTCGACCACGCGCTGGTCGACGCCGCCCCAGGGGCCCTTCAGGTCCTCGGCGACGCCGTCGTCCTGCCGGGGGTCGATGCTGGTCATGCCGACGTACGGGCCGCCCACCATGATGTCCGGGTCGACGTCCTTCAGGGCCTTGTACACGAGGTTGTACAGCCGGGTGTAGCCCTCGTAGTCCCAGCGCTGCTCGGCGCCGTTCCAGAAGCCCTTGAGCTCGTTCCAGACGATGAAGTGCCGTACGTCCGGATAGCGCTTGGCGACGGTCGCGGCGAGGGCGGCGTAGTCGTCGAAGTGCTCGGGCTTCGGCGCGGTCTCCAGGGACGCCTGGCTCCAGTTCGTGTTGCCGACGCCGGACTTGCCGCCCTTCATCCAGTCGGGGGCGCAGCACAGGGTGACGACGGGCGTGCCCCCGGTGGCGCGGACGAAGTCGATGCGGCGGTCCAGGTCGCCGAAGTCGTAGCGCCCCTTGACCGGCTCGGGGTTGCCCGCGCCCCAGCCCATGACGTGCTGGATCTGCGGCAGGGGGCGCGGCTGGTCCTTGAGCAGCTTCTTGACCCGGGCGACGGCAGCGTCGTCGCCCTCGTCCGCGCTGTACTGGGTGTGCGTGAAGCCCCAGCCGACGGCCCCGCGCACCCGGGCGGGCGGGGGGTCCGCGGGGGTGCCGTGCACCTTGTCGCCGTCCTTGGTGGTGCCTCTGGTGCTGCCGCGCTCGTCCGGCAGCGTGAGCATGGTCAGGACCAGGGCCAGAGCGGCCGCACCCACACCGATCAGGGCGGCAAGACGCCACCGCCGCGCATCCGAGTTCCACCCGTGCCGTCGCATCAACGGCAAGGGTATCCGCGGTGATTCCCGATCGGGCGGGTTCCGTCCGTGTGTCCCGTACACGCGCGTGCCGTTCGGGCGGTGTGCCGAAACCGGGGTGCACACGAGCACTTTCCTGGCGGATCATGGCGGCATGTCTGCGAACCCTCAGGACGCCCTGCCGATCCGGCTCACCGTCGACGACAGCGACTCGCCGTCGGACGTCGTCGACGCGCTGTTCCTCGGCCGCTTCGCGACGGGCGAGCAGCCGTACTCGCACAGCGCGAACATCGACCGGGTCAGGCCGGGCTCGGCGCTGCTGCCGCCGGGCGCCACCGTGCTGCGCGCCGCCCGCGACGACGACCGCAGCGCGACGCTCGCCGAGGGCGAGGGCTGGACGCTGCTCGTCTCGCGCTGGAACCGCGGCGCGGACGTCACGGTCACGGCGACCTCCGCGGAGCTGGCCGAGCGGGTCCTGAAGCAGGCCACGGACGGGGCGCAGGACGATCCGGAGCCCCAGCCGGAGAACGTGACCATGGGGTTCTGGTACGTGTCGCCGCGGCGCGGGCCGTACCGCACGACGCGCCAGATCTCCGCCGGTACGTGGGGCGAGGTGCGGCAGAACTACACCGCGCCGGTGGCCGACGCGATGGACAAGCTGATGAAGACCACGCCGGAGGACATCTCGGGGCGGCTGCTCCTGCTGCACGGGCCGCCCGGCACCGGCAAGACGTCGGCGCTGCGGACGCTCGCGCGGTCCTGGCGGGACTGGTGCCAGGTGGACTGCGTCCTGGACCCGGAGCGGCTGTTCACGGACGTCGGCTATCTGATGGACATCGCCATCGGCGAGGACGAGGGCACGGCGAAGGGCCGCTGGCGGCTGCTGCTCCTGGAGGACTGCGACGAGCTGATCCGGGGCGAGGCCAAGCACACCGCGGGGCAGGCGCTGTCGCGGCTGCTCAACCTCACGGACGGGCTGCTCGGGCAGGGGCGGAACGTGCTCGTCGGGGTCACCACCAACGAGGACCTGGAGCGGTTGCACCCGGCGGTGGTGCGGCCCGGGCGGTGCCTGGCGCGGATCGAGGTGGGGGCGCTGACGCGGGCCGAGGCTGTGGGGTGGTTGGGGTCCTCCGAGGGGGTTTCTCGCGAGGGCGCGACCTTGGCGGAGTTGTACGCCTTGCGGCGGGGGGTTTCGCCTGCGGCGGTGCCGGGCAGCCGGGACGGGGCCGAGGCCGGCCTCTACCTCTAGCCCGGCCGGGGCCGGGGCCCTTCCTTCCCACCCGCCCACCCGTACAGCCCCGGCCTTGCCGCCCCGGCCCCGACGCGTAGCGCTTTCCCGCCGTCGTCGGTTTCTTCTCCCACCCGCCCACCCGTACAGCCCCGGCCTTGCCGCCCCGGCCCCGACGCGTAGCGCTTTCCCGCCGTCGTCGGCTTCCTTTTCCCACCCGCCCACCCGTACAGCCCTGGCCTTGCCCGCCCGGCCCCGACGCGGAGCGCTTCCCGCCGCTGTGGGCAATCGTCCCGCTGGGCGGGACGGGTGGGCACAGCGCCTAGGTGCCGACCGGCCGGTGGCCAGGGTTGAGGTCACGGGTCCTCTCGGCCGCGCGCAGCGCCAGGTGCCGGCCCGCCGGTGACGAGGGCTCAGGGGCTGGGGGCGTATGCCGCTCGGAGGGCCTCCTGGGCTGCTGCCAGGGCCTCCGGTTCGGTCAGGCCCAGTCTGCGGGCCTGTTCGGCGTAGGTCTGCGCGGCCGCTGCCGCGCCCCGGGCGGCAGCGTCCCGCGCCGCCGCGACGAACGTTCCGTTCCGCCCCCGCGTCTCGATCACCCCGTCCTCCTCCAGCGCCCGGTACGCCTTGGCCACGGTGTTCGCCGCGAGCCCGAGCGTCTCCGCGAGCCCGCGCACGGTGGGGAGCTTGTAGCCGACGGGCAGCCCCCCGCCCCGCGCCTGCTCGGCGATCTGGGTCCGGACCTGCTCGTACGGCGGCGCGCTGCCCGCGCCTTCCTTGATGACGATCTTCAGAGCCACGCGCCGATTGTCCCGCACGCGCCCCGCCCGCGCGGAAATGGGGAGGCGCCCCGGCGGGCCCCGCGCGTACCGTCCCGAACATGACCGAGATCCACGTGCGCGACCTGCGCACCGCCGACCCGGCGGACGCCGCCGCGTACGCCGCGGTGCGGCGCGCGTCCGTGCCGGCCATGCCGGCCACCGCCGAATCCGTGGCGTACACCTGCGTGCACGCCCACCCCGACGCCCGCTACCGCGCTCTGGTCGCGGAGGCGGACGGCGAGGTGGTCGGCACCGCGCAGGTGGGCCTCGCCCACGACAGCCCGGAGCCGGGCCAGGGCTACCTGAACGTGTACGTGCACCCGGAGCGCACCGGCCTCGGCGCGGGCTCGCTCCTGGTGCGCACGGCCGAGGAGTTCCTGACGCACGAGGGCGCGACGGCCCTGTACACCTGGGTCCTCGACACGCCCCGCAACCGCGCCTTCGCCGCGCGCCGCGGCTACCGCGCGAGCCGTACCGCCCAGTTCCTCCGCCTGGACCTGGCGCGGGCCGCGCTGCCGCCGCTCGCCGACCCGCCGCCCGGCGTCGAACTGCGGACGGCGGCCGACTTCCGCGACGACCCGCGCCCGCTGTTCGCCCTGGACGCGGAGACCGCCGCGGACGAACCGAGCGACGTACCCGCCGAGTTCGACGACTACGCGTACTGGCTCACCGAGACCTGGCGCCACCCGCTGTTGAACCACGAGCTGACCACGGTCGCCGTGGTGGACGGCGAGCCGGCCGCGTTCACCCTGGCCCACACCGACGGCGATGGCCGCTACGCCTCCGGCATGACGGGCACGGCCCGCGCGCACCGCGGCCGCGGCCTGGCCAAGCTGGCGAAGAACGCGTCGCTGCACCGGGCGCGGGAGGCCGGCTGCACGGAGGCGTTCACGGGCAACGACACCGAGAACGGTCCGATGGTCGCCATCAACCGGTGGTTCGGCTACGAGGTGTTCGACACGGAGGTCCGCCATGTCCGCGCCGTCGGCTGACGTCGAGATCCACCTGCGCAAGGCGGGCCGTACGAAGATCCGCTACCCGGCGGCGCTGCTCGCGGACGACGGCACCCTGGTCACGGTCCGGGCGCCCTGGGCGGGCGCGGGCGTCCGCGACTTCGGCTTCGTGCGGTTCGAGCCGGGCGACACCTTCGTCGAGCACTACCGGCGGGACCGCTGGTACGCGGTCAAGGAGGTGTACGCCGCGGACGGCGCCCTGAAGGGCTGGTACTGCGACGTCACCCGGCCCGCCGTGCGCACCGGGTCCGTCGTGACGGTGGAGGACCTGGACCTCGACCTGTGGTGCTCGGCGGACGGCGGCACGATCCTGCGCCTGGACGAGGACGAGTTCGCGGCGAGCGGCCTCGCCGCGACGGACCCGGCCGCCGCGGAAGCGGCCCTGCGGGCGCTGTCCGACCTGGAACGCCTGGCCGGAGAGGGACTGCTGCCCCGGAGCCGAGCGAGCTAAAGGCTATTTCTGTTTGCCTAAAGGGTTTAGGCATGCGCATAATCGGTTCTGGCGTTCGGCGTACACGTCCGGCGTCAGAAAGGACCGGTGCCGCATGGTGCGCGCAGGACTCACCCCGGAGCGGCTGGCCCGCGCGGGGGCGGAGCTGGCCGACGAGGTCGGCTTCGAGCAGGTGACCGTATCGGCGCTCGCCCGGCGGTTCGACGTCAAGGTCGCGAGCCTGTACTCGCACCTGCGGAACTCCCAGGAGCTCAAGACCCGGATCGCCCTGCTCGCCCTGGAGGAGCTCGCCGACCGGGCCGCCGACGCGGTGGCCGGGCGGTCCGGCAGGGACGCCCTGACCGCCTTCGCGGACGTCTACCGCGACTACGCCCGCGAGCACCCCGGCCGCTACGCCGCGGCGCGGCAGCCGCTCGACCCCGAGACGGCGGCCGCGAGCGCGGGCGTCCGGCACGCCCAGATGATGCGGGCCGTCCTGCGCGGCTACGACCTGGCCGAGCCGGACCAGACCCACGCCGTCCGGCTGCTCGGCAGCGTCTTCCACGGCTACGTGAGCCTGGAGCTGAGCGGCGCGTTCAGCCACAGCGCACCGGACCCCCGGGAGAGCTGGTCGCGGATCCTCGACGCGCTCGACACCACCCTGCGCACCTGGCCCGCGCCCGCGTCCTAGCCGCGGGTCCGCCTCCTGAGACCACCGCCCGCGCCCCGCGACACTCCCGGCCCGCGCCCCGGAACACTCCCGGCCCGCACCGCCTCCTTCCCCGCCCCCCGAGGGCGGGCCCACCACTTCACAGGCAGACACCATGCACACCGAGCACCACCACCGCCCCTGGATCACCACGCCCCTCACCGCGGACCTGCTGCGCGGCGCCCTCGACGTGGAGCGCACCGCGCACGGCCTGCTGCCGCACCGGCTGCCCGCACGGGCCCGCGCCCAGTGCGCCGACCCGCAGCTCGCCATGGCCGAGTCCCAGCCGTCCGGCGTGCGGCTGGCCTTCCGCAGCCGCGCCACCGCCGTCGAGCTGGACACCCTGCCCACCAAGCGGGACTACGTGGGCGCGCCGCCGCGCCCCGACGGCCTGTACGACCTGGTCGTCGACGGCCGCCCGGCCGGTCAGGCCAGTGTGGCCGGGGGCAACACCCTCACCATCGACATGACCGCCGGGACCACCGAGACCCGGCCCGGGCCCGTGGGCACGGCGCGCTTCACCGGGCTGCCCGACCGCGCCAAGGACATCGAGATCTGGCTGCCGCACAACGAGACCACCGAGCTGGTCGCCCTGCGCACCGACGCGCCCGTCGAGCCGCTGCCCGACCGGGGCCGCCGGGTCTGGCTGCACCACGGCAGTTCGATCAGCCACGGCTCCGACGCCGCGAGCCCCAGCACCACCTGGCCCGCGCTCGCGGCGGCGCGCGGCGGCGTGGACCTGGTCAACCTGGGGCTGAGCGGCAGCGCCCTGCTCGACCCGTTCACCGCCCGGGCGCTGCGGGACACCCCGGCCGACCTGATCAGCGTGAAGATCGGCATCAACCTCGTCAACGCCGACCTGATGCGGCTGCGCGCCTTCGGCCCCGCCGTGCACGGCTTCCTGGACACCGTCCGCGAGGGCCACCCCACGGCGCCGCTCCTGGTGGTGTCGCCGATCCTGTGCCCGGTCCACGAGGACACGCCGGGGCCCAGCGCCCCGGACTTCAGCACCCTCGGCGAGGAGCGGCTGCGGTTCCGGGCCATGGGCGACCCGGCGGAGCGCGCCGCCGGGAAGCTGACGCTGAACGTCATCCGCGAGGAGCTGGAGCGGATCGTGCGGCAGCGCGCGGCCGACGACCCGCACCTGCACCACCTCGACGGCCGCGCCCTGTACGGCGAGGCCGAAGCCGCGCGCATGCCCCTGCCCGACGACCTCCACCCGGACGCCGCCGCCCACCGTCACATGGGCGAGCGCTTCGCCGAACTGGTCTTCGCCACGGGCCCGTTCGCCGCTCCCGGGGCCTGATGCGGGGGCCGGTCACCGGCGCCCCGCGACCAGCTCCACCTCGTACCCGAGCCCGTCCTCCAGGTACGCCGCGCAGTGCGCCGGGCCCCCGGCGTACGGGTAGCGCTCCGCGAACAGCGGTGTCCACCCGTGCCCGGGGGCGAGCCGGACGAGCCGGTCGAGGGCGGCGCGGTCCGGCACGTGGAAGGCCAGGTGGTTCACGCCGGGCGCGCACCGGTCGTGGCGCCCGGGGCGCAGGGCGGCGGACTGCTCCAGGACGACGTACGCCTCGCCCCGCCGCCAGCTCCGGCCCCGCTCCCAGACCTGCTCGCGCGTGTAGCCCAGCTCCTCCAGGAGCCAGCCCCAGGAGGCCTCGGCGGACGCCAGGTCGGGCACCCACAGCTCGACGTGGTGCAGGGCGCCCGCCCGCCCGAGCCCCAGCGGCACCGTCCGGTCGGGCGCCCCGGGGTCGTGGGCCACCGTGTCCTCGTCGTGCTGCCAGTGCACGGCGAAGTGGTCGCCCGCCCGCAGGCGTTCGAGCCCCGCGCGGCAGTAGGCGACCATGTCGTCGGGCAGGTCGTCGAGCGGGTGCCAGGACAGCCCCGCGCACTTGTGGGGCTCGGCGTTGACGGGCTCCCCGCCCGCGCCGTACCGGGCCTCGAAGAACCACCCGGTACGGGGCGCGCCGCCCGGCCCCCGGTGCTGCAGGACGAGCACGGCACGCAGCTCGGCGGGGTCCAGGCGGAGCCCGAGCTCCTCCCGCGCCTCCCGGACCATGGCGGCCCGCACGTCCTCCCCGTCCTCGACGTGCCCCGAGGGGAGGTGCAACAGCCCGTCCCCGTACCCCGTCCCGGCCCGCCGGGCGAGCAGCACCTCCTCCCCGCGCCGCAGCACGAGGTGCACATCGACGACTTCGACGTGCCGGGAGGGGGCGCCCGCGCGGCGGGCCGTACCGAGCAGGGCGTAGCGCTCGTCGGCCACCGGGCCGCCCCACAGCCGCGGGTCGCCGGACAGGCGCTCGGTGTGCGTGTGCGCGACGAGCGGGGCGAGGGCCTCGGTCAGCCGGGCCGCGGGGATGCCCACCGGGCTGGTCCGCCCCCAGACGCCCTCGACCAGGACGAGGCGTCCGCCGGGCCGGAGCAGTGAACACCAGTGCCGCAGGGCCGCGTCGGGATCGGGAAGCAGCCACAGCACGTGCCGCGCCATGACCGCGTCGTACCGCCGCTCCCCCACCGGCGGGCGGGCGGCGTCGCCGACGAGGACCAGCGCGTCGTGTCCGGCGAGCTTCGCACGGGCCCGCTCCGCCATGGCCGGGGACAGGTCGACCGCGGTCACCCGGTGGCCGCGCTCGGCGGCGAGCAGGGCCAGGCTGCCGGTGCCGCAGCCCAGGTCCAGGACGTCACCGGGCCCGTCCGGCAGCCAGTCCGCGAGGCGCTCGGCCCACGCGGCCCGGACCTCGGGGTCCCGCAGCCCGTGATCGGGCGCGTCGTCGAAGGCGGCGGCCTCCGCATCCCAGTCGACCTGCTCGACCCGGTCGGCCCGGTCGGCCTCATACCCCCGGTCGGCCCGCTCGGCCTGCTCGGCCTCGTGGCCCCGGTCGACCCGGTCGGCCTGCTCGGCCCGGTCGGCCTCGTGGCCCCGGTCGACCTCATCGGCCCGGTCGACGGTCGTCCGGCCTCGCCCGCCACCCGCCGTCACGTCAGAAGTCATGCGTCGGCCCCCTCTTCCCCACGCTCTCCCCCACGTCCTTCCCCACGCTCTCCCCCACGTCGTCTGTCCCCGTCGATCGTGACACCCCCCACTGACAACCGGCCCCCGAAGAGAAACGTGCCGGTGCGGGCCCGTGTCGGGGAGGGGTTCGGTGGGTACGGCATGACAGACCCGGTAGGCAGGGAGGCCTCATGCGCCGAGTGACCGTGCACAAGACCGTTGCGAAGTCCGTGGCCCGTCGTGTGCGGGAGGAGCGGCAGGCCGTCGAGCGGCTGCCCCGGGAGCGGACGGAGGTGCGCGGGGACGTCCGGCGCGTGTGGTGGCCGGACGAGTGACCGTCCCGGGCCGGGCCCGGGGTCCGGGGGTCAGGCCGTGAGGTGTTTGCGGTAGTGGAAGCGGTCGTAGACGCCCTCGACGCGCCGCTCCACGAACGCGTAGCCGAAGCGCGGGTAGATCTTCTGGTTCTCCCACATCAGCGCGTTGGTGTAGAGGCGGATCTCGGGCAGGCCGAGCGCCCGCGCGTGGTCCTCGACGAACTCCAGGAGGAGGCGGCCGAGTCCGGTGCCCTTGGTGTCGGGGCGCACGGCGATGTTGTCCAGGTAGAGGTGGTCCTCGTAGGCGTGGACGACCACCAGGCCGACGACCTCGCCCGCCGCGTCCTCGGCCACGTGCACCCGCCCCGCCGCCACGTTCCCCGCGTGGTCCGACTCCATCGGGGCGGGCACGCGGCCGATGCGCTCGATGTAGTGGTGGTACGCGGCGTCGGTGACCGCCTTCACGGCGGGCACGTCGGCGGCGGTGGCGGGGCGGACGCGGGCACGGGCGCCGCCGCGGGGCGCGCCGTCTGCGGTGGTCTCGTCGGTCATGCGCGTACCGTACGGGGGGACCCGGGCCGGCCGCCGTGACCGGGGCCACCGGTCCGGCCCCGGCGGGGCCGAGGTCGAGACCCGCTCGAACGCCCGTGGCTGAGCCCGCGGTTAGCGGTCCCTTAAGCCGACCATAAAGATCACCGCCCCCCGCCTCCGGCGGGCGCGTCGCGGGATCTCCGGAGCTAGCTTGCTGATCACCGGGAGGGCGGCGCACCACCGTGTGGCGCCCCGGCCCCCGGCGTCCCATGCCGTCGCTCCAGGAGAGTCCCCCCATGTCTGCTCGCCGCAAGGTCGCCACCGTCACCGCCGTGGGTGTCGCGCCGCTCGCCCTGTCCGTCCTGCCCGTCCTGTCCGCGGCTCCCGCCGCCGCGCACGGATCGATGACGGACCCGGTGAGCCGGGTGGCCGCATGCTTCCAGGAGGGGCCCGAGGCGCCCAGGTCGGCGGCGTGCAAGGCGGTCGTCCGCGCGGGCGGCACGCAGGCGCTGTACGACTGGAACGGCGTCAACATCGCCAACGCCGCGGGCCGGTCGAAGGAGATCATCCCGAACGGCAAGCTGTGCAGCGCGGGGAACGACAAGTACAAGGGGCTCGACCTGCCCCGCACCGACTGGCCCGCGTCCCGCCTGAGCGCCGGGAAGCACACCTTCCGCTACCGGGCCACCGCCCCGCACCGGGGCTCCTTCGAGCTGTACCTCACCAAGAAGTCGTACGACCCGGCCAAGCCCCTGAAGTGGTCGGACCTGGAGAAGCGGCCCTTCGCGAAGGTCACCGACCCGAAGCTGGTGAACGGCTCGTACGTGTTCAGCGGGAAGGTTCCCGCCAGGTCCGGGCGCCACCTCGTGTACTCGATCTGGCAGCGGTCGGACTCCCCCGAGGCGTTCTACACCTGCTCGGACGTGGTGTTCGGGAGCGCCACCGGCAAGGGTGCCGGGGGCGCCGCGCCGTCCGCGCCGTCCGCGCCGTCCGAGAAGGACATCGCCGCCGGCTCGGGCAAGTCCTCCGTGGAGCACGGCGGGCACGGTGACGCCGACGCGAAGACCGGGCCCGCGGTCACCGAGGCCGCTCCGGCCGGGGGCGGCAGCGCCTCCGGCAACCACCCCGAGGTCAAGGGCGGCACCGCCGCGAAGCCCCTCGCGGCCACCGGCGACGACCTCGCCGAGACCGGCGGCGACAGCACCACGCCGTACCTCGCGGTCGGCGGCGCGGCGGCACTGGCCCTCGGCTCGGGTGTGATGTTCGTGGCGGCCCGCCGCCGCGCCGCGCACCGCTCCTAGGCCCGGCGGGCCGCCGGGGCCGGGGCGTGCACCTCGGCTGCCCGGTGGCGGGCCGCCCGGCCTCACCCCTCCTTGACCGTCAGGCCGACCGTCTCCGCCAGCGCCGGGGCCAGCTCCACCAGTTGGAGCCCGCTGATCACCGCCCCGCGCAGCGACGCGAGGCCGGACGTGATGCCCAGGGCGGCGGCTCCGCTCAGGTCCGCGCCGTCCACGGTGACGTTGTCGAAGCGGACGCGCTCCAGGGTCGTACCGGGGAAGGCGACGCCCTTCAGGGCCGCGCCCGCGAAGTCGACGTCCCGCAGCAGGCAGTCCACGAACGTGACGTCCCGCAGCCCGGTCGCGCGCAGGTTCACCGAGTCGAACTTGCAGTGGTGGAACACCACCCGGCGCAGCCGCGCGCCGTGCAGTTCGACACCGGCGAGCAGCCCCGCGCCCGCCTCGGCGTCCGTCCACTCGGTCTCGGCGAGGTCGGTGCCCACCCAGCGGGTCTGCTGCGCCCAGACGTCGGTGAACCGGGCCCGGCGGTAGCGGCCGCCCTCGAAGGCCACGGAGGAGAAGGCGCACTCGAGGAACGCGGTGCGGCCGGCGTCCGCGTCGGTGACGTCGCACCCGTCGAAGTGCACGCACTCGTGGTCGCCGTCGCGTCCGAGCTCTCCCGTGAACGCCTCCAGGCGGTGGGCGTACGGAAGGTCGGCGAACTCCCGGGGGGCGGCGCGGTGCGGGGTCGTGGCCATGGCTGGTCCTTTTCCGGAGAACTGGAGGGCGGGGAAGGAGAGATATCAGTGTCGGGCCGGGCTGCCGGGCGCGCCCTACGCCGCCAGCGCCCCCGGCACGATCGCGCCCGGGCCGAACTTGCGCCGGGCCCGGTCGGCCACCTCCTCGATGCGGCGGGCCTTCTCGTCCACCGGGTCGAAGGTGAGCTGGTAGGAGGCCTGTTCGGCGGGGCCGAGGCCCTCGGCGCGCAGGGCGACCGCCCGGACCCGGGCGCGCTGGAGGCCGAGCCCCTCGTACAGGCCGTACGCCGCCTTGGTGAGCGCCGCGGAGTGGGCCGTCGGCTCCTTCAGGGTGCGGCTGCGGGTGGTCGCGGAGCGGTCGGCGTAGCGGACGGTGAGGGTGAGGGTGCGGCAGACCTTCTCCAGGGCCCGCAGCCGGGTGCCGAGCTCCTCGGCGGCCGAGAGCAGGGCGCGGCGGTGCCGCCCCGGGTCCAGTTCGTCGTACGGGAAGGGGCGTTCGGTGGCCAGGGAGCGGGAGACCGCGTTCGGCACCACCCGGCCGCGGTCGACGCCGTTCGCCTTCTCGCGCAGCTCGCGCCCCGCCTTCGCGCCGACCAGGCGCTGCAGCGTGGACAGGGGCGCGGCGGCGACCCGGTCGAGGGTGTCGAGGCCGTACTCGCACAGGGTGCGGGCGGTGGCGGTGCCGACGCCGGGCAGCGCGGCGACGGGCTTGCCGGCGAGGAACTCCGCCACCGCGTCCGGGTCCCCGGGCACCGCGCGCGTCACCCCGGGCCGGGCCTCGCGCAGCGCCATGCGGGCCAGCATCGGGCCGGGCCCGGCGCCGATCACGCAGTCGACGCCATGGTGCGCGAGGGCGCGTACGCGGATCACCGACGCGAGGTCGACGGCGCCGCGCCCGAAGTACCGCTCGGCGCCCCGCAGGTCGGCGAGCGCCCCGTCCGGCGGCAGGGCCTCGACGACCGGGGTGAACTCCTCCAGGAGCCCGAGCAGGTCCGGCAGGGCCGCCTCGTACATCGGGGGCAACTGGAAACGTACGCAGAGGATGGTCATCCCGCACTCCCAGGACTCTGGTGCCACAACTTCCGGCCCGTGGGCGCCTGTTCACCGGGTGGCTTCAGGTCGGCCCACGGGTGCATCTCGTATCCGGTCCCCATCCGGATGCGGCGCGGGTGCGGCCCGGGCGCGGAGTCGCCGCCCCGCCCGGCCGCCCCGGCCGCCTCCCCTTCCCCGCTCGCCCCGGCAGCCCCGGCAGCCCCGTTCGCCGCGGCCGCAGGGCCACCCTCGGCGAGGCGCGGCGCCACCGCGTCCAGGCCGCCCTCGCGGCGCAGCTCCGCCAGGTCCGCGAGGTTCCACACCGCCGAGCCGACGACGCTGAAGCTGCGCGGGCCGCGCCGCTGCACCACGCCGCGGACGAGCAGCAGCCAGGAGTGGAAGACGGTGTGCGCGCAGGCCTCGTGGGCGTCGTCGAAGAAGGCCAGGTCGACCAGGCCGGTGCCGTCGTCGAGGGTGGTGAAGATGACGCGCCGGCCGGAGCGGAGCGGCGGGGTCTGGGTGGCGGCCTTGGCGCCCGCGACCAGGACGGTGTCGCCGTGGCGCGCGGCCCGCAGCCGGCGCGCGGAGGTGACGCCGAGCTCGTCGAGGAAGGCGCGGTGGTCGTCCATCAGGTTCCGCGAGGCGTCCATGGAGAGCACGCCGAGCTCGGCGCTCAGCCGCTCCGCGTCGTCGAGGTCGGGCAGGCCCGCGGCCGCGGTGTCGCGCCCGCCGGGCAGCGGGAGCTGGGGGCCGCGCCCGCCACGGCCGCCGCGGTGCAGCTCCGTCAGGTGCAGTTGCAGGTCACGGCGGTTGGCGCCGAACGCGTCGAGCGCGCCGACCTGGGCGAGGCGGGTGGCGAGCGGGCGGCTCGGCCGGGCCCGCTCCCAGAAGTCCAGCAGCGAGGAGTACGGCTGTCCGGCCGCGATGCGCTCCGCCTCCGCCTCGCTGATGTTGTGCACGTCGGACAGCGCGAGCCGCACGCCCCACCTCCCCGATTCGGACTCCAGTTCGATGCGATGGGCGACCGCGGACCGGTTCACGTCCAGCGGCAGGACGGGGACCCCGTGCCGGCGGGCGTCCGCGAGCAGCAGCCGCTTGGGGTACATGCCCGGGTCGTGCGTGAGCAGGCCCGCGTAGAAGGCCGCCGGGTGGTGGGCCTTCAGCCACGCCGACTGGTAGGTCGGCACGGCGAACGCCACGGCGTGCGCCTTGCAGAAGCCGTACGACCCGAAGGCCTCGACGATCTCCCAGGTCCGCCGGATCGTCGCGGCGTCGTACCCCTTGGCGGCCGCGGCCTGCGCGAACCAGACGCGGATGCGGCCCTGCGACTCGGGGTCGGACAGGCCGCGCCGCACCCGGTCCGCCTCGTCGAGCCCGCAGCCGGTCATGACGTGCACGATGTGGATGACCTGCTCGTGGAAGACGACGACCCCGTACGTCTCCTTCAGCGCGGCCTCCAGGTCCGGGTGCGGGTAGCGGGCGGGCGCGCGGCCGTGCCGGGCCTCGATGAACGGCTGCACCATGTCGGCGGCGACGGGCCCCGGGCGGAACAGCGAGATGTCCACCACCAGGTCGTGGAAGGTCGAGGGCTGGAGCCGCCCCACCAGGTCGCGCTGGCCCGGGGACTCGATCTGGAAGCAGCCGAGGGTCTCCGCGGAGCGGATGAGCCGGTACGTCGCCTCGTCGCCCTCCGGCACCTGGCGCGGGTCGTCCAGGTCGACCCGCTCCCCCGTGGCCCGCTCCACCTCGGCGACCGCGTGCGCCATCGCCGACTGCATGCGGACGCCCAGGACGTCGAGCTTGAGCAGGCCGAGGTCCTCGACGTCCTCCTTGTCGAACTGGGACATGGGCAGGCCCTCGCCGCTGGTGGGCACGACGGGGGTGCGCTTGAGGAGCGAGGCGTCCGAGAGCAGCACCCCGCACGGGTGCATGGCGACGCCGCGCGGCAGCGCGTCGAGCCCCTCGACGAGCTCCCACAGCCGCTCGTGCCCCTCCGTCTCCCGCGCCACGGCCCTCAGCTCGGGCAGCTCCGCCATCGCCGCGCGGGCGTCGCGGGCGCGGATGTGCGGGAACGCCTTGGCGATCCGGTCGACGGCGGCGGGGTCCATGGACAGGGCGGCGCCCACGTCCCGGATCGCGTGCCGGACCCGGTACGTCTCGGGCATCGCGACCGTCGCCACCCGCTCCCGGCCGAACCGGCCGATGATCGCGCGGTAGACGTCCAGGCGGCGCGCGGACTCCACGTCGACGTCGATGTCCGGCAGGACCCGCCGCCGCGTGGACAGGAACCGCTCCATGAGCAGCCCGTGCTCGAGCGGGTCGGCGTGCGCGATGCCGATCAGGTGGTTGACCAGGGACCCGGCGCCGGAGCCGCGCGCCGCGACGCGCACGCCCATCGTCCGTACGTCGTCGACGACCTGGGCGACGGTGAGGAAGTACGAGGCGTAGCCGTGGTGGGCGATGATGTCCAGCTCGCGGTGCACCCGCTCCCAGTACACGCGGGCGTCCGCCCTCCTGTCGTAGCCGCGCAGGACCATGCCCGCGGCGGCCCGCGAGGCGAGGACGCGCTGCGCGGTGCGGTGCCCGGCGCCGACGAGGCCCGGCTCGGGGAAGCGCACGGAGCCGATGCCGATGTCGTCCTGGGGGTCGACGAGGCACTCCGCGGCGGCCGCCCGCGTCTGTTCGAGCAGCCGGTACGCGGTGTCGCGGCGGAACCCGGCGGCCTCGACGACCCGCTCGGCGACGCCCAGCATGGCCGCCTCGCCCTTCAGCCAGCGCTCGCCGCCGTCGTGCTCCCCGCGCGGGTCGATGGGCACCAGGCGGCGCGCGGCGTCCAGGACGTCGGCGAGCGGGCCCTGGCCCGGGTCGGCGTAGCGGACGGCGTTGCTCAGGACGGGGCGCAGCCGCTGCTCGGCGGCGAAGCCGACGGTGCGGGCGGCCAGGCGCAGCGAGCCGGGCCCGGTGCCCGCGCGGCCGTGGCACACCGCTTCGAGCCGCAGCGCGTCGCCGTACCGTTCGCGCCAGGGGGCGAGGAGCCGGGCGGCGCGGTCGGGGCGCCCGGCGGCGAGCGCGCGGCCGACGTCGGAGGCGGGGCCGAGCAGCACGGTCAGGCCGTCGCCGTGGTTCTCCTGCCAGGGCAGCACGGGCGGGCCCTCCGGGGCCTGGTGCGCGCCGCCGACGAGGCGGCACAGGTCGGCCCAGGCGGCGGCGCCGTCGCGGGCGAGGAAGGTCACGCGCGGGGTCGACTCGTCGAGGAAGGCGCCGCCGCGCACCGGGGCGCGGCGGCGGGCCCCGCGCTCGCTCGGCGGCTGCGGCGGGTCCACCGCGAGCTCGGTCCCGAACAACGGCCGCACCCCCGCCTTCTCGCAGGCCTTGGCGAAGCGGACCGCGCCCGCGAGGGTGTCGCGGTCGGTGAGCGCGAGCGCGTCCATGCCCCGCTCGGCGGCGCGCTCGGCGAGCCGCTCCGGGTGCGAGGCCCCGTACCGGACGGAGAACCCGGAGGCGGTACGCAGATGCGTGAACCCGGGCACACGCACCTCCTGAACCTTCCGCTTCCCGTCCCCCACCTCCACCATAAACCACGTTCGAATTCTTGTTCGACCACGCGGGGGCCGCGCGTGGCGGGTCCTCCGTGTGCCCGGGCGCGGCGCGTCCTCCGTGTGCCCGCGCGCGGCGCGCGGACGCGGTACGAAAGGCCCGGCCGTCCGGCCCGTCAGCCATTCGGCCCCGCCCCGCCTGCGGGCCCACCCGGCGCCTCGGAGCGTGGGGGCATGACCTTCGCCGACGAGTTGAAGAGCGCCGTCACCCCGCGAGCAGCCCTGCTCGTCCTGGGTGTCCTGGTCCTCCAGTTGCTGTTCATCGCCTCCTACGTGGGCGCGCTGCACCACCCGAAGCCGACGGACGTGGCCTTCGGGGTCGTCGCCCCCGAGGAGGCGGCCGAGCGGACCAAGGACGAGCTGGCGCGGCTCCCGGGCAAGCCGCTGGACCCGCGCGTGGTCGAGGACGAGGCCGAGGCCCGCCGCCAGATCATGGACCGGGAGATCGACGGGGCCCTGGTCGTGGACCCCCGGGGGACGACCGACACCCTGCTGGTCGCCTCCGGCGGCGGCAAGGCGCTCGCCAACGCCCTGGAGACGATCGCCACGAAGGCCGAGGGCGGGGGCGAGAGCGGCCCGAAGCGGACGGTGAGGACGGTCGACGTGGCCCCGGCCTCGCCGCAGGACTTCAACGGCCTGTCGTCCTTCTACCTGGTCGTCGGCTGGTGCGTCGGCGGCTACCTGTGCGCGTCGATCATGTCGATCAGCGCGGGCGCCAAGGCCGCGACGCCGCAGCGCGCGGCGATCCGGCTCGGCTCCATGGCCCTGCTGGCGATCGCGGGCGGCCTCGGCGGCGCGGTCATCGTCGGTCCGGTCCTGGACGCCCTGCCCGGCTCGATCATGGGCCTGTGGGGGCTCGGCGCCCTGCTCACCTTCGCGGTGGGCGCGGTCACCCTGGCCCTGGAGGAGCTCACCGGCATCGTCGGCATCGGCCTGGCGGTCCTGCTCATCGTGGTGGCGGGCAACCCGAGCGCGGGCGGCGCCTTCCCACTGCCGATGCTGCCGCCGTTCTGGGAGGCGATCGGCCCGGCCCTGCCGCCCGGCGCCGGCACCTGGGTGGCCCGCTCGATCGCGTACTTCGAGGGCAACGCGGTCACGGGCCCGCTCCTGGTCCTCTCGGCCTGGGCGGTGGCCGGAGCGGCGGTGACGCTCCTGGCGCCGAAGCTGCGGCGACGGACCGGCCACCGCCGGGTGGCACGCCCGTCCGGCGCCTGAGGACGAGCCACGGAGCGGCGACGGGGGCCCCGTTGTCAGACCCGCCTGCCACCCTGAGCGCATGATCCGCACGCTCGCCGTAGAGAACTACCGCTCGCTCCACAAGCTGGTCGTCCCCCTGGACCGGCTCAACGTCGTCACAGGAGCGAACGGAACCGGAAAGTCCAGCCTGTACCGGGCCCTGCGGCTGCTCGCGGACTCGGCCCAGGGAGGCGCCGTGGCCGCGCTGGCCCGTGAGGGCGGGCTCCCCTCGGCCCTGTGGGCGGGCGACAGGAAGGCGGAGGCCACCGCTTTGCGGCTGGGATTCGCGGGGGACGAGTTCGGCTACGCCGTGGACTTCGGCCTCCCGCAGTCGGGCGGGGCGCAGCCGGGCGGCGCCCCGTCGCTGTTCGCCCTCGACCCGGAGATCAAGCGGGAGTGCACCTGGGCGGGCCCGGTACTGCGCCCGGCCGCGCTGCTCTGCGACCGCGCGGGCCCGGCCGTGCGCACCCGCACGGCCGACGGCGGCTGGCACCGCTCCCAGGGCATCAGGCCGTACGACAGCGTGCTGAGCGAGTACGCCGACCCGCGGCTCGCGCCCGACCTGCTGCGACTGCGCGAGCTGATCCGCTCCTGGCGGTTCTACGACCACGTCCGCACGGACGCCGGCGCCCCGGCCCGCGCGGCCCGCCCGGGCACCCGCACCCCGGTGCTCGCCCACGACGGCGCCGACCTCGCCGCCGCGCTCCAGACCATCCGCGAGACCGGTGACGACGAGGCCCTGGACGCGGCCGTGGCCGCCGCGTTCCCGGGCAGCCGGGTGCGGATCGCCGACCACGGCGGGCGGTTCGAGATCCAGTTGCACCAGCGCGGCCTGCGCCGCCCGCTCGGCCCGGCGGAGCTGTCCGACGGCACCCTGCGCTACCTGCTGTGGACCGCCGCGCTCCTGACGCCGCGGCCGCCCGCGCTGCTCGTCCTGAACGAGCCGGAGGCCAGCCTCCACCCCGACCTGCTGCGCCCTCTGGCGGAGCTGGTCCTGACCGCCGCCGAGCACACCCAGATCGTCCTGGTCACCCACGCGCGGGAGCTCGCGGACGCGATCGCCGGGGAGGCGCGCCGGCGCCGCACGGACGTGAACTCCGTCGAGCTGCTCAAGGAGTCGGGCCGGACCCACGTCGCGGGCCGCCAAGGCCTCCTGGACGAGCCGCTCTGGTACTGGCCGAAGCGCTGACGGGGCCGCGCGCCGGGGCACCTCCCTCCGGTACGCGGCCGGGGCGTCCGGGCGCCTCGCGAGCGGCGCGGCCCGGGCGTCCGGGCGTCGGCGAGCGGCCCGGTCCGGTCCGGTCCGGTCCGGTCCGAGAGCGTCCAGGCGTCTCGCGAGCGGCGCGGCCGGGTCCGACGAGCTCCCGTCGGCCATTCCCGGTGCGCCCCGGGAGCGCGGCGCACGGCGCACACCCCCCATATGCGGCCACGGGCCCCGCATTCCGGCGTTCGGGAGCATTCCGCCCCCTCCGCCCTTTCCCGCCGGTCGCAGGGGATCTCCCGCGCCCCACCCCGCCGCTGCGGCACACTACTTCACGCCACTACACACCGTTCTCAACCAACGACTGAAAGTCAGCGCCCGATGTGCTTTCGGTTGGCCCCTGAGCAAGACTCGATGTCAGATCCGTTCGTTATGTGAGACGTCAAGCAAGGGAGTGTTCGTAATGCGGTACATCACTGGTGGGATCGCGCTGGGCGCCGCCCTCGCGCTCGGCGGCCTGAGCACCACGGCCGCGGCCGGCCCCGCGCCGGAGCCCGCCGGGGCACGCGGCTACGCGCCCTCCGAGCTGGTGCTCACCATCGGCTACGGCGAGAAGGCCGAGACCGCCTCCGTCCAGCGCGCGGTGACGCTCGGCTGTTCCTCGGGCGGCGTCGGCAGCCACCCGGACGCGGAGGCGGCCTGCGCGCAACTGCGCGCGGTCGGCGGCGCGTTCGACAAGGTGACGAAGAAGCCGTCCGACCGCCCCTGCACCAAGGAGTGGAACCCGATCGTCGTCACCGCCGAGGGCGTCTGGGAGGGCCGCCGGGTGGCGTACGAGCACACCTTCGCCAACCCGTGCGCCCTCAACCTGGGCAAGGGCAAGGTCTTCGCCTTCTGACCCCAGCCACCCAGGCACCCCGCACTCCAGTGCCCCCGCCCACCGCGGGGGCACACCCATGCACAGAACCCGGCGTACAGCCGGCTTCACGAGACGACTGCGGCCACCGCACGGTGGCTGGACGTGAAGACGGGCCCCGGAAACCTCGCGGTTTCCGGGGCCCTTCCCCGCGGTCCGGGCGAGCCCAGGTGAGCGGGCGTCAGCCGATCTGCGCCCCGTAGGCCTCCAGGGCCTCCGGCACCGGCTGGAAGAACGTCTCGCCGCCGGAGGTGCAGTCGCCGCTGCCGCCGGAGGTCAGGCCGAGCGCTGTGTCGCCCGCGAAGAGCGCGCCGCCGCTGTCGCCGGGCTCGGCGCAGACGTCGGTCTGGATGAGGCCGTTGACGACGTCGCCGTTGCCGTAGTTCACGGTGGCGTTCAGGCCGGTGACCTTGCCGTCGTGGAGCTGCGTGGTGGAACCGCTGCGCCGCACCTGCTGCCCGACCGTGGCCTCGCCCGCCTTGGTGATCTTCTGTGTGCTGCCGTTGTAGAGGTTGACCTCGCTCGGGTGGGCGGTGTCGCCGGAGTACTTGACGATGCCGTAGTCGTTGCCGGGGAAGCTGGAGCCCGCGTTCTCGCCGATCGCCGGGCCGCCCTGCTTGTCGGACCAACTGGTGACGGACTCCGTGCAGTGGCCCGCGGTCAGGAAGTGCGGGGCGCCGTCCTTGACCACGTTGAAGCCGAGGGAGCAGCGGCTGCCGCCGCCGAAGATGGCGTCGCCGCCCGCGACGAAGGGCTTGAACTCCCCCTTGGTGCGCTGGAGTTCGACCGTGCCGCCGAGCTTCCCCACGACCTCGGTCAGCCGCTTCAGCTCGGCGCCCCGCACCGTGCGGTCCGCGGTCACGACGACCTTGTTGGAGGCCGGGTCCGTGGCCCAGGCCGTGCCCGGGATCGACGCCTTGTCGCTCAGCGTGGCGCGGGCGCTCCTCAGCTCGGCCAGGGAGTTCTCGACGAGTCTGGCCCTGGCCCCCGCCGACTCGGCGGTCCTCACCGCGGACTTGTCCAGCACGTTCACGACGAGCTGGCGGGCCTTCGCGTCGTAGTACGTGCCCGCGGCGTCCGCGCCCAGCTCCTTGCCGAGCGACGAGGCGAGCTTTCCGGCCTGGGCGACCGACAGCCGGTCCGGCGTGGGGTCGGGGGTGTCGTCGCTGGCGTTCGCAGTCTGGAAGGTGACGGCCGCGCCGATCAGGGCGACGGCGCCCGCGCCCGCGAGGGCGGCACGCCGCCTGGGTATGCGTCGGTGCTTCAAGTCGTGTCCTCCTGTGGGGGGTCGGTCCGCTCCGGTGTGGGGACCTCGGCGGCCGGAAAGAGCGGGCACAGGACAACGCGGCGCTGGTGGGGCCGCGTCCGTGCCTCCAGGACGCGGACCACTCTTCCCCGGCCCCCACGTCGTACACAAGGTCGACTTCAGGACGGGCGAACGCCGAGGGCGGCGCCCCGCGGCCGCGTTGACCGTGCGTGGTCACGCCTAGTCGTCCCGGCGCCGGTCCCCGGTGCAAACACCGCGTGCGAGGGCGTGGTGGGCAGCGGGTGAGGACTAGTCCTGTCCGGATTCCTCTGCTTGTCCTAGGCCCCGGAGGGGGCGTCCTGCTCGGCGGCACCGGCCGTTGAACGCTCAACTCCGCTTGCGGGGGACGCCTGGGTGCCGCTGCCCGGCGGCTGCTCGACGCCCTCGCCCGACGCCTGCCCGACGCCGCTGTCCGACGCCTGCGCCCGCTCCGCCCCGCCGCCCTGCGCGCCCTGCGCGCCCGACGGCGGCGGTCCCCCCTGGGCGCGCTCCAGGAAGCGCAGGAGTTCCACCGGGAAGGGCAGGACGAGGGTGGAGTTCTTCTCGGCGGCGACGGCGACCACGGTCTGCAGGAGGCGCAGTTGGAGGGCGGCGGGCTGCTCGGACATCTCCCGGGCGGCCTGGGAGAGCTTCTTGGAGGCTTGGAGCTCGGCGTCGGCGTTGATGACGCGGGCGCGGCGCTCACGGTCGGCCTCGGCCTGGCGGGCCATGGAGCGCTTCATGGTCTCGGGCAGCGACACGTCCTTGATCTCGACGCGGTCGATCTGCACGCCCCAGCCGACGGCCGGGCTGTCGATCATCAGCTCCAGGCCCTGGTTGAGCTTCTCCCGGTTGGACAGCAGGTCGTCCAGGTCGCTCTTGCCGATGATGGAGCGCAGCGAGGTCTGGGCCATCTGCGAGACGGCGAAGCGGTAGTCCTCGACCTGGACGACCGCGCTGGCCGCGTCCACGACCTTGAAGTACACCACCGCGTCCACCCGCACCGTGACGTTGTCGCGCGTGATGCCCTCCTGCGCGGGCACCGGCATCGTCACGATCTGCATGTTCACCTTGCGCAGCCGGTCCACGAACGGCACGACCAGCGTGAACCCCGGCTCGCGCACCCTGCTCTGCAGCCGTCCGAGGCGCAGCACCACCCCGCGCTCGTACTGCTTGACGACACGCGCCGCGGACAGCACGTACAGCGCTCCCGCGGACGCGACGGCCGCACCGGCCGCCACCAGTTCCTCGACCACGGCGACCCCCTGGGGCTCCCTGGGGCGGGCAGGGCTTGCAGTACGAAGGTAACCCCGCGCCCGGCCCCGGGGCGAGCCCCCGCCGGGCGGCGGAGGGCCCCCGCCCGGGAGCCGGACGGGGGCCCGTGTGCCGTGGCCGGCGCGCGACGGCGTGCCCGTACGCGCGGCCGTCAGCGGACGCGGATCAGTACACGCTGACGTTGTACGCGCGCAGCGCCTCGGTGACCGGCTGGAAGAAGGTCGTACCGCCGGAGGAGCAGTTGCCGCTGCCGCCGGAGGTCAGGCCGAGGGCGGTGGAGCCGGCGTACAGCGGGCCGCCGCTGTCACCGGGCTCGGCGCACACGGTGGTGCGGATCATGCCGTACACGACGTCGCCGCCGCCGTAGTTCACCGTGGCGTTCAGGCCGGTGACGCGGCCGGAGTGGGTGCCGGTGGTGGAGCCGCGGCGGGTCACGTTCTGCCCGACGGTCGGGTCGGCGGCGCGGGTGATGTCCTGGCTGCCCACGGTGCCGGCCTTGTCGATCGAGGTGTTCGTGTAGCGCACGATGCCGTAGTCGTTCGTGGGGAAGCTGGAGCCGTGCGTGGTGCCGAGCACGGTCGTCTTCGCCGAGTTGGCCCACCACGTGCCCGCGCCGTCGGTGCAGTGGCCGGCGGTGAGGAAGTAGTAGGTGCTGCCGTTGCGCACGTTGAAGCCGAGCGAGCAGCGCCAGCTACTGGCGTAGGTGGCGTCGCCGCCCGAGATGTACTTCTTGAACGTGCCCGGGGTGCGCTCGATCCTCAGGGCGCCCGCGTTGTCGCCCGCCGCCTCGCGCAGCTCGGCGATCTCGGCCCTCGAGACCGTGCTGTCGACGGTGACCACGACCTTCTTGGTCTTCGGGTCGATGTTCCAGGCGGTGCCCGCCACGTCCGCCTCCAGGACGGCGTCACTGGCCGCCGTGAGCTCGGACGCGCTGTACGTACGGGCCTCCTCGGCGCCGGCGGTCGGCGCCGCGAGGGCGGCGGCGGCCACGAGGCCGGTCGCCACGGCGAGGGCGCGGGAGTGTCTGGTTATGGAGCTGCGGGGGGTGGTGCGCTTGATCCTCACGACTGGTTCCTCCCGAGGGAAGTCAGGGGGCCCCTGTGGGGTCGGGGCCCGTGAGGCGCAGCCAACGGGCACGGCGCATTCCGGTACGTCGTGCCCCTGACAAGCGCTGCACGGGAGTATTCGGGCAGGTGTCGTGGCGCACAAGGTGACGTTTCCGGCCGCCCTGGCCGGAAGAAGTCGTGTGCCGGGCGGCTCCGGCGGGACGTGCTCCCGCCGTCGGCCGCCGGGGCCGGAGGCCCGGGTGCCCCGGCCCCGGAGCCGCCGGCCGGGCGGATCAGCGGCGCAGGAGGTTCCGCTCCCCCGCGGCGATCTCGGCGGTGAGGGTGTTGCCGGGCGGCGGGAAGGGGCAGATGAAGTGGTCGGCGAACGCGCACGGCGGCAGCAGGGCGCGGTTGAAGTCGACCGTGACGCGGCCGTCGGGGCCGGGCGCGGCGGGCCGCAGGAAGCGGAAGCGGTAGCTGGAGGTGCCGCTGGTGGCGTCCGCGAACACGGCCCACAGGGAGCCGTCGCCCTCGACGCTCACCTGGAGCGCCTGCTCGTGCCCGCCGAGGCGGAAGACGAGTTCCCCGCCGAGCCCGAGCCCGCGCTCCACGCCGTCCGCGTTGGAGACCCGTACGGTGCGGTCCTCGGCGTACGGGGTGAAGCGGCCCTCGACCGCGAAGCGCGGGTCGTACGGCGTGGCGTCGATGCCGGTGAAGGCGCGCCGCGCCGGGGCGTCCGGGTCGAAGTCCCGTACGGCCCAGAGCCCTTCGCGGACCAGGACGACCAGGCGGCGGTCGCCGAGCGCGAGGCGGGACCCCGGCACCGGGCCGGTGTCGGCGGTGAGCCGGGCCTCGCCGGCGAGGGGCCGCCCGTCGAGGGTGAGGCCGTCCTCGGCGGCGGCGGTCAGGACGACCCCGTCGCCGCCCGGGGACGCGGCCCAGTGTCCGGGCAGGCCGGGCAGGGCGCCGTCGGGGTGGTCGGCGAGCCAGTGCGTACCGGTGAGGGACAGCGGCCCGTACGGCGCGGAGACGGACTCGACGCGCCGCTCGTGCCACTGCTTCCAGTCGCGCCGTGTGTCTTCGATGGTGCTCACGCGGATCATCCCTTCGCCACGGGCTCGGGCAGCCCCAGATGTGAGCGCAGCGTCGCGCCCCGGTATTCCGTACGGAAGGCGCCGCGCTCCTGGAGCAGCGGCACCACCCGTTCGACGAACTCGTCCAGGCCGCCGGGGGTCAGGTGCGGTACGAGGACGAAGCCGTCGGCGGCGCCGCCCAGGACGGACTCGTCGAGCTGTTCGGCGACGGCGGCGGGCGTGCCGATGAAGGACTGCCGGGCGGTCGTCTCGATGACGGTCTCGCGCAGGGACAGGCCCTTGGCGCGGGACAGGGCGCGCCACTGCTCGGCGACGGCCGACGGATCGCCGACCCTCGCCCGGCCCCGGACCGGCGCCGCGTGCGGGTCCGGGTCGATGTCGGGCAGCGGTCCTTCGGGGTCGTACGCGGAGAGGTCGACGCCCCACACCTGTTCCGCGGCGAGCAGGGCCTTTCGCGGCGAGACCTGTTGGCGGCGGATCTCGGTGGCGCGCTCCTGGGCCTCGGCGGCGGTGTCGCCGAGGACGACGGTGACCCGGGGCATGATCCTCAGGTCGCCGGGTTCGCGCCCGTAGGCCGCGAGGCGGCCCTTGACGTCCGCGGATAAGGCGCGGCCCGCCTCCGGGGTGCCGTACCGCGCGCAGACCACGTCGGCGGCGGACGCGGCGAACTCGCGCCCCTCGGCGGAGTCCCCGGCCTGGATGACGACGGGGTGGCCCTGCGGCGGCCGGGCCACGCCGAACTCCCCGGCGATGTCGAAGTGCGGCCCGCGGTGCGCGAACGGCCGGGGCCCGTCCGGGCCCCAGGAGTCCCACAGCTCGCGGGCGGCGGCGACGAACTCGGCGGCGCGGGTGTGGCGCTCGGCGCGGTCGAGGAAGCCGCCGCGCCGGAAGTTCTCCCCGGTGAACGCGTCGGAGGAGGTGGCGACGCTCCAGGCGGCGCGCCCGCCGCTGAGGTGGTCGAGGGAGGCGAGCCTGCGGGCGAGGTCGTAGGGCTCGTTGACGGTCGCGCTGACGGTGGCGGCCAGGCCGATCCGGTCGGTGACGGCGGCGAGCGCGTTCAGCACGGTGAGGGGCTCGGGGCGTCCGACGACGTCCAGGTCGTGGATGCGGCCCTTGTGCTCGCGCAGCCGCAGGCCCTCGGTGAGGAGGAAGAAGTCGAAGAGCCCGCGCTCGGCGGTGCGGGCCAGGTGCGCGAAGGAGGAGAACGCGATCTGCGAGCCCGCGCGGCCGCCGGCCCAGACGGCGGTGTCGTCGACGCCCGGGACGTGGACGGCGAGGTGGATCTGCTTGCGGGGGCGGGCTTCGGCGGGGCGGGGGCGGCCCTCGGCGGTACGAGTACGTCCCTCGGCGGTACGGGGGCGGCCTTCGGCGGTACCGGGGCGGCCTTCCGCGGTGCCGGTGCGGGCGCGGGTGCGGCCCCCTGCGGTACGGGTACGGCTTCCGGTGCTGGGCAGGCGGCCCTCGGCGGTGCGCGGGCCGGGCGTGCGGCGCGTCATGATGCCTCCCCGGCGCGCACGGCGTAGCGGTTGGCGGGGCGGGCCAGGCCCAGGTGGTCCCGGAGCGTGGCGCCCGGGTAGAAGGTGCGGAACAGGCCGCGGTGCTGGAGCAGCGCGACCGTGCCGTTGACCAGGCGCTCCAGGTCCCGCGCGGGTTCGACGGGGGTGAGGTGGAAGCCGTCGGCGGCGCCTGCCGCGTGCCAGGCCGTGACGAGGTCGGCCAGGTCGACGGGGCCGCCCCGGTAGAGCGGCCCGTCGGCGGTGGGCAGCGGGCCGCCGCCGTGCCCCGGCTGCGCCGCGTGCTCGCCGCCGCCGAGGTCGAAGACGAGCGCGGCGAACACCCGCAGCTCCGCGGGGTTCCGGCCGAGCGCGGCCGCGCGCCTGCG
>NZ_BNBT01000073.1 GCF_014656095.1 Streptomyces longispororuber
GGCCGCGCGAGCGTGGCGGCGAGCGGGCCGACCGCGACGAGCACGAGGCAAAGCGGCCGAGGTCGCCCGGGCCGTCGCGCACCCGGGCGCCGGAGCCCACGCCGCCCGCCGCCACGTCCGAGCCGCCGGTGGGCGACGGCTCCGCCGAGGCCCAGGTGCTCGCGCTCGTGAACGAGGAGCGGGCCAAGGCGGGCTGCCGCCCGGTGCGCGCGGACGACCGGCTCGCCGCGCTCGCCGAGGCCTTCAGCGCGGACATGGCCGCACGCGGGTTCTTCGCCCACACCGACCCCGACGGCGCGACCCCGTGGGACCGCGCCGAGAAGGCCGGCATCAAGGACCTCGGCGGCGAGAACATCGCCCGCGGCCAGACCGACGCCCGGGCCGTGATGGACGCCTGGATGAACAGCCCCGGCCACCGGGCCAACATCCTCAACTGCGACTACAAGACCCTCGGCGTCGGCGCCCACTTCGCCCCCGGCGGCCCGTGGTGGACGCAGGACTTCGGCTTCTGAGACCCGGCGGTACGCGCGTACGGCGGTACGCCGGTCAGGCCGCCGCGGCCGCGCGGCCCGTGATGAAGGTGCGTGTGGTCTCGGTGACGCGGCGGCCCAGGTGCTCGGCCGTGGCGATGTCCGCCTTGTGCACGGCCTCGGGGCCCTCGTCGGAGTTGGTCTGGGCGGCGGCGCCGGAGAAGAAGCCGAGGCGGTTGAGGTCGTGCTCGGAGCCCTCGCTGGAGTTCCAGCCGGGGAGCAGGCCGAGGTTGACCCAGTGCATGCCCTGCTGCGCGGCCAGCGTCTGGAAGTACTGCAGGGTGTGCAGCTTGTCGCCGCTCTTGGACGCGGAGTTGGTGAAGCCCGCGGCGATCTTGTCCTGCCAGGCGCGGGTGAACCAGCGCTTGGACGAGGCCTCCGCGAAGACGTGGAAGGCGCCCGAGGCGGTGCCCATGTAGGTGGGCGAGCCGAAGACGATCGCGTCGGCGGCGTCCAGGAGCTCCCACTGCGCCTCGGTGATCTCGTCGACCTTGATGAGGTGCACGGTGGCGCCCGCCTCCTCGGCGCCGGTGCGGACGGCTTCGGCGACCACGGCGGTGTGGCCGTAGCCGGAGTGGTAGGCGATCGCGACGACAGGGCTGGACATGACAGTGCTCCTCTGGTGAACGGGGGTGCTCGGGTACGGCGGCGGGGACACAGCCGCTCACCGCTGCACCAAGGAAAGCACTAACTTTTGGTTAGCGCAATCCTTGGGCTAGCGCTGCCCAGGAGTACGCTTGTGGTATGGACTTCACCGCACCAACCGCCACGGACGGCGCCGCCTCCGACGCCGATCTGGCGTACAACGTCTTCGCCCGGAACTGTCCCTCGCGCGCCACGCTCGAACACGTCACGGGACGCTGGGGCGCGCTGACGCTCGGCGCGCTGCACGACGGCACGTTCCGGTTCAACGAATTGCGCCGCCGGGTGGACGGCGTGAGCGAGAAGATGCTGTCGCAGACGCTGCACGCCCTCGAGCGGGACGGCCTGGTGCACCGCGACGCGCAGCCCACCAACCCGCCGCGCGTGGACTACCGGCTGACCCCGCTCGGGCAGCGGGTCGCCGAGCGCCTGCTGGCCCTGATCGCGTGCGTGGAGAGCGCCCAGGACGCCGTCATCGAGGCCCAGCGGGCCTACGACAGCCGCGAGGGCCTCGGCGGGCGCTGACAGCGCGGGCAGAAGTAGCTGGAGCGGTTCATCCAGGGCCGCCGCCGCATGAGGGTGCCGCACCGACGGCACGGCTCGCCCTCGCGCCCGTACGCGTCGAGGGACCGGTCGAAGTAGCCGGACTCCCCGTTGACGTTCACGTAGAGGCTGTCGAAGCTGGTGCCGCCGACGGCGAGGGCCGCGTTCATCACGTCCCGTACGTGACCGAGGAGTTCCATGGTCCGCGGGCGCGTGAAGGTGGCGGTGGGGCGCTCGTAGTGGAGCCGGGCGCGCCAGAGCGCCTCGTCGGCGTAGATGTTGCCGACGCCGCTGATCAGCGACTGGTTGAGCAGCGCGCGCTTGATCGTCGTACGGCTGCGGCGCAGCGCCGCGTGGAAGGCGTCGGCGTCGAAGCGCTCGTCCAGCGGGTCGCGGGCGATGTGCGCGATGACGTCGGGCAGGCCGTCCGGCGAGGTGTCGTGCAGCGAGAGCCCGCCGAAGGTGCGCTGGTCGACGAAGCGCAGCTCGGTGCCCACGGTGTCGGCGAAGCGGACTCGGATCCGCAGGTGCTTCTCGTCCGGCGCCTGCGCGGTCTTGACCAGGAGCTGCCCGCTCATGCCGAGGTGGGCGAGGACGGCCGCGCCGGTGTCCTCGACCGGCAGCCACAGGTACTTGCCGCGGCGGCTCGGGGTGCCGATGCGGTGGCCCTTGAGGCGGTGCGCGAAGTCGTCGGCGCCCGCGACGTGCCGCCGTACGGCACGGGGGTGCAGGACCTCCACGTCGGCGACGGTCCGGTGCGCCACCCAGCGCGCGAGCCCCCGCCGCACGACCTCGACCTCGGGCAGCTCGGGCACAGGACTCCTCCGGTGGGGCGGGCGTGGTGGTTCCGGCAGCGTACCGCGTGGGCATACGCGTCACCCCCGCCGGACCGGGTCCGGCGGGGGTGCGCGGGGAACAGCGGGGGCGTCAGGCGGAAGCCGCGTCCGGGGACGGCGAGGCGGGGGCCTCGGCGGCCTTGGCGCGCTCGTCCGCGGCGGCGCGAATGGCACGCCACGCGGACTCGGCGGCCTGCTGCTCCGCCTCCTTCTTGCTGCGGCCGGTGCCGGTGCCGTACGAGACGCCTCCGACGCGGGCGGCAGCAGTGAAGGTCTTCTCGTGGTCCGGGCCGCTCTCCGTGACGAGGTACTCGGGCACGCCGAGGTTCTCCGTCGCGGTCAGCTCCTGGAGGCTGGTCTTCCAGTCCAGGCCGGCACCGAGGTTCGAGGACTTCTCGATCAGCGGGTCGAAGAGCCGGTGCACCAGCTCGCTCGCCGCGTCGAGTCCCTGGTCCAGGTAGACCGCGCCGATCACCGCTTCGAGGGTGTCGGCGAGGATGGAGGCCTTGTCCCGGCCGCCCGTGCCCTCTTCGCCCCGGCCGAGCCGGATGAAGGAGCCCAGGTCGAGGCCGCGGCCCACCTCCGCCAGCGCACGCGAGTTGACCACCGCGGCCCGCAGCTTGGCCAGTTGGCCTTCGGGCAGGTCGGGGTGGGTGCGGTACAGCGTGTCCGTGACGACGAGGCCGAGGACGGAGTCCCCGAGGAACTCCAGGCGCTCGTTCGTCGGCAGGCCGCCGTTCTCGTACGCGTACGAACGGTGGGTGAGCGCACGCACCAGAAGGGCGGACTCGAGCTGATACCCGAGCCGCCCTTCCAGAAGCGTGTGGGACGAGGCCGCGTTGTTGCTGTCTGCCATCGTGGCGTCTTCCGCCTTCTTAGGGCTAGACACAGCGCCTCTCACCAGCCGCTCAGACCTCGAGGACCTGGCGCTTGTTGTAGGTGCCGCAAGCGGGGCACGCGATGTGCTGCAGCTTCGGCTCCTGGCAACGCTCACACGAAACCAGGGTGGGGACCGCAGCCTTCCACTGCGACCGGCGGTGGCGCGTGTTGCTGCGCGACATCTTCCGCTTCGGAACAGCCACGGCTACTTCTCCTGCTTCTCGTCGACGCCCGCTTCCGCTTCGGCGCCGCTCATCTCGTCCTTCTCGCCGCCCTTGACGGATTCGGCGAGTCCCTGCAGTGCCGCCCAACGGATGTCGACGGCGTCATGGTGGTGGTCCGGGTCGTCCGCGAGCCGCACTCCGCACTCGGAGCACAGGCCCGGACAGTCTTCCTGGCACACCGGCTGCATCGGCAGTGCGAGCACCACCGCGTCCCGCAGCACGGGCTCGAGGTCGAACATGCCGTCCTCGAGGAAGAGCCTGTCCTCGTCGTCCTCGGCGTCGTCGGCCGGTTCCGCTGCGCGGCCCCGGTCGTCGGCGTCAGGGTACGAGAACATCTCCTGGAACTCCGCGTCGAGCGCGAGCTCGACCGGCTCCAGACACCTTACGCACTCCCCCTCGGCCGACGCACGGGCGGTGCCTGTGACAAGCACCCCTTCCATGACCGACTCGAGGCGGATCTCCAGCTCCACCGGCGCGCCCTGCGGCACGCCGACGACACCCTCGACACCGAACGGCGCCGGGGCGCCGGGAGCGTCGACGGTGCGGGTCAGCCGCTGCAGGGCACCGGGACGCCGGCCCAGCTCGTGCGTGTCGAACACGAGGGGGTTGCGGTGGTCGAGGCGCGTACTCAGGGCTGTTCCTGCTTTCGAGATCCTGGGGACTGGCAAGGAGGCCGCCGCACGGGCGCCGCCGAGAGGGCGACGTGAGCGGGCAGCCCGGATCGCGGGGATACGCGCGACCGAAGAGCCAGGATACTGGACCTTTCGCTCTCGGCCCAATCCGGTCCCCGGCCGCCTGCGGGGACCGGGTCAGCGGCCCTGTTCGTACTGGCGGAGCTGCTCCGCGCTGATCATCGTGGTGTCGAAGAGGCTCGTCTCGTCGAGTACGGCGGGCGCGGCGCCCTGCCGGCCGTAGCCGTGCGGCTGCGGGGCCTGCTGCGGCTGCTGGGCGGCGTACTCCTGCTGCGGGTACGCGTACGGCTCCTGGGGGTAGCCGTACGGATCCTGCTGGCCGTACGGCTGCTGGTAGGCATACGCGTCCTGGCCGCCGTACCGGTCCTGCTGCCCGTACGGGTCCTGCTGGTCCTGCTGCCCGTAGGTCCCGTGCTGGTCGTAGGCGTACGGGTCCGGCTGGTGGTCGGGGCGCGGCGGGGCGTACGGCGCCTGGGCGGGGACGCGGGGGGCGGCCGGGGCTCCGGGGGCGGTCGCGGGCCGGGGCGGCTCGGGGGTCTCGGCGAGGTCCGCGAGGTAGTCGGCGTCGGAGGTGTGGCCCGCGTGCTCGCCGGCGGTCGCGCCGAGCTCGCCGAGCTCGTCGGCGGGGGCCCGGCCGTGGAGCTGCTGGCGGCCGCGGCCGACGGCGTCCAGGGTCTTGGCGAGGACGGCCTCGATGGCGCCGAGCTTGGCGTCCACGTACGCGTCGGCGTCGCGGCGCAGCGCCTCCGGGTCGTGGCCGCGCTCGGGGGCGTCGTCGAGCTCGGGGTCGTAGCCGTGGTCGCCGGGGCCCGGGGCGGTGCCGCGGAGCTTCTCGCGGCCGCGGCCGACGGAGCCGAGGGTCTTGGTGAGGACGACCTCGAAGTTGGCGAGCTTGGAGTCCACGTAGTCGTCGGCCTCGGCGCGGATCTCGTCGGCCTGCCTGCGGGCCTCGGCGAGGATGCGGTCGGCCTCGCCCTGGGAGCGGCGGGCGACCTCCGTGTCCGAGATGAGCGTGCCGCGCTCGGCGTGCGCGGACTCGATGATGCGCTCCGCCTCCTGCCGGGCCTGCTCGACGAGCTGCTCGCGGCCGCCGATCAGCTCCTGGGCCTGGGCGAGGGAGCCCGGCAGGGCCTGGCGCACTTCCTCGAGCATCGACAGGAGCTGGGCGCGGTTGACCACGCACGAGGCGGACATGGGCATGGACTTGGCGCTGCCGACCGCCTCGACGATCTCGTCGATCTTCTTCTGCACGTCCACCGCGGGCTCGCCACTCTCTACGGGGTTGGGAGAAGGACGGGACGACTGTAGCCCTTGATCAGCCCTTGCCGAGGCGCTTGTCGAGGGCTTCCAGCACGACCGGGGGAACGAGGTGCCCGATGTCGCCACCCCAGGCCGCGACCTCCTTGACCAGCGAGGAGGACAGGAAGCTGTAGGCGGGGTTGGTGGGCACGAACAGCGTCTCGACGCCGGAGAGGCCGTTGTTCATCTGGGCCATCTGGAGTTCGTAGTCGAAGTCGCTGACCGCGCGCAGGCCCTTGACGATGGCCGGGATGTCGCGTTCCTTGCAGAAGTCGACCAGCAGGCCGTGGAACGACTCGACCTGGACGTTGCCGAACTCGGTGGTGACCTGGCGGATCAGGTCGATGCGCTCCTCGATCTCGAAGAGGCCCTTCTTCGACTGGTTGATCATCACCGCGACGTGTACGACGTCGTACAGCTTGGAGGCGCGGGCGATGATGTCCAGGTGTCCATTGGTGATGGGGTCGAACGACCCCGGACAGACGGCGCGGCGCAACGGAAGTCCCTCGCTCTCCGGTCGGGTCATGGCGCGATTCTCTGTTCGTCGCACGTAGAGGCGGCGCGACCGTACCAAAACGTGCCTTCGCCGTAGCGACGGGACCGAAGCCCCTCGAACCCGTCCGGCCAGCCGAAGACTCCGCCCCTCGTACTGCGTTCAACGGTGACGAGCGCGTCGTCCGCGAGCCAGCCCGTCGAGCGGAGTGTGAGCAGGATCTCCCGAAGATCGTCGTCGCCCACCGCGTAGGGGGGGTCGAGGAAGGCCAGGTCGTAGGGGGCACTAGGGGTGGTGTCCCGGATGATCTGTGCGGCTTTGCCCGCTCTGACCTCGGCTCCGGGCAGGCCGATCGACCGGACGTTGTCGCGGATGGTGCGCACCGCGCGGGCGTCGGCCTCGACGAGCAGGGCGTGCGCGGCGCCCCGGGAGAGCGCTTCGAGGCCCACCGCTCCGGAGCCCGCGTACAGGTCGAGGACGCGGGCGCCGTCGAGCGTGCCCTGCAGGGCCTGCCAGGTGGAGAACAGGCCTTCGCGGGCGCGGTCCGACGTGGGCCGGGTGCCCGTGCCCGGCGGGACGGACAGGCGGCGCCCGCCGGCCGTGCCGGCGATCACGCGGGTCATCTGGGTCTCTGTGTCCTTCGGCTGGGAGCGGGGGGTGTCCTCACGATATGCCGTACTCCCGCGTCATCCCCTGTCGGGCCTTCGCGGTCCTGCGCGGTCCTTTCCGGGCCCTCGCGGTCCTTTCCGGTCCGTGCCCTCTTCCGTCATCCCTTGTCGAGGTACTGCTCGCGCTCCTCGTCCAGGAGGGCGGCCAGGGCCGTGCGGAGCTCCGGCAGGTGCTCCAGGCCGGGGTCGCGGGCGACCACGGCGGTGGCCTCCTCGCGGGCCGCCGCGATGATCTCCTCGTCGTCGATGACGGCGAGCATCCGCAGCGAGGAGCGGACGCCGGACTGGGCCTGGCCGAGCACGTCGCCCTCGCGGCGCTGCTCCAGGTCGATGCGGGAGAGCTCGAAGCCGTCCAGGGTGGACGCCACCGCGCCCAGGCGGGCGCGGGCCGGGGCGGCCTCCGGGGCGTCCGTGACCAGGAGGCACAGGCCCGGCGCGGAGCCGCGGCCGACGCGGCCGCGGAGCTGGTGGAGCTGGGAGACGCCGAAGCGGTCGGCGTCCATGATGACCATCGCCGTGGCGTTCGGGACGTTCACGCCCACCTCGATGACCGTGGTGGCGACCAGGACGTGGGTCTCCCCCGCGGCGAAGCGGCGCATCACCGCGTCCTTGTCGTCGGGCTGCATCCTGCCGTGCAGGACCTCGACCCTCAGGCCCCGCAGGGGGCCGTGGGCGAGCTGCTCGGCGACGTCGAGGACGGCCAGGGGCGGGCGCTTGTCGGCCTCGTCGTCGGCGGCGGACTTCTTGCCCTTCTTGGGCTGGTCCCCCTCGTCCCCGAGGTCGTCGCCGATGCGGGGGCAGACCACGTACGCCTGGTGGCCGTTCTCCACCTCCTCGCGGACGCGCTCCCAGGCGCGGGCGAGGAAGTGCGGCTTGTCCTGCGCGGGCACCACGTGGCTGGAGATGGGCGAGCGCCCGGCGGGGAGCTGGTCGAGCACGGAGGTCTCCAGGTCGCCGAAGACCGTCATGGCGACCGTGCGCGGGATGGGCGTGGCCGTCATCACCAGCAGGTGCGGCGGCTGCTTGCCCTTGCCGCGCAGGGCGTCGCGCTGCTCCACGCCGAAGCGGTGCTGCTCGTCGACGACGACCAGGCCCAGGTCGTGGAACTGCACCTTGTCCTCGATCAGCGCGTGCGTGCCGATGACGATCCCGGCCTCGCCCGTGGCGAGGTCGAGCAGCGCCTGCCGCCGGGCCGCCGCGCCCATGGACCCGGTGAGCAGCGTGACCTTGGTGGCGTGCTCGGCACCGCCGAGCAGGCCCCCCTCGGCCAGCTCCCCCATCATCTCCGTGATCGACCGGTGGTGCTGCTGGGCGAGCACCTCGGTGGGCGCGAGCATCGCGGCCTGCCCCCCGGCGTCCACGACGGCGAGCATGGCGCGCAGGGCCACCATCGTGTTGTGCGTCACCGTGAAGTTGTCGGTGACGTACGCCCGTGTCGGGTGCGCGACGCTGATGCACTGGACCGGCTTGCGTCCGACGAAGTCCACGCTGCGGATGCCTCGGCGGAAGGTGTGGTACTTCGGGCGCTCACGGACGCGTTCCGCCTTGCGGGTCAGCCGGAAGGGGGCGTACTCGGCGGGCAGGGCGACCGACACGTTGAACGCGGCCTTCTCCGGCAGGACCCGCGCCCGGCCGCCCAGGGAGCGAACGAGCCAGGCGACGTCTTCCGCGAGCCTCCGGGAAGCCGAGCACAGCGACACGCTCAGACCATCCGACTGAAGCGTGCCGTCCGTGTCCAGAAGACCCTGCAACAGTGCCAGTCGGTTCTTGATCGACGTGTTCTTGAACATGTCGGGGATGAACGTGCCGTGGGATGTCACACCCCACAGCTCCATGTCCCGCAGTGCCTGAATGACGGGGTGGCGAACGCCCCCGGCGCGCTGGGTGAGCTGGATGGTGTAGTCGCAGGCAGAGCCTGCGACGGGGACCAGGCGGCACTCCGGCGCCACAGCGGCCGCCGCGGCGTCATGGATCTCGGCATCGACGGTGGACAGCCGAAGATCGTGCCGGAACGACCCGTCGCCCAGCAGGAGACCGAAGAGGTAGGGGTCGAGGGGCAGCCCCTCATCACCTCCCAGGTCCACGGGTGTCGCAGCGGGCAGGTACCACTTCGACGACCCGTTCGCCTCGACGAGATCGAGCCGGATCTCTCGGGTCGTCAGGACCTTGGGGGCTTGGCCGCGGTGCCACCCGCAGCTCGTGCCGACGATCCAGAGGTGCTCGTCGTCGCACTCGACGGAACTGCCGTCCGACAACGTCAGACTCCAGACGTCACGCTCGCCCTGAGGGAACACTCCGTCGACCACAGCGACCTCTCCCGTGGGCACGACGACGGAGTCTCCCGGCTTCATGTCGCCCATCGGCTTGAACCCCTCCGGTGTCAGGACCAGCGCGTCGAGCGGCTGCGCCTTGCCGGAACCGACCTCGCCCTGGAGGAGGCGGTGCATGGGGTGCTCCGTCGCCAGGTCGGTGAAGATCTCCTCGGAGACGCGGCGCTGGCCGTCCGTGAGCTCGAAGGGCAGCTTGGCGTCGAAGGCGGTCAACAGGCCGTCCGGGCGGGGCCTGCGGGCGACGGCGGGCAGTTGGCTGTCCGCGAAGCGGCGCCGGGCCAGGGCGACCTGGAGGACGAAGGCCTCGTCCCACTTCAGGCGGTCGCGCGCGGTGGCGATGTCGGCCTTCGAGTGCGGCCGGTGGATCTTGAGGAGGGCCTCGGGCAGGGGGATGAGGCCGCGGCCCTCGCGCAGGCTCGGCGGCAGCGGGTCGAGCGCCTCGCGGGCGCTGGGCAGCACCGCGTCGATCGACTTGGCGATCTTCCAGGACTCCAGCTTGGCCGTGGCCGGGTAGATCGGGATCAGGGCGCCCGCCCAGGAGTCGACCGCCTCGGCGGCGGACTCCCCGTCGGCCCGCAGCAGTTCGTACGCCGGGTGGGCGAGCTGCGTCTTGCGGTTGAAGACGGAGACCTTGCCCGCGAACATCGCGCGGGTGCCCGGGAGCAGGTCCTTGTGCGGCTTGTGGATGCCGCGGCCGAAGAAGACGAGCTGGAGCCGGCCGCTGCCGTCGGTGATCGTGACCTCGAGCCGCTGGCCGCGGCCGCCGTTGAACTTCAGGATGCGGGCGTCGGCCACCTGCGCCACGACCGTGACGTGCTCGTCCAGGGGCAGGTCGGAGAGGTGGGTCAGCTCGCCCCGCTCGGCGTACCGCCGGGGGTAGTGGTGGAGCAGGTCGCCCACCGTGTGCAGGCCGAGGTGCTCGGCCATGACCTTGGCGGTGGCTTGGCCGAGGGCGTTCTTCAGCGGTTCTTGGAGCGCGTGCACGAGATCCATTGCACACCACGGCACTGACATCGTGGGGCCGGGCCTCGCGGGGCGCCCCAGTCCCGCCCCTTTCCCGAAACCAGGGGCTGCCGCCCCTGGACCCCGCTCCTCCGGCGCTCCGCGCCTCGTCCTCAGACGCCGGACGGGCTGGGATTCGCGCTGCCGGTGGTGGGTGGCTGTCGGCCTTCGGCCTCGTCCTCAAACGCCGGACGGGCTGGATTGTCGCGCTGTCGGCGGTTTGTGGCCGTCGGCCTTCGGCCTCGTCCTCAGACGCCGGACGGGCTGATTTCCCCCTCCCCTGCCGGGTGCTACTCCACGCCGATGAGGAGGAGGGCCGACTGGGGGCCGCCTCGGTAGAGGACCGTGTCCACGGCCAGGTGGCCGTCGCGTACGCGCTTCTGGAGCCGCTCCGCCACCTCGTCGGACACCTCCTCGCCCAGCACCAGCGTGACCATCTCGCCCCCGGCGGCCAGCATCCGGTCGAGGACGGCCTCAGCGGTCGCCGCGACCTCCGTGCCGATCACCGCGACGTCGCCGTCGATCAGGCCGAGGACGTCCCCGGCCTGGCAGATGCCCGCCGTCGTCCAGGACTGCCGCTCGGCGACGGCCAGCTCGGCGTACCGGGTGGCCCCGGCGGCCGACGTCATCGCGACGACGTCCTCGTCGAAGCGGCGGTCCGGCTCGTGCACGGCGAGCGCGGCGATGCCCTGGACCGGGGAGCGGGTGGGGATCAGGGCCACGCGCACGCCCTCGGAGCGGGCCTGCTCGGCGGCGGCCGCCGCGGTGTGCCGCAGCTCCGCGTCGTTCGGCAGCAGCACGACCTCGCGCGCGTGCGCGCGCCGGACCGCGTCCACGAGCTCGCCGCTCGCGGGCGGCTCCGCCGCGCGCGTGGGCGCCGTGGTCCCGCCCGCCTCCGCGTACAGGCCGCCGAGGCCCTCGCCGCGTACGACGGCCACGATGCCGCGCTGCGCGCGCTCGCGCGGCGGGCGCGGGGCGCGGGTGGTGTGCGCGTCGCCCGCGCCGAAGTGCGTGATGCGGATGCGGTACGGCCGGCCCGCCTCGACGCCCGCCTCGACGGCCGCGCCCGCGTCGTCCACGTGGACGTGGACGTTCCACAGCCCGTCGCCGCCGACGACGACGAGGGAGTCGCCGAGCGCGTCCAGCCGCGTCCGCAGCCGGGCGACGGCGGTGTCGTCCGCCTCCAGGAGGTAGATCACCTCGAAGGCCGGTCCGCCGCCGTCGGCGTGTTCGGCGGCGGCGTCCGCGGTTTCCCGCGGCTCCGGGTGCTCCCGCAGTTCCGGCGGCTCCTGCGGCTCCAGGCACTCGATGAACTCCGCGCACTCCTCGAGTTCCGCGTGCCCCTGGGTGCCCCCGTGTTCCTGGGAGCCCCGGTGTTCCTGGGTGTCCCCGTACTCCTGGGGGTCCCCAGGCCGCTGGGCGTCCCCGTGCCGCTGGGTGTCACCGTGCTCCTGGGCGTGTGTGTGCTCCCGGTCGGGTGCCCGTCCCTGGGCCTCCGTGCGCTCCTGGAGTCCGGTACGCCCCTGGGGGGCCGCGGTGCCCAGGGGGCCGGCCGTCACGGGGGCGGGGGGTGTGCTCGACGGGCTCCAGGGGGTCGGGGCGGCCGCCGTGGACCGTGCCGCGTCGCTCGTGCGGGCGTGCGCGCTCCACGGCCGCACCTTCTCGCCGGACAGTGCCGCCACCAGGGCCCCGAGGACCGCCACGAGCCCCTGCCCGCCGGCGTCCACCACGCCCGCGCGGCCGAGCACCGGGAGCTGGCCGGGGGTGGCCGCCAGGGCCGCGCAGGCGCCGTCGTAGGCCGCGCGCGCCACCGTGCCGCAGTCGGCCTCCGGCCGGCCGGCCGAGGCCGCCTCGGCCGCCGCCCCTGCGACCGTCAGGACGGTTCCCTCCACGGGGCGGGCCACCGCCTGGTAGGCGGAGCCGGCCGCGCGCTCCAGCGCCCGCGCCAGGCGCTGCCCGTCGGCGTGAGACGCGTCACCCTCGCCGTCGGCCAGCACCTGGGCCATGCCGCGCAGCAACTGCGCGAGGATGGTCCCCGAGTTGCCGCGGGCGCCGATCAGCGCTCCGTGCGCGAGGGCCCGCACCGCCTCGGTCAGGGTGGGCTCGCCGGGCTCGTGGCCCGCGAAGACGGCGTCCACGGCCTGGGTCGCCGACTCCATGGTCAGGTAGAGGTTGGTGCCGGTGTCCGCGTCCGCGACCGGGTAGACGTTGATCGCGTCGATCTCCTCGCGGGCCTGTCCCAGCGCCTCAAGAGCCAGTGCGCTCCAGGCGCGGAGCGCGACCGCGTCGAGGTTCTGCGGCAACTGTCGCCTCCTAGATAGCGTCCGTACGGCCTGGACGGCGGGATGGGACGCAGCGTAGACCCGGGTCAGGAGGGGTGGCCGGGGCGGGCCCCGCGTCGGCCATGGTAGTTTCGTTCTACCGAAGCGGTCGTTGTATGCTGCTCCGGTTGCCCGATACCCATCGGGCCATTCCCCTGGCAACGCCACCCAGATCATTCGCTCTGATCCCGGCATGCCGGGTTTAACCGTAAGTGCATCTGAAGTCTTTGGAGTGACCCGTGGCTGCCAACTGCGACGTCTGCGGCAAGGGGCCGGGCTTCGGCAACAACATCTCGCACTCGCACCGCCGTACGCCTCGTCGCTGGAACCCGAACATCCAGCGCGTGCGTGCCGTGGTCGGCGGGACGCCGAAGCGGCTCAACGCCTGCACCTCGTGCATCAAGGCCGGCAAGGTCTCGCGCTGACGCACGTTCTGCGCGGCCACCTGGCCGGTTACCGGAGAAGCCGGTCCCCTCGGGGGCCGGCTTTTTCGCGTACCCGGACCCAGCCGTCCGCCCGGACCCAGCCGTCCGCCCGGACCCAGCCGTCCGCCCGGATCCACCCGGACGCCTGAATCCGCCCGGTCGCCCGTACCCACCCCCGTACGTCCGGACCCGCCCGCACGCCCTGCCACCCGGCCCCGCGGCGCCACGGTCCCTCCTGCCAGAATCCCGCCCATGCGGTTCGGCATCCTCGGCCCCCTGGACGTACGCGCCCCTGACGGCGCCCCGGCCGACCCGGGCGGCCCGCGTCCCAGGGCGCTGCTCACCCTGCTCCTCCTGGACGCCGGCCGGGCCGTCCCCGTCGAGCGGCTGACCGACGGCCTGTACGGGGCGCGGCCGCCCAAGGGTGCCGCGAACGCGCTCCAGTCCCAGGTGTCGCGGCTGCGCAAGCGCCTCGGCGTGCGGATCGAGGGCACGCCCGCCGGCTACCGGCTCGTGGCCGCCCCCGAGGACGTCGACGCCCACCTCTTCGAGCGCCTGGCCCGCGAGGGCCGCGAGGCCCTGGCCGCCGGGTCGCCCGAACGGGCCGCCGCCCTGCTGCGCGAGGCGCTCGGCCTGTGGCGGGGCACCGCGCTCGCCGACCTGCCCGACGCCCCCGCGCCCCGCGCCCGGCTGGAGGGGCTGCGGCTCGCCGCCGTACAGGACCGGATCGACGCGGATCTGGCGGCGGGCGGCGGCCCCGGCCTCGTACCGGAGCTGCGGGAGCTGCTCGCCGCGCATCCGCTGAGCGAGCGCCTGTACGGGCAGCTCATGCGGGCCCTGCACGCGGACGGCCGCGCCGCCGAGGCGCTCGCGGTGTTCGAGGAGGCCCGGGGCACCCTCGCGCGCGAGCTGGGCGCCGACCCGTCGGCGGGGCTGTCCGCGCTCCACCTGGAGCTGCTGCGGGGCGCGGAGCCCGTGCGGCGGCCCGCCGTCCCGGTGCCGCTGACACCGCTGGTGGGCCGCGCCGCGGAACTCGACCGCATCCGTGAGCTGCTCGCCGGGTCCCGTCTGGTGACGCTCACCGGGCCGGGCGGCGCGGGCAAGACGCGGCTCGCGGTGGAGGCGGCCCGGGAGGTCGCAGGGGCGGGAGGCGTGTGCTTCGTGGAGCTGGCGCCGCTCGCCGGTGGCTCGCGGGTGGCGGACGCCGTACTCGGTGCCCTGGGGGTGCGGGACGGCTTCCACGCGCGCGGGGGCGACGCCACGGAGCGGCTCCTGGCCGCGCTGGAGGGCCGCGAGCTGCTGCTGGTCCTGGACAACTGCGAGCACGTGGTCGACGACGCGGCCCGCACCACCGCGCTGCTGCTCGGCGTCCACCCCGGCGTCCGGGTCCTCGCCACGAGCCGGGAGGCGCTCGGGATCACCGGGGAGGCGCTGTGCCCGGTGCCGCCGCTCGCCGCCGCGCCCGCGGTACGCCTCTTCGGGGAGCGGGCCGGGGCCGTCCGCCCGGACTTCGCGGACCGGGCGGCGGACCCGGCGCGGGCCGCGCTCGTCGGGTCCGTCTGCGCCGCGCTCGACGGCCTGCCCCTCGCCATCGAGCTGGCCGCCGCCCGGCTGCGCACCCTCACGCTGGAGGAGCTGGCGGCCCGGCTGGACGACCGGTTCCGGCTCCTGTCGCGCGGGGACCGCACGAAGGCGCCCCGGCACCGCACGCTGCACGCCGTGGTCGAGTGGAGCTGGGACCTGCTCGACGGGGAGGAGCGGGAGCTGGCCCGGCGCCTGACGGTGTTCCCGGGCGGGGCCACGCCCGCCGCGGTCGAGGCGGTGTGCGGGGTGCCGTACCCGGAGGACCTGCTGGCCTCGCTCGCGGAGAAGTCGTTCGTCGAGGCGGTCGGGGGGCGCTACCGGATGCTGGAGACCATCCGCGCCTTCTGCGCCCGGCGCCTCGCCGACGCGGGCGAGGAGGACGCGCTGCGGGCCGCGCACGCCGCGTACTTCCTGCGGTACGCCGAGGAGGGCGCGCCGCGGCTGCACGGCGCCGGGCAGGTGGTGTGGCTGGAGCGCCTCGCCGCCGACCACGCCAACCTGGAGGCGGCCCTGCGCCACCTCGTCCGCACCGACCCGCGCGCGGGGCTGCGGCTGAACGCCGCCCTGTCCTGGTACTGGCGGCTGCGCGGCCGGGCCGGGCAGCGGGCGCCGTCGGCCGCCGGCCTGCTCGCCGCCGTCGGGGACCGGGCACCGGACGGTCTGGCGGAGGAGTACGCGCTGTGCCTGCTCAACACGGTCGCGGGGGACGGCGACGACCCGGCCGAGCCGGAGCGGCTCGCGCGCGCGGAGGACCTCATCGCCTCCCTGGAAGGGCCGCTGCGGCTGCCGTTCCTGATCGTGCTGCAGTCACTCGCGGGCGGGCCGCGGCGGGAGCCCGAGGGCCGCGTCCGGGCGCAGCTCGACGGGCACCCCTGGGGGCGGGCCCTGCTGGACCTCGGGCGCGGCTTCCAGGAGCAGTTGGCGGGGCGGCCCGACGCCTCGGAGGCGGCCTTCGCACGGGCCCTCGCCGCCTTCCGGGGCACCGGCGACCGCTGGGGCATGGCCAACTGCCTGGACCCGCTGGCCATGTACGCCGACTGGCGCGGCGAGCGGCGGCGCGCCCTGGCGCTGCTCGACGAGGGGCTCGCGCACGTGCGGGAGCTGGCCGCCCCGGAGGAGACCGGTGACCTGCTGTGCCGTCGCGCGGCGGTCCTGCTGCGCGGCGGCGCCCTGGAGGAGGCCGCCGAGCACTACCGGCTGTCCGGGGAGCTCGCCCGTGCCTCCGGGGTGCGCGACAAGGTGGCGACCACGCTGCGCGGCCTCGGCGACGTGGCCCGGCTGCGCGGCGAGTACCCCCGCGCGCGGGAGTGCTACGAGGAGGCCCTGGAGAGGTGCGCCGCGAACTGGTTCAGCGTGGCCGAGACCGCCCGCATCCTCATCGGCCTGGGCCGGACCGCGCTCGCCGCCTCCCGCGCGGACGAGGCCGCCGAGTGGTTCACCCAGGCCCGGGACCTGGCCGTCGGCCCGGTGGGGGGTGGTGCGGTACTGGTGCCTGGTACCGGTACCGGTACCCGTACCGGCATCGGTGCGAGTACCGGCGTCGGTACCAGTACGCGTACCAGCATCGGTCCCAGCACCAACACCACCCCCGGCTTCGGCGAGCAGGCCGAGGTCGCCGAGGCCCTGGCCGCCGTCGCGGCGCGTCCCGAGGAGGCCGCCCGGCTCCTGGGCGCCGCCGCGGGCCTGCGCGGCACGCTGATCGCGGACGACCCCGACGTGGTGCCCCTCGTGCGCGCGGTGCGGGCCCGGCTGTCCCCGGAGGCGTACGAGAGGGCCTTCGCGCGGGGCCGCGGTGAGCGGGCGGCGGCCCTGCGGGCGTAGCCCCGGCAGCGCCTGCCGGTCAGCTCCGGCGCGCCGACGGTAAGCCGCCGGTAGGCCGCCGGTAAGCGGTGCCCCCGAGGCTCGGTCCATGACCACCACAGCGCACACCGCCGCACCCCTGTCCCACCTCTCCGTCCTGATCTCCGGCGCCAGTGTCGCGGGCCCCGCGCTCGCCCTCTGGCTGGCCCGCCACGGCGCCCGCGTCACCGTCCTGGAGAAGGCACCGGCCCTGCGCGAGGGCGGCTTCGCGGTCGACTTCCGGGGCCGCGTCCACCGCACCGTCCTGGAGCGCATGGGCATCTGGGAGGAGGTGTGCCGCCACCGGACGCACATGGGCCGCCAGACCCTCGTGGACGTCGACGACCGGGAGAAGGTGGACCTGCCCGCGTTCCTGATGAGCGGTGACGTGGAGATATCCCGCACCGACCTGTCGAGGATCATGTACGAGCGCACGAAGGACCACGTGGAGTACGTCTTCGGGGACTCCGTGGCGGAGCTCCGGCAGGGCTCCGGGGGCGTCGACGTCGCCTTCGAGCGCGGCGCGCCCCGCCGCTTCGACCTCGTCGTCGGCGCGGACGGCCTGCACTCGCACACCCGCCGCCTCGTCCTCGGCGACGCGTCCCGCCACCTGCGCCACCTCGGCTACTACGTGGCGGGCTTCGCCATGCCCAACGTCGCGGGTCTGCGCCGCTCGGCGCGGATGTGCAGCGTCCCCGGCCGCATGATCGCCGTCAGCAACCACGACGGCAGCCCGGAGCGCGGGGGCGCGTTCCTGGTGTTCCGGTCCGGGGAGCTGGCGTACGACCGGCACGACCTCGCGGAGCGGAAGGCGATCCTCGCCGAGCGGTTCGCCGACGTGCCCTGGACCTACGCGCCGCACGTCCTGGAGGCCCTCGATGCCCTGGAGGACGCCGACGACCTGTACTTCGACGCGATCGCGCAGGTCCACGTCGACCGGCTCTCCGTGGGCCGCGTCGTGCTCCTGGGGGACGCCGGGTACGGCGCGACGATGGGCGGCATGGGCACGGGCACGGCCCTGGTGTGCGCCTACGTCCTCGCGGGCGAGCTGGCCGTGGCGCGCGGGGACCACGCCACGGCGTTCGCGGCGTACGAGGCGGAGGTGCGGGAGTACACGAGGGGATGCCAGAAGATCTCGGGCAACGCGGGCCCTTTCCTGGCGCCGCCGACGGAGCGGAGGATCCGCAGCCGCGACCGGGCGTACCGGATGCTGAGCTCCCGCTTCCTCGCGGGCTTCTTCAAGCGCCTCACGGAGCGTGCGGCCGACGGCATCGCGCTGAAGGAGTACCCCGGCTACGGCGCGGGCGCGGTGTCCGCGGTGCCGTCCCTGAACCGCCAGGCGTGATCGACCGGGCCGATGCCGCCGCCCAGCGCGAACCCGGCGGCGATCGCCCCGGTGACGTACTCCTTGGCGGCCCGTGCGGCCTCCGGCACGGACCGCCCCCGCGCGAGACCGGCCGCGAGGGCGCTGGCCAGGGTGCAGCCGGTGCCGTGGGTGTGCCGGTTGTCGTGGCGCGGGGAGCGCAGCCAGTGCTCCTCGGAGCCGTCGGTGAGCAGGTCCACGGCCTCGTGCCCGCCGGGCAGGTGACCGCCCTTGATCACCACCCACGCGGGGCCGTACGCGAGGACCGCCCCGGCCGCCCGGCGCATGTCGTCCTCGGACCGGACGCGCACCCCGGTGAGCTGCGCGACCTCGTCCAGGTTCGGGGTCGCGACCGTGGCGACGGGCAGCAGCTTCGTACGGACGGAGTCGAGGGCGGAGGCGGCGAGCAGCGCGTCGCCGTGCTTGGAGACGCCGACGGGGTCGACGACGGCGGGGGCGTCGGTGCCTGCCAGCAACTCCGCGACCGCCTCGACCAGTTCGGCGGAGGCGAGCATGCCGGTCTTCACGGCCTGGACGCCGATGTCGTCGACGACGCTGCGGTACTGGGCGCGCACGGCCGCCACGGGCAGCTCCCAGGCGCCCTGCACGCCCAGGGAGTTCTGCGCGGTCACGGCGGTCAGCACGCTCATGCCGTGGGTGCCGAGGGCGAGCATGGTCTTCAGGTCGGCCTGGATGCCGGCACCGCCGCCGGAGTCGGAGCCTGCGACGGTGAGCACCCGGGGAGGCGCGGTCCGGGCCGCGGTCCGGGCCGGGGGCCGGGTCGGGGCGGAGGGCGCCATCAGTCGTGGCCCCCGTTGTCCCCGAAGTGGTCCCAGCCCTTGCTGGTCCACGGCGCGCCGTCGACGGTCACCTGGGGCATCGCCGAGGGGTTGAGGACCTCGCCGATGACCTTCCAGCGGGCGGGCAGCTTCACGTCCTGCGGGAACGTCGCGACGATGGCGTGGTCCTCGCCGCCGTTGAGGACCCACTGGAGCGGGTCGATGCCGACGGCCTGGGCGATGTCGTTCATCTGGGAGGGCACGTCCACGTCGCCGGAGCGGACGTCGATGCGCACCTTGCTGGCGTCGGCGATGTGGCCGAGGTCGGCGATGAGGCCGTCGCTCACGTCGGTCATGGCGGTGGCGCCGAGCCCGGCGGCCGCCGGACCCGCGTGGTAGGGCGGTTCGGGCCTGCGGTGGGCCTCCACGAAGGCGCGCGGCGAGCGGAAGCCGCGGGAGAGCACGGCGTGCCCGGCGGCGGACCAGCCGAGCCAGCCGGTGACGGCGACGACGTCGCCGGGCTGCGCGCCCGCGCGCGTGACCGGCTCGTGGTTGCGCAGGTCGCCGAGGGCGGTGATGGAGACGGTGATGGTGTCGCCGCGGACGACGTCGCCGCCGACGACGGCGGCGCCCGCCACCTGGCACTCGTCGCGCAGCCCGTCCATGAGCTCCGTGGGCCAGCTCGCGGGCAGGTCGGCGGGGACGACGAGGCCGAGCAGGATCGCGGTCGGCACGGCGCCCATGGCGGCGATGTCGGCGAGGTTCTGGGCGGCGGCCTTGCGGCCCACGTCGTACGCCGTCGACCAGTCGCGGCGGAAGTGCCGCCCCTCCAGGAGGATGTCGGTGCTCGCCACGACCCGGCGGTCGGGGGCGGCCACGACCGCGGCGTCGTCGCCGGGGCCGACGCGTACGGCCGGGGTGGAGGTGAGCCGCGAGGTGAGCTCCCTGATGAGCCCGAACTCCCCCAACTCGCCGACGGTGCCCTTCATGCGCGTAGTGCTCCTTCTGCCGCGGTCCGCTTGCGGTCGCGAGCCGTCCCTGTCGTCGGTACGGTCGACGTGACCGTCAACCTCTGTTGTCCGTCCGCCGTGATGTGCGCGGCGCGGCTCCCCCGGGTCTCCCCGTGGCGAGCGGCGACGCGGTACCGTGGCGTCCCTTTCCCCCACATGATCCTCGTGGCCGCCCTGGAGGTTCCGTGGTACAGGCGTACATCCTGATCCAGACCGAGGTCGGCAAGGCGTCGACCGTCGCCGAGCTGATCGGCAAGATCCCGGGAGTGATCCAGGCCGAGGACGTGACCGGTCCCTACGATGTCATCGTGCGCGCCCAGGCGGACACGGTCGACGAACTCGGCCGCATGGTGGTGGCCAAGGTCCAGCAGGTGGACGGCATCACCCGCACTCTGACCTGCCCCGTCGTGCACTTGTAGCCCCCGTCTACGCTTGGCCGGTGAACGTCTCCCGCCGGCTCCGCTCCCCGACCGGGCTGTCCGCCCTCGCACTGCTGCTCGCATGCGGGGGCTGCTCCTCAACGGACGACGCGGGCACGGCCGCGGTTCCCTCCCCGGGCGCCGAGGCCGCCGCGTGGTGCCGTGACCTGGACGCACGGCTGCCCCGGACGGTGGACGGCCTGGCCCGCCGGGACCCCGAGCCTGCGTCGCGGCTCACCGCCGGGTGGGGAGACCCGGCGATCATACTGCGCTGCGGGGTGGAGCGACCGGCCCGGATGAACGACCCCAAGGCCGACGGCGTGAGCGTGAACGGCGTGGGCTGGCTCCTGGAGAAGCGGACGGACGGCTCGTTCCGCTTCACCACGACGCTGCGCAGGGCGTACGTCGAGGTGACCCTGCCCGCGGAGCGGACGGGGGACGGCGTGGGCCCGCTCACGGACTTCGCCGCCCCCGTCAGGAAGTCGATCCCCGAGGGCATCGCGTAGCGGCGCCCCGCGGGGCGCCGCTGTGCGCCGTCGGCTAGCGCAGCCCGGTGGAGCGGCGCAGCGCCGCCTGGATCAGGCGGTCGACGAGCTCGGCGTAGCCGACGCCGCTCTTCTCCCACATCTGCGGGTACATGGAGATGGGCGTGAAGCCCGGCATGGTGTTGATCTCGTTGATGACGAACTGCCCGTCCTCGGTGAGGAAGAAGTCCGCGCGCACCAGGCCCTCGCAGGAGGTGGCCTCGAAGGCGTCCACGGCGAGCCGCTGGACCTCGGCGGTCTCCTCGGGCGTGAGCGGGGCGGGCACGAGGCCGGGCGTCGAGTCGATGTACTTCGCCTCGAAGTCGTAGTAGTCGTGCGCCTGCACCGGCGGGATCTCGGCGGGCACGCTCGCGCGCGGGCCGTCCTCGAACTCCAGGACGCCGCACTCGATCTCGCGGCCGCGCAGCAGGGCCTCCACGATGATCTTCGGGTCGTGGCGGCGGGCCTCCGCGATCGCCTCGTCGAGGCCGTCGAAGGAGTCGACCTTGGAGATGCCGATGGAGGAGCCCGCGCGCGCGGGCTTGATGAACAGGGGCCAGCCGTGCTCGCCCGCGAAGTCCGCGATCCGCGCGCGGGCGGCCTTCTCGTCGTTCTCCCACTCGCGCGGCCGGATCACCAGGTACGGCCCGACGGGCAGCCCGAAGGAGGTGAAGACGCGCTTCATGTACTCCTTGTCCTGGCCGACGGCCGAGGCGAGCACGCCGGCGCCGACGTACGGCACCCCGGCCAGCTCCAGGAGGCCCTGGAGGGTGCCGTCCTCGCCGTACGGGCCGTGCAGCACCGGGAAGACGACGTCGACCTCGCCGAGCGCCTTGGGCACCGAGCCGGGCTCGGTGAGGACGACTTCGCGGTCGGCCGGGTCGAGCGGCAGGACGACGCCGCCCTCGGCGGACTCGGCGAGGTCGCTGACGCTGGGCACCTGGCGGTCGGTGATGGCCATCCGCTCGGGCGCGTCGGCGGTCAGGGCCCAGCGGCCGTCCGCCGTGATGCCGATGGGCAGCACGTCGTACTTGGTGCGGTCGATGGCACGCAGTACGGCACCGGCGGTGACGACGGAGATCCCGTGCTCCGAGCTGCGGCCGCCGAACACGACGGCGACACGCGGCTTGCGGGACGGCTCCGAACCCGACGCGGGGCTCGGCTCAGGGCGCTGGGGGAGGTTCTCGCTGCTCATATCGCGACGAGCGTACCCGGTGCCCCAGGCAACGCCAGTGTCCCCGCACCCCACGGGCACGGCCTCGGGTACGCCCCGAAGAGCCACGAGGAGCGCCCGAAGGGGCGCGGGGAACGACGCGCGGAGCGCCCGAAAGGGCGCGGGGAACGACGCGCGGAGCGCCCGAAAGGGCGCGGGGAACGACGCGCGGAGCGCCCGAAGGGGCGCGGGGAACTGCGCGACCAGCCACGACCGACCTGCGGCGGACGAACAACCCGCCGCCCCCGGCCCACCCAGCACAGCACACCGCGCTCAGCGCACAGCCCCAAGGGGCGCGGGGAACTGCGCGACCAGCCACGAACCATCCGCAGCAAAGGAACGACCCCGGGCACCCCGAACCGCCCAGGCACAGCGCAGCGCACCGCGCACAGCGCCCGAAGGGGCGCGGGGAACTGCGCGACCAGCCCCAGACGGCCCGCAGCGAAGAAACAACCCCAGGCCATGAACCGCTCAAGCACAGCGCTCAGCGCTCGGGCTTGGCGCTCCGCGACATCAACTCCTTGAGCGCCACCATCGGCGGCGTCCCCTCGTGCACGATGCCCACGACCGTCTCCGTGATGGGCATGTCGACGCCGTGCCGCCGCGCCAGGTCCAGCACGGACTCGCAGGACTTGACGCCCTCGGCGGTCTGCTTGGTGACCGCGATGGTCTCCTGGAGGGTCATGCCCTTGCCGAGGTTGGTGCCGAAGGTGTGATTGCGCGAGAGCGGCGAGGAGCAGGTGGCCACCAGGTCGCCGAGGCCCGCGAGCCCGGAGAACGTCAGCGGGTCGGCGCCCATGGCGAGCCCGAGCCGGGTGGTCTCGGCGAGGCCGCGCGTGATGAGCGAGCCCTTGGTGTTGTCGCCGAGGCCCATGCCGTCCGCGATGCCGACGGCCAGGCCGATGACGTTCTTCACGGCGCCGCCGAGCTCGCAGCCGACCACGTCGGTGTTGGTGTACGGGCGGAAGTACGCGGTGTGGCAGGCGGCCTGGAGGCGCTGGGCGACGGCCTCGTCGCGGCAGGCGACGACGGAGGCGGCGGGCTGCCGGGCGGCGATCTCACGGGCGAGGTTGGGCCCGGTGACCACGGCGACGCGCTCGGCGGCGGCCTTGGTGACGTCCTCGATGACCTCGCTCATCCGCATGGCGGAGCCGAGCTCGACGCCCTTCATCAGGGAGACGAGGACGGTGTCGGGCGCGAGCAGCGGCGCCCAGGCGGCCAAATTGGCGCGCAGGGTCTGCGAGGGCACGGCGAGCACGGTGAAGTCGGCGCCGGCGGCGGCCTCGGCGGGGTCGGTGGTGGCGCGCAGGTTGCGCGGCAGCTCGACGCCCGGCAGGTAGTCGGGGTTCGTGCGGGTGGAGTTGACCGCCTCGGCGAGCTCGGCGCGGCGGCCCCACAGCGTGACGTCGCAGCCGGCGTCGGCGAGGACCATGCCGAAGGCCGTCCCCCACGAGCCGGATCCGAAGACGGCGGCCTTCAGGGTTCGGGTCACTTGCTCTCCTCCGGACGTCCCTGCTCCGAACTTCCCTGCCCCGCAAGGCCGCTGGGGCCCTCGTCGGCGACGGCGTCCGCCGACGGCTCCGCCTGGTTCACACCGGGTGCCTGGTTCCCCCCGGGCGCCTGGCCCGCCCCGGGCACCTGGCCCGCCCCGGACGACTGCGCGGCCCGCGCCGTCCGCGCCGTCCGCGCCGCCTCGCGCCGCTGCGCGATCCGCGCCTCGCGCGGGTCGTAACGCTTCTGCGGGGCCTTCTCCCCGCGCAGCTCCTCCAGGAGCTCGGTGATGGCCGCCATGATGGCCTCCGTGGCCTCCTTCAGGAGCTCGGGGGTCATCTCCTTGCCGTAGAAGCGCTCCAGGTCCACCGGCTCGCCGACCAGGACGTGGTGGGTCTTGCGCGGCAGCAGGTGGGGCTTCTTCGCGTACGGCGCGAGCACATGGTTGGCGCCCCACTGGGCCACGGGGAGGACCGGGCACCTGGTCTGGAGGGCCACGCGGGCGACCCCGGTCTTGCCCGTCATGGGCCACAGGTCCGGGTCGCGGGTGAGGGTGCCCTCGGGGTAGAAGGCGACGCACTCGCCGCGCTCGACGGCCTCGATCGCGGCGCGGAACGCGCTGAGCGCGTTGGTCGTCTCGCGGTAGACCGGGATCTGCCCGGTGCCGCGCATGACCGCCCCGACGAAGCCCTTCCTGAACAGGCCGTGCTTGGCGAGGAAACGCGGAACCCGCCCCGTGTTGTACTGGAAGTGGGCGTACACCAGCGGGTCGAGATACGAATTGTGGTTCACGGCGGTGATAAAACCGCCGTCGGCCGGGATGTTCTGCATTCCGCGCCAGTCCCGCTTGAACAGAACCAACAGCGGCGGTTTACAGATCACCGCCGCCAAGCGGTACCAGAAGCCGATTCTGCGGCGGGACACTCGGACACCTTCCTCCATAGGCCTGGTCGGCCGCACAAGTGTCGCCCCAGGCTGCCGTCCTGTCGAGAACACCGTACGCCCACCCGTCCGCGGCCACCGCTTCCACGCCGCCCCGGCACCGCGCTGACCGGCCATTTCGCGCACCCCGGGCCCCACGGGCCCGCTCCCCACGCGCCACAATGGCCCCGACACGAAGGACGGAGCGCCCGTGCACTGGACCCTGGTGATACCGCTCAAACCCCTGGCGCGGGCCAAGAGCAGGCTCGCCCCCACCGCGGGCGACGGGCTGCGGCCCGCGCTCGCCCTGGCCTTCGCCGAGGACACCGTGGCGGCCGCCCTGGCCTGCGCCGCGGTGCGGGATGTGGTGGTCGTCACGGACGACGCCCGGGCCCGCCGCGAGCTGGCCGCCCTCGGCGCCCGGGGCGTCCCCGACACCCCGGGGGCGGGCCTCAACGCCGCCCTCGCACACGGCGCGGCCGCCGTGCGCGCGAGCCGCAGCGACGCCGCGGTGGCGGCGCTGAACGCCGATCTGCCCGCTCTTCGCCCCGGTGAATTGGCGCGTGCCCTTGAGAGCGCCGCCGCATTTCCCCGCGCGTTTCTCCCGGACGCCGAGGGAATCGGCACCACCTTGCTGTGCGCGGCCCCCGGCACGGAATTGCGCCCGCGTTTCGGCCGCGATTCCCGCGCCCGGCACACGGCGTCCGGTGCCGTGGAACTCCCACTGACCGGTGTGGATTCGGTACGCCAGGACGTGGACACCGGCGACGACCTGCGGGCCGCGCTCGCCCTCGGGGTGGGCCCGCACACGGCCGCGGCGGCCGCCGGGCTGCTCATCCCGGACTGAGTAGGCTGCTGCGCATGCAGGCGACCGCGTACACGTACGACTCCGACACCCGCACGGGCAGTGTGCTGCTCGACGACGGCACGCCGGTGCCCTTCGACGCGCCGGCGTTCGACGCGGGCGGGCTGCGGCTGCTGCGTCCGGGGCAGCGGGTGCGGATCGAGGTGACCGGCGAGGGCGAGGCCCGCCGGATCACGCTGGTGACGCTCCAGACGTTCTGAGCGGCGGGCGGACAGTTGCCCGGCCCCGCGCGCGGGGCCCTTCGGGGGGCCGCCCGCTCCCCCGGGGTTCGCCGGGCCCCGCACACGCCGCGGGCCGGGCTCCCCCACGGGAGCCCGGCCCGGCGCGTGAGTGCCCGGGACCTGCCGTCAGCGCTTGCGGGCGGTGGTCTTCTTGGCGGTGGTGGTCTTGCGCGCCGGCGACTTCTTGGCGGGGGCCTTCTTGGCGGTCGCCTTCTTGGCCGGGGCCTTCTTCGCCGCCGTCTTCTTGGCGGTGGCGGCGGTGGCCTTCTTGGCAGGCGCGGCCTTCTTCGCCGGGGTCGCCTTCTTCGCCGTGGTGGCCTTCTTGGCCGGCGTGGCCTTCTTGGCGGTGGTGGCCTTCTTCGTCGCCGAGGACGCCGTGGTGGTCTTCTTCGCCGGTGTGGCCTTCTTCGCGGTGGTGGCCTTCTTCGTCGCCGAGGACGCCGTCGTGGTCTTCTTCGCCGCCGCCTTCTTGGCGGTCGTGGCCTTCTTGGCCGCGGCCTTCTTGACCGTCGCCGAAGCGCCGCCGGTCAGGCTGCCCTTGGGCGCCTTCTTCACCGCGACATCGTTCTTCGGCAGCTTCTTCGAGCCGCTCACCAGGTCCTTGAAGCCCTGGCCCGCGCGGAAGCGCGGCACCGAGGTCTTCTTGACCCGCACGCGCTCCCCGGTCTGCGGGTTGCGGGCGTACCGCGCGGGGCGGTCGACCTTCTCGAACGAGCCGAAGCCGGTGACCGAAACCCGGTCACCGCCGACCACGGCACGGACGATGGCGTCCAGGACCGCGTCGACCGCGTCGGCGGCCTGCTGCCGGCCGCCGAGCTTGTCGGCAATCGCTTCCACGAGCTGCGCCTTGTTCACGTCTTCCCCTTCGGAGACATTGCCTGAGCGAATGCGCCAGGCTTTTTCGCACGTTAGGCAGATATATACCGCAAATCAAACACGAAACGGGCTAATCACCCTTGTGCCGCAACGCCCTGGGCCCTCGGGGAGTTCCGCGAGGGCCCGTTGGGGCTTGCCGCTCAGTCGCCTTCGGGGATACGGCCCTCGTCAGCTTCGTCGAGGGACGCCATCAGGCGCTCCAGACGCCTTGCCGCGTCGGCGAGATCGTGTTTGGCCGCGGCCGTAATGACCAGCAGCTTCCGGGTCAGCGCCATCCGTACGCCCTCCGGGACTTGCAGTGCGCGCACCCGGGAGTGCGCTTCCTTCAGCCGGTCCGCGACGAGCCCGTAGAGCTCGAGTTGGTCGTCGCGTCCCATGCACCGATTGTGCCATCTGGGGCGAGTTGTCGCCTCCGCAGGGGGTAACTACCCTCCTCCGCCGCCCTGCTGAGGATACCTGTACCCACTGTGTGCAAGGCTATTTCCGGCCTCTTCTAGCCTACAGTTCAAGGCAGTTGGGACCACTCGTTCAGGTCAGCAGGGGGCAAAGGGGACCTGGCGGCACCCGGACATAGATGTACCCCCAACCGTCCACGATTGGGGGTACATCGGGTGGGGCGCGGCCCGTCCGGCCGCTCGGCGCGGGGGTCAGACCTGCGCGGTGCTCGGCTTGTGGGCGGGGCGGCGGGCCTCGTAGGCGGCGATGTCCGCCTCGTTCCGCAGCGTGATGCTGATGTCGTCCAGGCCGTTGAGCAGCCGCCAGCGGGCGTTCTCGTCGAGCTCGAAGTCCGCCGTGACACCCTGGGCACGAACTTGGCGATCGTGCAGGTCAACGGTGATCTCGGCGGTCGGGTCGGCCTCCGTCAGCTCCCACAGCGCGTCCACGGTGCGCTGCTCGAGCACCACGGTGAGCAGGCCGTTCTTGAGCGAGTTGCCGCGGAAGATGTCGGCGAAGCGGGAGGAGACGACGGCCTTGAAGCCGTAGTTCTGCAGCGCCCAGACCGCGTGCTCGCGCGAGGAGCCGGTGCCGAAGTCCGGGCCGGCGACCAGGACGGTGGCGCCCTGGCGCTCCGGCCGGTTGAGCACGAACTCGGGGTCCTTGCGCCAGGCCTCGAAGAGCCCGTCCTCGAAGCCGTCGCGGGTGACCTTCTTCAGCCAGTGGGCGGGGATGATCTGGTCGGTGTCCACGTTGCTGCGGCGCAGCGGGACGGCCCGGCCGGTGTGCGTGGTGAAGGCTTCCATGGCTGATCAGACTCCGGCGGTCGCGGGGGTGTCGGTGAGGTCGGCGGGCGAGGCCAGGCGGCCGGTCACCGCGGTCGCGGCGGCCACCTGGGGCGAGACCAGATGGGTGCGGCCGCCCTTGCCCTGCCGGCCCTCGAAGTTGCGGTTGGAGGTGGAGGCGGAGCGCTCGCCGGGCGCGAGTTGGTCGGGGTTCATGCCCAGGCACATCGAGCAGCCCGCGTGCCGCCATTCGGCGCCGGCGGCCGTGAAGACCTTGTCCAGGCCCTCCTCCACGGCCTGCAGCGCCACCCGTACCGAGCCGGGCACCACCAGCATCCGTACGCCGTCGGCGACTTTGCGGCCCTGGAGCACGGCGGCCGCCGAGCGCAGGTCCTCGATGCGGCCGTTGGTGCAGGAGCCCACGAAGACGGTGTCGACCCGGATCTCGCGCAGCGGCTGCCCGGCGCTCAACCCCATGTACTCCAGCGCCTTTTCGGCGGCCAGGCGCTCCGAGGCGTCCTCGTACGAAGCCGGGTCGGGGACGGCGGCGGACAGGGGCAGGCCCTGGCCCGGGTTGGTGCCCCAGGTGACGAACGGCGACAGGCTCGCGGCGTCGATGTAGACCTCGGCGTCGAAGACGGCGTCGTCGTCGGTGCGCAGCGTCCTCCAGTAGGCGACGGCGGCGTCCCAGTCCTCGCCCCGGGGGGCGTGGGCGCGGTCCTTGAGGTAGGCGAACGTGGTCTCGTCCGGCGCGATCATCCCGGCGCGGGCGCCGGCCTCGATGGACATGTTGCAGATGGTCATGCGGGCCTCCATCGAGAGTTTCTCGATGGCCGGGCCGCGGTACTCGATGACGTAGCCCTGGCCGCCGCCGGTGCCGATCTTCGCGATGATGGCGAGGATGAGGTCCTTGGCCGTGACGCCGTCGGGCAGTTCGCCGTCGACGGTGATGGCCATGGTCTTGGGCCGTGCCATCGGCAGGGTCTGGGTCGCGAGGACGTGCTCCACCTGGGAGGTGCCGATGCCGAACGCCAGCGCGCCGAACGCGCCGTGGGTGGACGTGTGCGAGTCGCCGCAGACGACGGTGGTGCCCGGCTGGGTCAGCCCGAGCTGCGGTCCCACCACGTGGACGACGCCCTGCTCGACGTCGCCCAGCGGGTGCAGCCGGACGCCGAACTCGGCGCAGTTCTTGCGCAGCGTCTCGAGCTGCGCGCGCGAGACGGGGTCGGCGATGGGCTTGTCGATGTCGAGGGTGGGGGTGTTGTGATCCTCCGTGGCGATGGTGAGGTCGAGCCGCCGCACCGTCCGTCCCGCCTGCCGGAGGCCGTCGAACGCCTGCGGGCTGGTCACCTCGTGCAGGAGGTGCAGATCGATGAAGAGGAGGTCGGGCTCGCCCTCGGCGCGCCGGACGACGTGGTCGTCCCAGACCTTCTCCGCGAGTGTCCTACCCATCGCTTTCCCTCCGGCCGGCGGCGCGCGCCGGCCCAACTAGGAGAATCTGTTCGCCGACGACGTGTCCCCGTATCGCATGCCGGACGTCGGCCGCCTGTCCGTCGGTCCGCGGACCGCTTCTCCAGAGTGGCGGGTTCCTGGGATTTTTGAACTTGCGTTTCACAGAGTGAGACGCGAGTATCGTTGCATGGACAACTCTAGCGGCGTCGGCGTTCTGGACAAGGCGGCCCTTGTCCTGAGCGCCCTGGAGTCCGGTCCGGCCACCCTCGCGGGTCTGGTCGCGGCCACGGGGCTCGCACGACCCACGGCGCACAGACTCGCCGTGGCCCTGGAACACCACCGGATGGTGGCGCGGGACATGCAGGGCCGTTTCATCCTCGGCCCGCGCCTGGCCGAACTGGCCGCGGCGGCGGGCGAGGACCGCCTGCTCGCGACGGCGGGACCGGTCCTCACGCACCTGCGGGACGTGACCGGCGAGAGCGCGCAGCTCTACCGCCGCCAGGGCGACATGCGCATCTGCGTGGCCGCGGCGGAGCGCCTGTCCGGCCTGCGGGACACGGTCCCGGTCGGCTCGACGCTCACCATGAAGGCGGGCTCGTCCGCGCAGATCCTGATGGCCTGGGAGGAGCCGGAGCGGCTGCACCGGGGCCTGCAGGGCGCGCGGTTCACGGCGACGGCCCTCTCCGGCGTGCGCCGCCGCGGCTGGGCCCAGTCGATCGGCGAGCGGGAGCCGGGCGTCGCCTCGGTGTCCGCGCCGGTCAGGGGCCCGTCGAACCGCGTGGTGGCCGCCGTGTCGGTCTCCGGCCCCATCGAGCGCCTGACCCGCCACCCGGGCCGCATGCACGCCCAAGCGGTGATAGACGCCGCCGGCCGCCTCTCGGACGCCCTGCGCCGCACCAACTGACCCACCGCCCCCACGCACACCCAGGGAACCGGGCCCGCCCCAACGCCGCGACGGGCCCGCCTCCTCCCCCTTCCGTACGCTCCCGCCGGGGCGCTCGCGCCCGCGGCACCCCTCCCCCGCCGGGCCCCTCCCGGGCCGACTCCCGCCCCGGGGCTCCCCACGGCACGCGCACGCCGGGGCGCTCACCCCCAGGCGCCCCTCCCCGGCAGGCCCGGCTACCCCTTCGCCGCGCCCGCCTCCTCGGCCCCGCCCGCCGCGGCTCCTGCGGTGGCCGCTCCCGACCGGTGCGCGTACCGGTCCTCCGCCCGCTGTCCGCGCCGCTCCACCGGTATCTGCCCGTGCGCCGCCGCGAGGCCGAAGGCGGGCATGTCCGCGTAGATCGCCTCGTACGCGCCCTCCGGTACGACGTACGCCTCGTGCCAGATGCCCACGTGTCCGCGCGCCTCACCCGCGCGCTGCTTGCGGTTGACGAGGGCCCACGCCTTGTGGTGGAGCATCCGCGGCGAGTGCGCGTACGCGTACAGCTTCTCCTTCGACTCCCAGTACTGGACGACGTAGTAGGTCCGCGGCGACGCCGTCAGCAGCACGTGTCCGAGCAGGCCCAGGCTCCGGTCGCGCGCCAGCTCCCGCAGCATGCGCGGCATCGCGCGCAGCACCGGCAGCCAGTGGTGCACGGCCCAGAAGTGGTTGATGCGCACGCCGATGAGCAGCACCACCACCTCGCCCTCGGCGTTCGCGGTGGTGCGGCCGACGGTGACGGAGTTCCCCGACATGCATCCCCCTGTCGCTGGGCTCGCCGTACGGGACCGCCGACGGCGAGCACATTGGTGAGCGGCACTATCCGACCACCCATGCTTGGATAGTGCCGCTACCCGACGAGAGGCGCAAGGGATGCGACTGGCCGAGTTGAGCGAGCGCAGCGGGGTGTCGACCGCGACGATCAAGTACTACCTGCGGGAAGGCCTGGTGCCGCCCGGCCGTCAGGTCAACGCGACGACGGCCGAGTACGACGACGGCCATCTGCGCCGGCTGCGCCTGGTGCGGGCGCTGATCCAGGTGGGCCGGGTGCCGGTGGCCAAGGCCAGGGAGGTCCTGGGGCACGTGGACGACGAGTCCCTGGGGCGCACGATCCGGCTGGGGGCGGCGCTGTGGGCGCTGCCGCAGGGCCCCGAGCCGGACGAGGAGGACCCCGCGGTGCCCGCCGCGCGCGCCGAGGTGGACCGGCTGCTCGCGCTGCTCGACTGGGACGCCGCGCGGGAGGTCGGTGCCCTGTCCCCGGTGCACCGCTCCCTGGTGGTGGCGGTGGCGACGCTGAACGGGCTCGGCTACGGCTGGGACGCCGAACGCCTGGCGCCGTACGCGGAGTTGATGCACGCGGCGGCGCGCCTCGACCTCGACTCGCTGGAGGCGCAGGCATCGGAGGCGGAGCGGGTGGAGACGGCGGTGGCGGCCGCGGTGCTCTTCGAGCCGGTGCTGCGGGCGCTGCACCGGCTGGCGCAGGAGGAGGAGTCGGCGCGGCGGTACGGCATCGAGTAGGCGCGGGGCCGGGCCGGGGGCGGCGGTCACGGCGGCCGCGCGGACGCCCCGGCAGGCCTCGGGCGAGCCGCGGGGCTCCAGGACACGCCGAAGGGGCCCTCACCGTGGTGAGGGCCCCTTCGGGCTCGTACCCCCGACCGGATTCGAACCGGCGCTACCGCCTTGAGAGGGCGGCGTGCTAGGCCGCTACACAACGGGGGCGAGGATCTTGCAGGCGTTCGACGTGCGAAGCCGCAGATCCGAGCTGGTCTACCAGGACTCGAACCTAGACTAACTGAACCAGAATCAGTCGTGCTGCCAATTACACCATAGACCAATGTGGTTTAGACCAGTTTGTACCCCCGACCGGATTCGAACCGGCGCTACCGCCTTGAGAGGGCGGCGTGCTAGGCCGCTACACAACGGGGGCCCTAGCGATCCCGCCCGGCAGTCGCCGGGCGATGTCACCGCGAGGTCGGGGGGAGCTACCCCTACCGTCCACGCGGGATGGATCTGTACCCCCGACCGGATTCGAACCGGCGCTACTGCCTTGAGAGGGCAGCGTGCTAGGCCGCTACACAACGGGGGCTTTGCGGATGCTGTGTCTTTCGAGACGACAACCGCGGTTGCAGATGAGCTCTGCGAGCTGGCCTACCTGGACTCGAACCAAGACTAACTGAACCAGAATCAGTCGTGCTGCCAATTACACCATAGGCCACTGGAACGCAACCCCCGGGAGGGTTTCTGTTCCGGTTGCGCTTCCCGGCCGGACCTTTCGGCCCTCTCGGGCGGCGCAGGAAGAACATTACCCGAAGGTGGACGGCGCTCCAAAACGGGTATCGGAGCGCAGCAGCGCGGGGAGCTCCGTGAGGCTCGTGATGCGGTGGATGCCCGAGGGACCGGCCCCTGGTGTGCCGTTGCGGTCGAGCCAGACGCCGAGCAGCCCCGCGTCGCGGGCGCCCCGGGCGTCGATCTCCGGCTGGTCGCCCACGTACGCGATCTCCTCGGGCGCGAGGCCCAGCGCGTCGCAGGCCGCGTGGAAGGCCTCGGGTCGGGGCTTGGAGACGCCGAGGTCGGCGGCGCACAGGACGGCCTCGAAGCGGTCGCGGAGGCCGAGCGCGCCGAGTTTGTGCTCCTGCACGCAGAGCGCCGAGTTGGACAGCACCGCGTGCCGGTAGTCCTGGGCCAGGGCGTCGAGAGCCGGCACGGCGTCCGGGAAGAGCGCCCAGGCGGCCTCGTAGTGCACGCGGTAGCGACCGAACCAGGCGTCGGCCTCCGCATCGTCGAGCGCGGCGCCCAGGAAGTCGCGCACGCGGTCGCGGCGCTGCTCCTCGAACCCCACCTCCCCGGCGCCGAAGCGGGCCCAGTGCCGGTCGGTGAGCTCCTTCCACAGGGCCAGGGCCCGCTCGGCGCTGTCGTACCGGCCGACGATGCCCTCGGCGGCGAGGTGGGCGCGCATGCCCGTGAGATCGGCGGTGGCGTAGTCGAAGAGGGTGTCGTCGATGTCCCAGACCACGGCTTCGATCGGCATGTCTCCGACACTAGCCCGCACGGCCCCGGCGGCTGGGGGTTCGGGGGTTATCCCCCGAAAAACACAGTGTCGATGTCCCAGACCACGGCTTTGATCGGCATGTCTCCGACACTAGCCCGCGCCGCCCGCGGGCAGGAGGGGGCGAAGCCCGGGCCTCCGGCCGGGCGGTCTCGCCGGTTCCGGGAAGCCGTCCCGGGCCCCGGCCGGGGTGCCGTAGCGTGGAGGGCCCGTCGAGCGAGAGGCCGAGCTCCACCCATGACTGAGTACCGCGTCCAGTTCACCGTCGAGGCCCGCGCGGCCTACGACGAACTGCCCGGGGAGCGGCAGACGCAACTGGACAAGGCGTTGCGCGTGCTGGCCCGTGACCCCTTCCACAAGGCGGCGACCGCCCAGCTCGGGCCGGACGCGCACCTGCGCAAGGCGTACGTCGCCCCGGGCGTGGTCCTGGAGTACATGGTGGCCGGGGCGATCATGGTGATCGTCGTCCTTGAGATCTTCGACGAGAGCCACTACTTGATCGACGACGCCTGAGCCCCCGGGGGCGGCGTACGCGAAGGGCCCGGAAGCCGGGGTGGCTTCCGGGCCCTTCGGGCGCTTCAGGGCGGGGGCGTCAGGCGGTCAGCTTCGCCAGGGCCGCGTCGACGCGCGCCAGCGCGCGGTCCTTGCCGAGGATCTCCAGGGACTCGAAGAGCGGCAGGCCGACCGTGCGGCCGGTGACGGCCACGCGGACGGGGGCCTGGGCCTTGCCCAGCTTGAGGCCGTGCTCCTCGCCGGCGGCCAGGACGGCCTCCTTGAGGGACTCCGGGGACGACCAGTCGGCCGCCTCCAGCTTGGCGCGGGCGGTGCGCAGGAGGGCGTCGGAGCCCTCCTTCATGGCCTTGGTCCAGGAGGCCTCGTCGAAGACCGGCTCCGGCAGGAACAGGAAGTCGACGTTGTCCGTGATCTCGGAGAGGACCTTCACGCGGCTCTGCGCGTGCGGCGCGATGGCCGCCCAGGCCGCCGGGTCGAAGTCCTCGGGGGCCCACGGGGCGTGCGGGGCCTTGAGCCACGGCTCGCAGGCGGCGGCGAAGGCCTGCACGTCCAGCATGCGGATGTGGTCGGCGTTGATCGCCTCGGCCTTCTTCAGGTCGAAGCGGGCCGGGTTGGAGTTCACGTCCGCGAGGTCGAACTTCGCGATCATCTGGTCGATCGTGAAGACGTCCTGGTCGGCGGAGAACGACCAGCCGAGGAGGGAGAGGTAGTTGAGCAGGCCCTCGGGCAGGAAGCCGCGCTCGCGGTAGAGGTTGAGGCTCGCCTGCGGGTCGCGCTTGGAGAGCTTCTTGTTGCCCTCGCCCATGACGTACGGCAGGTGGCCGAAGGCGGGGATCTCCTTGGCGACGCCCAGCTCGATCAGCGCCTTGTAGAGCGCGATCTGGCGCGGGGTGGAGGAGAGCAGGTCCTCGCCGCGCAGGACGTGGGTGATCTCCATCAGGGCGTCGTCGACCGGGTTGACCAGGGTGTACAGCGGGGCGCCGTTGGCGCGGACGATGCCGTAGTCGGTGACGTTCTCCGCCTGGACGGTGATCTCGCCGCGGACCAGGTCCGTGAAGGTGGTCGCCTCGTCCGGCATCCGGAAGCGGATGATGTGGCTGCGGCCCTCGGCCTCGTACGCCTGCTTCTGCTCGGCGGTGAGGTCGCGGCAGGCGCCGTCGTAGCCGGACGGCTTGCCGGCGGCGCGGGCGGCCTCGCGGCGGGCGTCGAGCTCCTCGGTGGTGCAGTAGCACGGGTAGGCGTACCCGCCGTCGACGAGCTTGGCGGCGACGTCCCGGTAGACGTCCATGCGCTGCGACTGGCGGTACGGCGCGTGCGGGCCGCCGACCTCGGGGCCCTCGTCCCAGTCGAAGCCCAGCCAGCGCATGGAGTCCAGGAGCTGCTCGTACGACTCCTCGGAGTCGCGGGCGGCGTCCGTGTCCTCGATGCGGAAGACCAGGGTGCCCCCGTGGTGCCGGGCGAACGCCCAGTTGAACAGGGCGGTGCGGACCAGGCCCACGTGGGGGTTGCCGGTCGGGGAGGGACAGAAACGTACCCGGACGGTGTCGCCGGGAGTCGCGTTAGCCACGCTTGATCACCTTGTTGGTGAGAGTGCCGATGCCTTCGATGGTGACGGCGACCTCGTCGCCGACGGTGAGGGGGCCGACCCCCTCGGGGGTGCCGGTGAGGATGACGTCGCCGGGCAGCAGCGTCATGGCCTCGGAGATGTTGACGACCAGGTCCTCGATGGAGTGGATCATCTGGGAGGTGCGGCCGAGCTGGCGCTGGCGGCCGTTGACCGTGCACTGGATCGTCAGGTCGCTCGGGTCGAGCTCCGTCTCCACCCAGGGGCCGAGCGGGCAGGACGTGTCGAAGCCCTTGGCCCGGGCCCACTGCTTCTCGCGCTGCTGCACGTCGCGCGCGGTGACGTCGTTGGCGCAGGTGTAGCCGAAGACGACGTCCTTGACGCGCTCGCGCGGGACCTCGCGGCACATGCGCCCGATGACCACGGCCAGCTCCGCCTCGTGGTGCAGTTCCTCGGAGAACGGCGGGTACTGGATGGCGTCGCCGGAGCCGATCATGGAGGTGGCGGGCTTGAAGAAGGCGAACGGGGCGTCGGGCACCTCGTTGCCGAGCTCTTCGGCGTGGCCCGCGTAGTTCCGCCCGAAGGCCACGATCTTGTGGCCGATGACGGGGGCGAGGAGCCGGACCTTGCTCAGCGGGACCTTCACGCCGCTCAGCTCGAAGTCGCCGTACGGACTGCCCTTGATGATGTCGACGACGAGCTCGTCCGGCTTGTCGCCCTCGACCGCGCCGAAGGCGACGTTGCCGTCGATGGAGAACCTGGCGATACGCACGTGAGCGGTGCCCTTTGCAGCTACGGGGTGGTCTGGTGCGGCCAGTCTATGGGGCGCTGCCCCTCTGCCCCTTTTCCGCCGCTTCCGCCACCGGTTCGCGGCCCGCCCCCGCGCGCGGGAGGGGCGTTAACCCTGGGGGGCTTCCATGAGGATGGTGCGCTTGGGGTTGGCCGTCTGGGTGGGGAGTTCGACGGGGTGCTCCGGCCGCTCGGGGGCCGGCTGCAGGTCGTCGGCGTCCTTGAGGTGCGCCAGGGTGGTGCGGCGCGGGTTGGCTATGTTGCGGAACATCGTCGTGGACTTCATCTGCTGCTCGGGCCCTGTCGATCGGGGCGTCACCCAAAGGACGCCGGTTGTCGGATTCCCCATCCCTGTAAAGCGTCAGGCTAAACATTCAATTCCCGCGCAATGTCGAGAAGAGGCCATGATCTTCATGTGAGTTTGCTCACGAGCGACCCGACATTCAGGTCAATTCAGGCGGACCAGCGGACCCTTGGAAACGGACAATGCACCCCTGAAGCGCCCATTCCGCTCCTGATCATGAACACTGGGACACCGCTTTCACCCATGCGTCTCGTACCGGAAAGTCCGGTATAAGCGACTTCGCTTTCTACGTCTGGTGACACGTTCCTCACGTGCTGTCACGGGAGCCGTGCCCCGAACCACGGGCCTTGTTGGAGATCCGGCACTGTGCTGGAATTCCCGGGACCGCCGCGGGATCGAACCGGCGCACAGGGCGCGACGCAGCGCCGAGGGCGGCGGGAAGGGGGAGCAGCGCCGGTCTCACGACCACCATGGGGCGGGTGACGCCCCACGACTCCGACACCGTTCCGCCGTCCACGCGGTGGAACGCCTGGTCCAGAGGTTGCGACGCTAGTGCAGGGACGTTTCAAGAGGGATGGCAGCGCTGCGGCGGAGCCGGAGCGCGGCGGAAGTGACCGCGGCTCCTCGGCCCAGCACGCCCAGAACCCCGGACAGGTGCAGTCCGGCGACGGCGGCCCCGACGCCGTCCGCCCGGGTGCGCCGGGCGGTCCGTCCACGGACGGGACCAAGCCGAAGGGGTCCAAGACGCCCCCCGGGCCCGGCTCACGAATAGCCCTGCGCAACTGGCGCATCTCGACTCGTCTGGTCTCCCTCCTCGCCCTTCCCGTCATCACGGCGACCTCGCTGGGTGCCCTGCGCATCAACTCGTCGATGGACGAGATCCAGCAGCTCGACAACATGAAGCTGCTGACCGACCTGACGGAGGACGCCACCCGGCTGGCCGCCGCGCTCCAGGAGGAGCGCGACCAGTCGGCGGGCCCGCTCGCGCACGGCGCCAGCGACTCCGACTTCACCGTCAAGAGCGTCCGCGAGAAGACCGACCGCGCCTACCGGAACTTCCTCGCCGGCACCCAGGACATCGACAACAGCGACGGTGACAAGGGCTTCCTCGGCATCCGCCAGAACACGGTCCAGATCACCCGGCAGCTCCAGAAGATCAAGGACGTACGCCGGGACGCGTACAAGAAGGACTCCCCGTCCTCGCAGACGGTCGACGCCTACAGCCAGCTCATCCAGCAGCTCCTCGCGCTCTCCGAGGACATGGCGCAGGCGACCAGCAACCCGGACATGATCCAGCGCACCCGCGCCCTGGCGGCCTTCTCCTCCGCCAAGGAGTTCGCGTCCGTGCAGCGGGCCGTCATCGCGGCCGCGCTGCCGCCGAACAACCGCGAGTTCGGCAAGCTCTCCGACCTCGACCGCCGCTACGCCCTGACGGCGTTCGAGAAGGAGAACGACGAGCTCCAGTCGTTCAACCGGATCTACGTCGGCGACGGCGCGAAGCTGCTCACCCCGATCAGCCGCGGCAACGCCACGATCCAGAGCGCCGACGCCTACGCCCAGCGCGTCCTGGAGCAGCCCAACGGCATCAAGCTGCGCGGCAAGCGCTCCTACAAGGACTGGGTGGACTCCGACTCCACCAAGATCCAGGCGATGACCAACATCGAGCTGACCCTGCTCGACGAGATGGAGCAGAAGGTCCGCTCGCTGCGGAACGAGTCCGAGCAGCAGGCGATCCTCAACGGTGCGCTCATCCTCGTCGTGCTCGGTGTGTCGCTCGTCGGCGCCTTCGTGGTGGCGCGGTCCATGATCCGCTCGCTGCGCCGGCTCCAGGACACCGCCACCAAGGTCGCCCAGGACCGCCTGCCCGAGCTGGTCAAGCAGCTCTCCGAGTCCGACCCGCAGGACGTCGACACGTCCGTGGAGTCCGTCGGTGTGCACTCCCGGGACGAGATCGGCCAGGTGGCCGCGGCCTTCGACGACGTGCACCGCGAGGCGGTCCGCCTCGCCGCCGAGCAGGCCCTCCTGCGGGGCAACGTCAACGCGATGTTCACCAACCTCTCGCGGCGTTCGCAGGGCCTCATCCAGCGCCAGCTCTCGCTCATCTCCGAGCTGGAGTCCCGCGAGGCCGACCCGGACCAGCTCTCCTCGCTGTTCAAGCTCGACCACCTCGCGACCCGCATGCGCCGTAACGGCGAGAACCTCCTCGTGCTCGCGGGTGAGGAGCCCGGCCGCCGCTGGACGCGGCCCGTGCCGCTCGTCGACGTGCTCCGCGCCGCCGCCTCCGAGGTGGAGCAGTACGAGCGCATCGAGCTGTCCTCGGTGCCCGCGACCGAGGTCGCCGGACGCGTCGTCAACGACCTCGTGCACCTCCTCGCCGAGCTGCTGGAGAACGCCACCTCGTTCTCCTCGCCGCAGACCAAGGTCAAGGTCACCGGTCACGCGCTGCCCGACGGCCGCGTGCTCATCGAGATCCACGACACCGGCATCGGCCTCTCCCCCGAGGACCTCGCCGCGATCAACGAGCGGCTCGCGTCGCCGCCCACCGTGGACGTCTCCGTCTCCCGCCGCATGGGTCTGTTCGTGGTCGGCCGCCTCTCGCAGCGCCACGGCATCCGCATCCAGCTCCGGCCCTCCGACTCCGGTGGTACGACCGCGCTGGTCATGCTCCCCGTGGACGTCGCCCAGGGCAAGAAGGCCCCGGGCAAGCCGGGCGCCCCTGCCCCGACCGGCGGCCCGGCCGCGGCCCTGGCCGCCGCGGGTGCCGCCGCC
>NZ_BNBT01000074.1 GCF_014656095.1 Streptomyces longispororuber
GCCGGTCGTCGAGCTCGCGGCAGATGGCCAGATCCTGAGTGTGGGCGTCGATCGCTTCGTCGAACCGCCGCACCTCCTGCAGCGCGAGGCCGAGACTGTTGAGCGCCATGCCTTCGCCGTGCCGGTCGCTGGAGTGGCGGGCGGCGGTGAGGGCGTGCTGGGCGAGGGCGAGGGCGTCGGTGAAGTAGCGGCGCCAGTGCAGATACTCCGTCAGGGTGTTTGCCGCGTGGGTCGCGAAGGCCGGGTGGGCGGTGGCGGCGGCGAGGAGGTTGCTGCGTTCGGCGTCCAGCCAGGCCAGTGCGTCGGCGCGGCTGGTGAACCGGGCGGGCAGTTCCTCGCCGGGCAGGGCGCGCAGGTGGTGGTCGGCCGCGTCTGCGGTGGCCCGGTAGTGCTCCAGCAGGCGGTCCAGGCAGTCCTGGCGGGTCTGGGTGTCGTCGATGTGCTGGTGCTGGTGGTGGGCGTAGAGGCGGATCAGGTCGTGCAGGCGCCAGCGGTTGGAGCCGACGGGCTGTTCGGTCAGCAGGCTGGCGCGGGCCAGGGCGGCGAGCAGCGGGCGGGCGGGGGTGTCGTCGTTGAGGACGGTGGCGGTCTCGGTGGAGATGTCCGGGCCGGGGTTGCTGGACAGTCGGCGCAGCAGGCGGGCTGTCTCGGTCGGCAGGCGCTGGTAGGAGAGGTCGAAGGCGGCCCGTACCGCCAGGGTGTGGCCGTCGTGGTCGGCGTAGTGCAGGGCGGCCAGCCGGGTGTGCTCGTCCTTGAGCTGGCCGGCCAGGGAGGGAAGAGGCAGGCCGGGGTCGGCGGTGAGCAGGGCGGCGGCGATCACCAGGGCCAGTGGCAGCCGCCCGCAGTGGTCGGCGATCTCGGCGAGTGCGGCCGGGTCGCGGGCAGGGCGCAGGTCGTCGGGGTCGGCGCGGGTGAGGGAGCCGGCGATCAGGGCGGCGGCCGGGGCGGGAGCGAGTACGTCCAGGGGCAGGCGGCGGGCGGCCAGGGCGACCGGGTCCAGGCCGTGCCGGGAGGTGATCAGCAGCCGGTGCGGGCGGGGGCCGGGGAGCAGCGGCAGGACCTGCCCGGTGTCGGCGGCGTCATCGGCGACGATCAGCACCGGCTCCCCCCGCCCGGCGCGGGCCGCCAGCTCCGCCTGGCACAGGGCCCGCTGTTCGTCGAGAGTGGGGGGCAGGTCCTCGCCGGTGATGTCCAGGCCGCGCAGCAGCAGACCCACCGCCTTGTCCGCCTCCACGCGCCGCGCCGGGTCGTAGCCGTGCAGAGTCACGAACAGGGCGCCACCCGGGAACCAGCCCCGCGCTACCGCCTCGTGTGCCACCTGAAGCACCAGAGCGGTCTTGCCACTCCCGGCCAGCCCCGCCACTACCGCCACCGTCGGCATCCCCTGCGCCGCGGGATCGAGCAGGCCCAGCAGCTGATCGCTTTCCTCCGCGCGGCCCACCAGATGCGCCGGAGGCGCCAGCAACGTGGTCAGCGCCTGCCTCTCCCGCGTCTTCGCCGCCTCGTAGTAGTCGCGCCCGACCTGGAAGATCCGACTGTGTCCAGAGGCCTGCGCTGCAAGGCCTGGCCGGGCGCCGGAGCCCTTGCCCGGGTCGCCGGTCACCGGCTGCCCCGCCCGCCGCCGGTATGGTCGTCGCCGCCGGTCTGCCGGACCTGGCCGTACTCCGATGCCTTCGCATTCAGCCGCAGATCGTCCGGCACCGCCCCACCCGGCCCGCCACGATGGCCACGCACCTGGTCAACCCACCCGTGCCCTGTGGCCTCGCCTTCGACGCTGCCCCCGCCCTCCCGCTCTTCGGCAGGTGGCTCTCGTCCCGCCCACCAGCCCACAGCCATGCCCACCGCGCCGGCCGCCACCGCGGCGAACGCGGCCGCCACCCCCCACCGCTCCGCGTCCCCCGCAGGCAGCCACCCCCAGACCACCAACCGCGCTCCCCACAGGCACACCACGAACGTGACCACCGCCGCGGCCACCGCCACCAGCCACCGCACCGACCGCACCATCCCGGCCCCCCTTCGCCACGACGTACACCCAGCCTGCCACCGCTTCGACTCGCCGCACCCCTTAGTTGCACGACCGGAGCACCGTCATCTGCGGCTGGCGACACGCTTTCTACCGGCACCCCAACTCCTGGGCTCCCGCAGGGGCTCCGCCGTCGTGCGGTCAGTCGCCCGGCCCGGGGGCGAAGGGCGGGGTGTCGGCAGCGGCCAGGTCCGGGCGCGCCCGGTGCCACCTCGCCGGGTGCCGCCAGCGTCCGGCGCCGTCCCGGGCGACGTCGACGCCGAGCTCGACCACCAGCTCGGGCCGCACGAGGGTGACATGCAGGCTTTCGCGGGTGCCCCACCCGGCGGAGAAGGTACGGCCCCTCCAGGGGTGGTCGGCTCCGGCCGGGGTCAACAGCTCGGCCAGGGCCCGGCCCGCGGCCTGCGGCACAGTGGTGCTGCGCCCGAGGTAGCGCAGGCGCCCGCCGGTGTCGTAGCGGCCCACCAGCAGCGTGCGGGGCGCGGCCGGGCGGCCGGTGACCGCGCCGACGACGGCGTCCTCGGTCACGCGGATCTTGTATTTGCGCCAGCCGCGTACCGACGGCTCGTAGCGGCCCTCCAGCCTCTTGTACACCGCCCCTTCCGCGCCGACCGCGGTCTAGCCGGTCAGCCACTCGCGCACGGTGGCCGCGTCCGTGGTCGAGGGGCACAGCGCCCAGGGGGCGGTGAGCTGGTGCTCGGCGAAGAGGTCCTCCAGTGCCGCGCGGCGCCGCCAGTAGGGCCAGGCGGTGGTGTCGGTGCCCGCCAGGCGCAGCAGGTCGAAGGCGACGAAGTGGGCGGGGTGTTGCTCCGCGAGGCGGGCCGCGCCGGCGCCGCGGCGGTGCAGACGCTGCTGAAGCCGCTCGAAGGCGAGCCGGTCGGCCTCCCACACGATCAGTTGGACGGACAGGGTCGCGCCGATCTGCTGTACGCCGAGGCCCTCGCTGTGGCCCGTCGACTGCCACTGCCGTCGCCCGGCCGTGCCGCGCCACGCGTCGCACTCACCGCCGCTTCCCGTCCGTGCCCGGTCGAGATGCGCGGTAGAGGCCCTCGCCGCGGCCGCGCTGATGCCCGCCTCCAGGCCGCGCCCGTCGCGCCGGTCGTGCCCGCGCCCGCGACCGCTCGCCGGGGCCGTCCCGGCCGTCGATGACGTCGGCCAGGAGCCGGAGCTCCGCTAGGACTGACCTGCGATCAAGTCCGCGACTGGCGGGTGCTGGGCCCGCAGACTGGACGCAGGAGGCGGCCCTCCGCGCCCGTCCTCTCCAACGGTATTTACCCAAGCGGAAGTTGACTGCCGTGTGAAAGTAACTCCCTTCATAGCCACAGGGTTTACCTTTCCAGTGAAGTGCGCGATGCGCTCCAGGGTTGTTACCAGGCAAGAAGCGTGAGCCTTGCGGAGTCCCGCAAGTACACTCCCGCGCGACAGAAATGTCCGAATCGGACGCCATGAGCCCGTTTTGATCCTGCGATTTGTGTTCGAACGATCTTGCCACGTAAGATTCAGGTAAGAACTCGGGGTGACCTCCCGAGTTCACGGAACTTGATACCTGGGGGGGAATAATGCGTTCCTTGCACGGTAAGCGGGCGATAGCTGGCGGCGCCATCGTGACGGCGGCAGCACTTCTCATGACTGCTTCTCCGATGGCTTCAGCGGAGCCGAAGTTGCCCACGCCCGAAGAGGCGATGGCATTCTCTTTGGGTAAAACTCTCACGCTCAAGATTCAGGACGGGACTGCCACCACGGCAGAGATCGAGAACTTCAAGAAGCTCTTCCCTGATGTAGCGAAGGTTCTTGAGGATCCGTCACAGACCGAGGTTTCAGTACAGGAAGCCGTGATTACCGAGGACGGGGAAGCGGTTTCCCCGGAGACTGGTAAGCCCCTGACTGCCGCCCAGCTCGCTGAGATCGAACCTCCGGCCGACGCTAAGCCGAGCGACCCCTCCGAAGAGGAGGAGACGCCCGAGGAGACCGCAGTGGACCCCGCCGCGCCGCCGGCGGAGGCTGATGGCGACTTGACCGCCAAGGTCAAGGGCGGCAAGTGGAAGATGACTCACATCACCCACACCCACCGAAGCTACCTGGGTCAAACTATCCTGAAGTACCACACGTACGCCCGCTTCAATTACAAGGGCGGCAAGGTGCGTGCCTGGGGTAAGCGGTACGACCGGTTCAGCAACGAGTCGGACGTCGTTAAGATCGGCAGCAGGATCGAGAATCGGAAGTCCAAGGTACCGGCCTCCTCGGCCACCTCGATGATGAAGCGTCACGTGGAGCTCTGCTTCGCTGGTTCCATCGGCTGCTACGCGAACATCTACCCGTGGGCTAAGGTGAAGGTCTACGGAAGCGGCAAGACGAAGGTTGCCGGTAGCGGCGCTTAAAGCAGGGAAGCCCAAATGATGTCACTCGTCGCGCAAATCATTTTGATTCTTGCGATCTTCTTTGGCGTATTGACTGCCCTCGGGTCCGGTTTCGGAACCTTGGAAATCATCATTTGGTTTGCGGTCATGATCGCGGCACTAGTTTTTGTCATCAAGCGATACCAGCGGTCAAGGAACTCGAATTCCTGACTAGCTTCTCCAGAGAATTCCTGCTGCCGAACGCGAAGGGTTCGCCCGCAGGATGAGAATGGCCCTCCTCGTTGCGTGACAGGGAGGGCCATTCGCCTTTTCCTTGCATTGCGGTACCACGTACTACCCGTATCTACGACGCCTCGGCTGATGGGATCTCCTGCCCAGCGCCGCATGGTCGCGGCCGCCGTAGACGCCGCGAGGCCGAACGCCTGCGAGAACGAGCGCCGCGCGGCCGTCGCGCAGCGGCTGCACCAGGACGTGACGGCCGAAGCGCGCCGCCAAGGCCCGCGCCGAAGCCGAAGCCGCAGCCGCGCAGCCGGCCGACGTCGTCGTGGCCGAGCCGGTGGCCCCGGTCTGCTGCCCGCGCCGCGCCCGGCCGCTGTCGTCCCCGCTCCGGAGCCGGGGCCTGCCGATGCCGACGACGGCCAGGAGCTGGTCGTCGAGGACTTGATCCCCGATCAGGTGCGGGATGGGCGGGTGCGGGCGCTGAAGGACCACCGGGTGGTGTTCGAGCACATCGCCCGCTACGGCGAGGCGGCTGTTCAGCAACCAGCTGGTCGACCAGGCGCAGCGCCTCTCCCGCCTCGGCCACCTGGACCTCGGCTGCACCACGTGGGGGCAGGCATGAGCGGCGGCGAGACGTCCGGCGTCGACCTGGTCTGGGTCGCGCTGCGGGCCGCGAGGGAGGCGGCCCGGAGGAACGGCGTCGGCCAGAAGTCGAAGACGAAGCAGCGGCCGGTCCGTACGGTGCGGCGTGACGGGCGCGAGCCGATGGGCCTCGGAGCGGTGATCGGCGAGGCCGGTCTCCTCGCGGCCGCCGGGTCGGCCGACCCGACTGACCCGGTCGCCGTCGCGGCCGTCGCCGCCGAGGTCCTCGACTACCGCACTACGGACATCACCGAGGCAGTCCGCGACGCCGACGTCGTCCTGGAGCGCCGAGTTGCTCCCGCTCTCTAGCGGGCTGTCTGGTCTGCTGTCCGTGCGCGGTCAGTCGTTGCTGGTGGCTCGGGGAGTGTGCCAGGCGGCGTACAAGGTGCCCAGGGCTGTGGCCAGCAGCGGTGTCTGGTCGGCGTGCAGGACGGGCGAGCAGATCAGGATCACGCCGGTGACCAGGACGGCGAGGAAGACGGCGAGGTCGGCGTGCGGCGTCGGGGCGGGGCGGCGGGAGGGCGTGGTCACGATGTCCTCGTCTCTGTCGGATCGGGCTTTGCACACCCGACGTTGCCTCTGCTGTCATGGTGGTGGCCAGGCTGACGGGGTTGTCCGCTGGACGGGCCTGAACAAGGGCCTGGCCCGGACGCCGAGGGGGGCGCGTGCCGGAGCGCAGAGAGACCGGGGGACGGCCGTGGGGGCCGCTGCGTGGCGAGTTCCAGGAGCTCAACGAGCTTGCCGTGCTGCTGCGGGGCTGGGTGGACGAGGCGCGCCTTGGTGTGGAGGGGCTGCGGGGAAAGCTGACGCCGGAGCACTTCGCGAGCGGCCGGGTGCCGGCAAAAGCGACACTGTCAGCCTGGCTCAGCGGCAAAGGGCTGCGCTGGGAGTTCGTCGAGGCCGTCGCCGACGCGTGCTCCGCTTCCCACCCCGCCCTCGAAAGCCGCCTGGCCCGGGCTCGTCCTCTATGGCAGCGCTACCAGCAAGCGCCCACCCCCGCAGCCGCCGGCCCTGAACATGCTGAGGCCGGGCGGAAAGAACTTCTGCGTGCCCAGCGGCGCATCATCGATCTGCAGGAGCAGCTCGCCCGCGCCCACCACGCCTACAGCGACAGCCAGCAGGCCCTGGCCCATGCCGTTCCGCTGGCCATCCTGCTGTCCCAGATGGTCGGTCGGCTCACTGCTCAGATCGACGCCTTACGTGCCCGGCCCGCCGCCAGTCTGGGCGACCTCGACCTGGCACGTGATCAGCTGCACCACGCCCAGAGCGAACTCGCCCGGGCCCAGGCCCAGCGCGACGAAGCGCAGAACCTGGCGCGGACGGCCGAGAGCCGGGTGGAGGAGCTGGAACAGACACTGCGCACGCTGCGCGTCTCCCCGGCTGCCCCGGAAGACACCGCACTTGTTGTCCCGGCCAGGTCCGCGGACCCGTTCACAACCGATATGGGCCATGCCCTGGAGAAGGCACGCATAGTCAACGAGTTCACCCAGACGCTCACCCAGGCCGCCCGCGACAACCTGGCGCCCCCCTGCCACCCCGCCGTACCAGACAACCCAGACAACCCCGTGACCAGGGCACAACCGGCGAACAACCCGCCCCTGCACGGCCGTGAAGCCATGCCTGACGCCGGCGTGACACGCATCCTTGTCCAGCCCTCCAGAGCAGGCCACAGACCCAAGAGCCTCTGGCCATCAACGGCAGTTAGGCTCTGGATCGCCCTTGTCGGCGCGTTGCTGCTCACCGTCAGCACGCTTGTCCTGAACAGTGACGCAGGCCGACCCGGCTCCGCAGTACTGCTGTACGTCAGCACCGCCGACGCCGTAGAAGCCGTCCATGCCGACACCGGGCGCAGACAGTGGCGCTATGCCAGCCGGGGAGACGGCTGGCGGGACATGGCCAGTGCCCGTGGCACGCTATTCGTCAGCGACATCGACGGCCATGTCGATGCTTTGGACACAGCCACCGGCACCAGGAGATGGCGCGTCACCGTTCCACGCGGCGAGCACCCACCACAGATCACGCCACCACAGATCACCCGGCGCTCCAGCACCCTCTACATCATTCATCCCAACAATGGGCTCATCGCTCTGGACGCCCGCACCGGCACACGGCGCTGGACGGCAGCTGATGTTGACGAGGGTGTGCCGGTGCGGGCCACCGGCCACGCCGTCTACGCCGTCAGAGACAACCGCCTCTCCAAACTCGACGCTTCCACTGGCAAACCGCGCTGGAACTACAGGCTGGACCACTCGGACGTGGCGAACACCGTGGTCGTCCATGGCAACACCGTCTACCTGTGCCTTGACCAAGCCGTGGTGATCGCTTTAGACGCGGCCACCGGCAAACAGCGCTGGAGCTCCGACTTGAACAGTGCCCCAGGCAGCCCCAGGGGCAAAGGTCTTTCCGCAATCGCTTCGCGCGACACCGTCTACGTCGGCGGCGCCTCCGCGCCCACCTCAAGGGTCATTGAAACCCCCGTGATCGCGCTGGACGCAGCCACCGGCAAACAGCGCTGGAGTTTCCCCTCCGGAGCCTCCTCGTCCGGCTATGCCACTATGCAGGCCAGTGACGTCGTCCTCATGCTGCGTGACGGCCAGAAGGGGAGTAAAAGCGCCGCGTTCGCGCTGGATGCGGCCACCGGCAAGCAGCGCTGGGGCATCCCGGGCTCGGGATGGTTCGGCTTGCCCGCAGTAGCGGGAGACACGGTCTACCTCACCAGCTTCGAACGCTCCCTTGCCCTGGACGTGGCCACCGGCAAGGAACACTGGCGCTTCCCCGACGGAAACCCTGTCCCGCAGCCCGAAACCACTGACCACACCGTTTACATCGCTGGAAACCCCCGGAAGGGCAAACGGTCCCACCAGGTGTACGCGCTGGACTCCTCGACCGGCCGCAAACGCTGGAACTACCGCGCCACCGCCGCGATCGAATCGCTGTGGCTTCCCTCCACGCAGTAACCGCCCCCTCATGGCAGCGGACACCGCCCTTGCCGGCCCTCTGCTGGAGCCCCGTGCAGCTCGGACACCCCGCGAGGTGACCGAGGCGTATATCGGTGAGATGCGGCAACGCCACATGGCCCAACTCGTGGACCAGCCTCCTGCCACGCCGCGCTCGACGCGCAGCTCGACCACATCGCACGCACCAGGTAATCCCGCACGGCGCGCACATGCCAACCCTCGGTAGAAAGGAGACCAGGACCGGGGGGCGCCTACCGTTTGCGGGACTGCCGCAGGACACGTCACCTTCGACGCGGTGGTGGCGGCCGGGCCAGCCGAGGGCCTGCGCGGCCTGGAGGGCGGTGGGGAAGTCCTCGGCCGCGCCCCCGCCTCCCGCCAGGGCATGGCAGCACGTCGCCGACAGCGGCGGCCACCTCGCCTCCGCCGCCCACCTCGGCCTGGCCCACCTCGCCCGCCTTGCCGAAAGTCCCGGTCGGTTTTGGCCCGGTAGTACACCGCCACGTCCCGTAGCTGCGCGGGCAGCAGGTCGGCTGCGGCGACGGCGGGATGCCTGCAGTTGGTGGCCTCTGCGGCCCTACCCTTCGATGTCTCGGTTGGGGAGGCCGGTGAGACGTGCCTCCGGCCAGCCCGAGAGGTTCCAGGCTTGGCGTCGGCCCGTGCCGGTGTAGAGGGCACGGGGACCAGGCCCCGGCCCCCGTGGCGGGATGCAGTACGGCCAGGGCCACCCCGCACAGCAACGTTGCCAAGCCGTGTGGCCACCCGTGCTGCGGCGGTGTAGCGAGCGAGCGCGCCGCAGTGCCTCGGCGCACGACGCGGGATCGGCCGCGCCGGCAAGCACGGCGGTGCGCCAGGAGACTTGTACGTCACCGTGCGCGTCGTCGACTGATCAGCCATCGGAATTCGGGGTGCGAAGCTCCGGCGCTCCGGTACCGGGCGCTGCCGTGCTGGACGGGGCGGCCTGGTCGTCGTCGACGGCCCAGAGTGCGCGGGCGAGGAAGTACAGGGCGACCATCCCGGCGTGGATGAACGCGCCCCAGCCCACGATCAGCAGAGACAGCCCCGATCGACCAAGCCGGCCCCGAGCGCCGTAGCCCTGCACCAGGCCCATGGGGAGCGTGCAGCGAGGGAGGCCGGGGCGGAGGCCGCGGTCCCGCAGACGGCGCCCCTGTGCGGCACCGCTTGAGGAGGGGAGAACCCGAGGCGTCAGGGGTGGCGGGCGAGGACGTCGTCGGTGCGGGAGTCGGTGACCCGCGTCGCGGCAGCTGGCGCGGCCGCAGCCAGGCGTCGGCCCTCCCATGTCGGCCCGCATTGGCAGCAGAGCGGGTATCTCCGACTCCGCGCTGCCCATCACCACGGTCTGCACCAGGCGCTGATCTCGCTGCACGCCCCCGTACTGGCCAGCTCGTGGTCTTGACCCAGTGTCCCTCCGCGTGCGGGGGCCCCGGAAGCACACCGCCTTCATCAACGTCGGAGCTCGCGCTGTCTCCGGCACCTTCGCCCCGCAGGAGGCGGTCGACCGGGCCGACCGCGTCCGGCGGGGCCATACCGCCCGGGCCACGCGGAACCTCCTTCATGGCCACGCCCAAGTCGCGGTCTCCAAACGTGCTGTCGAGACAGATCAGCCGCGGCTCAGCGCGGGCACGGCGGCGGACGGCGCGGAAGCCGCGCCTCTGCGCGGCAATGAGGCGTCAATTCCGCTTGTGTGCGGGTGAATTCGAAAATCAGGCGCGCGTGACCCTGGGTATCGCCGGTCCGATAATTCGCCAGGGTCCGCCACCCTTTGAGCGCTCATAGGGATCTTGCCTTTGGCATAAGAATGTCTGCCGGGCGCCGAGCCGTGTCCGAAGTTCCGGCCCTGCACGTTGCGCACAGCCGCGGGCTGAGCCGGTGACCAAGGCCGTAGTGGGGGCGTGCGGCCGTCCGGCCGGGAGGCAGGGTGTCGTCCCGGAGTGACTCTTCGAAGGAGCATGCGCACGCGAGTGTGCGCTGAACTGCGATGTTGAGCAACTTCATGAGCGAGGCATGGCCCGAGTACGTCGCGGGGGTACTGGCCCTGGCCACCGGCGCCGCGGCCAGCGCCCTGATCAAGGCATGGCGCCGGCGCAGGCACCTTAGGCGGCGGGATGAGGGCACCGCCGACAGCCCTGAATAGCCACGCACCCTATTTCGAGAGGAACGACCGACATGCTGGAACCGAATAGTGTCGTCTTAAGGACGACAAAAACCGTCGTCGTTAAGACGACGCCGCCTCGGCGCCCCGAGGCGGAAATCAACCGTGCTGGTGCCTGGCGCCATCTGTGCACCCCCAGGCCCCCGGAACCGGACGAGTGGATGGGGGAGATGGCGCAAATCGCGACCGTGCTGGAGCACAGCGGAACACTGGCCGACGTCGCCGCCAAGTACGACCGCATCACCGAGCTCGTCGAGTGCGACGCCGTCGACGAGCTCAGCGAGACCGACGCGCTGGCCGCCCTCCTGGTCGTGCGGACCCTGCGCGACAAGCTGCTGCTGGACGAGCAGCGGCTGATCGCCGCCGCCCGCCGCCAAGGGGTCACCTGGACCCGGCTCGCCGCGGCCCTGGAGGTGCGCACCCGTCAGTCCGCCGAGCGCCGCTACCTGCAGCTGCGCCGCGACCTCGACGACATCGTCGGCCATCCTCTGACCCAGAACGAGCGCGTCGAGGCCGCCCGCACCCACCGCGACCGCAAGGCCGAGCAGCGCTGGGCCGTCGACCACCAGGTCGCCATCGTCGCGCTCGCCCGGCGCCTGGCCGCCGTGCCTGGCCTGCAGCAGCGCGCGGACCGGTGCCCCAAGGTCGCCCGCGCCAACGAAGTCGCCGTCCTGCACGCCCGCCGGGCCGGCGAGGCGGACCCGGCCCCGATCCGCACCGCCTGGCCCACCCGGCTCGTCCACGCAGTACAGGCCGAACAAGCCCATCGCACCGCAGAGGCCGAGGAAGAACGGCGGGTTCCGAGCCTCGAGGACGTCAAGGACGCCGGACGCCCCGCTCCGCCCGACCCCGCCCGCCTGACCTTCGCCCAGCAGGCACACCTTATCCACGAGATGTTCGGCTTGATCGGGTACGCCATCGACAGTGACAGCGTCGAACTCAGCGATCACGCGGACCTGGTGGCGGCAGTCCGCGAGCTCTACGCCAAGGCCGGCCCTAACGCCCCTCGCGCCCCCGAGGACTACGCACCACGCCCCGTGCGACGAGAAGGGGAGCACAGCAACGGCCAGGCCGCTGAGTGATGCCAGCTCACCTGTCACGTTCCGCGGGGACAGGGACCGGCTCGAGCACGCGCTCAGCAAGGCTGCCTCCGGCGTCGTCTGCCGCATGCAGGAGGCGAAGGAGACCGCGTCCTAGCCTACTGACGGCAGCGACGTCGGCGGCATGCCCGGTGCCCGCGCGGCCGCGGTGCGCCGCGCCCGGCAAGAGCGCACGGCCCGGGAGTCGGGGACGACGGCCGGCGTTCCGGAGTCGGCCGTACTGCGGAGCACGGCCTGAGCCAACTGGCAGATCAGATCCCCCTGTTACTGGTGGTTGTCCCGGCGTAGCGTGACGGGTACACCTCTGGTACACCGTGCGTCGAATCGCGCACCGAAGGGGGAGTCGTGCAGGCAGGGACCGTGCTGGACGGCCGCTACCGGCTGATCGAGCCGATCGGTGCGGGTGGGTTCGGGCAGGTCTGGCAAGCACACGACCCGCGCGTCGACCGCCTGGTGGCGGTCAAGGTCCTCACCAGCGACGGCAGCGCGGACCACGACCGGCAAGTGGCCCGGTTCACCCGCGAGGCCGCGGTCGCCGGCGGCCTGTCCCATCCGCACATCGTCACCGTGCACGACTTCGGCTCTGCGATGCACCACGGGCGGCCGTACGCCTACCTGGTGATGCAACTGCTCCCTGGCAAGTCCCTCAGCGCCGCCCTGGAAGACGCCGGGCCCATGCCCCTGTCGACGGCCCTGTACACGGCGGCCTGTGTCGCCGACGCCCTGGACGCCGCGCACGAGGCGGGCCTGACCCACCGGGACATCAAGCCGTCCAACATCATGGTCCAGGAGAACGGCGAGGCGACCGTCGTGGACTTCGGCATCACCAAGGGGAGCGACGCCCGGCACGACATCACCACCACCGGCGTCCTGATCGGCACCCCGGCCTACATGGCGCCCGAAGCGCTGTCCGGCGCCTTCGACTTCCGCTCCGACCTGTACTCGCTCGGCTGCGTGCTCTTCGAGATGGTCACCGGCCGCCGCCCCTTCACCGGCGCGGCCTGGCACCTGATCAACCAGCACCTCAAAGAGCCGCCCGCCCCACTGCGCACCCTGCGCCCGGACGCTCCGGTGGAACTGGAGCGGCTGGTCGCCCGGCTCCTGGCCAAGGACCCTGCCCAGCGGCCGGGCAGCGCCGATGAGGTCTATGACCTCCTCGAAGAGATCAACGACCGTCACTTCGGCGACGCCCCGGCGCCCAGCCGCGGGTCCGACATCGCGTCCGAGGTCTGGCTCTCCCCGAGCGAAGCCACTGACGGTGCGGTCATCCCCATGCGCCTGACCGCCCACCAGACCTGCCCCGACTGCGCCACCACAGGAGACGAGACGAAGGTGCTGGACTGCTCCACCTGCAGAGGGGAGGGCAGGGTCGTCGCGAAGCGGCACACCTACAAGGTCCGCGTCCCCGCCGGCGTCAAGAACGGGCAGAAGATCCGGCTCAGGGAGCTCGGCGCGCCGGGAAAGCACGGCGGAGCGCCAGGAGACCTGTACGTCACCGTGCACGTCATCGACTGATCAGCCATCGGACTCCGGGGGGCGAAGCTCCGGCGCTCCGGTACCGGACGCTGCCGTGCTGGACGGGGCGGCCTGGTCGTCGTCGACGGCCCAGAGTGCGCGGGCGAGGAAGTACAGGGCGACCATCCCGGCGTAGATGAACGCGCCCCAGCCGAAAATCAGCAGAAGGACGGGACCACCCGCGCACGCGCGGACCGGACGCTGGGCATGCTGGGTTCCCCGAACCCCCTTGGGGGACCACCTGCGCAGCGCGGACCGGATAGCGCAGCATCCCAGCCGATCATGATCCGGGTGGGACCACCCGCGCACGCGCGGACCGGACAAAGTGCGGGACGCGGAGCCTCATCGCGGACGGGGACCACCCGCGCACGCGCGGACCGGACATGAACACCGCTCGGCTTCCTCTCGCTGGGACCACCCGCGCACGCGCGGACCGGACGCCGACGGCCAGGTCCGCCCCCTGCACGACCCGGGACCACCCGCGCACGCGCGGACCGGACACCCGTTGGTGTCGAAGAAGACCCCGGCGCGCAGGGACCACCCGCGCACGCGCGGACCGGACGGGCCGTGACCTGCATCAAGGCTGGGGCGGGTACCGCTTTTCCGTGACTTCCATCTATTCCGGCATTCCTCGCATACGTGGTGGGGTGCTCACTTGCGTGGCACCGCTGCCCACCCTCCTGGTGGAGAGGGTGGAGCTTTCCGCTTCGTCTTGCCGCTGCTGCTGTGCAATCCACGGACGCTCTACGCCCCCGTCCGGGGGCCGATCCTGCCACCCCGTAACGGGTTGGCAGGCACGAGAAAAGTAACCCCTAGCACCGTATTTCGACCAGTTCGACACGAATTGTCAGACCCTCCTGTCAGGCTCCTGGCCGTGATGGATGAAGCACTGAGCCCCCGGCAGGTGACGCGCGTCGTGCGACTGCCTCTGGACCCCACGCCCGTGGAGCAGGCCATCCTGCAGCGGTACGCCGACTGCTCGCGGGCCTGCTACAACTTCGCCTTCTCCCTCAAGGACGCCGCACAGCGCCGGTGGGCCGCGGAGCGGGACCGGCTGATCGCTGACGGGATGCAGGAGAAGGCCGCGAGGAAGGCCGCGACGGCGCGCTTTGCGGTACCCCGTCAGTTCGACCTCCAGAAGATCTTCCTCGCGGTGCGGGACAGGCCGTTCACGGGGCCCGAGCGGGCCGGCGAGCCCTTTCCGCGCTATCGCTACCGCTGGTGGGCTGGCGTCAACGCGATGGTGTGCCAGCAGGCGTTTCGGGACGCCGACAGGGCCTGGTCGAACTGGCTGAGCCGCTCGCGGGAGGGGCACGGCTACCCGCGGCCCAAGCAGCGCGGCCGGTGCAAGGACTCCTTCCGGCTGCCCGGCGTGAGCCTGGCCGCCGAAGACCTGCGGCACATCCGCATCAGCGGCGAGCGCCGCCCCGGCGGCCAGAAGGCGTTCCGGGTGCGGCTGCACCGCCCCGCCTACCGCCTGGCGCGCCTGCTGCAGCAGGGCGGCCAGGTGAAGATGGTGACGGTCTCGCGCAGCGGGCCGCGTTGGTTCGCGGCGTTCAACGTGCGGCTGCCGGCACCGCCGGCGGTGGTGGCGACGCGGGCTCAGCGCCGGCGGGGCGCGGTCGGGGTGGACCTGGGGGTGGAGGTGATCGCCGCGACGTCCCAGCCCGTCCTGCTGCAGGGGGCGGTCACGCAGCTCGTGGCCAACCCGCGGTACCTGGCCAACGCCCGGCGGGCGCTGGCCAAGTGGGAGCGGCGCAAGGCGCGCCGCTGGGTGAAGGGGCTCCCGGCCGGCCAGCAGTCCAGGGGCTGGCACGAGGCCAAGGACCATGTGGCCAAGCTGCACGCGCTGATCGCGGCGCACCGGGCCAGCACCCAGCACCACCTGACCAAAGCCCTGGTCACCCAGTTCGCGCAGGTGGTGATCGAGGACCTGCAGGTGAAGAACATGTCGAAGTCGGCCAAGGGCACGCTCGAGGACCCCGGCAGCCGGGTGCGGCAGAAGGCCGGGCTGAACCGGGCCCTGCTGGACGTCGGCTTCGGGGAGATCCGCCGCCAGCTCGCCTACAAGGCGCCCTGGTACGGCTCCGTGCTGAGCGCGGTCAACCCGGCCTACACCTCCCAGACGTGCCACCGCTGCGGGCACGTGGACAGCAAGTCCCGGCGCACCCGCTCGGTGTTCGAATGCACAGCATGCGGAACGCAAGTACACGCCGACATCGGCGCCGCCCACAACATCCTCGCCCGCGGCCAGCAGACACCGGCCGCACTCTTCTGAGGACGCCGCGCCGGGAGGAGAGGCTGCGGCCGCTCCGCTGTACCGCTGCCGGTCGGTGGGGGTGAGGGGACTTTGCCGATGAGGTGGGCGGATTGGCGTACTGCACACCCAGCAGTGCGAAGGACTTCACATGATGAGAGACCTTGGCCTGAATGCGCCGCTCAGTATTCGCCAAACGTCATCCGGAACGCGCTCTGCTAATTTGCTCATAGCGCTTCCCTGTTTGCTTTCGAGGTCGTACGGTGACTTCTCGTCTGCAACGGAAAACCTCGAGACCGCATACAGGACGCGAGGAGCGTCATGAAAAAAGCCACCAGGAGATCACTGGCCATCCCCATCGTTCTCGCAGGAATATCGCTGCTCCTGTCTCAGCCGGCAAGCGCCCAGTCAGATCCCCCGAGATGGGGGTGGGCGCAGACCTGGTACAACGACGAAGGCACGATGAAGAAGCACGCAGATTTTCCGTGCCTTGACGACCACGAGTGGCCGTACCCGCAATGGCCCATCGACTGGGTGTACAACGTTGACTGCCCCAGGCGATTCTGGCTCCACGAGAACCGCGACCACAGCGGACACGACATCTGCGTCGGCCCAGGGAAGTCCAATTTCATCCCGGAAAGGTACAGCCGCCCGGCACTTATCGCCGTCGGCGCGCGCAAACCGTGCCCGTGAGCATCGATCGAACAGCGGCGCCTGAGCAGGCGGCACGAACGGTGCCCCTGCTCAGTCGCCGCCGAGATCCAGCTCGCAGGCGGGCCCTTCGGGGGCGGGCGAGAGATTCGGCACGTGACTGGAAGGCCGAACGGTATATGTGCTTACACGGGATGCGGGCGGCTCAATAAAGAGAGCGGCCCACGTTCCAGATTGCACTACCTCCCCCTCCGTTGACCGAAGGAAGAACGTGCCCTCCAACGTCACTAGATAAATTGGCCCACCGGGAGCGCATACATCATCTCCGTGAATTTTCTTCATCGCCCAATTTCGCGTAGTCAGCGCGACGCGCACATTCTTGGGGCGACTCTCATTCCATTTATGTGCCCAGCTTCGAACTATCCGGCCAATACGGTGAAGCTCTTGATCGCCGATCCCGCTGTACGGCATACCCTCCCCTTGCCTATCAAGGTGGATCGTCAGACTGATTTTAAGCTCCGGGTTGCAGACTTCTCGCTCTTGATGGCACAGCAGTTGTTTTGCACTCTATAACCTGTTGCGGTTCCGTTGTGTCGAACTCTGACGCTACAGTGTGCTCTCAAAACCCAGAGGAGATGCTGTCGTCTACAAGGGAGCCCATGACGGTCCGGTAGGCGCCCCGCCGCGCACTCGGCGAGGCGGACGGCAATGCCCGCGACGAGCGGTGGCCAGGTCAGCCATCGGTCGGGAAAGGTACCGTCGCCCCCGATATCGCACACATGCTTGAAGGCTCAGGCAGGCCGGGCAACGCAGACTTCACCGTGGAGCCGGTCTGCGGCCTGGCGAAGCCATCAGCCACGGAGCTGAAAGTGCACCGCCGCCGTACCCAGTCCTTGTGACCAGGGGCCCGGGATGCCCGCACCGGGTACGACCCTGGACGGGCACGATATCGTGGAAGGCCTGATGACCGCCGCACATGATCTGGGGGAGTCCCGCGTGGCCGATGACCGCATCGAGCAGAACGAGATCGACTCGCTGACCCGCCGCGTCGAAGCGGTGGAGGACCGGGTGGAGTCGCTGCAGGTGCAGACGGGCGGCAACTTCGCTGCTGTCATCGAGGGCCAGGCCGCGCTGCGCCGTGAGGTGCGCGAAGGTTTCACCAAGGTCAACGCCCGCTTCGATGCCCTCGAGGAGAAGATGGACCGGCATCAGGCACAGATCGTCGAGCTGCTGTCGGCGCTGGTCGGCAAGTCTCCGAACGCCAGCTGAGCAATCTGATCAGGGCTGAGACTCCCGTGGCGGGGGTCCAGCCCTTTTTCGTGCCTGCTCGGCAGATATCTCCTCCTGCGCCCCGACGGCGCGTGCATCTCGGCGCCTGTGCCTGCGCGGTCTGGAGGGCGGTGGGGAAGTCGCCGGCCAGGCGGGCGAGGTGGGCCAGAGCGCGGCGGGCGGCGGTGGTGCGACCGAGGTCCCGGTCAGCTTTGCCGAGTAGCACACCGCCATGTCCCGTAGCTTCGCGGGCAGCAGGTCAGCTGCGGTGACGGCGGCGAGGCGGGTGGCGGTGCGCTCGCGGTGTTCGTACTGCCGGCGGGCGAGTGCGCTGAGCGGTTCGACCAGAGCGTCGGCGGCCGTCACCAGGCCACGGTCCGGGTCGGTGGGCGGTGTGGGCGGGGCGAGGGGTTCCCAGATGGAGTCGCCGACGTAGCGCCAGGCGGCCTCGGGCAGCCAGCCCGGCCAGGCCGAAGTCGCGGGCCAGGGTCAGGCCCTGGCGCAGGCGGGCGATGAGCGTCCGGCGGTCGCCCGCGATGGGGCGGTGGCTGAGCTCGGTGAAGGCGCGCTCGGCGGCCTGGTGCCAGTCGGCAGGCATCCAGCGGTCATCGCTGTGGCCGCCTGCGCCCCGCAGGGCGGAGCAGTCCAGGGCATCAGGGGGACGGGTTGTCGGCCGACAGGCTCCTGACGGATGACGGGCTCGATGAGGCGGCTCGCAGAGGCCCGCTACGGGCGGCCCACCCTCCCAAGTCGGTGCAAATATGCAACGTGCCAAGCAGGTAGCGCGAGGATCTTGCAGCGGTTCGGACTGGCGTTGACAGAACGGTCATTCCTGTTGGCGCGTGATCCGGTTGACGCAATTCCGGTATGTCCGGAATTTCCGTGAGCACTGAAAGCGTGGGCCAGGGCTCGACTGTCTCAGTTTGAACGGAACTGGTCATTCCCGCTCACTCTAGAGCGGGTGCGGCGTCATTATTGAGCCTAATGGCGAGAAATGTGCGCCTGGGAGCGATCGTGGGGGCGTACCCGGGTTTGGGGTGGGTGCGTGGTCGCATATGCCCATAACGCTACGTGGCGATAGCGCGACGATCGGTCCGCGAAGTAGGGTCCGGGTCACCGGTATACAGCCGGGAAGACAGCGCCCTGGCGGGCCGGTCAAAACCATGCCAGGGCCTGTCGATCTTCACCATCCAGTCGATGACGAACAAGGGGAGTTCCCTCATGTCACCAGACCAGTATCAGTTCCGAAGTCAGGGCCACGGAGTGTCTCTGGCTTCGGGCTGCGAAGCTATCATGCCGTTTTCCACGGCATTTGAAACGGCCGATGACTTCTCGGTCACGGCACGCGGTGCCTTCTTCATCGCGCTCCTGGTGCTGCCGCTCATTGCCATCAGCGGCACGGCGAGCCCTCTCGCGCTCACGCTGGTGACCGTGGCGGCAGCCGCAGGGCAGTCAACGTACGTCGTCTACCGGCGAGTTCGCCGCATGTGACCTTGTGCGGCCCTGCGGGGCCGCACACCCGCGGCCGGGGCCCCAAGCGGGCCCCGGGCCGTCACGACGACCCGCGTCAGCGATGAATTAGCTGTGGTCTGGGCCATCAACGACCGCCCAAGCGCGCGAAATGGCCCGGCAGCATCCCCTGAAAGGGGCACCCCGTGATGGCACTACCCCGGCGCCGGATCTGCGCGAACTGCCAGCGCCCGTTCACCCCCAGGCCCGGCCCGCCCCAAGGAGTACTGCGGCAACCCCTGCCGCTCCGCCGCCCGCCGCAAAGCCCCCGCCGAGGACAGCAGTCAGGCTGCTCAGCACAACAAGGTGATCACCGAGATAGCCGAGGCCTTCCAGGTGGAGAGCAACGCGATGACGAACGCCGCCGTCGAGCAGCAGGGCTCCGCGGCCCTGCTGGCCCACAGCGCCAGCCTCGCGCGCCAACTGGAGGACTTCGAGGCAGCCGTCATCCGCCGCGGCCGCGCGCAAGGCGAATCCTGGGAGGAGCTCGCCTCCCACCTCAGCATCAGCGCCGAGCGGCTGCGCAAGAAGTGGTCCTCCGACAAGCTCAACCGGCGCCTGGAACAGCGCGCCTCGCGCACGACCAGCTCGGCGTCAAACCCGCTCTCAGGCCCCGCGTCCTTGCCGCGCCAGCGCCCCGGCGGCCCGCTCGGGCCCCCGCCCGCCGACGTCGCGGACCCCGATTCCGATCCGCCCGGCACGGCCGCGGGCGCCACGCCGCGCTCTCCCCACCAGCACCTGGCGGCGGCCCTGTCGTTCCTGCAGACCCAGGGCGACCGGCCGCTGCGCGTCCTGGAGGGCCACGCCGGCATCTCCCCGTCCTACGTCTCGCGCGTCCTGGCCGGAGAGCGCCGGCCGTCCTGGCCGGTCACCATGGCCCTGGCCGAGGCCTGCGGCGAACCACCAAGCACCCTGTACCCGCTGTGGCGCGTCGCCCACGGCCAGCCCGTCGACGTCCGCGTCACCACCGCCGAACAGGCCGCCGAGGAGTTCCACCGCTTCCTGCGCAGCCTCCACCTCGCAGCCGCCCTGCCCGGCCCGGACTGCCTCGCCCGCCTCAGCCGCCGCCACCTGTCGCCCAGCGACATCACCCAGGTCCTCGAGGGCCGAAGCGTCCCGGACTGGCCCACCGCCGCCCGCCTGGTCGTGGCACTGCAGGGCCGGCCCGCCGACATCCGCCCGCTGTGGCACGCCGCCCGCACCCTGCCCGCGCCGCCCCAGCACACCACCTCCATGTACGCCGACGCCTTCGGCTGACCCACACCCCGCCACCCCAACCCGCCCACGCCCGCCGACGCCCCGTCCCCGGGGGAGGACGCATGCGCCCGATGACCACCAGCCCGCCCCGGCCGCGCTACCAACTCGCCATCGAAGCCCTGGTGCTGACCACCGCCGATGCCGCGCAGGTCGCCCGACAGCTCCCCGAACAGCAGCGGATCTGCGCCCTGTGCCGCGAGGTGCGATCCGTCGCCGAGGCCTCCGCTGTGCTGGCCATACCCCTCGGCGTGGTCCGCATCCTGGTCGCCGACCTCGCCGAGGCCGGCCTCGTCACCATCCACCAGCCCCACAGTCACACCAGCACCGACACAAGACCCGACACCGCGCTCCTGGCCAGGGTCCTCCACGCGTTGCGTGGCGATTCCGCCCTCGCGCTGCTCCCGCAGAACACCGCCTCACTCCTGCAGCCCACCCAGGCCTGAAGCACCGCCGCGACCAGACCGCGGTCCCCGGCCGCCGCGCGACAACGCCTCGAGGACGGCCTGGCTGGCGCGCGTGCTCCCACCGCTGCCCGCGGTACCTCAGCGAAGGAAACACCCATGGACAACAACGTCAACAACACCGCATTCGCCGACTGGCTGCTCCACCGGGCTCGCCTGGCCGGGTACGACACCGACGCCGACGACACCCACCTCACGGTCAGCGTCCTCGCGGCCATCGCAGTCGACGAAGGCCTGAGCCGAGATCAGACGGCCGCCCTGGCCCACTGCCTCGGAGTCACCTCCCGTGAGGTGACCGAGGCGTACACCGACGAGATGCGACAACGCCGCATGGCCCAGCTCCTGGACCATCCCTGCCTCGCCGAGCTCGACGCGCAGCTCGACCACATCGCACGCACCAGGTGACCGCGGCCTACGCGCACATGCCGGCCCCCGGCAGAAAGGAGGCCACGAGGGGTGCGCCTAACGCCTGCGGGACTGCCGCAGGAGCCGGGCACACTCTGAGAAGACGGCTTCCACGCCTGCCCGGTCGGCAGGAGACAGACTCCGGCGCCGTGCAGACCAGGAGGCCTGCTGCTCCCTCAGCTCCTGCGCACGGGCTGGATCACCGGCCGACTCTGCTTCTGTGATCAGTGCGGAGAAGATGCCCACGACGTAGTTGATCCCGTCCAGGGCCACCTCGTAGGACGTCCCGTCCTCAGCTGACCACGTAGCCGTCCCCATGTCCCGCACGATCGATTCAGGTTCCTCGGACCCCACCGACGTCCCCCTGCCTCATCATGATCTACGGCCAGTCCGCCGCCGCCCTGACGCCTGGCCATGGACAGATGGTGGCAGCAGGCGCCGACAACCCCCTCCGAGTGGGGCGTAGTGCCGATGACGCGTGCCCCTACTCGGCTGGATCCTCTTCCGCATCCGCTTGATCGGGCACGTGGGCAGAGGGCGGCGTCCGGTGAAGTTGCTGCGCCCGGGCGGCGGGCGAGGTACGCCTCATCCGCTGCGCTGCCGAGCACTATGACGGTGGCTATCAGAGGAACCGGATGAGGTCATGCGGATATGAAGATCCCGAATTCCGCTTCTTCGTCGGGCAGCAGATTTTCAGCCAGCTTATTTGCTCTTGCGATCTGGTATTGCATGCTTCGGTGGCCCTGGTGTGAGATAGGCAGCATCGAAAATCAGGATGGCGGCCCCGTCCTCACGCTGCCGACGTTGCTTCAAGGCGGAAGTCAAGGAAGGTTCGAGGCTGCAGAAAAACAGAGGAGGCTGATGCCGGTGCCGGCTCATGGAAGATCGTGGAGAAGGACACTTTCGCGGTCCTTAGCAGTGTTCTTCGGAACTCTCGCTTCGGTTGCTTACTTCGTCCTTCCTGCCGAAGCGGAGACTTACCGTCCATCGCCTACCGTAGAGGTGAAGGTGGGAGGAGGTGTCGAGGCTGAAGTCAAGTGCACCCTCTTCGCCAACAAGCCGAACTACAGCGGCTCGAAACTGACCGCGACCGGCGGCATCAGAAAGTGCACCCCCCGACCGCCCGCAGCGTGCGCCTTCGAAGTCGAGCTGCAGTTCTACGAGCAGAACGGGCCAGGGCCTGGCACATGGGTCACACACGCTACGAGTGACCGCAGCAGAGCGTGCCCACCGCCCTCACGTTCCGAGAAGGCTGGCGCCAGTTGCAGACCTGCCCCCAAGAAGTACTCCTACCGGACTTTGACATACGGCGCTATCGTCGATGGGGGAGGCACGGATACTGGGTCGGCTACCAGTGGCGTGTTGGCAGTGAAATGCTACTAGTCATTTCACCCATGTCGGGAGACGTCACTTCATGACACATTCCCGCGTTCGGTCTTGCCGAGAGATCGGCAAGACCGTTATCGCGCATGTTGAAGGCAATGACGAATTGCGTTCATGGCTGAGCGAACGTTGCACAGCCTGGAAGATCGAGGAAGGCGGGTTCAAAAGGCGTCTTTCAGCATTATTCTTGGCCGTAGCGTATGCTCTTACGCCGGGCGAACCGACGGAAGTTTCACCGGACCTGTCTCTGCTATCCATGCTTGAAGCTCTCGAAAAGAGAACAGTAGCTGACCTCTTCGCGCCGATAACGAGCGACGCAGACTATGAAGCCGCTTACGATGTAAAGGAGGTATGGATTATCTCAACCGGGGCCACGCCCGTTCGTGCGCTTTATTGGTCACGCCTGCGCTATGCTGCGGCTGGATTACTGACCTTGATGACTGCAGAGGGACTTCGCAAGCGCACCGTGCAGGATCTCGCGGAGTCGTAGCGCGGCGAGTCCCCCGCAAAACAGTGACCCGCACTGGCTGGCTGACAGTCCGGTCCGATGCTGCGCCGCTAGGTTCTGTCTCTTTGGGCGGCGTCGTGTCCAGATCAGGATGGCGGCGGCTGCCGCTGCCCGCCGGGCAGCGTGGCCCTCCTGGGCCGGGCAGCGACCATGCCCTCTGGCGTGAGGTTATGCGTTGTCGGGGTGGATGCCCTGGGCTTGGGCGAGGGCGGTCAGCAGTCGTTTGACGTCGCCGAGCTCGTTGTGGATCTCGCGGACGTCGCTCTTGACCTCGCGGACGTCGTCTTCGAGCGATTGGAGGCGCTGCGTGAGGGAGCGGTCGCCCGGTGCGCCGATGGCGTCGCCGAGGGAGTCGATGTTGCTGAAAGCTGTGCGCTGCTGAGATTCGATGTCGGCGAGCTTCTCGCTGTGCTCGGCCAGCGTGCGGCCTGTGCGGAAGGCGTCTGCCTCCAGGTCGCGCAGGCGTGCGTCGGTCGTCTCAGGAGTCATGCACCCCATCCTCTCAGACCCTGACAGGCCCCCGTGCCGGTACCGCCGACGAGGAACGACGGGCGCTGGCACGGGTTAGTGCAGCGCTCGGCGGCGGGCGATCACGAGGGTGCGCCAGCGGTCGCGGACGGTGTCAGCGCCGTCGATCCACCGGGCAGCCGACGGCGCGGTGAGGGGCAGGCCGCCCATGAAGTGGGCGATGTCGGTGTAGTAGGCGTAGTCGCCGCCGCGGGCCAGTTCGCGCAGCCGGTGGATGACGGTGCGCACCTTGTCCTGTTCGCCCTTGACGGCGTGGTGGAAGGCCAGGGTGAGCTCGAGGACGGCTTCGGCCGCGGTGATGCCGGTGTCCCGGATCTCGGCGCGCAGCGCTCGGGCGGTTTCGAGGCCGGGCAGGGTGCCCGCGTCGCGGACCAGGGCTGCGATTCTCGCGGTGAAGTTGGTGGCGCGCAGGTCGAGGCCGGCCAGGAGCTGGTCGGTGAGGTGGAGCTCGTCGTCGGCGGTGTCGGGGTCGGTGAAGGCAAGCACGAGGGCGCGCTGGGCCTGGCTGGTGGCGCGTTCTCCGGCGACGCCGTGCTGCTCGGCCTGGTCGCGGGCGGCGGCGTAGGCGGCGGCCGCGCGGTCCATGTCGCCGTGGGGCCACAGGATGTCGCCTTCGACGCGGTGCTGGCGGCCCGCCCAGCCCAGCGTTTGGGCGGTGGCGTAGGCGGTGGGGAAGTCGCCGGCGAGGCGGGCGAGGTGGACCAGGCCGCGGCGAGCGGCGGGGGCGAGGCGGCCGCCGCCGTCGGCGACGGCCTGCATGCCCTGGCGGGAGGCGGTGGAGTTGCCGAGGTCGCGGTGGGCCTTGGCGAGGTAGTACACGGCCATCTCGTGCAGGTCGGCGGGCAGCAGTCCGCTGCCGGTGACGGTGGTGAGTCGGGAGGCGGTGACGGAGCGGTGCTCATGCTGGCGGCGCGCGAGCGCGGCGAGGAGCTCGACCAGGGCGTCGGCCGCCGTCTCCAGCGTGCTGGTGCCTCCGGTCCGGGCGGGTGGGGCGATCGGCTCCCACACTGAGTCGCTGACGTACGCCCAGGCGGCGTCGGCGAGCCAGCCGAGGTCGAGCCGGAAGTCGCGGGCGAGCGGGAGACCCTGGCGCAGGCAGCCGACCAGCAGCATCCGGTCCCGTCCGCTGTGCGCACTCCATTGAGTGCCGAGGGCGGCCAGAGCCCGCTCGGCGGCCCGCTCCCAGTCCCGCGCCGACCAGCGGTCGTCGGTGGCGTCGTCGGCGCTGCGGATGGTGGAGCGGACCAGGCCGTGCAGGTGGTAGGGCCACACCCCGAAGGGGTTCTCGCGGACGAACGGCCGCTCGATCAGCCGCATCGCCGGAGCTTCGTGCCCCAGGCCAGCGGCCGCGGTGGCGAGGGTGAGGTCGAAGGCGTCCAGGAGGCTGATGGAGCGCAGGACGTGGCGTTCGTCGGGGGTGAGATCGGAGAGGGTGCGGGCGATCAGGGCGCCGAAGTCGTGGTCGAAGTCGGCCGGGACCGGCTCGCGGGTGCGGCGGATCTCCAGGAACCGGAGTACCGACAGGTCGAGGTAGAGGGGCAGGCCGTGGGAGCGGTCGGTGATGGTCTGCCGGATGCGGGCGGGGATGAGGGGCTGGCCGTCGCGGGAGAGGCGGCGCGCGAGGTAGTCGTCGCAGTCCTCCGGCGAGAAGTCGCCGATCAGCACCTGCCGCCCGCGGCCTCCTGGCGGCGTTGCGGGCGTGCGCGCTGCGGGGATGACGGCGCCGGCCAGGCCGGGCCAGGCGGTGGGTCCGGTGTAGTCGAGCTGTCCCTGCAGGGCGGGGTCGGCCCACTGCAGGCGGGAGCGGCCGGTGACGATGAAGTAGGCGTTGGGCATCAGCCACACCACCCGCTGGATGAGGCGCTCCAGGTCGCGGTGGGTGCGGTCGCCGACGTCCTCGAAGGTGTCCAGCAAGATCACCGGCGTGACGCGCTTGCCGGCCGGGAGCTGGGCGAGCTCCCAGGCGAGCAGGTGCGGGTAGAAGCTGAGCGCGTCCAGGTCGGGTTCGGCTTCCAGCAGGTCGGCCAGCCGGGCGCAGCCGGCCAGTGCCCGTACGGTCTGTCTGCGCTCGCGCAGGGCGCGGGCCAGCGAGCCGGTCACCTGTGCGGCGGCGGCCCCGAGGGTGCCGGGCAGCAGGAGGGCCTGGGCGACGTCGGCCATGGCGGACTGCATCTGCTGGGGCAGCGTCTGGCCGAACCGTCCGGCCAGGCCGCCGCGGCGCAGGTACTCCTCCAGGCTCTCGCCGGGGTGCTGGTGCTCCCAGTACCGGCGCAGCGCCACGTCGAAGGCCGGCAGCGGGCGGCCGAGCATGCTGAGAGCGGCCCGGATCGTCAGCACGAGCTGCTCGAAGTCGGTTCCGGCTGAGCGGGCCAGGTCGATGCGTACGGGCAGGATCCGCTTGTCGGCCCAGGCGGGTTCGCCCCACTGCACGGGCCGGTCGGCGCTGGCCAGTGCGGCCTCCAGCTTGCGGGACAGCGTCGTCTTGCCGATGCCGCCGACCCCGTGGAACACCATGATGTTGTCGCGCGGGGCCTCGAGGTCCTCCACGTCGAAGCCGGGGCCAGCCGTGTGCCGCAGGTGCTCGCCGAGCGCGGCCGCGACCAGCTCCCATTGCATCTGGCGGTTGGTGAACGCCTCGACGCACTGCACGCCGCGGTCGTTCGTGCTGAACAGCGCCCGCAGATCCCGGCCTGCCACGCCCCACCCCCGCATCGATGATCACCTCGGGCCAACCTATGCCGCCGCGCGGCCCCTTGGGGAAGGATCCCCCGGACGCAGGCAGGGCGCGAAGGCATTGCGTACGCGGACACGGCGCGTCGCGGCACTGTGCCACCGGAATTCGGCCAGGGAGACAATGACCGTTTCCCTACAAGATCAACACGGAGGTGGTGACCATGTCCGACAGCCCCGACTTCTCCGGCCTGGACGGCGGAGAGGAACAGGCAGCCGAGGAGGCCATCCAGGAGGTGGTGAACTGGTACAACGCCCAGCTCATCACCGAGCGCCGCGCGCCGGTGCCCGACGAGAAACGGATCGCGCAGCTGAAGGAGGGCCGACAGGCCGTGCTGGCCGACCAGGCACAGCTGGCGACCGCCGACCCGGAAGAGGCCGGGCAGATCGCCGCCGTCTACGCCGCACGGCTGAAGGAGCTCAAGAAGTCGTAGCGCGCGGCCGTGCCCGGTACGGGCAGCGGCCAGGAGGGCGGGTGCGGTCGGCCGAGGCGAGCCGGCTGCACCCGCGCGGGCATCAACGGCCGGGCGAGCGCGGCGATGTCGTCCAGCTCCTCCCTGTGCCGGGGGAGCGCCCGGCGCAGGCCTTGGTGGAGGCCGAGGAAGGCCGCGGCCTCCTGCTCGGTGTAGGGCCGGGAGCGTTCCGCGGCGAGCGCCCATGACGCCCGCCCTGCGCCGTCGGCTTCGTGGCGCAGCAGGGCCTGGCCGTCGCGGCGGATCACCGTGATGGCCGCGATCTGCGGGTGCCGCTCGGCGAGGGCGACGAGGTCGGTGAGCGCGCGGAAACAGGTGGTGTGGCCCGCGCGGCTGGTGAAGCGGCCGGTGCCGCCGCGCTGCAGGGCGCGGGCGTAGCGCAGCGCGGTGGCAAGCCGGCTGTCGGCTTCGCGTACGGCCAGCACGACGAGCTCGACCGGGTAGCCGCTGGCCGCGAACGGCACCGCGCTGTCAAGGAACTCCGCCACGCTGCCGGGGGCCGCCTCGATGAGAACATCGCCGCGCCGCTCACGGACGTACTGCTCAGCCTGGGTGAACCAGGCGCGGTAGTCGGCGCGGATCGCCGCCCCGGCACCGCGGGGATCGTCGCGCAGCAGCTGGAAGTAGTCGGGGTGCTGGGCCTTGAAGTCGTCGCCGACCAGCCGGGTCGTGCCAGCCCGCATCGCCCGGCGCACCATCCGGGCCGCCAGCAGCTTGCCCGCGCCGGGCTGGCCGAGCACGTAGATGGCGCGCGGGTCGTCCCGGGGGACGATGCCGTTCAGGTAGGAGGGCGCGATCAACTCGTCGAAGATCCAGCGGTGCTCCTGGGCCGAGAGCCGGTGGTAGTCCACGCCCGGTGCCCGCCGTCGCGGCTGGGCGATGCGCCGTACGGGCTCGGCGAGGGCTGCGGCCCGCTCGGCATCCCGCTGGACGGCCAGGCGCCGGTCCTCGCACTGCACGTCGCGGTGCAGCCGCCGGTCAGCACGGGCGAGGTCCCGGCGGAAGACAGCCGTCTCCCGCGCGCTCCAGGGCCGAAACCGCTCGTGCGTCACCGCCTTCTCGGCCGCCGGGCGACGCCGCCAGCATCCGTCCGTGAGCTCGTTGTCGTACAGCACGGTGCCGTCGCGTCGCACGACGGTGATGCGGTCGGCCAGCTGCTCGGCTTCGATGACCGCCAGCGTCGTGAGCATCTGTCGGGCACAGGTGTCGTGGTTCTCCCACGACACGTACCGCGGATCGGACAGGAAACGGTCCAGAATGCCGAGCTGGCTCCAGGCCTCCGCCGTCGCCACCGCCACGATCTCGATCCGGTGACCTGCCCGCCGGTAGGCGCGCGACGACGTCCGGAACTCCTCAGGGTCGGCCAGAGCGGACTCGACCACGGCATCGACCCCGTGCGCGCGCACCAGGTCCTCCACCTCGCCCTGCCAGCGGCGCGTGTCCGCACGCACCCCCACGCCAGTAGCGCGGACGTCGGCGGCCAGGAGCTCGGCGTAGCGGGGGTGCACCGGCTTGTAGAGGTCGCTGCAGATCCGTACCGCGCCGCCCCGCCGGGCCAGCGCTGCCTGCACGAGGTCGGCGATCTGAGTCTTGCCCGCGCCGGGCTGGCCGGCCACCACAACGACGACGGGATGAGGCTGCGCGACAGCATCCCCCGTGACTGCCGGAACGATCACCTGCTCCAGCACCCGGCGGCTCTCCGCCTCGGGCAACGCACCCAGGACGCTGCTCTCCCCCATCTGCCCTCCAGGCGCCGACCGTTCGCAGTCCAAGGCCAACATAGCAGGCCCGTACGCCATTCGTACGGTATACGTACGCAGAACGTACGGGATATGTACGCCTCGTGGGGTAAGGTACCGACAGGAGGTGTTCCATGTCCGAGTCCGAGTTGTTCGACGCGGTCGACGCGCTGCTCGCGTCCCGCGCCAAGCTGCCGCCGCCAGCGGAGCGCAAGCGGCTGCGGGCCGCGCACGGCCTGACGATCGACGAAGTGGCCACCGCGCTGAAGGTGCGCCGGGCCACGGTGTCCGGCTGGGAGTCCGGCAAGACCGAGCCCCGCCCTCCGGAGCGTGACGCCTACGCGCGGCTGCTGGACAAGCTCGCGGAGCTCTACCCTGCCGACGCCACCGCCGCGCCGGTTCAGGACGCCGCAGTGCCGGCCACGTTCACCGCCACTTCCGCCCCGGCGGAAGCGCAGACTCTGTCCACAGGCCAGGCGCCCGACGCTGCGGACATGACTGCACCTGAGGACACTCAGGCCCCTGCCACCGCTCCGGTTGCCGCTGCTCCGGCAGCCGCGCCCCGTCCGGCGCGCACCACCAGGACGTCGTCGACGTCGCGCCGGTCAGGTGCGAAGAAGGCGGCCCCGGCCGGTACCCCGGCGGGCGGTACCGACCCGCGGTTCGAGAACGGGCCGCTGGCGGTCGTCGACATCGAGGACGGGAAGGTGCTGGCGTACTGCACCGGCGGCCTGGTCCTGGACGTGCCCGCCAAGAGCCTCCCGGCCCTGGTCGACTGGACGCTGCGCGAGGCGAAGCTCGGTCAGCCGAAGCTGTCCGGGCCGGGCAAGGACGCCGACCCGCTGCTCGTGCTCACCGAGGCCGCGCTGGAGCGCTACGGTCTGCCCACCACGCTCACTGAGGAGGAGCGCCTCGCTGGCCGTCTGCCGGAGGGCCACAAGGTCATCAAGCAGCTCGCGCGCGCAGAGTGGAAGCTGACCAAGCGCGGCTTCGGCCCGTGGGCGCGTATCTACCGCCCCGCCACCGGTTCGGAGCGGGCCTGCGTCCAGCTCTGCATCCCCTCCTGGAACGCACTGGATGCCCGGCACTGGGGCGAGGCCGGGCAGCTCCCGCCGGCCGAGCTCGCCCGCGTCCTGGGCGTCTACGCGTCCCGGGTGATGACGCCGCGCGGCTCCACAGCCGTGACCGGCCTGGAGCTGATGACCACGCTGCACCCGCCGACCCGGGCCTCCGAGCCGGACGCGACGGGGAAGCGGCACTCCGAGCACAACCCCGGCTCGCTGGGCAAGGACGCCATCGACCCGATGAACTGGCCGCCGTGCGAGGTCCCCGACGGCCACCCGGTCCTCAAGGACCTGCCCCGCTTCCACGTCCGCGGCCCCGGCGAGAAGCTGTTCGAGGAGGCGTACGACTGGGCGCGGCCGATGACCGATGCCGAGTGCACCCTGCGCCACCTCGTCGGCATCGACGTCAACATGGCCTTCGCCGCCGGTGCCAACGGCCTGAGCGTCGGCCTGGGGGAAGCGACGCACGTCACGAACCCGGTGTTCGACCCGAAGCTGCCCGGCTCGTGGCTGGTGGACCTGTCCCACGTCGACCTGTCGAAGGTGAAGGTGGGCAAGGACAAGTGGGTGGAGCTGGACGGTTCGCTGCTGCCCTCGCCGTTCACGCCGAAGGGTGAACATCCCGAGGGGCCGGCCTGGTACGCGACACCCACCGTGGCGTACGCGGCGGAGCTCGGCTACGAGGTGCGCCCGCTCGAGGCGTGGGTCCGCTACGACAACGGCCGCTACCTGGACGGCTGGTACAACCGGCTCCGTGACGCCTACCTCGCCACGATGGCCGACCTCGGCGTCGACGCCGACCTCGCCCCGGCCGACTTCCTCACGGCGATGGACGGCTACAAGGACCGCGACCCGCACCTGGCGATCGTCGTCTCAGCGATCAAGGCCACGGTCAAGGGCGGCCTGGGCAAGCTCCGCGAGCGCCCGCGCGGCGAGGGCTGGCGTCCGGGCGAGCCGTGGCGGGCCCTGTCCCGCCCGACGTGGCGGCCGGACATCCGCGCGGCGGTCATCTCCCGCACCCGCATCAACCTCCACAGGAAGCTCGTCAAGCACGCGGCGTTCACCGGGCAGTATCCGGTGGCGATCCTGTCGGACTGCGTCGTCTACGCCGCCGACGGCACGTCGCCGCTGGACTTCCTGCCCTACCGGGAGGGCAAGCCGCTGCCCGGCGGCTTCAAGCTCGGCATCAACCCCGGCCTGGTCAAGCACGAGGGCACCCAGAGCGTCCTGTGGGGCGAGGAGGTCCGCGAGCGGTTCAACGCCCCGGAGCTCAACCTCGCCCGGTACATCAAGGACGGCACCGTCACCGACGTCGACAACGGAGAGTAGGAGCAGGCGATGAGCGTGTTCGGGGACGGCCTGGAGGCCGCGGTGCAGAAGGCGTTCACCCGCCCGGCGCCCAAGAGCGCGCCCGCGCAGATGCGGTACCTGGTCAAGCAACTCAAGGGCACCAAGGCGGTCGCCCAGATGCTGCGCATCTCCCAGCGCACCGTCGAGCGGTACGTGAAGAACCAGATCAAAAAGCCCCGGCCCGAGCTCGCCGCGCGCCTGGAGCGCGAGGTGAAGAAGCGCTGGCAGCCGCAGATCCGGGCCAAGGCCAAGGCCAAGGCGGCCAGCACAGGCGGCATCGTCATCGACACCCGCGCCCGCATGGGCTACACCGCACCGATCGGGTCGACGGATCAGGACCGCATCCGGCACCTGACCGTCGCCCTGCCCCCGCAGTACGCGGCCCGCCTCTTCGACGCCCAGGAGGCCGGCGCCACCGACACCCAGCTCCAGCAGATCGCAGCCGAAGCGCTCAAGGAGGTCTACTTCCAGGACGGCGGCCACCGCGCCGGCTCCCTCGAGGAGGTCCGCTTCACGGACATCGAACACCTCGGGTTCGAGCTCTAGCAGCCGTAGCCCGAACAGCCCGCGAGCCCCGGACCGACACGGTCCGGGGCTCGCTCGCGTATCTGCGGGGGGGGGATGGTGATGCACGCGATGCCGTGTTCAACGACGTCGCCGGGTGCCGGTCACTCCGCGCCCGCGGCCGGGCCGGGCAGAGGCTGGCCTTCCCGTGCGGTGAGGACCGCGTCGACGAAGGCCCGCATGAGTGCAGCCATCTCGGACGCTGTCACGTCTTTCGTCCACCGGCTGGCGTGCCATCCGCTGCACTGCAGCTCGAACCGGTGCACACCGTGGGCGTGCTCCACCTCGCGGGCGTAGGGCTCGCGCGGGCAGCGCCCGTGCCGCTCGGTCTGCTCCAGGTGCGCGCGGACGACGGCGGTGTGGAACCGGCGCGGCAAGGTCCGTTCTTCGAGGCAGCCGCGGCATTCCAGGAGATGCAGCGCCGCGCCTTCGAGACGGAGGAAGAGGTAGGGGAGCCCTGTTCCTTCACGGGTGTTGCAGCTGCCGCACAGCGGGCCGCGGACGTAGCCGTGCTCGTGGCAGTGGTCCCACGCCGCAGCCGGGCTCTCCTTGCACAGGCGGCACAGGTAGTCGTCTGCCCGGGAGCCGCGCCGACGGTGAGCCGCGTAGAGCACGCCCCGCAGATGACCGGTGTACAACTGACTGGACTCCCCGGCACACGGCGGGCACAGGGTGACGTACCCCGTGCGAGTGTTCCTCCTCCAGCCGCCCCAGTACGGTCCCCGGGCTCCGCAGCGGCACAGCCGGACCTGGTCGACCAGCTCACCCTCACGCTGCTCCCAGCGGTCCAGGAAGTCGGCGTAGGCCCGCGGCAGGAGCCAGGTCTCACCGTTCCAGACCAGTAGCTCGAGGGGCCGGGTGCCGGCGATGCTCTGCAGGTGTCGGGCCTGGCCGCTGTAGGCGACGAACTCCTCCCACGTCAGGCCCCCGGGCAGCCCGTTGTCACCGATGGCCCTCCAGTCGCCCCACTCCTCGTACGGACGGTCTTCCTGGAACAGCTTGAAGCGGGCCCGGTTGACCATCCACGACACCAGCGTGCGCCGCCAGTCGGGCCGGTGCCACTCCTCCGGGTCACGCTCCGGGATATCACGGTACGCGGGCAGCTGCACATCGACGACGTCGCCGAGGTCCACGTGCAAGTCCGTCAGCACCTGGCCCGCGGCACGGACGTCCCGCTCGTCATACATCCAGCGCGCCTTGTGCTTGTAGCAGCGCACCGCTATGTCACCGAAGAAGACGTGGCCGTGCTGCCGCAGGCCGGGCATGTGAAGAAGCACGTCGGGATCCAGCGGAACCGCAGCGGCGTGCGTCAGGTCCGCGAAGAGGGAGCGCGCTCGCTCCCGGGTGACGAGAGGCATGACCGGATGGTGGCAGCCGCCACTGACAACTCCCCCTGCTCTGCGTCTTCCTGCGCCTGCCACCGTACGGACGAGCGTCGGGACACCCGGCACGACCTGCCAGGCGTCGGCCTCTTTCCACAGGCTGGCGCCTGGCCGACTGGACGCATGAGCGACGACGAGCAGCAGCAGCCAACCCCGCGCCGCGGCAAGGTCCTGCAGGCCCTCGCGCGGGCGGAGCGGAAGCTCCTCACCCGGCCCGCCCCGAAATCGGCAAAGGCATGTATGAAATTCCTTCGCGCGCGTGAGGACGGGTCCACAGCAGCCGTGGCGGAGCGCCTGGGCACCTCACGCCGGACGGTGGAGCGCTACCTCGCCGAAAGCTGACGAAGCCGCAGAAGCAGCTCCAGGCCGCCCTGGTGGAAGCGGCCGAATCCGCGTGACAACCGCAGGTCAGAGCGCGAACCCGCGCACAGGCGGCGACCTCCAGAGGGATGACGGTGGAGGTGACGGCGTACTTCGGGTTCACCTGCACGGGCAGCTCGGACGTCGGCAGGGAGCGCCAGATCACCACGGACATCTCGCCCACCTACGTGAAGTAGATCCTGGAGCTTCAGGAGGCCGGTGCGACGGATGAGAAGCTGGATCCGACCGTCGCGGAGACCATCACGGAGTCGTATTTCACGAAATGGGGCACACAGGCTGGTGGCCTCTACACGAATTTCACGTCCGCGTCGTCAATTTCCTTCCGCTTCTGACCCGGCCGAATTCCAGACCTGCTAGAAACATGTTCGGCGGGCCGCCGCACAGCGCTCTGACGGCGGCCCGCTTGCGAATCCGCCCACGAATACGAGGCCGAAGATGACCACGCCCTGGCCGCCCCGGCGCACCGCTCGCCGTCCGCTCGCCCCGCGCGTCGCCGCGCCCCGCGAGCCGGTCGACCCCGCCCAGATCGGCCGCCGCGTCGTACGGCGCCGGGCGAAGGGGATGGACTCCGGCGCCGTCGCGGCAGCCCTCGAGGACGCCCGCTTCGACGCCCGGCAGGACTCCCGCCACGAGGACCTCGCCGACGACGTACGCGGCCGGGCGGAGCTCGCGGAATGGGAGCGCCTCGCGCAGCTACTCGCGGCCGCACCAGCGGGCACCGTCTACGACCCGGACAACGACGACGTCGTCCAGGCCGAGCTCGCCGCCGACGCCGCGGCCGCCGCCGCGCGTGAGGCCGAGCTGCGCGAAGCCGCCCGCATCGCGGCCCGCGCCGACGAGCTCCAGGTGCTGCGCGAGCTCGGCACCCTGGAGCAGACCGAACCCCGTACCGGAGACGAAGCCGCCAGGGACGCGCTCACCCGGCGAGCCGGCGGGCACGTCCAGGCCGACGTCGACGCCTGGCTCGCCCACGCCCTCGCCGCTCACCGCGGGCACTACCGCGCCCCGGCCGCCCGCGAGGAAGCCGCGGCCTTCTCACCCCGCCGGTCCTCGCGCACGCGGCGCTGCTCGCCGAACTCGCCCGCCTGGTCCCCGGCACTGGCGTCGACCAACTGGCGTTCGCGGGCCGACTCGCCACCGCCGTCCCCGAAGCAGCCGGTGACCTCGCCGTGTTCCTCGCCCGCGTCCAGTTGTAGCGCAGCATTCGCACGGCCCGCTCCGGCACTCTCCGATTTCGCCCGTGATCACCGAGGGTGGCTGTCACGCTCACCCGTGTCACGCACCCCGATCCGGTTGTCACGTCGGGGTGTCACGCTGCCTGTCCGGCCCGGAATCACGGGCCCGGCCCCGGATTTGGGCCACCTCGCCGATCAGCGTGACGCCCCTCCCGGAGACTATGATCCGCATCCGGCTGCGATCCCTCGCCCGTCTGAACAGTGGGCCGATCTGTGTCATCAACCCCCTGTTTCCCCAGGTGGACACGCTCACCTGTGTCACTGTTCAGCTGATCTGTGTCATCGGTCGGCGGGCAGGTCCCACCGCCCGGCAGCACGCCGGGCCCGGGGCTCCGGTACCCGGAGCCGCGCCCTCGTACGAGCCGCCGGAATCGTCCTCGGGCGGCCCGGAGAGTGCGGAAGAATCGCCGGGGTGAACATCGACAGCGCCGCCGCCGCGCTCTACGCGCAGGCCCTGCAGAGCACCGCCGCCGACCCGAGCCGCTGCACTGTGCCGTGGGGCGTGTGCCCCGACCACGGCGACACCCTCACGTCACGCGCGCGAGCCACCGAGGGCTTCGACTCCTGGTGCACGGACGTCACGCGCTTCAACGTCTGGCCGTACGACCGGCTGGACGCGGACTGCACCGAGCCGGCGACCCACACCGTCCAGGCCGACAACGGCGACCGCTACGTGGTCTGCGACGGCCACGCCCGCACGGCCCGCACCCAGATCACCGACGGCCAGGTCCTGCCCGGCCTGCCCGCCTGAGCACCGAGACGGATGTGACCCGGTGCGCGGAGAGATTCCGGCGAACCCGTACCCGTGCTGTACGCCCTGCTGTACGTTCGGAGCATGGCATCGAAACCTGTCACGATCCGGGTTCCCGAGGAACTGCACGCCCAGCTGCAGGAGCGTGCTGAGGCCGAGGGCACCACGGTGACCGCGCTCATCACCGAGGCCGCGACCAACGCCGTACGCGACCCCCGCCTCAAGGGAGCGGCCGAGGCGTTCCGCTCGTTCATCGCGGACCACGCCGACGCCTTCGACCAGGCGTTCCCCGACGACGCCCCCGACAGGCTGGACGCTCCCGGACGGGCCGCCTGACCGTGGAGCTCTACATCGACATCCGCTGGCTGCTGGAGCGCCAGGCGGAGGTCCTGCCCAAGGCGCCGGTCATCCACGACTTCAGCTGCCTCGTGGCCGCCGTCGGCCGCCACCGCGTCAACACCCCGAAGGTCGGCACGGTCGTCGACAACTCCTGGCGCGCGGCCACACTGATGCACTCGATCATCCGGCTGCGCCCGCTCCCGGCCCGCAACGCGCTGTTCGGCGCGGGCATCGTCGTGGCGTACATGAACGCCGCGGGCGAGGGGATCGACGCCCCATACGGCGCGCTCATCGACCTCGCCCGCGACATCACCGCCGAACGCGCTGACGCGTACGACGCCGCCGACCGCATCCGCTCCTGGCGAATCTGACCGCCTGGCCCGAACCGCTGGAGGGAGAAGTCCATGGCCGACGCAGGGACACCCGAGGATCCGGCCGCGATGATCCGGGCGCGGTACGCGCTCTACGTGGAGACGCTCCGGGCCCGGATGCCCCAGGCCCAGTTCGAGCTCCTGATGGAGGTGATCCGCGAGTACGTGAAGGCCGGCGGCGGCCGGTTCCGGCTCGATCTGGAACCGGAGGAGAAGGAACTGTTCACCGAGGAAGTGCAGCAGGAGCTGCTCATCCTCCTCGGGCTGCTCGGGGCGATGGAGCCCGGCCACGAGGACCGCGCCGACCATGTCGTCGCCCGCCTCGGTGACGGCGAGCACGCCAAGGCCGCGATGTCGCTGGTGCCCCCGGACGTCGCGAACGACTCGGACAAGCTGCGCGCGATGCGGGACAAACTCGATGCCCAGCAGCACCAGCGTCGGCAGGACGAGCAGACGGTGGAGGACATCGCCCGCGCCAGCGGCATGGACACCTGACGCGGCCCGCATCGTGGTTCACCCGGATAGTGCAACAGGGGCAGCGGGTCGTGCTGCTCCTGTTGCTGCATGTGAGCTCCCGGATGCAGCGCAGCATTCGCACGGCAGCACGCCCACATGATCCTTCCGGCGCTGTACGGCCGCCTGCCGCGCCGGAACGCCCTCTGGCCTCTAGGGCGTGGTCGACGGCCGTACAGGCGCTCACAGCGGCGTACAGAGCGGCTTGATCGCGGGCGGGTACGACGAAGGCGCTGCACCGGGGGTGCAGCGCCGTGTTGCCCGGCCGCCCGGCTGGGCGGCCGGGTCAGTGGACGCGCTTGAGACGGGTCGTCTTGTTGATGGGCGTGACGTTGCCCTTGGCCTTGGCTTCGGCCTTGCGGGCCTTCTCTTCCAGGTGGAGTTGGAAGCGGCGCTCATACTCGTCTTCGAAGTCGCCGACGTCCAGGCGCATGTCCCTGGGGAGCGCCTTGACGGCGCGCTGTTGTTCGCGGGGGTCGTTGAAGGCGGCGATCATCGGGTGGAGCTGGAAGCGGCCGCGACGGACCACGGTGACGAGCCGGGCAGCGACCAGGTGCGGCATGGCTCGGCTGATCATGCCGCGTTCCATCGCGAGACCGGCCGCGAGTTCGTCGTGCGTGGCGACGACCAGGCCGCCCGGCTCCTGCTCGGTCATCATGTGCAGCAGCAGCGTGTAGGCGGTGGGAGGCAGCCGTGGCACGTACGCGAGACCGTTGAGACTGCCCCACAGCACGTTGCGGCGCGGAACCCAATCCTCGGCAGCGGACGTCATGACGTGGCCTTCCCTTCCCCATCCGACTCCTTGCGCACTTCCAGTTTCGCGCCGGGAGCGGCCATCGCCCGGAACGCTTCGGGCGCGTCCGGGTCCTCCATGATCTCGCGCAGCAGGTCCAACTGCTCCACCCTGTCGCCCATACCCGCCTTGGAGCGCTTCTTCTCGCCCTTGCGCGGCTCCCTGAGACCGCCCCTGAGCGATGCGGCCGGGTTGAGCTGGTACAGGCCCCGCTGGAGCCTGCGCAGCGCGCCATCGGCCTCCAGGACGTTGAAGACGCGGCTGATGTGCGGCCGGCTGTACCCAAGGTCTGCAGCGACGTCTTCGTGCTTGGCCTCGATCAACCCGCCGGGCTTCTGGGAGCCCATCAGGTGGAACAGCACCACGAGCACGAACCGGTCGCTGTCGTAGCGGCCAGCCGCCCAACGCATGAACTCCAGGCTGTCCATGGAGAATGCCTCGCCGATGAACCCCGTGCTGGAGCCGACCGGGAAGACCTGGGCGGCATGGCCGGCGGGCAGCTCGATGATCGAGCCGGAGGACCGGTTGTAGGCGGTGGGCGGCGGCTTCGGGCGCCGCCGACGACGGGACGGGGCGCCGGGCAGCTTCGGCGCTGCGCTGCCGTCCAGGGGCCCTGAGCTCATGGGGTCGCTGCCTCCTTGATCGTCGTAGTGCCAGAACCATAGCGGAGAACCGTGGCAGTAGTGCCACCAAAACGCGGCAGCGCCGACACGAAAGTCACCCGTACGTCAGCCCTGGACTGACCTCCGCTTCCGGATCGGGCCCGCCCCCCGGCTGACACACCGTGCATCGTTTCGTGGCACTACTGCCACGAAACGATGTTGATCAGTCAGGACCGGCTGACGTCACAACCGAGATATGTCAGTCCAGGGCTGACATATCTTTCCAAACTCGGCTCTGTGACCTGCGAAAACGTACGGCTCTTGCTTCTAGAGCGTGCGCGCGCGTGATACCGGTTCTCCTCGCCTTGATCAAGCACCGCCACGCTGTGGGATCAGCCCATCAGTAGCACCAGAGCCTCGGGGCCAGACCCCGTCGTGGCGCGCGCGGCTTCGCGTGCGGGTTCGTCGGCCCGCTGCGGGACGTGAACAGCAGCAGCGGCTCTGAGTCTCGGGTGGTATCGGCCGTGGCGCTCAAAAGGGAGAGAGCGCGGCCGCTCCCGGTGGGTGGTTCCGCCGCCCGGCCCGGGGGGCCATTCGGCTCCGGTACCTCCGCATGCCGGAATTCAAGCTTTCCGATATCTGAGGGACCGTTCTGTGGCTCGGGTCCGCAGCTTCCCAAATTCCTTATTCCTCGCGTGAGTAGGGAAACCGAATTTCGGCGCTGACCTTGCATCAAAAGTCGCGCCTGTCTGGGTGGTTGGGGGGGGGGGTCTCGTGTTTCCGCCAAAGGTACATGCTGCATCAATCTGATGCACCCGCTACACTGGAACCCGACACGAACGAGCGACCCCCACCCCTCGTAACCAGCCCAGCCCGCGCCAGCGGGCCCCACGGTTCTGGAGGCGCAGCCGGAAGGACCGTCAGGCGGGGGAGCGCAGCGGACCCGCCCCGGGAGTGCGAAGCACTCCCCAACCCCCTTACTCAAGATCGGCTTAGTTGGGCTGCGGTGGTATGGGCAGCTTCGGTGCCAAGGCGG
>NZ_BNBT01000075.1 GCF_014656095.1 Streptomyces longispororuber
CCGATGGTACTGCAGGGGGGACCCTGTGGGAGAGTAGGACGCCGCCGAACTAAATGTGATGGGAAAGCCCCCGTGCCGAATGGCACGGGGGCTTTCTGCGTTATGGGGTTCTTTTGCTCTGGTACCCGTCGCTGGTCGAGGCCAGGGCCTGAGCGAGGACGCTTCTAGAGGCGGCCTGCTGCCTTCAGGGAAAGATAGGCGTCGGCCAGTGCCGGGGCCAAGTCGTCAGGGGTGGCGTCCACGACGGTGACACCGTGGCGGGTGAGCTGCTCCGCCGTACGGTGCCGTTCCGCTTGGGCCTGGGCGGCGGCTGCGGCGTCGTAGACCGCGTCCGTGGTCCCTCGGGCCGCGGCCATTGCGGCGATGTGAGGGTCCGCGACGGACGCGACCAGAACGGTATGGCGCTGCGTGAGACGTGGAAGTACGGGGAGCAGGCCCTCTTCCACCGGAGCCGCTTCCAGGCTGGTGAACAGGACGATCAGTGCGCCGCGGGGAGCCGTGCGCAGAGCCGTGGCGGTGAGGCCACGGGCATCCGTCTCGACGAGCTCCGGTTCGAGCGTGGCCAGGGCGTTCACGAGGGACGGCAGGACATCTCCCGCCGCCTTCCCCTGGACCAGGGCCCGTACCTGACGGTCGTACGCGAGAAGGGCGATCCGGTCGCCGGCGCGGGACGCCAGGGCTGCGAGGAGGAGCGCGGCGTCCATCGAGGCATCGAGCCGGGGAGCGTCGCCGACGCGGCCCGCGGAGGTGCGGCCCGAATCCAGGACGATCAGGATGTGACGGTCGCGTTCCGGGCGCCAGGTGCGCACGGCCACCGAGGACTGGCGGGCGGTGGCGCGCCAGTCGATGGAGCGGGTGTCGTCCCCGGGCACGTACTCGCGCAAGCTGTCGAACTCCGTGCCCTGGCCGCGGAGCAGCACGCTGGTGCGGCCGTCGAGCTCCCGCAGGCGGGCCAGCTTGGACGGCAGGTGCTTGCGGCTGAGGAAGGGCGGGAGGACACGTACCGACCAGGGGACGCGGTGGCCGCCCTGGCGGGTGAAGAGACCGAGGGGGCCGTAGGAGCGGATCGTGACGCGGTCCGCCTGGTGGTCACCGCGGCGCGTGGGGCGCAGGCGAGTGGTGAGACGGCGGCGCTCGCCGGACAGGACGGTCAGGCGGTGCCGGGCTGCGGCGGTCTCCGTTCCGGGCTGCCAACTGCTGGGCGGCCAGGCGTCACGGACGTCGGCACGCAAGGGGCGGTTAGTGGGGTTGGTGACGGTGAGCTGGATGTCCGCGGCTTCGCCGAGGCGCACGGAGGTGTCGCCGGAGCGGGTCAGGCCGAGGCGGCGTACGGGAGCGGCGAGGGCGTAGTCGCAGGCGCAGGCCAGGGCCAGGGAGCCGTTGACGGCGAGCAGGCCGGTCAGGCTGGGCTCCAGGATGCCCACGGGGAGGGAGCCCAGGGCCGCCAGCAGGGCGGCGCGGCCGGTCGGAGCCATCAGCGGGGCACCGGGACGTGGTTCAGGATCGCGGTGACGACGGAGTCGGCGGTCACGCCCTCCATCTCCGCCTCGGGGCGCAGTTGTACGCGGTGGCGGAGCGTGGGCAGGGCGAGGGCCTTCACATCGTCCGGGATGACGTAGTCGCGGCCGGTCAGCCAGGCCCAGGCGCGAGCCGTGGACAGCAGCGCCGTGGCGCCGCGCGGGGAGACGCCGAGGGTGAGCGACGGGGACTCCCGGGTGGCGCGGCAGATGTCGACGACGTAGGCCGTGATCTCGGGGGAGACGGCGGTCTTGGCGACGGCGGCGCGGGCCGCGTCGAGATCGGCGGCTGTCGCGACGGGGCGCACGCCGGCAGCGCGCAGGTCGCGCGGATTGAAGCCTTCCGCGTGGCGCCGCAACACGGCGATCTCGTCGTCGCGGCCGGGCAGGGGGACCGTCAGTTTCAGCAGGAAGCGGTCCAGTTGGGCCTCGGGCAGCGGGTAGGTGCCCTCGTACTCGACGGGGTTCTGGGTGGCGGCGACGAGGAACGGCTCGGGGAGGGGGCGCGGGGTGCCGTCGACGGTGACCTGGCGCTCCTCCATCGCTTCGAGCAGGGACGACTGGGTCTTGGGCGGCGTGCGGTTGATCTCGTCGGCGAGCAGGAGGTTGGTGAAGACCGGGCCCGGCTGGAAGGAGAACTCCGTGGTCCGGGCGTCATAGACGAGGGAGCCCGTGACGTCGCTGGGCATCAGGTCGGGGGTGAACTGGACGCGCTTGGTGTCGAGTTCGAGGGACGCGGCGAGCGCGCGCACGAGGAGGGTCTTCGCGACGCCGGGGACGCCTTCGAGCAGGACGTGGCCGCGGCAGAGCAGGGCCACGACGAGGCCGGTGACGGCGGGGTCCTGGCCGACCACGGCCTTGGAGATCTCGGTGCGCAGGGACTCCAGGGAGGAGCGGGCGCGGTCGGAGCTCCCGGCGTTGTCAGTGGTCGGGTCCATCATGAAGTACGTACCTCACTTTCGAGGGCGTCGAGTTGGTCGGCGAGGGCGATGAGTGCCGCGTCGTCGCCGGGCGGCGGGCCGAAGAGGAGGGGGCGCAGGTCCTGGCCGGGCGTGCGGAGACGGCTGGTCAGGGCGGGCAGGAGCGCTTCGGGCGTATGGGCCCGGGCGGTGGGGACGCCGACGAGGGGGGCGAGACGGGTGCGGGTGGCGGAGCGCAGAGCGGTCGCGGCGCGGTCGCGGGCGTCGGCCTTGCGGTAGAGGCGGGCGCGGCCTTCGGCGGCTTCGGAGGCGCGGATCGCGACGGGGAGTTTTTCGGGGACCAGGGGCCCGAGGCGGCGGCCGCGCCAGAAGGCGGCGAGCACGGCGGCGAGGGTGAGCTGCAGGGTGCCCCAGAGCCAGCCGGAGGGGATCAGGTTGAAGAAGCCCTCGTCGGCGCTGTCGTCGACGGCGTCGTCGGAAAGCGAGGGGAGGTACCAGACCAGGTGGGGGCGGGAACCGAGCAGTTGCAGGGCGAGCGAGGCGTTGCCGTGCTCGTCGAGACGGTCGTTGTGGAGGATGTCGGGGGCGCCGAGGACGACGGTGTCGCCGGGCGTGCCCCCGCGCGCGTCGGCGGCAGGGAGGCGCACCAGGCTGGGCAGGCCGTCGTTGACGTAGCAGGAGTCGGCGTCGGGGGCGAGCGTCTCGTAGCGGATGCCGCCGACGTCGGCGGTGCCTGCGCGGCGGGCGGCGGGCAGCGAGCAGCGCGGGGAGAGCGTGGAGTCGAGGCTGCGGGCAGCGTCCGCGGAGACACCGGGTGCGAGGGCCGGGACCGAGGAGCCGTCCGGGGCGACCAGGACGGTACGGCCGCCGGAGTCCTTGATGGCGTCGCGGAGGCGGGACCGCTGGCGGTCGGTGAGGACGTCGGGGTCGGCCACCAGGAGCGTGGTGTCCGGGCCCGCGGCGGCCCGGGCCTCCTCGGTGGTGGTGACCACGCGCGTGGTCACGCCCCGGTCCTCGAGGAGCTGGGCGACGGCCCGGCTGCCGTAGGGGTCGGCGGAGCGCGGGTCCAGGCGCCCGTGCCGGTCGCCGGAGCGGACGGTGGCGATGGCGACGGCAGCGACGAGGAGTACGACGAGGGCGAGGGCGAGGCCCCGGGCACGGGTCCAGAGCTGGCGGGGGGTGGCGGAGAGGGAGGTTCCGGCAGGCGGAGGGGCGCCTTCTTGAGCGCCGGCGGGCGTGGGGGAGGGCTGCGACGGAGCCTCGGCGCGGGCGGCCGCGGTGCCCTCGCGGGCATGGGCGGTCTCGTTGCGAGGGGGCGGGGTGTCGTTGCGAGAGGTCGAGGTGTCGTTGCCCGGCGCGTCCGCGGGGCGTGTCGGGCCCGTCATCCGGCGGCTCCCGGGGAGCGGGTGGCGGCGGTGCTGAGCAGGGGCTTGGCGCGGTCCAGGGTCCGGTCGAGGTCGCTGAGGCGGTGGTACGCGGCCGGGTCGGCGCTGCGTCCGCCGTACGTGACGTCGTCGAACTCCCGGGCCGCGGAGCGCAGCCCGTCCGCGTGCGCGGGCAGGGCCCGGCCCGCCTCCGCGGCGGCCTCGTCCGCCGTGCGGCCCGGGCGTGGATCGAGGAGCGCGCGTTCCTCCAGGGAGCGCACGATGGCGCGCATGCGCTCCTGGACGGCCTGGTTCCAGTGCCCCTGGGCGGCGTGTGCCTCGGCGGCCGCGCGGTGTTCGGCGGCGCTGCGCGGGCGGTCGTCGAAGAGCGCCGCCGAGGGGGCCCCGGCGCGGCGCGGGGTGCCCAGGCGCCACCACAGGGCCGCGATGACGGCGGCCACGGCGACGACGATGACCAGCAGGCCGAGCGCGCCGCCCGGGGCGGCCCCGGAGGCGGCGCCGAACACGTCGTCGACCCACTCCCAGAAGCGGTTCAGGGCGCGCTGGAGGAGGCTCGGGTCGTTCTCGTGGTACGTCGGCTTGGACAGCTCGCGCTCGGCCGCCTCGCGTGCGGGGCCGCGCGGGATCGTCAGCGGAGGCTCGTCGCCGGTGCGGGGCAGGGCCCGGGCCGCGCTGAAGGCGGTGTGGGGCGTCAGGGGCGGTGGCGTGCCGAAGTCCGCCGGTGCGGTGCCGAGGTCTGCCGGCGTCATGCCGGGGCCTGTCGGCGTCGTGCCGAGGTCTGCAGGCGTCGTACCGAGACCTGTCGGTGCCGCGCCGGGGCCGTGGCCCGGCCGCGGTGCCGTCCCGAAGCCGCGGTGCGGCGGCAGGACGGCAGCGCCGAGCCGGTGGAGAACTGTCCCCGCCCAGGTCACCGCATCAGCTCCCGGAGGTGCTGCCGGGCGCGTCGGAGGTGCCGTGGCCCGGGACGCCGGCCGCGCGGGCGAGCTCCAGGTCCAGGGCCTCGCGGCGGATCCGCTGGTCGATGTAGAGGAGCACGGTGACGCCCGCGGTGATCGGGAAGGTGAGCATGGAGCCGATCACCTGGCCGACGCCGCTGATGATCAGGAAGGTCCAGCCGACGTCGCCCGTGCCGCTGTCCAGGAGGCTGGACACGCTGTCACCGCTGAGCGCGCCCGCGACGACGGTGAACGGAATGACGATGATCGACGCGATGACGTTCGCGATGACCGCGGCGAGCAACTGGATGCCGAAGACCCGCCACCAGGAGCGCTGCACCAGCTTCGCGGACCGGCTCATCGACTTCTTCACGCCCTGCTTCTCCAGCATCAGCGCCGGGGAGGAGAGCGAGAGGCGGACCATCAGCCAGATGGAGACGACGCCCGCCGCGAGTCCGCCGAGGACCGCGAGGCTCACACCGGCGTCCGTGGACCCGGCGGCGGCGATCAGGACGCCGGGCAGGGTGCCGGCCGCGACGATGCCCACGGCGATGAGTGGCAGCAGCAGCGTCAGGCCGAGCAGCTTGGCCAGCAGCGGCCGGGAGTCCTGCCAGGCCTCCGCCGTGGTGACCGACCTGCCGAGCACGGCGCGGCTGGTGACCATCGTCAGCAGGGCGGTCGCGACGATCGTGCCGAGCAGGGTGATGACGAGGACCACGCCCGAGCTCAGAAGCGTGTCCCCGAGGGCGCGGGTCACCTCGCCGACCGTCGCGCTCGGGTCGTCGAGGGCCTCCGTGTCGGCGGCGTCGTTGAGGACGAGCCCCTGGAGGAGGACGACGAGCAGCTCGGTGACGACGGCGACGGTCAGCGAGATGCCGAGCACCGTGCGCCAGTGCGTGCGCATCGTGGAGACCGCGCCGTCCAGGATCTCGCCGACGGCGAGCGGGCGGAGCGGGATGACGCCGGGCTTGGCGGCGGGCGGCGGGCCCTGCCACGCACCCCAGCCGCTGTAGGGGCCACCGGGTCCGCCCGGGGCTCCGGGGCCGCCTGGACCTCCGGGGCCACCCTGGCCGCCGGGCCGGGCGCCGCCCCAGCCCTGGCCGGGCGGCGCGGGCGGTGGCGGGCTCTGGCCGGGGCCGGGGGCGCCGGGCGCGGACCACTGGGCGGGCGGCGGCTGCTCCTTGGACCACTTCGAGGAAGGACCGCTCGGCCGGTCCTCGGGCGCGGGGGATCCCTCCTCGCCGGGGCCGGGTCCGTCGGAGGGGGCAGATCCGGGCGAGGCCCAGCCCGGAGTGTCGTTCATCGTCGCTCCTTCACAGTGCCCGCCCGCGGACGCGGGGGCAGGTTGGCTGCCATCGTGCCACGGTGGGGTGGCCCGGGGACCAGGCACGGGGGCATGGAGACCGTGCGCTGTCCGGGCTGGACACCTTCTATTGTCCGACGGGTACCGGGCAGACTGGGCGGATGGCTGATCAGTACGCGCAATCAGGCGAGGACGTACGGCCGACACCGCCCACCGGCACCACCCCACCGCCCCCCGGCACCACCCCACCGCCCCCCGGCGCCGCCGCACCGCCCCCCGGCGCCGCCGCACCGCCCGCGAGGGAACCCGAGGTCCCGGAGGGCGCTCCCGCGACTCCTGTACCCGCGGCACCTCCAGCAGCACCGGCATCTCCGGCATCACCTGCGTCCCCGGCACCTCCAGTGCACCCGGCGACACCCGCGCCCCCAGCACCATCACCCCCGGCACCATCGACACCATCGACACCCTCAGGCGGTCCGGTGGCCTCGACCACCTCTCCGGGGCCCGGTGGGCCCGGCGAACCCACGAGTCCCGCTGTCCCCACGAGTCGCGCGATCCGCTGGGACGAGCCGCCCGAAGGTCCCGTGCTCGTCCTGCTCGACCAGACCAGGTTGCCCGGTGAGGAGACCGAGCTGGTGTGCACGGACGCGCCTGCCCTGGTGCAGGCGATCCGGACGCTCGCCGTGCGCGGGGCGCCGCTGCTCGGCATCGCCGGGGCGTACGGCGTCGCGCTGGCCGCGGCGCGCGGCTTCGACGTGGACGAGGCCGCCGACGCCCTCGCGAACGCGCGGCCCACCGCCGTCAACCTCGCGTACGGCGTGCGCCGGGCCCACGCGGCGTACCGCGACGCGGTGACGGCGGGGGCCGACGCGACGGACGCGGCCCGCGTCGCCCTGGCCGCCGCGCGGGCGCTGCACCAGGAGGACGCCGAGGCCAGCAGGCGGATGGCGGCGCACGGCCTGGCGCTGCTCGACGAGCTGCTGCCCGGCGGCGGGCACCGCGTCCTCACGCACTGCAACACCGGGGCCCTGGTCTCCGGCGGCGAGGGCACGGCCTTCGCGGTGGCGCTCGCCGCGCACCGCGTGGGGCGGCTGCGCCGGCTCTGGGTCGACGAGACGCGGCCGCTGCTCCAGGGCGCCCGGCTCACGGCGTACGAGGCGGCGCGCAACGGCATGGCGTACACCCTTCTCACGGACAACGCGGCGGGGTCGCTGTTCGCGGGCGGCGAGGTCGACGCGGTGCTGATCGGCGCCGACCGGATCGCGGCCGATGGTTCGGTGGCCAACAAGGTGGGGAGCTATCCGCTCGCGGTGCTCGCGCGCTACCACCACGTGCCGTTCATCGTGGTGGCGCCGGTGACGACCGTGGACCCGGAGACCCCGGACGGCGCCTCCATCGAGGTCGAGCAGCGGGGCGGACACGAGGTGACGGAGGTCACAGTGCCGTTCGTACCGGTGACGGGAGTGGAAGCGGGAGGCGGGATTCCGGTGGCCCCCCTGGGGACGCAGGCCTACAACCCCGCCTTCGACGTGACGCCTCCGGAGCTGGTGACGGCGATCGTGACGGAGGAGGGCGTCGTGTCGCCGGTGACGAGGGAGGGCCTTGCCGAGCTGTGTGCCAGGTCACGCCAGGTAACGATTAGCTAATGGGATGATGTCAGGCATGAAGGGACGAGTCCTTGTCGTCGACGACGACACCGCACTGGCCGAGATGCTCGGGATTGTGCTGCGTGGTGAGGGTTTCGAGCCGTCGTTCGTTGCCGACGGCGACAAGGCGTTGGCCGCTTTCCGGGAGGCAAAGCCTGATCTTGTACTGCTCGACCTGATGCTGCCGGGTCGGGACGGCATCGAGGTGTGCCGCCTGATCAGGGCGGAGTCCGGCGTTCCGATCGTCATGCTCACGGCGAAGAGTGACACCGTGGACGTGGTGGTGGGTCTCGAGTCGGGGGCTGACGACTACATCGTCAAGCCGTTCAAGCCGAAGGAGCTGGTGGCGCGCATCCGTGCGCGGCTGCGCAGGTCCGAGGAGCCCGCCCCGGAGCAGCTCGCCATCGGTGACCTGGTCATCGACGTGGCGGGGCACTCCGTGAAGCGGGACGGCCAGTCCATCGCGCTGACGCCGCTGGAGTTCGACCTGCTGGTCGCGCTCGCCCGCAAGCCCTGGCAGGTGTTCACGCGCGAGGTGCTGCTGGAGCAGGTGTGGGGCTACCGCCACGCGGCGGACACCCGCCTGGTCAACGTGCACGTGCAGCGCCTGCGCTCCAAGGTCGAGCGGGACCCCGAGCGTCCCGAGATCGTGGTGACCGTCCGTGGCGTCGGTTACAAGGCCGGACCGAGCTGACATGTCGCGGGACAGTTCCGCTCCGGCGCCCGGCGACCCGGGAGCACGGCCGGGGCGGGCTGTGCGGCCGCCGCGGCGAGGGTCCCGGTTCGGGGCCCTGGTCGACGGCGGCCGGATGCTGCAGGGCGGCGTGCAGGGCAGCCCCTTCCTGCGGCTCTTCACGCGCTGGGTACGGCGCCCACTGCTGCCCGTCATGCGGCTGTGGCGGCGCAACATCCAGCTCCGGGTCGTCGTCACGACGCTGCTGATGTCGCTCGGCGTGGTGCTGCTGCTCGGCTTCGTCGTCATGAGCTCGGTCAGCAACGGCCTGCTCAAGGCGAAGGTCAACGCCTCGCAGAGCCAGGCCGACGGCGGCTTCCGCGTCGCCCAGGAGAAGGCCAACTCCGCGCGCCAGGTCTCCCCCCAGGGCGACGGCACGGACGGCCCCACCGCGCAGAACGCCGCCGTGTGGATGTCGGAGCTGGCCGAACAGCTCGCCAGCGGTGGGCAGAACGCGTTCTACGTCGTGACGCTCAGCGCCAACACGGGCGACGTCGGCAGCGTCCGCGGACCCCGGGCCTCCGGCGGTGTGGACCCGATCCAGAGCGTGCCCGAAGAGGTGCGCGAGAAGGTCGGCGAGGGCACGCTGGCCTACCAGAGCAACACGCGTATCAAGTTCATCGACCACCGCGCGTCGCAGGCCGGCCTGGTCATCGGCAAGCAGCTCAGCGACCTCAACGGCGACTCGTACCAGCTCTACTACCTCTTCCCGCTCACGCAGGAGGAGGAGTCGATGAGCCTGGTGCGCGGCACGCTCGCGACGGCGGGGCTGTTCGTGGTGGTGCTCCTCGGGGCCATCGCCTGGCTGGTCGTGCGGCAGGTCGTCACGCCCGTGCGGATGGCGGCCGGGATCGCCGAGCGGCTGTCCGCCGGGCGCCTTCAGGAGCGGATGAAGGTCACCGGTGAGGACGACATCGCGCGCCTCGGCGAGGCCTTCAACAAGATGGCGCAGAACCTCCAGCTCAAGATCCAGCAGTTGGAGGAGCTGTCGCGGATGCAGCGGCGGTTCGTGTCGGACGTGTCGCACGAGCTGCGTACGCCGCTGACGACCGTACGGATGGCGGCCGACGTCATCCACGAGGCGCGCGAGGACTTCGACCCGGTGACGGCGCGCTCCGCGGAGCTGCTCGCCGACCAGCTCGACCGCTTCGAGTCGCTGCTCAGCGACCTCCTGGAGATCAGCCGCTTCGACGCGGGCGCGGCCGCCCTGGAGGCCGAGCCGATAGACCTGCGCGAGGTCGTCCGCCGGGTCGTGGGCGGCGCCGAGCCGCTCGCCGAGCGCAAGGGGACCCGCGTACGGGTCGTCGGAGACCAGCAGCCGGTCGTCGCGGAGGCCGACGCGCGGCGCGTCGAGCGGGTGCTCCGGAACCTCGTCGTCAACGCCGTGGAGCACGGCGAGGGCAAGGACGTCGTGGTCAAGCTCGCGGCGGCGGGCGGCGCGGTCGCCGTCGCCGTGCGGGACTACGGGGTGGGGCTGAAGCCCGGCGAGGCCACGCGCGTGTTCAGCCGCTTCTGGCGGGCCGACCCGGCACGCGCGCGTACCACCGGCGGTACGGGCCTCGGCCTGTCCATCGCCCTGGAGGACGCGCGACTGCACGGCGGCTGGCTGCAGGCCTGGGGCGAGCCGGGCGGCGGCTCGCAGTTCCGCCTGACACTGCCGCGCACCGCCGACGAGGTGCTGCGGGGTTCCCCGATACCGCTCGAACCGGACGACTCGCGGCGCCACCGCGGCCTGGACGCGGCGGGCCTGCCGCGCGGGGGCGGCGGCAAGCGGGCCACCGTGCCTCACCAGCCCCCGGAGCGGGTGCCTCCGCCCGTACCGGCGAAGGCGCCGATCGCGCCGCGCCACGCGCACGTGGCGACCGTGGACGTGGACCCGGCGGCACTTCCGGGCAACGGCGCACGCGTGGTGCCCCGCCAGTCCGCGGTGCCCGGCGACGAACACATGGGAAGTACGGACGCACACACGGGAAGTGCGGACGAACACACGGGAAGTACGAACGGGAGCCCGACGCGTCCGGCGCCGACGCCGGGCCGGGGCGCGCCGCACAGTGAGGGTGCGCAGCACGCGGACGGCGTACGGCAGGACGCGCGGGGCGCGGACGGCGTACGCCACAGGGAAGGCGCCGTGCGGCACAGCGAAGACGCCGTGCGGGATGGCCAAGGCGCCGTGCGGCGTGAGGATCTGGACGACGAGCCGGGAGCGGGCAGTGGCGACGGGCCGGGCGCCGGTGCGGAAGAGGGGGCCTCGCGTGGGCGCTGAACGGATCGGGCGCGGGCGCCCGCTGCGGGCCTGCCTGGTGCTCGCCACGTGCGGGACGCTGCTCGCGGGCTGCGCCTCCATGCCCGACGAGGGGAACCTGAAGAAGGTCGACGCCTCGCAGCGGCCGGACTCGCAGTCCCAGGTGCGCGTGTACGCGATGCCGCCGGCCGAGAACGCCCGGGCCGTGGACATCGTCCAGGGCTTCCTGGAGGCGCTGACCAGCGACGACCCGGACTTCGCGATCGCCCGCAAGTACCTCACCAAGGAAGCGTCCGCCACCTGGGAACCGGAGCACTCCACCACGGTGCTCGCGGACGGCCCGAACACGGTCGCGGACAACCTGGGCAACGACAGCGGGGGCGGCCGGACGTACTCGCTGACCGGGCGCCAGGTCGCGACGGTCAACAAGCAGCACGCGTACGTGCCCGACGAGCGGGCGTACGCGGAGACCGTGCACCTCTCGCAGCAGAACGGGCCCAACGGCCGGGTGTGGCGCATCGACCGGCTGCCCAAGGGGGTCGTGCTCGGCGAGTCGGACTTCGAGCGCAACTACGAGGCGGTCAACAAGTACTACTTCGCCGCCCCCGGGGCGGGCGGCCGCGACAGCGGGCCAAAGGCGCTCGTCGCGGACCCCATCTACGTACGCCAGCGCATCGATCCGCTGACGGAGACCGTGAAGTCGCTCATCGACGGGCCCACGCACTGGCTGGGACCGGTGGTCACCTCGCGGTTCAACTCCAGCACGGCACTGGCCCCGGACGCCGGGTCGTTGACTCCGGACGACAAGAACAAGCTGGTCGTGCCGCTGGCCGAGCGGGTGGGCCAGGTCGACCGGCAGCGGTGCACCGAGATGGCGGCGCAACTGCTGTTCACCCTCCAGGACCTGGCGTCCTCCGGGGTGGAACAGGTGGAGCTCCAGCGGGAGAGCGGCTCGCAGCTCTGCGTGCTCGGCAAGGACCAGGCCGAGACGGTCGCGTCGCCCCGCAGCGCGAACCGCCCGTCGTACCAGTACTACGTCGACGAGAAGCGGCGGCTGGTACGGATGCCGGGCAACGCCGGGAGCAACGCCAAGCCCGAGCCGGTGTCCGGGCCGTTCGGCCATCCCGAGCAGGAGCTGCGGTCGGTGGCGGTGTCGCGCAACGAGGTGCGCGCGGCCGGGGTGTCGCACGACGGGCGCAGGCTGTACACGGCGTCCCTGGTCGGCGGCACGCTCGGCGGCCCCGGGGTGCGCTCACGGGCCAAGACGCCGGACCAGGGCCTGTCCACGCCCAGTTGGGACGGCCGGGGCGACCTGTGGGTGGCCGACCGCGATCCAGGGGACCGGCGGCTGCTCTGGCTCGGGCAGGGCAAGGGCGAGCCGGTCCGGGTACGGGTGTCGGGCCTGGACGGCCACATCGAGGCGATCCGGGTGTCGGCCGACGGCGTGCGCATCGCGCTCCTGGTGAAGAAGGGCGGCAAGACGTCGCTGCGCATCGGCCGCGTCGAGCGCACGGTGGGCAAGGACGAGCGGCCGGAGATCTCCGTCGTCGAGCCGCGCGAGGCGGCCCCGCAGATGGAGGAGGTCACCGCCATGTCCTGGGCGGGGCCCAGCCGCCTCGTGGTGGTGGGGCGTGAGTCCGGGGGCGTGCAGCAGATGCGGTACGTGCAGTGCGACGGTTCGGCACGCGCCGGGGCGACGCTGCCCGGTCTGACCGGCGTGAAGGAGATCGCCGCGTCCGAGGACGAGACGCAGCCGCTGCTCGCGCACTCGGACGACGGCATCGTGCGGCTGCCGTCGGGAGGCCAGTGGCAGACGGTCGGCAAGGACGGGACGGGGCCGGTCTACCCCGGGTGACGGTGGCCCGCGGCGGGGCGCGGGGAGCGGGGGCGTGCCGTGCGCGGGGGCGGGGCTGGAGCTGGCCGCTGGGCTGGGCTGGGCTCGATTGGGCTCGGGCGGGCCCGGCCGAGTGGGCGGTGCGGATCTCCGTCGGGTTCGGGTCTCGTTGGGCTGTGGGCTGTGGGCTGTGGGCTGTGGGCTGTGGGCTGTGGGCTGTGGGCTGTGGGCTGTGGGCTGTGGGCTTCGGGCGTGCGGCGGGTCGCGGGCGTGCGGCGGGTCTGCCGACGCTTCCCTGGCGGTGCGGGGTCGCAGGTCGCGCGCTCACGCTCTCGCCTGGTCTTCGACCGTGTCTGCCCTGCTCAAGTGGGGTGCGGGCGAGTTATCCACAGGGCGTTGTCCACAGGGGTGGCAGCGACGTGCGGGCGTTGGCACAGTGGTGGTCATGCGGGGGTGGTGGCAGGACCTCACGGATCTGGTGCTGCCGACGGAGTGCGGAGGTTGCGCGAGGCCTCGGGTGGCGCTGTGCGCCCGGTGCCGGTCCGCTCTGTGCGGGGCCGCGCCGCGCAGGGTGCGGCCGACGCCCGAGCCACGAGGGCTGCCGGTCGTGCACGCGGCGGCGGCGTACGAGGACACGGTGCGGGCGGTCCTGCTCGCACACAAGGAGAGGGGGGCACTGGCGCTCGTCGGACCGCTCGGCGAGGCGCTGGCAGGGGCTGTACGGGCGTCGGTGACGGGCGGGACCACCGACGCGGCCGAGGGAGCCGACGGAGCCGCGGGCGGGCCCCAGGGGGCCGTCGGCGGCCTGGGAGGGGCCTTGTACGGGCCACCTGGGACGGGGGACGGGTCACATGGCACGACAGTCGGGGTGCGGGGCGAGGCGCGCGGACCGCGGGGTGAGCTGTACCTGTACGCATCGCGGGGCGAGAGGTACAGCCCGGCGGGCGGGCTGCCCGGGCTGCCCGGGTTGCCTGGGCCGCCAGGGACGCCCGGGCTGCGGGGCAAGGTGTACGGCCCACGAGACAGGGCCCCCGGCCCGCCGGCCACGCGATACGGGACCCATGGCGCCCCGGGCGGACCGTGTGGCGCCCCTGGCGGGCCCCATAGCGCCCCAGGCGGGCCGTATAGCGCCTCGGGCGGGCCGTCCAGCGCCTCGGGCGGGCGTGGCGCGCCGGACGGCCGACGAGGAAAGGCGTACGGACCACAGAGCGGCGCTGTGGACGGTCCGGCGAGGCCACCAGGCGCCGTGGACAGGGCAGCAGATTCCAGAAGAGCGGCGCACGGCTCCGTAGGCCCGGGCCTCGTCCTGCTGGTGCCGGTGCCGTCCGCGGGGCGGGCAGTGCGGGCCCGGGGGCACGACCCGGTGCGGCGGATCGCGTACGCCGCCGCGGGCGAGCTGCGGCGCCACGGGATACGGGCGCGGGTGCTCACCGCGCTGCGGCAGCGACGCGCGGTCGCCGACCAGGCGGGCCTCAACTCCCGCGAACGGCAGGCGAACCTGGCGGGTGCGCTGGAGCTCGCCGCGGGCGCGGGGCGGCTGCTGCGGGACGCGGAGCACGTCGTGGTCGTCGACGACGTCATGACGACCGGTGCCTCACTCGCCGAGGCGGCCCGGGCACTGAGGAGCGTAGACGGCGCATATGGGGAAGGAGATGATCGAGTGTCCCGCACAGGGAGCCGGGCGGGGAACGGAGGCCGGGCACGGTTCGAGGCGCAGAACCAGATAGGGAACCAGCCAAACCGCGGCACGCAGAACGACGCCGTGGGCGTGACCGCGAATGCGCGGCTGACCGGTGCAAAGGCGTGCGGAAAGACGGTGAGCGCGGCGGTCGTCGCCGCTTCGCCGGAATCCTTCGAAATAAACCGGAACTGACTGAGAACTTGCGACGTTGCAGGTAGTGAGAGGGATAAAGCATCCGAATGGAGGTACGTGCGGGTAGAGGGTGACGACATCCGTCCGGGCGAGATATGTTCGGTTGTGAGGAGTGGCGGACAACGCCCCTCGCACAACGGAATGCCGGTCCACGCCGGTCCGGACCGGTCCGCGTCGGTCGACGTCGGTGCGCATCGAACCGCGTCGGTCGTCGTTGGTCCGTACCGGTCCGTTCGGGGCCCGTGCCGGTTGGGGTTTTCCGCAATCACCCGGGCCGGTGGGGTGGAGATCTCGTCCACGGGGGAGGAGGAGGTGGAAGTCACCGAGTCCGAGGCTCCGGGAATTCCTGGGGCCTGGTGCAAGAGGGAGAAGCTCCGCCGAAGTCGCGGAGCGATCCGGGAACGGAGTTCTGCGTGGACATCGTCGTCAAGGGCCGCAAGACCGAGGTGCCCGAGCGGTTCCGCAAGCACGTGGCCGAGAAGCTGAAGCTGGACAAGATCCAGAAGCTCGACGGCAAGGTGATCAGCCTCGACGTCGAGGTGTCCAAGGAAACCAACCCGCGTCAGGCCGACCGTTCCGACCGTGTGGAGATCACCGTCCGTACGCGCGGACCCGTGATCCGGGCGGAGGCCTCGGCGTCGGACCCGTACGCGGCGCTCGACCTGGCCACCGCCAAGCTGGAGGCGCGGCTGCGCAAGCAGCACGACAAGCGGCACAACCGGCGCGGCGCGGGCCGGCTCTCCGCCGCCGAGGTCGCCAACAGCGTGCCGGACGCGGCGCATCTCAACGGGGACGGCAGCCTGGTCGCCGGTGGCGAGGAGCCCGAAGGCGTACCGACCAAGAAGATCGGCTCGCTGGAGATCCAGGGCGAAGGCCCCCTCGTGGTCCGCGAGAAGACGCACGTGGCGGCCCCCATGTCGCTCGACCAGGCGCTCTACGAGATGGAGCTGGTCGGCCACGACTTCTATCTGTTCGTCGACTCCGAGACCAAGGAGCCCAGCGTCGTCTACCGGCGCCACGCCTACGACTACGGCGTCATCCACCTCAACACGGACCCCATGGTCACCCAGGTGCAGTCGGCCGGCGGAGGCGGCAGCATCGGCGGCTGACCGCCCTGGCGGAGCACGGAGGACGGTGTGCCCCTGGAGCGCGTGTTCGCTCCCAGGGGCACCCCTGTGCGACCACTGGGTGCACGACCCGGGCGCCGGGCGTGGAATCATGGGCGCGACGGCCCAACCCGGTTGACTCTGCCTAGGGTTGGAGCAGCCAAGGCAAGCCACTGGCCCTGGCCTTCAGGGGGAGGAACGATGGCGGACAGCTTCGGACCGATGCGGAACGACGATGCCGGTGACGGCATCGGCATCGGCACGGACGCGGGCGCCCCGCGCAAGGAGCCCATCCGGGTCCTCGTCGTGGACGACCACGCGCTCTTCCGCCGCGGCCTGGAGATCGTCCTCGCCGCCGAGGAGGACATCCAGGTGGTCGGGGAGGCCGGGGACGGCGCCGAGGCGGTGGACAAGGCTGCCGACCTGCTGCCGGACATCGTCCTCATGGACGTGCGGATGCCCAAGCGCGGCGGTATCGAGGCGTGCACCTCCATCAAGGAGGTGGCCCCCAGCGCGAAGATCATCATGCTGACGATCAGCGACGAGGAGGCCGACCTCTACGACGCGATCAAGGCGGGGGCCACCGGTTACCTCCTGAAGGAGATCTCCACGGACGAGGTCGCCACGGCGATCCGCGCGGTGGCCGACGGGCAGTCGCAGATCAGCCCGTCGATGGCGTCGAAGCTGCTCACGGAGTTCAAGTCCATGATCCAGCGCACCGACGAGCGGCGCCTCGTGCCCGCGCCCCGGCTCACCGACCGGGAGCTGGAGGTCCTCAAGCTGGTGGCCACCGGCATGAACAACCGGGACATCGCCAAGGAGTTGTTCATCTCCGAGAACACCGTGAAGAACCACGTGCGCAACATCCTGGAGAAGCTGCAACTGCACTCCAGGATGGAGGCCGTGGTCTACGCGATGCGGGAGAAGATCCTCGAGATCCGGTGAGGTGCCGGAGGAATCCGGGAGGCGCCGCGGGGGCGCGGGCCGCCCGGAGGCGCCGGCTCAGGTGAGGGCGCGGACCAGGTCCGCCGTCAGTTCGGGGCGGTCCATGACGCGCTCCACGCGGACGGCGTCGCAGCCCACCCACTGAGCCGCCTCGAGCAGCGCCTGGGCGACCGCCGGCACCGCCTTGGGGCCCTCCAGCGACACCTGCTTGGCCACCAGCGTGGTGCCCTCGCGGGCCGGGTCCACGCGGCCGACGAGACGGCCGCCCGCGAGGACCGGCATCGCGAAGTAGCCGTGAATCCGCTTCTGCTTGGGGACGTACGCCTCCAGGCGGTGGGTGAAGCCGAAGAGCCGCTCCGTGCGGGCCCGCTCCCAGATCAGCGAGTCGAAGGGAGACAGGAGCGTGGTGCGGTGGCGGCCCCGCGGGGGCGTCGCCAGGGCCTCGGGGTCCGCCCAGGCGGGCTTGTCCCAGCCCTCGACCGTCACCGGCACCAGACCCGAGTCCGCGACCACCGCGTCGAACTCCTCGCCCTTCAGACGGTGGTAGTCCGCGATGTCCGCGCGGGTGCCGACGCCGAGGGCCCGGCCGGCCAGGCGGACCAGGCGGCGCACGCACTCCCTGTCGTCCAGGTCGTCGTGGAGCAGGGCCTCGGGCACGGCGCGCTCGGCGAGGTCGTACACCCGCTTCCAGGAGCGGCGCTCCACGCACACCACCTCGCCGTACATCAGCGCGCGCTCGACAGCGATCTTCGATTCGGACCAGTCCCACCACTCGCCCTTGTTCTTCGCGCCGCCCAACTCCGTGGCCGTCAGGGGGCCTTCAGCGCGGAGCTGCTTGATCACCTGGTCGTACGCGCCGTCCGGGAGGTCGTGGTGCCACTGCGGGCGCGCGCGGTAGGCGCGGCGGCGGAAGGCGAAGTGGGGCCACTCCTCGATGGGCAGCACGCAGGCGGCGTGCGACCAGTACTCGAAGGCGTGCCTGTCGGTCCAGTACGCCTGCTCGACCGTCTTGCGGCCGACCGCGCCCAGGCGCGCGTACGGGATCAGCTCGTGGGAGCGGGCCAGGACCGAGATGGTGTCGAGCTGGACCGCGCCCAGGTGCCGGAGGACGCCGCGGACGCCCGCTCTGCGGTCCGGGGCGCCGAGGAACCCCTGGGCCCGCAGGGCCAGGCGGCGGGCCTCCGCGGCGGTGAGTTCGGCTTGGGGGCGGTGCGTGCGGGTGGGCTCGGTCATGAGCGGAACGATAGGGGGAGGGTCTGACAACCGGGTTCGGTGGTGGGGTGCTGCCGGAGGAGGCCACGCGGGGGACCCGGTCCCGCTGCCCCCTCGCCGGAAGGGGCGCGGTGGCCCGGCCCCGGCCCCGCGCGGAACCGGGGGCTGCCACCTCCGGGCCCCCGCCCCGCCCCGTGTGCGGCCTCAGGTGTCGGACGGGCCCGGTGCGACGGGGCCCGCCGGGAGGTACTGCTGCTGGGACGGGAGGCCGATGTCGGTGGGCAGGAGCGCGGCGACCCAGCAGTCGCGGAGGGTGTCCTTGTTCGGCAGGGCCGCGCGGAGCGTGCCCTCGAACGTGAAGCCCGCCTTCTCGGCGACCGCGCGGGAGCCCGTGTTGCCCACTTCGGCACGCCACTCCAGGCGCGTGCAGCCGAGGCGGGTGAACGCCCAGTGGGCGAGGGCCAGGACGGCCTCCGTCATGTAGCCGTTGCCCCGGTGCTCGGTCGCGGTCCAGAAGCCGATCTCCCAGCTCCCCGCGCGCGGGTGGTGCAGGCTGGTGGCGGCCAGGAGCGGGCCGCCCGCGCGGGGACGCACGGCGAAGGTGTACTCCGTGTCGAGGCGCCAGCCGTCGGGGACCATGCGGCCGGTGAAGCCCTCGGCGTCCACGCGCGCGTAGGGCGACGGGATGGTCGTCCAGCGCTGGATGTCGGGGTCCTGGCAGGCCGCGTACACCTCGTCCGTGTCGGCGGGGGTGAACGTACGCAGCAGCAGGCGCGAGGTGGTGAGGGTGACGGGCTCCATCGGCAGATTCTGCGCGGGGCGCCCGCCGGGGCGCCAGCGGTTTGCGCGTGCCAGGCCACGGCGCCCACGCGAACCCCCCGCCCGAACCCCCCGCCCAAGCCCCGCCCGAAGCCCTCCGCCCGAGGCCCACGTGCAGTCCCCGCCCGAAGCCCTCCGCCCAAGGCCCGCGTGCAGCCCCGCCCGAGGTCCGCGCGGCCCCCCGGCCCGAGGCCCGCGCGACCCCACCGCCCCGTACCCGCGCGCATCCCCCGCCCGAGGCCCCCGCGACCCCCCCCCGCCCGAAACCCCCGCGGAGCGCCCGCACCCCCGCCTCCCGCTGCCCCCGCGTCCCTGTTTGCGGCACCTTCCAGGCCGCCCGAGCGTTGACGTACTGGCAGACCTCCCGGCGTAGCGGGGTCCTCGCATACGATGGCCGTTGCCCGACGAGTACAACCGACCGTGCCAGGCCCGACCGGCAAGGAGACCAACCCCCGTGTCCGTCCTCTCGAAGATCATGCGTGCAGGCGAAGGCAAGATCCTGCGCAAGCTGCACCGCATCGCGGACCAGGTCAACTCCATCGAGGAGGACTTCACGGTCCTCTCCGACGCCGAGCTGCGCGCGCTGACAGCGGAGTACAAGGAGCGTTTCGCCGACGGCGAAACGCTGGACGACCTGTTGCCCGAGGCCTTCGCCACCGTGCGCGAGGCCGCCAAGCGCGTGCTCGGGCAGCGCCACTACGACGTGCAGCTCATGGGCGGCGCCGCCCTGCACCTCGGTTATGTCGCGGAGATGAAGACCGGTGAGGGCAAGACCCTGGTCGGCACACTGCCCGCGTATCTGAACGCGCTCTCGGGCAAGGGCGTGCACCTCATCACGGTCAACGACTACCTGGCCGAGCGCGACTCCGAGATGATGGGCCGCGTCCACAAGTTCCTCGGCCTGGACGTCGGCTGCATCCTGGCGAACATGCCGCCCGCGCAGCGCCGCGAGATGTACAACTGCGACATCACGTACGGCACGAACAACGAGTTCGGCTTCGACTACCTGCGCGACAACATGGCGTGGTCGAAGGACGAGCTGGTCCAGCGCGGCCACAACTTCGCGATCGTCGACGAGGTCGACTCCATCCTCGTCGACGAGGCCCGTACGCCGCTGATCATCTCCGGCCCCGCCGACCAGGCCACCAAGTGGTACGGCGACTTCGCCAAGCTGGTGACGCGTCTCACCAAGGGCAAGCCCGGCGAGCCCCTCAAGGGCATCGAGGAGACCGGGGACTACGAGGTCGACGAGAAGAAGCGCACCGTCGGCATCCACGAGTCCGGCGTCCAGAAGGTCGAGGACTGGCTGGGCATCGACAACCTCTACGAGTCGGTGAACACCCCGCTCGTCGGCTACCTGAACAACGCCATCAAGGCGAAGGAACTGTTCAAGAAGGACAAGGACTACGTCGTCATCGACGGCGAAGTCATGATCGTCGACGAGCACACCGGCCGTATCCTCGCCGGCCGCCGCTACAACGAGGGCATGCACCAGGCGATCGAGGCGAAGGAAGGGGTGGAGATCAAGGACGAGAACCAGACCCTCGCCACGATCACCCTCCAGAACTTCTTCCGCCTCTACGACAAGCTCTCCGGCATGACCGGTACGGCCATGACCGAGGCGGCCGAGTTCCACCAGATCTACAAGCTGGGCGTCGTGCCGATCCCGACGAACCGGCCGATGATCCGCAAGGACCAGTCCGACCTGATCTACCGCACCGAGGTCGCCAAGTTCGCCGCGGTCGTCGACGACATCGAGGAGAAGCACAAGAAGGGCCAGCCGATCCTCGTCGGCACCACCTCGGTCGAGAAGTCCGAGTACCTCTCGCAGCAGCTCTCCAAGCGCGGCATCCAGCACGAGGTGCTGAACGCCAAGCAGCACGACCGGGAGGCGACGATCGTCGCCCAGGCCGGCCGCAAGGGCGCGGTCACCGTCGCCACGAACATGGCCGGCCGTGGTACGGACATCAAGCTCGGCGGCAACCCCGAGGACCTCGCCGAGGCGGAGCTGCGCCAGCGCGGCCTCGACCCCGAGGAGCACATCGAGGAGTGGGCCGCGGCCCTGCCCGCCGCCCTGGAGAAGGCCGAGCAGGCGGTCAAGGCCGAGTTCGAGGAGGTCAAGGAGCTCGGCGGGCTCTACGTCCTCGGCACCGAGCGGCACGAGTCGCGCCGTATCGACAACCAGCTCCGCGGCCGCTCCGGCCGTCAGGGCGACCCCGGCGAGTCCCGCTTCTACCTGTCGCTCGGCGACGACCTGATGCGGCTCTTCAAGGCGCAGATGGTCGAGCGCGTGATGGCCATGGCCAACGTGCCCGACGACGTGCCGATCGAGAACAAGATGGTCACCCGCGCCATCGCCTCCGCCCAGTCGCAGGTCGAGCAGCAGAACTTCGAGACGCGTAAGAACGTCCTCAAGTACGACGAGGTCCTGAACCGTCAGCGCGAGGTCATCTACGGCGAGCGCCGCCGCGTCCTGGAGGGCGAGGATCTGCACGATCAGATCAAGCACTTCATGGACGACACCATCGACGCGTACGTCGCCGCGGAGAGCGCCGAGGGCTTCGCCGAGGAGTGGGACCTCGACCGCCTCTGGAGCGCCTTCAAGCAGCTCTACCCGGTGAAGGTCACCATCGAGGAGCTGGAGGACGAGGTCGGCGACCGCGCGGGCCTGACCGCCGAGTTCATCTCGGAGGCCGTCAAGGAGGACATCCACCAGCAGTACGAGGCCCGTGAGGCGCAGCTCGGCTCCGAGATCATGCGCGAGCTGGAGCGCCGCGTGGTCCTCTCCGTCCTCGACCGCAAGTGGCGCGAGCACCTCTACGAGATGGACTACCTCCAGGAGGGCATCGGCCTGCGCGCCATGGCGCAGAAGGACCCGCTGGTGGAGTACCAGCGCGAGGGCTTCGACATGTTCAACGCCATGATGGACGGCATCAAGGAGGAGTCCGTCGGCTATCTGTTCAACCTGGAGGTCCAGGTCGAGCAGCAGGTCGAGGAGGTCCCGGTGGCGGACGCCGCGCCGTCCCTGTCGAAGGAGGGCGCCCAGGACGCGGTGCCCGCCGGAGCCGCGCGCCCGGAGATCCGCGCCAAGGGCCTGGAGGCCCCGCAGCGCCCCGACCGCCTGCACTTCCAGGCGCCGAACGCCGAGGGCGGCGTCGACGAGGGCGACTTCACCACCTCCACCTCGTCCACGGCCGGGGCGCCCGCCGGTGACGGCATGACGCGCGCGGAGCGGCGCAAGGCCCAGAAGGGCGGGCGGCGCCGCAAGAAGTAGCGCCGCGCGGACCGTGAGCGTGGAGAGGGCCGGGTGCCGGTGGCGCCCGGCCCTCTCGCGTACCCGGCCACCGGCGCCACCTCAGGCCCGGTGGCGTGAGCCGCCGTCTACCTCCACGGCCGTACAGCGCCAGCGTTCGTCCTCGCCCCGGTGCAGGCGGAACGCCAGGGCACGCAGGGCCGGACCGGCGCCGACGCGGGCGAAGACCTCGTAGACGCCGGGGCGCACCTCGTAGTGGCCGACGCGGCGCACGGCGGGCCGGTGGGGGAGCGCAGCGGGAGCAGTTCGGCGAGGCGCACCAGGTCGTCGTAGGCGGTGTGCGCGATGTGGCGGGCCACGGCGTGCACGGGGCGCTGCCCGCTGAGCACCAGTAACAGCAGCTCCGTGAAGAGTTCGGCCGGGTGCGGGGGCGGCTGCGCGGGCACGCGGTGTGTCCGGGCGCCGGGCCAGCGCGGATCGGGCCGGCCGGGCGGGCGGCCCGCCGGGGGCCGGGACGCGGCCGGGCGGGTGGACACAGGGGGGTGCGGACGGGGAGACCCGGCGCGGCGCGGCCGGGTCATGACCTTCGGCACGGCGGTCTTCGGATGGGCGGTCTTCGGCACGGCGGTCTTCGGCTGGGGTGTACCGGGCTGGGGCATGGTGCGGCCTCTGTTCGCGGAGTGGACGGAGTGGACGGGAGCGTCCCGGGATACCGGGGGGTAACTTCGCTGGGGATCTTGTACGGCGGCGGGGGCGGCCCTGGCAACGCCGTCCGGGGCGGGCCGGGGACGGCCGGAGGGTTCCCTCATCAGGGGGACGGGGGCCGGGTGCCGCCCGGTGTCCGCGGGGGCGGAGGGGGTGACGGGCCGGACGTGGGTGGACGCCGTCCCGGAGGCGGGCGGCACCTCGAAGGGGGACGCGCGCACGTATCCTGAAGGCCCTTGTCGAGAGCGTTCGCGACTACGAAAGCGGCCGAGCATGCGCGTGTACGTCCCCCTGACACTGCCCCGTCTCGCGCAGGCGCACGAGGCGGGCGAGCTGGGTCCCGGGCCGCTGACCGCGTACGCCGTGACGCCCGCGCTGCGCGAGTGGTACGTGTCCGACGACATCGAGGAACTGGAGTACGCGGCCCTGAACCGGGCGGCGCTCGCCTCGTTGCGGCTGCTCGCGGGCGAGCCCGGCGCGGCCCGGCGCCGCGTCGTCCTCGCGGCGGACGTGCCGGACGGCGCCGCCGTGGCCGACCCCGACCGCGGCCTGGACACCGGGGCGCTCGGCGAGGTGCGGATCGCGGGGGCGCTGCCGCTGGCCAAGGCGGCGGCCGTGCACGTGGACTCCGGGGACGCCGAGCGGGACGTGGCGGCGGCGGTCGACGCGCTGGGCGCGGCGGACCACGGGGACGACGACGCGCAGTTCGTCGTGGACGGGGCCGAGGACCACGAGCTGCTCTGGTACGCGACGCAGGAGATCCCGAACCTGGTGGCGGACGGGCCGGCCTGAGCCGGGGCGCCGCCCCGGTGCCCAGGCGCCCCGGCGCCGGGCGGTGCGGTCGGTGGGGGCGGCGTTGTCGGTGGGGCCCGGTACCGTCGTGGGATGGGGAAGCTGCATCACGGGGCGTACGGGGCCCACATCGTCTGGGACTGGAACGGCACACTTCTGCACGACATCCACGCGGTGATCGAGGCGACGAACGCCTCGTTCCTGGAGCTGGGTCTTGAGCCAATCACGCTGGAGCGGTACCGCGAGCTGTACTGCGTGCCGGTGCCGCGGTTCTACGAGCGGCTGATGGGGCGGTTGCCCACCGAGGCCGAGTGGCTGGTGATGGACGCCGTCTTCCACAAGCACTACGGGGCGCGCGTGGACGCGTGCGCGCTCGCCGAGGGGGCGGCGGAGCTGCTCGCCTCGCGGCAGGCGGCGGGGCTGACGCAGTCGCTGCTCTCGCTGGCGCCGCACGAGCAGTTGGTGCCGTTGGTACGGCGGCACGGGATCGCCGAGCGGTTCACGCGGATCGACGGGCGGACGGACGGGTCGCACACGGGGAAGGCCGAGCGGATGGTGCGGCACCTCGCGGAGCTGCCGGGGGTGGATCCGGCGCGGATCGTCGTGATCGGGGACGCGGTGGACGACGCGGTGGCCGCGGCGCACGTGGGGGCGCGGGCCGTGCTGTACACCGGGGGCTCGCACTGCCGGGCCAGCCTGGAGGCCGCCGGGGTTCCCGTCGTCGACACCCTCACCGAAGCAGTGGCTACCGCCGAGGGCTTGGTGGCCTAGGCCAGGGCCTGCCCGGCCCCGGCTGCCCCCGGCAGGCGCCTCGGTGCAACGGCCGGGCGGCACCTGGGCCGGGCCATGGCCGAGCCCATGCGCGACCGCTGAGCGGCACCTGGGCGCTGTGCCCACCCGTCCCGCCCTGCGGGACGACTGCCCACAGCAGGGGGGCCTCGCCCCGCCCGCTGCGCGGAGCCAGGGCCCTGGCCGGGCCCGTGCGTAACGCCTGCGCGGCACCTGGGCGCTGTGCCCACCCGTCCTGCCCCGCGGGACGATTGCCCACAGCAAAGGGGCCTCGTCCGCTACCCGCAGCGTTCAGCGTCGGGGCCCGGGTGGGAAAGGTTGCGCCGCGGTAGCGGCGGAAGGCGGGGGTGCCAGCCGCAAGCGCTTCGCGTCGGGGCCGAGGGGGCAAGGCCGTGGTGGTACGGGTGGGCGGGTGGGAGAGCTTTTGCCGCGGTAGCGGCACAGTGGGGCGCCAGCCGCAAGCGCTCCGCGTCGGGGCCGGGCCCGCGCAGCCGGGGCGTTACGGGTGGGCGGGTGGGAGGGCAGGCCCCTACGTCACCGGGGCCTTCGCCCGCAGCACCGTGAGGAACTCCCGCATCCACCCCGAATGATCCGCCCAGGCCCTGGCCGAGACCAACGTGCCGTCGACCACCGCCTCCGCGTCCTGGTACGTGGCCCCGGCCGTCTGCATGTCGAGTTCCAGGGCCGGGTAGGCCGTGACGCGGCGCCCCGCGAGGGCCCCGACGGCCGCGGTGAGCAGGGGGCCGTGGCAGATCTGGGCCACCGGCTTGTCCGCGTCGAAGAAGGCCTTGAGGATCTTGCGGAGCTCCGGGTCGCCGCGCAGGTACTCCGGGGCCCGGCCGCCGGGCACCACCAGGGCGACGTACTGCCCGGGGTCGACGTCGGCGAAGGCCAGGTCGGCGGGCCAGGTGTAGCCCGGCTTCTCCGTGTACGTGTCGAAGCCCGGCTCGAAGTCGTGCACGACGAACTGGAGCTTCTTGCGGGTCGGGGCCGCGATGTGGACGTCGTACCCCTCCTCGCGCAGTCGCTGGTACGGGTAGAGGACCTCCAGTGACTCCGCCGCGTCGCCGGTGACCATCAGGATCTTGGCTGCCATGAGTGCTCGCTCCCTGCTCGCTGCCGGGCGGTCACGTCCGTGTCGCCAACGTGCCTCTCCCGGGGGCGTTTGCCAAGGGGTCCGCCGGGCAGCCGGGCGGGGACCGGGGACGCCGGCCCGGCCCCGGCCGGAGCCCCGGGGGTGCCGGGGAAACGCGAGGTCAGCCAGGAAGACCCGGGGAGACCGGGGTGGCGTGAGAGGGATCGGGAGGACGGGCACTGTGCAGAGTGTCAAAGTTCGGGGCCTGGTTTTGTACACATACGGCTCATGACGAGTTCCCGGTGGGGGGCGATAGCCTTGTCCCGTGATCAGCGCGATATCCCGCGGGGGCACCGCCGCCTCCGCCCTGCGCCCGATACGCACGGAGGACATCCGTGCCGGGCGCCTCGCTGACGTTCACCCGCGGTGCGGACAGCGCGTTCGGCGCGACCGCCGGGGCCGGTCGGTGGACTCCCCGGAATTGGCGGAATCCCGCCCGCTCACCGCTCATCGAGACATAACGTCGACACCGGCCGGAGACCCCGCGTCGCGGCGTCATGTCACATCACTTCCTTCTACGTCACGCAACGGCGCGCGACAGGAGTCAGAGGACAATGCAGACCAAGCTGGACGAAGCCAAGGCCGAGCTGCTCGCGCGAGCCGCCCGGGTAGCTGAGAACAGCCCGGTCGGGGGGCGCCTGCCAATGGGAGCACCGACCGGGCCGAAGGGCGACGGCGCGGCCGGCGGGCCGGGCCCGGCTGCCGGGGCCGGCCAGGCGGACCAGGACACGGTGCTCGCGTTCCTCCAGCGCTACTACCTGCACACCGCCCCCGAGGACCTCACCGACCGCGACCCGGTCGACGTCTTCGGTGCCGCCGTCTCGCACTACCGCCTGGCCGAGACGCGTCCGCAGGGCACCGCGAGCGTCCGCGTGCACACGCCCACCGTCGAGGAGAACGGCTGGACGTGCAGCCACTCCGTCGTCGAGGTCGTCACCGACGACATGCCGTTCCTCGTGGACTCCGTGACGAACGAGCTGTCCCGGCAGGGCCGCGGCATCCACGTCGTCATCCACCCGCAGATCGTCGTCCGCCGCGACCTGACCGGCAAGCTCCTGGAGGTGCTGCCCGAGGCGCCGACCGCGGCGGGCTCCGAGCGGCCGCACGACACGCTCGTCGAGTCCTGGATCCACGTCGAGATCGACCGCGAGACCGACCGCTCGGACCTGAAGCAGATCACCAACGACCTGCTGCGCGTCCTGAACGACGTCCGCGAGACGGTCGAGGACTGGGAGAAGATGCGCGACGCCGCGCTGCGCATCGCCGACGCCCTGCCGAGCGAGCCGACCGCGTCCGACGTGCGCGAGGGCGAGGTCGAGGAGGCCCGCGAGCTGCTGCGCTGGCTGGCCGCGGACCACTTCACCTTCCTCGGCTACCGCGAGTACGACCTCACGGAGGACGACTCCCTGGCCGCCGTGCCCGGCACCGGCCTCGGCATCCTGCGCTCCGACCCCAAGCACAGCGGCGACGACCACCACCCGGGCGGCCCGTCCTTCAACCGGCTTCCCGCCGACGCCCGCGCCAAGGCCCGCGAGCACAAGCTGCTCGTCCTGACGAAGGCCAACAGCCGCGCCACCGTGCACCGGCCGTCGTACCTGGACTACGTGGGCGTGAAGAAGTTCGACGCCGAGGGCAACGTCGTCGGCGAGCGCCGCTTCCTCGGCCTGTTCTCCAGCGTCGCGTACACCGAGTCGGTGCGCCGCGTGCCCGTCATCCGCCGCAAGGTCGAGGAGGTCCTCCGGGGCGCGGGCTTCTCGCCCAACAGCCACGACGGCCGCGACCTGCTGCAGATCCTGGAGACGTACCCGCGCGACGAGCTGTTCCAGACGCCCGCGGACGAGCTCCGGTCGATCGTCACCAGCGTCCTGTACCTCCAGGAGCGCCGCCGGCTCCGGCTCTACCTGCGCAAGGACGAGTACGGCCGCTACTACTCCGCGCTGGTCTACCTGCCGCGCGACCGCTACACCACCGGCGTCCGGCTGCGGATCATCGACATCCTCAAGGAGGAGCTGAACGGCGCCAGCGTCGACTTCACGGCCTGGAACACCGAGTCGATCCTGTCCCGCATCCACTTCGTCGTCCGCGTGCCCAAGGGCGGCGAGGTCCCCGACCTGTCCGACACCGACGTCGAGCGCATCGAGGGCCGCCTGGTGGAGGCCGCCCGCTCCTGGGCCGACGGCTTCGGCGAGGCGCTGACCGCCGAGTTCGGCGAGGAGCGCGCGGCGGAGCTGCTCCGCAGGTACGGCGGCGCGTTCCCCGAGGGCTACAAGGCCGACCACACCCCGCGCTCGGCCGTCGCCGACCTGGTGCACCTGGAGCAGCTCCAGCAGGGCCACAAGGACTTCGCGCTCAGCCTGTACGAGCCGGTGGGCGCCGCCCCCGGCGAGCGCCGCTTCAAGATCTACCGCTCGGGCGGCCAGGTCTCGCTGTCCGCGGTGCTGCCCGTGCTCCAGCGCCTGGGCGTCGAGGTCACCGACGAGCGCCCCTACGAGCTGCGCTGCGCGGACCGTACGAACGCCTGGATCTACGACTTCGGCCTGCGCATGCCCAAGTCGGGCAACGGCAACGGCGACTACCTGGGCGACGACGGCCGCGAGCGCTTCCAGGAGGCCTTCGCCGCCGCCTGGACCGGCGAGGCCGAGGTCGACGGCTTCAACTCCCTGGTCCTGCGCGCCGGGCTGACCTGGCGGCAGGCGATGGTGCTGCGCGCCTACGCCAAGTACCTGCGCCAGGCGGGCTCCACGTTCAGCCAGGACTACATGGAGGACACCCTCCGCAACAACGTCCACACCACGCGGCTGCTGGTCTCCCTCTTCGAGGCCCGGATGTCGCCGGAGCGCCAGCGCGCGGGCACCGAGCTGACCGACGGGCTGCTGGAGGAGCTCGACGGGGCGCTCGACCAGGTGGCGTCGCTCGACGAGGACCGCATCCTGCGCTCCTTCCTCACCGTCATCAAGGCGACGCTGCGCACCAACTTCTTCCAGGAGGCGACCGGCGGCAGGCCGCACTCCTACGTCTCCATGAAGCTCGACCCGCAGGCCATCCCCGACCTGCCCGAGCCGCGTCCCGCGTACGAGATCTGGGTGTACTCGCCGCGCGTGGAGGGCGTGCACCTGCGCTTCGGCAAGGTCGCGCGCGGCGGCCTGCGCTGGTCCGACCGGCGCGAGGACTTCCGTACGGAGATCCTCGGCCTGGTCAAGGCGCAGATGGTGAAGAACACCGTGATCGTGCCGGTGGGCGCGAAGGGCGGCTTCGTCGCCAAGCAGCTCCCCGACCCGTCGGTGGACCGCGACGCGTGGCTCGCCGAGGGCGTCGCCTGCTACAAGATCTTCATCTCGGCGCTGCTCGACATCACCGACAACCTCGTCGCGGGCGAGGTCGTGCCCCCGGCCGACGTGGTGCGCCACGACGAGGACGACACGTACCTGGTCGTCGCGGCCGACAAGGGCACGGCGACGTTCTCCGACATCGCCAACGAGGTCGCCCAGAGCTACGACTTCTGGCTCGGCGACGCCTTCGCCTCCGGCGGCTCCGCCGGCTACGACCACAAGGGCATGGGCATCACCGCCCGCGGCGCCTGGGAGTCGGTGAAGCGGCACTTCCGCGAGCTGGGCTGCGACACCCAGAGCGAGGACTTCACGGTCGTCGGCGTCGGCGACATGTCCGGTGACGTGTTCGGCAACGGCATGCTGCTCTCCGAGCACATCCGCCTGGTCGCCGCCTTCGACCACCGGCACATCTTCATCGACCCGAACCCGGACGCGGCCGCCTCCTACGCCGAGCGCCGGCGCCTGTTCGAGCTGCCCCGCTCCAGTTGGGCCGACTACGACAAGGAGCTGCTCTCCGCGGGCGGCGGGATCTTCCCCCGCTCGGCCAAGGCGATCCAGCTCAACGCCCACATCCGCGAAGCCCTCGGCATCCCCGCGGGCAGCGCCAAGATGACGCCCGCCGAGCTGATGCAGGCCATCCTGAAGGCGCCGGTGGACCTGCTGTGGAACGGCGGCATCGGCACGTACGTCAAGTCGTCCGCCGAGTCGCACGCGGACGTCGGTGACAAGGCCAACGACGCCATCCGCGTCAACGGCGCCGACCTGCGCGTCAAGGTCGTCGGCGAGGGCGGCAACCTGGGCCTCACCCAGCTCGGCCGGATCGAGTTCGCGCGCGCCGGCGGGCGCGTCAACACCGACGCCATCGACAACAGCGCGGGCGTGGACACCTCCGACCACGAGGTGAACATCAAGATCCTGCTGAACGCCGTGGTGCAGGCCGGGGACATGACCGTCAAGCAGCGCAACAAGCTGCTCGCCGAGATGACCGACGAGGTCGGCCACCTGGTGCTGCGCAACAACTACGCGCAGAACACCGCGCTCGCCAACTCCGTCTTCGAGGCGCCCTCGCTGCTCCACGCCCACCAGCGGTTCATGCGCCGCCTCGGCCGCGAGGGCCGGCTCGACCGCTCCCTGGAGTTCCTGCCCACCGACCGGCAGATCCGCGAGCTGCTCGGCTCCGGGCGCGGCCTGTCGCAGCCCGAGCTGGCCGTGCTGCTCGCGTACACGAAGATCGTGACGGCGGAGGAGCTCATCGAGACCTCGCTGCCGGACGACCCGTACCTGCGGCGGCTGCTGCACGCGTACTTCCCGAAGGCGCTGCGGGAGAAGTTCCCCGAGCAGGTCGACGCGCACGCGCTGCGCCGCGAGATCATCACGACGGTGCTGGTCAACGACACCGTGAACTCCGGCGGTTCGACGTTCCTGCACCGGCTGCGCGAGGAGACCGGCGCCTCCCTGGAGGAGATCGTCCGGGCGCAGCTCGCCGCGCGGGAGATCTTCGGCCTCGGCGAGGTGTGGGACGCCGTCGAGGAGCTGGACAACGTGGTGGCCGCCGACGTGCAGACCCGGGTGCGGCTGCACTGCCGCCGCCTGGTCGAGCGCGGCACGCGCTGGCTGCTCAACAACCGGCCGCAGCCGCTCCAGCTCGCCGAGACCGTCGACTTCTTCCGCGACGGCGTCACGCAGGTGTGGGCGGCGCTGCCGAAGCTGGTGCGCGGCTCGGACCTGGCGTGGTACGAGAGCATCCGCGAGGAGCTGACGGGCGCGGGCGTGCCGGACGAGCTGGCCCGGCGCGTGGCCGGGTTCTCCTCGGCCTTCCCGGCGCTCGACATCGTGGCCGTGGCCGACCGGATGGGCAAGGAGCCGCTCGCCGTCGCCGAGGTGTACTACGACCTCGCCGACCGGCTGCGCATCACCCAGCTCATGGACCGCATCATCGAGCTACCGCGCAGCGACCGCTGGCAGTCCATGGCGCGGGCCTCCATCCGCGAGGACCTGTACGCGGCGCACGCCGCGCTGACGGCCGACATCCTGGCCGTGGGCAACGGCACCTCCACCCCGGAGCAGCGCTACCAGGCCTGGGAGGAGAAGAACGCCGCGATCCTGGGCCGGGCGAAGACGACCCTGGAGGAGATCCAGAGCTCCGACTCCTTCGACCTGGCGAACCTGTCGGTGGCCATGAGAACGATGCGCACGCTGTTGCGCACGCATTCCTAGCCGGTACGTTGCCGGGGGCGCCCCGCACCTGATGGTGCGGGGCGCCCCCGGCTTTTTCGTGTACGCCCTCGGCGGCACAGGCACCGGCACCGGCGCGTGTCCGTGCTGCGCGCCTGTGCTGGCAAATCGGTCATTTGGGATACGGTGGATGAGATTATTTCAGGAAGGTCACAAGGTAAGCCGATGACAGAAGCAAGTCCGCTGGACGCGGCGGCGGGCGCGGTCCGCGCCCTCGGCGCCCCGCACCTGCCCGACCAGTGGGCGGCGGCCCCGCTCACCGTCGTCATGCCGACCTACAACGAGGCGGGCAGCCTGCCCGGCGTGGCCGAGGCCCTCCTGGCACTGCCCCTGCCCGGCCTGCGGCTGCTCGTCGTCGACGACTCCAGCCCCGACGGCACCGGCGCGCTCGCCGAGGACCTCGCCCGCCGCGCCGAGGAGACGTACGGGCACCGTCGCGTGGACGTTCTGCACCGCGCGGGGAAGGACGGCCTCGGCCGGGCCTACGCGGCGGGCATGGCGCGGGCCGTCGCCGACGGGGCGCACCACGTCCTGCAGATGGACGCCGACGGCAGCCACCCCGCGGCGAAGGTCCCCGAACTGCTCGGCGTGGCCCTCGCCACCGGCGCGGGTGTCGTCGTCGGCAGCCGCTACGTCCAGGGCGGCACGCTCTCCGACGCCTGGGGCGTCCACCGCAGACTCCTGTCCCGCTGGGCCAACGCCTACGCGGGCACCGTCCTCGGCACCCGCGTACGGGACATCACCGGCGGCTTCAACCTGTGGCGCGCCGACGCCGTGCGCGCCGTGGACCTCACCACCGTGGACAGCGCGGGCTACAGCTTCCAGGTCGAGACGAAGTACCGCGCGCTGCGCCACGGCTTCGACCTCGTGGAGGTGCCGATCCACTTCGAGGACCGTACCGTCGGCGAGTCCAAGATGAACCTGATGGTGCAGCTCGAGTCGGTCGCCGTGCCGTGGCGGCTGCGGCTGCGCCACGAGCGTGAGACGTGGGTCGCGCGCGCGGCCGGGGCCGCCCGTGGGCACCGGGGGCCGCTGGGATGACGAGCACGGTGCACGAGGCGGCACGGCCGGGACACCAGGACGCCGTGCGCGTGGCCCGCGCGACGGCCGTGGCGGCGCCCGGTCCGGCGCCGCTGTCCGGCGGCGTCCCGGCCCGGCTGCGGCGCCTCGGCGTCGAGGTGGCGAAGTTCGGTGTCGTCGGCGGCAGCGGCGTCGGCGTCAACTTCGTCGTCTTCAACCTCCTGCTGCACGGCCTGGGCACGGCCCCGATGGCCGCCACGGTCCTCGCCAGCGCCGTCGCCATGGGCACCAACTACCTGGGCTTCCGCTTCTTCGCCTACCGGGACCGGGCCGCGCGCGGCACGCGGCAGCTCGCGCTGTTCTTCGCCTTCAGCGGCATCGGTGTCGCCATGGAGACCCTGCTGTTCTACGCCGCCCACCACGGGGCGGGGATGAGCGGCCCGCTCGGCTCGAACGTCGCCAAGGCCCTGTCCATCCTGCTGGCGTCCGCCTTCCGCTTCCTGGTGTACCGGACGTGGGTGTTCCAGCACCGGGGCCGTCCCCGGCCCGCGTAGCGACGACGCCCGTGCGGGTTCCCGCGGGCGCGCTCAGCGCCTGCCGCCGCCGGTGAACCGTTCGTACTCCGCCATGACGTCGTCGGTCGGGCCGTCCGCGCGCAGCTCGCCGTGCTCCAGCCACAGCACGCGGTCGCAGGTGTCGCGGATCGACTTGTTGTTGTGGCTGACGAGGAACACGGTGCCCGCGTGGCGGCGCAGCTCCCGGATGCGGGCCTCCGAGCGCCGCTGGAAGGAGCGGTCGCCGGTGGCCAGGGCCTCGTCGATGAGCAGGACGTCGTGGTTCTCGGCGGCGCCGATGGAGAAGCGCAGCCGGGCCGCCATGCCGGAGGAGTAGGTCCGCATGGGCAGCGTGATGAAGTCGCCCTTGTCGTTGATCCCGGAGAAGTCGACGATCTCCTGGTAGCGCTCCGCGATCCGCTCGGGGGACATGCCCATGGCCAGGCAGCCGAGGCGGACGTTGCGCTCACCGGTGAGGTCGTTCATCAGCGCCGCGTTGACGCCGAGCAGCGCCGGACGGCCGTCGGTGTAGATCCGGCCGCGCTCGACGGGGAGCAGCCCGGCGACGGCCTTGAGCAGGGTGGACTTGCCGGAGCCGTTGGTGCCGACGAGCCCGATGGCCTCGCCCCGGTGCGCGGTGAAGGAGACCTGTCGCACCGCGTGCACGGTGCGCGCGGCCGGGGAGGACCCGCGCCGGAGGATGCGTCCGAGCGCGGCGGTGGCGGCGCCGCGCCCGGCGGGGGAGCCCGCTCCGTGGACGCGGTAGACGATGTCGACGCGGTCGGCGACGACGGTGGGGACGCGCGCAGCGGCGTGCCCGGCGACATCGGTGAAGACGCGCGCTGCGGCGTGCCCGGCGACGCCGGTGGGGACGCGCCCGTCGGTGGCGGCGGGGAGCCGCTCCCCGGTCTCATCCGCGGCCATAGCTCTCCTCCGCCTTCCAGAAGTAGACGAACCCGCCGACCCCGGCGACCAGGGCCCAGCCGACGGCCAGGGCCCAGGCGTGGGCCGGGAGCCGGTCCGCGCCGAAGCTGTCGATGAGGGCGAAGCGCATCAGGTCGATGTAGACGACGGCCGGGTTGGCCTCCATGAGGGCACTGACCCAGCGCGGCTGGCCCTTGAGGACGCCGGAGATGCTCCACATGACGCCGGAGGTGTACATCCAGGTCCGCAGCACGAACGGCATGAGCTGCGCGATGTCCGGGGTGTGCGCCCCGAGCCGCGCCATCACCAGGGCGAGCCCGGTGTTGAAGGTGAACTGCAGCGCGAGCGCGGGCACGGCGAGCAGCCACGACGGGCGCGGCGGCACGCCGCAGCAGAGCACGATGCCGAGGAGCGCCGCCATGGAGAACAGCAACTGCTGGAGCTGTTGCAGGCAGTACGAGACGGGCAGTGCGGCGCGCGGGAAGTGCAGCGCGCGCACCAGGCCGAGGCTGCCCGAGATGGCGCGGGTCCCCGCCATCACCGAGTTCTGCGTGAACGTGAACACGAAGACGCCCGTGACCAGGAACGGCACGAAGTCCGCCACGCCGTGCTTGGTCTGCATCAGCTCGCCGAAGATCAGGTAGTAGACGGCCGCGTTGAGCAGCGGCGTCATGATCTGCCAGAGCTGGCCGAGCCGCGCCTGGCTGTACTGGGCGGTGAGCTTGGCGGTGGCGAACGCGGTGATGAAGTGGCGCCGCTGCCACAACTGCCGGGCGTACGCGGGCAGGGAGGGGCGGGCGCCGCTGACGGTCAGTCCGTACCGGGCGGCGAGCTCGGCGGGGGAGGCCGCCGGGGGCGGCTCCGGTGCCGGGGGCGCCGGGGCGGGCGGCTTGTCGAGGAGATCGGTCACGACCGCTGCTTTCGCTGAGGGGGCGTGGGGACGGGCACGGCACGCGCCGGGCAGGCCGGCCCGGCGACGTCGGGACGGGCCCGTATCGTCGTAACGCTGACAGTAGAAGACCCGGACGACGGAACGCAACCGTTTCGTCGTCACGGGCCGGTCCTATGCTGTCCGTATGACGACCATCGGGACGGGCGCATGACCAGCGGGACGGGTGACGGGAAGCCGGGCGAGCGGGGGCGCAGGGCGCCCGCCGGGGCCGCCGTGCTGCGCGAGGACGTGACCGAGGCCATCCGCACCGCCGTCTTCGAGGAGCTGGCGGCCGTCGGCTACGCGCGCATGTCGATCGAGGGCATCGCACGCCGCGCGGGCGTCGGCAAGACCGCTGTCTACCGCCGCTGGCGCTCCAAGCTGCACCTCGTCCTCGACCTGGTGTCGGCCGTCGCCGTCCAGGGCCTGCCCACGCCGGACACCGGCACGCTGGAGGGCGACCTGCGGCTGCTGTACGAGGTGACGTCCCGCGCCCTGCGCCACCCCGTGGCCTCCCAGGTCGTCCCCGACCTGCTGGCCGAGGCGGCCCGCACCCCCGACATCGAGGCGGCGCTCCAGAAGGCCCTGCGCGAGGGCCAGCACGGCGTGGCCAGCGGCATCGTGGCCCAGGCGGTGGCCCGCGGCGAGCTCCGCGAGGGCCTGGACACGGAGCTGGCGCTCGACCTGATGTCCGGGCCGCTGTACTGGCGGGCCGTGGTGGTCCGCGGCACACAGCCCCGGGACTACCTGCACCGGCTCGCGGCGGCGACGGCGGCCGGGCTCAAGGCGCTCTGACCCGCGGGGGAGCGGGGAGCGGGGGCGCGGGTCGCGAAGGAGCGGTCCTCGGGTCGCGGGCCGTGGGGGAGCGGGCCGCAGAGGCGCGGGGTGTAGCGGACTACACCCCGGATCCGGGAGGACCCACCCTGGCCCTCGCGGGCCCCGGCCCGGCAGAGTCGATCACGTCCGCAGCAGAGCAGCAGACCCCGGAAAGGCCCGCCATGAAGTTCCTCCTCTGGCTCGTGCTCGCCGTCGGCGTGCTCGTCAACGCGTTCAGCAGCTTCGCCTTCGACGGCACGCGGGAGGTCGTCGTCAGCGTCGTCACCGGGGCCGCGGTCATCGGCTCGATCACCGCCCTGGTCCTGACCCGCGAACGCCACCCGTAGCCCCGTGCGGGAGACGCTGGAGCGCGCCGACCGTGCCTCGACGCAGTTGCTCATGGGGGCGGGCCTGGCGCTGCTCTCGTGCGTGTTCGTCGGCGTGCTGCTGTTCACGGTGGCCGCCTCCGTCCTCGTCGTCGGCCTCGGCGTGCTGCCCGAGACGGTGCTGGCCCTGCGGCGGCTGGCCGGGGGCAAGCGGCGGCAGGTCGCGCTCTGGTCGGGGGTGGAGATCCCCGAGGCGTACACGCCGCTGACCGGCACGCTCACGCAGCGCGTCCGCACGGCCCTCCAGGACCCCGGCACGTGGCGCGACCTGCGCTGGCTGGCCGTGCACCTCGCCTACGCCCTCGTACTGCTCTACGTCGCGCTGCCGCTGTGGGTGGTCGGGGCGCTCGTCGACGGGGTGTGGTGCGGGCTGCTGCGCCGCCGGGCCCTCGTGCTGCCGCTGATCGGCCGGCTCGCCGCGCTGGACGCGGCCTGTTCGCGGGCCCTGTTGATGCCCGCGCCGCAGGCGCTGCGCGCGGCCGAACTGGCCGAGCGCGTCGAGGAGCTGACCGTCACGCGCGCGGACGCCGTCGCCGCGCACGGCGCCGAGCTGCGGCGCATCGAACGCGATCTGCACGACGGCGCGCAGGCCCGTCTCGTGGCCCTCTCCCTGCGCGTCGGCCTCGCCAAGCGGGTGTACGACACGGACCCCGAGGCCGCGCGGAGACTCCTCGACGACGCCCAGGACCAAGCCGAGGAGGCGCTCACCGAACTCCGGCACGTCGTCCGCGGCATCCACCCGCCGATCCTGACGGACCGGGGCCTGGTGGGTGCCGTACGCGCGCTCGCGGCCGGCAGCGGGCTCGCCGTGACGGTGCGGGACACGGGCGTCGAGGGCGGCACCCGGGCCCCGGCAGCCGTGGAGGCCGCCGCGTACTTCGTGGTCGCGGAGGCGCTGACGAACGCGGTCAAGCACAGCGGTGCCGAGCGGGCCTCGGTGGACCTCGCGCGCACGGCGCGGGGCCTGCGCGTCGTCGTACGGGACGAGGGGCGCGGGGGCGCCCACGACGGGGCGGGGGCCGGTGCGGCACCGGGCGGGGGCAGCGGGCTGACCGGGATGCGGCGCCGGGTCGCCGCGCTGGACGGGACCATGGAGGTGAACAGCCCCGCCGGGGGGCCGACCGTCGTCGAAGTGGAGCTGCCGTGCGTGTGGTGATAGCCGAGGACAACGCGCTGCTCAGAGAGGGCCTGGTGCTGTTGCTCTCGACCGCCGGGCACGAGGTGGCCGCCGTCGCGGCGACCGGCCCCGAAGTCCTGCCCGCCCTGCTCGCGCACCGCCCCGACGTCGCGGTCCTCGACGTCCGCATGCCGCCCGGCTTCCGCGACGAGGGGTTGCGCGCCGCCCTCGCCGCGCGCCGCGAGCTCCCCGGCCTGCCGGTGCTCGTCCTGTCCCAGTACGTCGAGGAGACGTACGCGGCGGAGCTGCTCGGCGGGGGCGCGGGCGGGGTGGGCTACCTCCTCAAGGACCGGGTCGGCCGGGTGGACGAGTTCCTCGACGCGCTGGAGCGGGTGGCCTCCGGCGGGACCGCGCTCGACCCCGAGGTGGTCACGGAGCTGATGACGCGGCGGCGGGACGATCCGCTGGACTCCCTCACCCCCCGGGAGCGGGAGGTGCTCGGGCTCATGGCCGAGGGGCGGGACAACGCCGCGATCGCGGCGGCGCTGGTCGTCTCCGAGCGGGCCGTCAGCAAGCACATCGGGAACGTGTTCCTGAAGCTGGGGCTGGCGCCGGCCGATGCGGGGCACCGGCGGGTGCGGGCCGTACTGGCGTACCTCAACCGGGGCTGAGGCCGCCCCCCTACCCACAGCGGGGCTGCCGCCCCCGGCCCCGCCCTCCTCGTCTGGGGCTTCGCCCCTTTCCCCCTTCTTTGGCGCTCCGCGCCTCGTCCTCAAACGCCGGACGGGCTGAAACATCTCGGCTGGGCGAAGAATTCAGCCCGTCCGGCGTTTGAGGACGAGCGCGTCAGCGCGATTTGGGGGTCCAGGGGGCGGAGCCCCTTGGTTTCGGGGAGGGGTGGGGTTGGGGAGCCCCCGGCAGGGTCAGCCCTCGGGGTAGCGGGTGCGTAGGGTCCGGTGGGCCGGGAGGAGTGTGCCTGCCAGGGTCGTGGCCGTGGCGACCGCCGCGATCAGTGCCCCCTGGCCCAGGGGGAGGTACGGCAGGGCCCGCGCCGTGGAGAAGCTGAAGGCGAGGAGCGGCAGGAGCGCCGCGCCGGCGCCGACGGCGAGCCCGGTGACCGCGGTGGCCGCCGCCTCCAGGCACAGCATCCGCCGAACCTGCCCCCGCCCCGCCCCCACCCGCCGCAGCAGCGCCAGTTCGGGACGGCGACCGACGCCGATGAGGGCGAGCGTGGACAGGACGGCGATGACGGCGTAGCAACCGATCGCGGCGACGACGGCCCCGCCGACGGCGTCCCCGAGCGCCCGGTCCTCGGGCTCGACCCGCACCGCGTCCCGGACGGCCCCCGCCCCCCGCTCGCACCGCGCCCCGGGCACGGCGTGCCGTACCGCGGCCGGGACGCCGGGCCCGGCGGTGGCGACGAGGACGCGCCGCGCGCCGAGCCCGCCGTCGGAGGTGTGCCGTACGACCTCGTCCCGGGAGAGCAGGAAGTCCCCGACGCCCAGGCCACGTTCGTACACGGCGACGACGCGCAGCCGGGCCGCCGTGCCGTCGCCGAGGCGCAGGGAGACCGAGGAGCCGACCCCGGCGCCCAGGTCGCGGGCCCGCTCGCGGCTCACCGCGACCGTCCCGGGCCGCAGGCCGTCCAGGGAGCCGTCGCGGACGCCCGGGTCGAGGGTGCGGGCCAGGCCGGGGGCCGTGACGCCCAGGACGGGGAGGCGCTCCAGGCGGGGCGAGCCGGCCTCGGGGCGGGCGAGGACCACCGTGCCGCGGACGACCTCCGTGGCCGCCCGCACCCCGGGCGCCGCGCGGAGCCGCTCCACCGCCCCGGCGGGCAGCCCC
>NZ_BNBT01000076.1 GCF_014656095.1 Streptomyces longispororuber
GGACCTCGCGCAGCTCCTCGGCGCCGCCGCGGCCGCGGCCGCGGCCGGGACCGCCGGGCGGGACGCGCTCCAGCGCGCGTTCGCGTCCGCCGCCACCGCGTACGACGTACCGCAGAGCGTGCTGCTCGGCGTCTCCTACCTGCAGTCCCGGTGGGACGCGCACGGCGGCGCCCCGAGTGTCACCGGCGGCTACGGCCCCATGCACCTGACCGACGCCCGCACCGCGCTCGCCACGGCCCCGCACCACAGCGAGGGCGACGAGGACCCGCGCGGCGACACCTCCCGTCCGCCGCTGAAGCCGCGCCACGTGCCCGCGGACTCCGAAGTCCCTGCCCGGCTCAAGACCTTGAAGCAGGCCGCCCGGGTCAGCGGCATCTCCGAGGACCGGCTCCGGCGGGACGCCGCGGCGAACGTCCGCGGCGGCGCGGCCCTGCTCGCCGCCGCGCAACGGCGCCTCGGCGAGCCCCTCACCGACGACCCGGCCGACTGGTACGGCGCGGTCGCGGCCTTCTCCGGCGCCGACGAGCAGGCGAGTGCCGCCGCGTACGCCAACGAGGTGTTCGCGGTCATCCGCGACGGCCAGCGGCGCACGACCGACGCCGGGCAGCGCGTGGCGCTCGCCGCCCGGCCCGGGCTGAAGCCGGACACGGCCCAGGTCGAGCGCATGGGCCTGCGCCGGGCCGCCAAGGCCGAGACGGACTGCCCCACGTCCCTGGCGTGCGAGTGGATCCCGGCCCCGTACGAGGAGTTCGGCGACAACGACTACGGCAACCACGACAAGGCCGACCGGCCCGCGTCCCAGGACATCGAGTACATCGTGGTGCACGACACCGAGGGCCGCTGGGAGGGCGTCCTCAAGATGGTCCAGGACCCCACGTACGTGTCCTGGCACTACACCCTGCGCTCCTCCGACGGCCACGTCGCCCAGCACGTGCGGACCAAGGACGTCGGCTGGCACGCGGGCAACTGGTACGTGAACGCCAAGTCCGTCGGCCTGGAGCACGAGGGCTTCCTGACGGCGCCCGACACCTGGTACACGGAGGCGATGTACCGCTCGTCGGCGCGCCTGGTGAAGTACCTCGCCAAGCGGTACGGCATCCCGTTGGACCGGCAGCACATCCTGGGCCACGACACCGTCCCGGGCACCACGGCCGCCACCATCCGCGGCATGCACACCGACCCGGGTCCTTACTGGGACTGGCAGCACTACTTCACGCTGCTCGGCAAGCCGTTCCACCGCACGGCGGGGCCGAAGGGCGGCCTGGTGACGGTGGCACCGAAGTTCGAGCGGAACAGGCCGGTGTTCACCGGCTGCGCCAAGCCGGGCGAGACGTGCACGCCGCACGGGTCGAGCGCGGTGCGCGTGTACAGCGCGCCCAGCGAGGACGCGCCGCTCATCAAGGACATCGGGCTGCGCCCGGGCGGCGAGCCGTCCACGATCGACGTGAACGACATGGGCTCGCGCCTGTCGACCGGCCAGCAGTACGCGGTCGCCGAGCGCAGGGGCGACTGGACGGCCGTGTGGTACCTCGGCCAGAAGGCCTGGTTCAAGAACCCGCCGAAGCAGCCCACGGCCGTCGACGCGCGCGGCCTGACGGTGACGCCGAAGGACGGCGTGAGCGAGGTGCCGGTGTACGGCCGCGCCTACCCGGAGAAGGAGGCGTACCCGCCGGAGGTCCCGGTGCAGTCCGTCTCGCCGCTGCCGTACAAGCTGCTCGCGGGGCAGAAGTACGCGATCGGCGCCGAGCTGCCCGGCGAGTACTTCTACGCGCCGACGTTCGACCTGGAGCCGCACCGCGTGGTGCGTGGCAAGGACATGTACTACCAGATCCAGTTCGGTCACCGGGTGGCGTTCGTCCGCGCCGCCGACGTGCGCGTGGTGCCGTCCGGCTCCTGAGGCCACTGTGCGGCCTTTGACAACGGTGCCGGGCCCGGACCCCGCGTGGGGTATGGGCCCGGCGTCGGGGAGCGGTGGGTCAGCCCTGCTGGAACAGCTCGGCGGGCAGCGGCTTGAGGAGCGCGTACAGGTCGTCGGTGATGGGGCGGTCCCAGGCCGCGATGGTCACCAGGACGTTGTCGCTGCGGTCGAACTGCACGCAGGAGATGCGGCTCTCCGACAGGCGCAGCCGGCGCACGATGAGGAGGTTGTCGCCCTGCATCACCGGCACGTCCTCGGAGGCGACGACGGTGACCTCCTCCTCGTTCTCCAGCGCGAGCAGGAGCTGGGCCACCTCGAAGGGCGCCTCCCCCTCGGCGAGCTCGCGGGCCGGGGAGCCCTCCGGCAGATTGCCGATGATCATCGCGGGACCGCGGCCGCCGAACAGGTCGTAGCGCAGGAAGACGCCCTGGCAACTGCCGTCGGGGGCGGGCAGCAGACCGGCACCGAGGTTGCCGGGCCAGTCCCCCGGATCCATGGCCAGGACATCGAAGTCCGGCCCTGCGGGCGTGGCGGAGCTGCGGCGGCGGAGGAAGGACATGCGGCCATGGTACGTGCCCGCGGTGCCGTTTCCGGCGCGGGGGCGGCGGCGGGGAAACCGGTGGCCGTGGTGGTCACCGGGGGCGTGCGCGGCCCCGCGCGCCCCGGGCGGGGGCGGGCCCCCGGTCCGGGTCAGACCCGCTCGCGGCCGCGCGCGAGGTGCCGGGCCACGCGGGCCCGGTTGCCGCAGGACGGCTTGCACCACTCCTGGCGCGGGTGCTCCTTGAGGAAGTAGCGCACGCAGCGCGGCGCGTGGCAGGCGCGCAGCCGCTCCCGGTCGGGCCCGGCGACGAAGGCGAGCGCGGCCCGCGCCAGGGCCGCGTCGAGCAGGTCCGCGGACCGGTCCGGCGCGGCGGGCCCGGCACCCGGCGCGGGCTCGTCGCGTACGGCGGGCCCTGAGCCGGGCCGCCAGCTCAGCACGGGCACGACGGGCACCCTGGCCGCGGCCTCGTTCAGCCGGGTGACGGCCTCGGCCAGGGGCAGCAGCCGCCGGGCGTCCGCCGGGCTCGGCTCGCCGGGGCGCACCGCGTGGGCGCAGAGCGTACGGAGAGCCAGGCGCAGCGACCGTACGCGGCTCAGCGCGGCGTCGTCGGCGCGGTAGCGGCGCCCGGCCAGGGCCTCGGGCAGCAGGCCGGCGTGGTCGCGCACCCAGGCGGTCAGGCCCTCCGGCGTGTCGAGGTCGTCGGCGACACCGCCGTACCCGTCGTGGCGGACGGTCGCGACGAGACCGAGGACGAGCCGGGTGGACGCCGCCGCGTGCGCCGGGACGGGGGCCGGGGGCGGGCTGGACGCGGGAGGCATGAGCAGATGATAGGTTCTGGCGGCTCGTGAGCGGGGCGCTGCTCGTTCCGCGGTGCGGAGGGCTGCCCTCCGGGGTGCCTGACCGGGGCTCCCGGGAAGGGTGCCGTGACCGGGGCTGCGGGCCGCCGGTGACCGGTGCTCCGGAGAAGGGTGCCGTGTGCGGCGCTGCGGGGCGGGGTGCCGGTGACCGGCGTTCCAGACAGGGGTGCCGGGGTCCGGCGCTGTGGCGAGGAGCCCGGTGAACGGTGCTCAGGAGAGGAGCCCCGGTGAACGGTGCTCCGGGGAGGGGTGCCGGTGATCGGCGGGGCCGTACTGAACTACTGGCGGGCGGGGCTGGACGCGGTGCCGGACGAGGTGTGGCGCCACCCCGGCCTCGACGTGCTGCTGCTGCCCGACAATGCGCTGACGCGGCTGCCCGCCCGCATCGGGACGCTGACCTCGCTGCGCACCCTGGACCTCGGCCACAACCGGCTCACGTCCGTGCCGCCGGAGCTCGGCGACCTCACCGCGCTCGGCGACTTCCTGTACCTCCACGACAACCGCCTGACATCCCTGCCCGAGGAACTGGGCCGGCTGACACGGCTCGCCTACCTGAACGTCGGCGAGAACCGGCTCACCGCCCTGCCGGAGAGCCTCGGCGCCATGGCGGGCCTCGTCGAGCTGCGCGCCCAGCACAACCGGCTCACCGCGCTGCCCGCGTCGCTCGGCTCACTGCGCTCGCTGCGGGAGCTGTGGCTGCGCGGCAACGACCTCGCCGCCCTGCCCGAGGGCGTACGACTGCTGGGCTCCTTGCGCGAACTGGAGCTGCGCGAGAACGCGTTCGCGGCGGTGCCGGAGGCGCTGCGCGGGCTGCCCGCGCTGCGCCGCCTCGACCTGCGGTCCAACCGGCTGCGCGACCTGCCCGCCTGGCTCGCCGAGCTGCCGTCGCTGGAGAAGCTGGACCTGCGCTGGAACGACCTGCGGGACGGCGAGGCCACGGTCGCGGCCCTGCGCGGCCGGGGCTGCGTGGTGCTGTACTGAGGGGCCGGCGCCCGCCGGTGGCGCTCCGGGCGGCGGGCCGCACGGAGCGCCGGGGCCGTGGTGGCGTACGCCGGTCAGGCGGCGCGGGCCGGCCGGCGGGCGAGGAGCGAGTCGCGTATCTCACCCGCGCGCACCGCCGTGTTGGACAGCAGCGTCGACGTCAGGCCGTGCGTGTGCTCGGTGCCGCCCTGGAGGTAGATGGCGGCGGAGACGTGGGGGTCGGTGGCCACGCGGTGGTCGCGGGAGACGACCAGTTCGTCCTCGTCGTCGCGCAGGCACAGCTTGTCGATCTCGCCCAGGCGTTCGCCGATGCCGCGCGGCCGGTAGCCGGTCGCGTGGACGAGCAGGTCGGAGGTGAGCGTCTCGCGCTCGCCGGTGGGCAGGAACTCCACGCCGATGTCGAGGCGGTCGGCGCGTACGTCGATGTCGCGGATGCGGGAGACGTTCAGCATGCGCAGGCGCTGCTGCCCTCGCACCTTCTCCTGGTACATGGTCCTGGAGAGCGACTCGATGAGGTCGATGTCCACGACGGAGTAGTTGGTGGAGCGGTGGTAGTCGAACAGCGACTGCTTCACCTCGCGGGGCGCGCGGTGGAACAGGTCCACGGCCTCGGGGTCGAAGATGCGGTTGGCGAAGGGGCTGTCGTCGGCGGGGGTGTACCCGTACTTGGCGAACACGGAGCAGATCTCGGCGTCCGGGAAGTGGCGGTGCAGGTAGTCCACGCACTCGGCGGCGCTCTGCCCGGCACCGAGGACGACCGCGCGCCGCACCGGCGTCCCGGCGTCCTTGAGCGCGGCCACGCGCGGGATCAGTTCGCTGTTGTGGAAGACCCGCGCGGAACTGACGGTGCCGGGCGGCAGGTGCGGCTCCAGGCCGGTGGCCACGCAGATGGCGCGGGCGCGGCGCACCACGGTGCGGTCCGGGTCCGCGGGGTCGCGGCTGACCACGTCGAAGCAGGTGACCTCGCCGTCCTCCGTGACCGGGCGGACGGCGACGACTTCGGCGGAGTACTCGACGAGGTCGGAGACGCCCTGCGCGGCCCACTCCAGGTAGTCGTGGAACTCGACCCTGAGCGGGAACAGCGTCTTCTGGTTGAGGAAGTCGACCAGCCTGTCACGCTCCTGGAGGTAGCACAGGAAGCTGAAGGCGCTCTTCGGGTCGCGCATCGTGACCAGGTCCTTGAGGAAGGACACCTGCATCGTCGCGTCGTCGATGAGCATGCCCCGGTGCCAGCCGAACGCCGGCTGCTTCTCCAGGAAACCGGCGCGTATCCGGTCGCTCTCGTCGGCCCGTTCGTTGTGTTCGTGGACCGCGATCGCCAGAGCCAGGTTCGAGGGCCCGAATCCGATCCCCAGGACGTCGTAGATCACGCCCGTCTCCCCCTGCGTTTCCCTTGTGTCCGGACCGCTCTTCACTGCGTTCACCCGCTTCATCGCCTCCCTAAGCAGGCACATGGTAGGTAAGGTAAGCCTCACCTTGCAACGCCTGAGGGGCAATCATATGCGGGCGGGCGCCCACCGGACGCCGGACCTCCGCAACCGCGCACCCCGAAGCGGACTTAGGCTAGGCTAATCTAAGTGAATCTTGAGGCCGCGGGCCGGGGGGAGCGTTCGCCCACGGGCCCGGCGGCCGGCACGACTGTTGCCTTCGGCCCACCCGAGAGGGTGGGCCTGCCCATGAATGGAGTGGCTCCGTGAGCGCGACCGCTGCCCGGGGATTCCTCGCGAGCGGAACTCCCGCCGGGATCGAGGAAGCCGGCGAACCCGACCAGCCTCCGGCGGCGCGACGGCTCCAGGAGGGCGCGGTCGTCGTCAAGTTCGGCGGTCACGCCATGGTGGACGCGGACCTCCAGCGGACGTTCGCCGAGGACGTCGTGGAGATGTGGCGGGCGGGACTGCGCCCGGTCGTGGTGCACGGCGGCGGGCCGCAGATCAGCGCGATGCTCGAACGCCTCGACCTGGAGACCCGGTTCGAGGCGGGCCTGCGCGTGACGACGCCGGAGACCATGGACGTCGTACGCATGGTGCTGACGGGCCGCGTGCAGCGGGAGCTGGTCGGCCACATCAACGCCCACGGCCCCTTCGCCGTCGGCATGACCGGCGAGGACGCCCACACCATGACGGCCGTGCGCCGGCCGGCCTGGGTGGACGGCCGCCCGGTGGACATCGGCCTGGTCGGGGACGTCGTCGACGTGGACCCCGGCATGGTGCGCACGCTCCTGGAGCGGGGGCACATCCCCGTCGTCTCCCCCGTGGCGCGCGGCGAGGACGGGCAGGTCTACAACGTCAACGCGGATCTCGCCGCCTCGGCCCTCGCCGTCGCCCTCGGCGCCGAACGCCTGGTGGTGCTCACCGACGTGGAAGGCCTGTACGCGAACTGGCCGCACAGCACCGAGGTGATACCGCGCCTGACGGCCGGCGCCCTGGACGACCTGCTGCCCGACCTGGCCAGCGGGATGCTGCCCAAGATGGAGGGCTGCCTGCGGGCCGTGCGCGGCGGCGTGGGCACGGCACACGTCATCGACGGCCGCGTGCCGCACGCGGTACTGCGCAGCGTCTTCGGGAAGACCAGCCCGGGCACGACGGTGGTACCCGACACCGCTCCACGGCACGCGGAGCCCGGCGTCTGACCGCCACCCGGCAGAGACCGACCGGCTCCTGGCGGTCAGGCCATCTCGACGTAGAGGTGGACCCGGTCGAAGCGCCCGGCCGCCACGTCCCGGCGGCGCACCACCCAGTGGGCCACGCCGGAGTCCAGTTCCGTGACGTCGTCGCCGCATCTCCAGGTGGCCAGGAGAGCCCAGTCGTCGGCATCCTCTCCCTGGGCCGTACCACGGTGGTCGGAGGGGCCGGTCTCCTCGGGGCCACGGGCGTCGTGGACGGGGTCGTTCTGGGGCGAGGCCGGGTGGCCGCCGATCTGCAAGGTCCAGGGAGGGCGGTGACCGCCCACGCGTGCCCAGGCGTCGCTGAGTTCGTCGGCGAGTTCGAACTGCTCGTCCTCCGGGATGTCGCCCCATCTGTCGAGGGCGAAGCTCTCCGGCATCTGCGCGCTCGGCTGGTGCCACACCGTGCGCAGCTCACGCGCCTGGTACGGCTCGCGCCGGCTGTGCGCGAGAGGGGTCGGGGTGGTCGGGGTCCCGGCGGGGACGTACAGCACCGCGTCGGACACCTGTCTCCCGATGCCGTCCACATCGGTGCCGGAGAACAGCAGCAGACGGCCGTCGGCGGGGAGCGGGAGGCCGGCGCCGCCCGGTGGGAGAGCCGCGAGGTCGACGGAGGCCACGAAGGGTTCGGACGGCCGCGGCACGCCGTGCGGCAGCTCGGGGTCGCCGCCGACCCGGGCCGCGAGGGGACCGTTGCCGCCCTCCGCCACGTACACCGCCGGACGCGCGACACGTATCCATTCCTCCACCTCCTCCGCCGGCAGCCCCTGGGACGCCGCCTCGGCCCGGAAGCGGTTCACTCTGTCGATGCTCGCGTCGGTCACCGGGCCACCCTAACGGGCCTCACGGACGGGCGGCGGCAGGGCTCAAATCAATGGGTGACAAGGCGATTTGGCGCTACTGACCGCCGTCGGCTCTGCCCCGCCCGGGCGAAGGAAGGTGCTCGTCGGGGCGCGGACCCGCCGCTCGCCGGGTGTGCCGGAGGGTGGTCGGCGGTGGCGTGCGGCGTGGGGCCGTGGTCACACGATGCGCATGAGGACCTGCGCGTTGCGTCGCGGGTCCAGGGAGGTCGCCCAGGCCGCGGGGGCGAGACCGGGGGCCACGGGCGCGAAGCCGTAGCGCAGGAACAGTCCGCCGCCGCCGGTCGTCGCCGTGAACAGCGAGCCGAGTCCCTGGGTCCGTGCCCTGGCGAGGACCGCGCGCAGCAGCCCGGCCCCCACGCCGCCGCCCTGGCGGTGCCCGGCGACGCAGAAGTTGTACACCACGCCCGCGGGGGCGCGGTCCGCCGCCTCGGCGGCCGGGTACGCCCGCAGGCCCACGCAGCCGCCGAACGTGCCGTCGCGGTCCTCCACGACGAGGAAGTCGGCCGCCTGGGCGGCGTAGAGCGACAGGGGCCGCTCCCGCAGGGCCCCGGTGCGCACGAAGGGCTGGGACAGGGCGGCGAGCGCGGCGGCGTCCTCCCGGCGGGCGGTACGCACGAACAGGGTCGGCGCGGAGGGTGTGTGCGGGTGCGGGCGCGCGTACGCGACAGGGCGCGGCGTAGCCGTGATCAAGGCTTTCCTTCCTCGGTTCCACGGTCGGAGGACGGCTCGTCGCCGTGTCGTCCGGCGAGACGTGGAAGTAGGGCCGGCCTGACCGAAGACCGGCGTGGTGCACGCCCCCGGACCACCACTGTGTCATCCGCCCCAACCGGCGGTCGTCCCGGGGCCGTCGAGCGCGGCGGGGCTCAGGCGTCCATGGAGGCCACGAGGGACTTCGGGCGCAGGTCGGTCCAGTGGGTCTCCACGTACTCCAGGCACGCGTCCCGGCTGTCCTCGCCGAAGGCGACGGTCCAGCCCCCGGGCACCTCGGCGAACGTCGGCCACAGCGAGTGCTGGCCCTCGTCGTTCACCAGGACCAGGAAGCGGCCTTCGCTGTCGTCGAACGGGTTGGTGCTCATGCTCGGTGCCTCCTCGGGCGCGCGCGGCCACGACCGCCGTGCCGGAACAGTGGATTCGGGATCGCCGACAGATGTCGGGGATGGAAGGGCAAGCTCGCCTTAGGTTAGGCTCGCCTAATCATCGATGAGCCTAATATTTTTCCCCGCCCTCCCACAAGCTTGCCTCCCGTGACCTTGCCTCCCCCAGCTTCTCTCTTCCTCCCCTCCCCCTGACAAGCCCCGCAGGGCTTCTGACAACCTGTGACGGGCTTCCCCCTGACAAGGAGACGCACATGCGCGAGCCGGCCACGACCGGCCCCGCTCCCGGCCGCCCGGCCGAAGCGGACGCTCCCTTCGCGGAGTTCGGACTGCCCGGCGAGCCTGGCACCGAGGAGTTCTGGGCCGCCGCCGGGGCCCCCGCTTCGGTCCCGGCCGACGGGGGCGGCTGGCTGACGCTGTTCCTGTGGCGCGGTACCGCCGCCGCGACCGTGCACTTCGAGAGCTGGTCGGAGCCGGTGCCGCTGCGCCGCTGGGGCGACGGCGACTGCTGGTACGCCACCGTGCGCACGCCCGCGCGGCTGCGGGTGACGTACCAGTTCCGCGTGGACGGCACCGACCACGCCGACCCGTGCAACCCGGCCGGCGCGGGCCTCGACCGGTCCATGGCCGCGACCCCGGACGCCCCGGCGCAGCCGCACTGGCCCGTGGTCGGCGCCGACGACGTCCTGCCCCTGCCGAAGACCCGGGTGCGCTGGAACAGCGCACGGCTCGGCGGGCGGCGCACCGTGCGCGTGCACCCGGCGGGCGGCGGCGGACCGGTCGTGCTCCTGCTCGACGGGGACGACTGGCTGTATCTGCACCCGGCCGTGACCGCGTTCGACTCGGCCGTCGCCGCCGGGGACATGCCCCCGGTCACGCTCGTGTTCCTGCCGGCCAAGGACAGGGAGGCCGAGTTCACGTGCCGCCCCGAGCTGTGGGAGGCGGTCCGCGACGAGCTGCTGCCGCTGGTGGCCGACACCGGCGTGCCCGCCGACGCCGAGCGTCTCGTGGTCGCCGGGCAGAGCCTGGGCGGGCTGAGCGCGCTGTACGCGGCACTGGAGTTCCCGGAGCTGGTGTCCCGCGTCGCCTGCCAGTCGGGGTCGTTCTGGTGGACGCCCGACGCGCCGCGCGCGGGCGACCCGTTGGGCGGCCCGGTGGGCGGGGCGGTCGCCGCGCGCCTGCGGGAGCGGCCCGGTCTCCCCGACCTCTCGGGGCTGCGCGTCGCGTTCGACGTCGGGGAGCACGAGACGCGGATGCTGCCGCACTGCGAGCTGACCGAGGCCCTGACCCGGCAGGCCGGGGCGACCGTGCGGGTCTCGCGCTCGCCCTCCGGCCACGACCGCGCGGGCTGGCGGCACGCCCTGCTCCGGGACGTCGCCTGGGCGCTCGGCTGACGGCTCCGGGCACGGACGCCGGTGGGCCGTGTCCCGTCCGCTGTACTGCGGACGGGACACGGCCCACTGTCGTACGCGCTCAGCTCACCGGGCCACGGCCAGGCAGTACTCCTCGTTGGTGGCGAGCAGGTTGCGGTGGGTGTCCTCGGCGGTGACGACTCCGTCGTCCAGGACCAGGACGCGGTCGGCCGCGTCCAGGAGGGCCGGGCTGCTGGTGATGACGACGGTGGTGCGGCCCCGGCGCAGCTTCGCGACGTTGCGGGCGATGAGCTGCTCGGTGACCGCGTCCACGGCCGTCGTCGGGTCGTGCAGCACCAGGACGTCCGTGTCGGCGGCCAGGGCGCGGGCCAGGGACAGCCGTTGGCGCTGGCCGCCGGAGAGGTTCGCGCCCCGGTCGCGGACGCCGTAGTCGAGGCCCTCGGGGTGCAGGGCGACGACGTCGGTCAGCATGGACGCCTCCACGGCCGCCTCGACGCTCCGGCTGGTGCCCGAGGGGTCGATGTTCGTCCGCAGGGTGCCCGCGAAGATCTCCCCGTCGTACGGGTTGACCAGCATGTGCTCGCGGACCGCCGCCGTCGACAGCTCGGCGAGCTCCTGGCCGCTGATCCGTACCGCCCCGTCGTACGCGTGGGGCGGGACCTTGGCGGCCAGGACGGCGGCGAGGTCGGCGGCGGCCCGCGGCTGGTAGGGGGCGACGGCGACGAACTCGCCGGCGGCCACCTGGAACTTCACCTTGCGCAGGGCCCCGTAGCGGACGCAGTCGAGCTCCAGGTCGCCGCCCGGCGCCGGGCGCCCCGGGCCGGGGACCGTCACCGGCGGGGCGTTGAGGACGAGCGCCATCCGCTCGGCCGACGCCCGCGCGATCATCACGTACTTGGGCATCTCCGAGAACATCTTCAGCGGTTCCATGATGAACTGCGCGAGGCCCACGGCCATCACGAGCTCGCCCACGGTGATGCTGCCCTCGAAGGCCAGCCACCCCGCCGTGATGGACACGGCGGCGGCGAGGACCGCGTTGAGCGCCAGGGCGGTGCCCGCGTAGACGCCGTTCACCCGGGCGACGGTGATCGCCTGGCGCTTCGCCTCGGTGCTGACGCCGCGGTAGGAGGTGAACGCCGCGTGGTTGCCGCCGAAGCCGTGCAGCGGGCGCAGGCCGGTGATGAGGTCGGCGACCTTCGCGCCCGCGCGGGCCACCCGGGCCTGCTGCTCCCGGGTGCTGGAGCCGATCCGCTTGGACATCACGCTCAGGACCGACAGGATCCCGACGGTGCCCACGATCACCAGCAGGCCGAGCCGGAGGTCGGCCAGGCCGAGCGCGACCGCCGCGACGACCACCGCGACCAGGGAGCTGATGAGCAGCGGCACCACCTCGATGATGTCGGCGGTCTGGTCGGCGTCCTCGGTGGCGATGGTGAGCACCTCGCCGGACTTGAGGTCGACGTCCCGGGCCACGGGCTGCAGGCCGCAGCCGGCGACCTCGACCCGCCAGCGGTGCGCCTCGGTCGTGTTGGCCTTCTGCAGGATGCGCATGCCGAACCGCCACGACAGCGACACGGTCGTGATGATCACGGCGAGCGCGGCGATCGACAGGCCGAGCGCGCCCAGGCTGCGGTCCCGCATCGTGTGCTCCACGATCAGGCCGAGCGCGATCGGGAAGGCCGTCTCCCCGGCCTGGTAGAGGCCCATGAGGACGGTGCCCCAGGCCATGGCGCCCACGTTGCGGCGCAGTGCGGTCCGCAGGATGTCGGCCCCCGGGCGGGGCCGCTGCGTGTCGGGCGTGTCAGGAGTGGTCATCGAGGTGGCCGGCAATCGCTTCGGGGGTTCGCAGGGTGAACAGGTCGCGGATGGTGATCACGGGGCCGAACTCGCGGCGGAGCAGCCCGATGAGGCGTACCGCCAGCATCGAGTGCCCGCCGAGGGCGACGAAGTCGCTCACCGCGCTCACCTCGTCATCATCCAGGTCGAGTGCTTCGGCGAAGTACTCGCACACCACGGTCTCGGTCTCGGTCTCCGGGCCGCGCTCCCCCGCCGTGGTCAGCGCGCCCAGCGGCTTCGCCTCCGGGAGCGCCTTGGTGTCGGCCTTCCCGTTCACGGTCAGCGGGATGCTGTCGACCTCGGCGTAGTGCGTCGGGCGCAGGAAGTCCGGCAGTCCGGCGCCCACCTCGGCGGCGACCGCCGCGAGGTCGGCGCCGTCGAGGACGAGGTAGGCGGCGAGCCGGTACGCGCCGTCGACCTGCGGGTCGGGCTGCGCGACCGCGGCGGCGAACCGCACCGCCGGGTGGGCGGCGAACGCGGCCTCCACCTCGCCCAGCTCGACCCGGTGGCCGCGGATCTTGACCTGCTGGTCGGTGCGGCCCAGGTACATCAGGTTGCCGTCGGGCCGCCGGACCACCAGGTCGCCGGTGCGGTACATGCGCTCGCCGGGCGAGCCGAACGGGCACGCCACGAACCGGTGGGCGCTCTGCGCGGGCTGTCCGAGGTAGCCGCGGGCGATGCCGACGCCCGCCACGTACAGCTCGCCGGGGACGCCGTCCGGCAGCGGCCGCAGCCACGGGTCGAGGACGTACACGTCGGTGTTGTCGATGGCCACGCCCACCACCGGGTCCTGGCACTCGAAGGTGCCGACGCCGAGGGTGTTGATGGTGTACTCCGTGGGCCCGTACAGGTTGTAGCCGACCGTGCCCTCGGTGTCGGCGAGCCGCCGCCACAGCGTCGGCGTGACGGCCTCGCCGCCGAGGAGCACCAGGGCCGGGCGCTGCTCGGGGTGGTCGAGGAGGCCCTCGGCCACCAACTGCTGGGCGTACGTCGGGGTGACGTTGACGACGTCGATCCCGTGCTCCAGGCAGTAGGCGACCAGGCCGGGAGCGTCGCGGCGCAGCTCCTCGTCGCAGATGTGCACCTCGTGGCCGTCGGCGAGCCACAGCAGCTCCTCCCACGACATGTCGAACGCGAACGACACGGTGTGGGCGATCCTGAAGGTGCGGTGGCCGTGCTCGGCGAGGACCGGTTCGAAGATGCGGCGCTGGTGGTTGATCAGCATGTTGGTGAGACCGGCGTACTCGGTCACCACGCCCTTGGGCTTCCCGGTCGAGCCGGAGGTGTAGATCGTGTACGCGGGGTGGCGCAGCCGGTCCGGGTCGTCCGGCGCGAACGTCGTGTACGGCTCGGCGTCGGGCAGCGGGCGGTCCAGCTCGATGAGGTCCCCGGCGCCGATCAGGCCCCGGGCCGCGAACAGGTCACCGGTCAGGCGCGGTGTCACGGCGCTCACGGTGAGGACCACCCGCGGGCGGGCGTCCGCGACGATCGCGGCGATCCGCTCGTCGGGGTGGTCCAGCTCCAGGGGCACGTACGCGGCGCCGACGCGCAGCACCGCGAACAGCGCCACGATCGAGTCCAGGGAGCGCGGGATCGCGAGCCCCACGGCCGTCTCGGGGCCGATGCCGCGCCCGGCGAGCACGCCCGCCACCGCGCGGCTGCGGTCCCGCAGTTCGGCGAAGGTCATGGTGGCGCCGTGCGCGACGAGCGCCACCCGCTGGGGGTCGCGGTCGGCGGCCCGGTCGAAGCGGTCGACGACGGTGTCCGTGCCGATGTCCGTGCGCGCGGCGGGCCGGGGCGCGTCGCCCAGGCCGGGCAGCGCGCCCACCGGGCCGGTCGCGCGGGCGAGGTCCTCCAGCACGCGGACGTAGTCGTCGAGGAGGCGGCGGGCGCCCGCGGTGTCGCCGTCGCGGTGCTCCAGCTTCACCGTGAGCCGCTCGCCCGGGGTGACGACCCAGGTGAAGGGGTAGTGCGTGGAGTCGTCGGCCTTCACCGAGGTGATGCCGTGCCGGGAGTTCATCGCGGCGAACGCGTCCATGTCCAGGAAGTTCTGGAGCACGAACAGGTTGTCGAAGAGGGTGTCGTGGCCGCTGGCGCGCTGGATCTCGCCGAGGCCCAGGTGCTCGTGGTCCATGGCCTCGACGCGGGCGACCTGCACGGCCTCCAGGTACTCCCGGACCGTGTCGCCGGGCCGGGCCCGGGTCCACAGGGGCACGGTGTTGAGCAGGACACCGACGACGTCCGCCAGGCCCTCGCCGTCGCGGCCGGAGACGGTCACGCCGAACACGGCGTCGGCGCGGCCGGTGCGGGCGCCCAGGAGCAGGCCGAACGCTCCGGTGAGCACGGAGTTCAGCGTGACGCCGTGCGCCTTGGCCGCGTTCCGCAGCAGGTCGGACTGGTCGGCACTCAGCGTGTGCACGAGCGCCCGCGGCAGTTCGTCGGAGAGGTCCGGCGCGGGACCGGCGAGCAGCGTCGGTCCCGACAGGCCCGCCAGGTGCTCGGCCCAGAAGCGCTCCGACACCGCCGGGTCCTTGGCGGCGAGCGCGCGGGCGTGGTCCTCGAAGCTCGGCGTCGCCGGGGTCGCGTCCAGCGGCCGGCCCGCGAGGACGGCCTCGTAGGCGTCGAACAGGTCGCGCAGCACGATCTCGCGGGACCAGCCGTCCCACAGCAGCAGGTGGTAGCTGAGCAGCAGGCCGTCGCGTCCTTCGGGCAGCCGCACCACGGTGAGCCGGATCAGTGGCGGCTCGCCCGGGTCGAAGCCCGTGTCGCGGTCGCGGGCGCGCAACGCGTCGACCTCGGCGTCCGTCGTCAGCTCGACCGTACGCACCGCCACGCGGCGGCCCGCCGCGAGGACCTGGACGGGGTTGCCGTCGTCGTCGGTGGCGAAGCCCGCGCCCACGACGGGGTGGCGGGCGATCACGTACGCCATCGCCTCGGCGAGCGCGTCGGTGTCCAGGCGCCGGTCGAAGCCGAAGTAGCTCTGCGCGACGTAGTGGCCGGCCGCGCCCGCCATCTGGGCCTGGAAGAACAGGCCGCGCTGGAGGGGGGTGACCGGCGCGGTGCGCTCGGCCGTCGCGGCGGCCTCCGCGACCTGCTCCAGGGCGTCAAGCCAGTGCCGGGTGAGGGCGTCGGGGACGCCCTCGGCGAGGGTGAAGGCCGCGTGCAGGGCGCCGGTGGCCACGTCGGTCCAGGCGTTGACCTCGACGGCGTACGGGCTGCCCTGGTCGCCGCCGGTGATCAGCAGCGCCTCGGACTCGTCGCCGCGGCCCAGGTAGTTGAAGAGCACCTGGGGTCGGGCGGTGAGCAGCGGGGCCGTCTGCGGGTTGAGGTAACGGAGCCGGCCGTAGGCGACGTGGCCGTGCTCGTCGGGCTGGCGCTCGGCGACCTCACGGGCCGCCGCGACGGGGTCGGTGTGCGGGTTCAGCCGCACGGGGGCGATGGCGGTGAACCAGCCGACCGTGCGGGTGTAGTCGTGGTGTTCGAGCACCGGGACACGGCCGTGGCGCTCCAGGTCGACCGCGAGGTCGGTGGGCGCGGCCTGGATCCGGGTCAGGGCGGCGCGCAGCGCGCCGCACAGCAGCTCGGTGAGGCCGATGCCGAGGGCGGCGGGCGCGGTCCGCGTGACGCGGTCGCTCACGTCGGGCGCGAGGACGACCGTGGTCTCGCGCAGCCCCTCGGCCGGGGGCAGCGGCGTGGGCGCCTGGAGGGTGGTGATCCAGTGGCCGAGGTCGTCGACCGCCTGGGTGGACCGGAGTGCCAGTGCCTCGGCGTACTCGGCGTAGGACGTGGTGGGCGGCGGCAGGGCCGCCCCGCTCAGGGCGGTGGCCAGGTCGTCCAGGACGACCAGCCAGGACACCGCGTCGACGGCGAGGTGGTGCGCGGTGACCACCAGGGTCCGGCTCGCCTCCAGCCAGGCGAAGGCGACGACGTGGCCGGACTCGGGGTCGAGGCGTCCGGCGGCGGCGTTCGCCACGGCCGTCGGGTCGGTCTCGTCCGTGCGGTCGACGGTGACCTCGCGGGCGGGCTCGACGAACGGCGCCCAGACGCCGTGCTCGACGCGCAGCCGCAGCCGCAGGGCCGGGTGCGCGGCGACGACGGCGCGCGCGGCGCGCTCGACGTCGGCGAAGGCGGTGCCCTCGGGCGCGGTGAGCGTCCGGGCCTGGGCGAACCGGGCCAGGGAGCCGCCGAGGTCGCGCTGGCGCAGCATGATCGGCGTGGGGGTGAGCGGGCCGTCCTCGCGGCGGGCGGCCGTGGGGACCGCGGCCCGCGGTGTCCGGGCGCCGATGTGCTCGGCGAGCGCGCGCGGCGTCCGGTGCAGGAACACGTCCTTGGGCGCGATCGTCAGGCCGAGCGCGCGGGCCCGGTTGATGAGCGTGATGGCGACGATGCTGTCGCCTCCGGCGGCGAAGAAGTCGGTGTCGGCGTCCACGGCGGCGCCGGGCAGGGTCTCGGCGAAGACGCCGACGAGCGCGGCGAGTGCCGCTTCGCCCTGCTGGCCGCTCGGTACCGCACCCGCGGGCGGGTGGGGGCTGGTCGCACCGTTCCCCGCGCCCCCTTCGGGGCCCGAGATCTGCGCGGCACGCTGCACCAGGGCCTTACGGTCCAGCTTGCCGTTGACCGTCAAGGGCAGCGCGTCGGTCTCCAGGACGCGGCTCGGCACCATGTGCACGGGCAGCCTCTCCGCCAGCCGGGCCGCGAAGTCGCCGGGCATCCGGCCGACGACGTGGGCGACCAGGTGGTCGCCGCTGTCCGCCACGGTGACGGCGACGTCGACGACGCCGTCGAGGTCCCGGACCGCGGCCTCCACCTCGCCGAGCTCGATGCGGAACCCCTTGAGCTGGACCTGGTCGTCGGCGCGGCCGGCGAACTCCAGCTCGCCGCCGAGGGTGCGGCGGGCCAGGTCCCCGGTGTGGTACATGCGGGAGCCGTCGGCGGCGAACGGGTCGGCCACGAACCGGCCCGCGGTGAGGCCCGCGCGGCCCAGGTAGCCGAGCGCGACCTGGTCGCCGGCGACGTAGATGGCGCCGACGCGGCCGGGCGGCACCGGCCGGAGCCGGTCGTCGAGCAGGTACGTGACCAGGCCGGGGATCGGGCCGCCGATGGGGCTGGCGTCGTCGCCGCGGGCGAAGTCCTCGTCGGTCAGCACCCGGTGGGTGACGTGGACGGTGGTCTCGGTGATGCCGTACATGTTGACCAGCTCGGGCGCGGCGGTGCCGTGCCGTTCGACCCAGGGGCGCAGCCGTCCGAGGTCCAGGGCCTCGCCGCCGAAGACGATCCGGCGCAGGGCGGTGACGGGCTCCCCGGCGTGCCGGTCGGCCTCGATGAACTGGTAGAAGGCCGACGGGGTCTGGTTGAGCACGGTCACGCCGCGCTCGCGGACGAGCCGGTGGAAGTCGACCGGCGAGCGGGTCAGGGCGTACTCCGGCACCAGCAGCTCGGCGCCGTGCGCCAGGGCGCCCCACAGCTCCCAGACGGCGAAGTCGAAGGAGTAGGAGTGGAACTGCACCCACACGTCGTCGGGGCCGAAGTCCATGGCGGGCCGGGTGTGGGCGAGCAGCGTGACCACGCTGGAGTGCGGGACGACGACGCCCTTGGGGCGGCCGGTCGAGCCGGACGTGTAGATCACGTACGCGGGGTCGTGCCAGTCGGCCCGGGCGGGCGACGGCGGCCGCTCGTCGGTGCGCGGCGGCTCCTCGCCCTGGACGAGCACGCGGGCGGGGACCCCGGCGCGGGCCAGGAGCCCGGTGAAGCGGTCCCGGTGGTCGCGGTCGACGAGGACGACCTGGGGCGCGGCGTCGGCGAGGACGTACTCCAGGCGCTCGTCGGGGTAGGCCAGGTCGAGCGGTACGTACGCGCCGCCCGCGCTGACGATCGCGACGAGTGCGACGACCTGCTCCAGGGAGCGGGGCACGGCGACGGCGACGCGCTCGCCGGGCGCGACGCCGGCGGCGCGCAGGGTGGCGGCGAGCTCGTTCTTGGCGTCGGCCAGTTCGCCGTAGGTCAGGGAGCGGGTGGTGCCGTCGAGGGCGCACTGGGTGACGGCGGTGGCGTCCGGGTCGCGCTCGGCGGCGGCGTCGAACAGGCCGGCCAGCGTGGTCCGCGCGACCGGCGCGGGGCGCTCGGCGGCCGTGGGCGCCAGGTCGGTGACCAGGGTGTCGGGCCGGGTGAGCAGGCCGGTGAGGGCCCGGGTGAAGGCGTGCAGGATCGTCCGGGCGCCGTCCTCGCGCAGCAGTTCGCCGTCGTAGATCAGGTTGAAGCGGGGGCGGCCGTCGAGGGCGCGCTCGACCACGAGCGTCAGCGGGTAGTGCGGGGCGCCCTCGTTGACGAGGTCGGAGACGACGAGCGTGTCGCCGGGCCTGCGCAGGGCGGTCACGTCGGTGGCGACGTCGAACACCACCAGGGTGTCGAAGAGGGAGCCGGAGCCGGCCTGGCGGGCGATCCGGGCCAGGGAGACGTGCTGGTGCGGCAGGACGGCGCTCTGGTGCGCGCGCACGGCGGCGAGCAGGTCGCGCGCGGTGGTGGCGGCGTCCCAGCGGGCCCGTACGGGGATGGTGTTGATGAACAGGCCCACCATGTCCTCGATGCCGGGCACGTCCGCGTCGCGCCCGGAGACCGTGGAGCCGAACACCACGTCCTGGCCGTGCAGGAGGCCGCCGAGCGTCACCGCCCAGGCGCTGTGCACGGCGACGCTGAGCGGCACGCCGGCGGCCCGGGCGGCGGCGTCGACGTCCTCGGCGGGCTCCAGGGCGAGGTCGGCGAACCGGTCGGAGGGGGTGTGGCCCTCGGCGACCAGGGAGGCGCCGGGCAGGTCGGCGAGTTCCGCGCGCCAGACGCGGTCGCTCTCCTCGTCGTCGCGCTCGGCGAGCCAGCGCACGTAGTCGGGGAAGCCGCCGAGCGCGTACACCGTACCCGGCGCGTGGTACTCGGCCAGGAGCGCACGCAGCATCGGCGGCACCGACCAGCCGTCGGCGATGATGTGGTGCACGGTCTGCACGAGGACGGTGCGTCCGGCGCCCGCGCGGATCAGCGTGCAGCGCATCAGCGGCCCGGTGGCCAGGTCGAAGCCGGCGCGGCGGTCCCGCTCGGCGTACGCGCGGATCTCGGCGTCGGTGATGCCGGGGCGGTCGAGGGTGGTGAAGGGCGCCTCCACTCCGCTCTCCAGGACGGAGACGACGCGGCCGTCGGCGAGGGCGACGAAGCGGGCGGCCAGGTTCGGGAAGAGCGCGAGCAGGCGGGTGGCCGCGGCGGCGAGCCGGTCGGCGTCCACCTCGCCCTCCAGGGTGAGGAGTTGCTGCTCGACGTAGGAGCCGGCCGCGTCGTCGTCGAAGACGGAGTGGAAGTACAGGCCCTCCTGGAGCGGCGTCAGCGGCAGGACGTCGCGCAGCGCGGGGCCGTCCAGCGCGTCGACGTCGGCCTGGGTGAGCTGCACCAGGGGGAAGTCGCTGGGGGTGTGGCCGCCGTGCTCCAGCGCGGCGAGGCCGGCCAGGGCCTCCTGGTAGTAGCGGCCGAGGGTGGTGATGTCCTCGTCGGTGAACATCCCCTCGGGCCAGGAGACGGTGGTGACCAGGTCGTACGCGCCGCTCGCGGCGGGTTCGGCGATCGCGTTGAACTCCAGGGCCCGGGGCAGGCGCATCCTGGGGTCGCGCTTCTCGCCGAGCTGCCCGGTGGTGGTGGCGAGCTGCCAGTCCCCCGGGGCGCCCGCGTCGAAGCGGCCCAGGTAGTTGAAGAGGACCTGCGGGGCGGGGGCGTCGAACTGGACGCCGCCGAGGTAGCGCAGGGCGCCGTACGAGATGCCGTTGTCCGGCACCCGCGCAAGGTCTTCCTTGACGGCCTTGAGGGCGGCGGCCAGGTAGGCGGGGTCGGTCAGGTCCGTGGCCGCGCCCGGGTCGACGGTGACCGGGAACAGGGTGGTGAACCAGCCCACGGTTCGCGACAGCTCCGGCTCGAAGCCCGCGCTGCCCGCGACGAACTGGGCCTCGCGGCCGTGGCCCTCCAGTTCGATGTGCGCGAACGTCTGGTCCTGCCCGAGGTCGCGGCGCCAGCGGGCGAGGGTGACGGCGAGCGCGGTGAGGAACACGTCGTTGACGCCCGCGTGGAACTTGGCGGGCAGGTCGCCGAGGAGCGCTGCGGTGACCTCGGGGCCGGCCGCGACGGTGCGTATCCGCTCCCGGGCGACGGTGTCGGCCGGGTCGAGCGCGCGCCGGCCGAGGGGTGCGTCGGCTCCCGGCAGCGGCTGCCGGTAGTACGTGGCGTCGGCGTCCGCCGCGGCCCGTTCGAGCAACTGCGTCCAGCGCCGGAACGACGTGCCGACGGCGGGCAGGTCGACGGGCCCGCCCGCGGCGAGCTGCCGCCAGGCCGTGGCCAGGTCCTCCATCAGGACGCGCCAGGACACGCCGTCGACGACCACGTGGTGGGCGACCAGGACGAGCTGGCGGTCCGCGCGGCGCCAGACGGCGCGCAGCATGACGCCGCGGTCCGGGTCGAGGCCCTCGGTGGCGAGGGCGACGCACTCCTCCAGCGGCAGGTCGCTCTCCTGCCAGCCGACGGCGGCGCCGTCCGCCGCGGGGATGTGGAAGCTCCAGCGCTCGCCGCGCACCAGCTCGGCGCGGAGCATGTCGTGCCGCTCGACGAGGGCGCTGAGGACGGTGTCCAGGGCCTCGGCGGTCAGCTCCGCCGGGGTGTTGAGGACCACCGACTGCACGAAGCCGTCGACGGCGTCCGTGGTCTCGCCGAGCCACTGCACGATCGGCGACCCGGCGACGGGGCCGGTCGCGGTGTCGGCGTGGTCGACGGCCGTGACGTCCTCGCGGCTCGCCACCGCCGCCAGGGCCCCGAGGACGCTGTGGGTGAAGATCTGCCGGGCCGTGACGTACAGGCCCACGTCGCGCAGGGCGCTGAGCAGCGAGATCGCCAGGATGCTGTCGCCGCCGAGCTGGAAGAAGTCCTGGTCGACGCCGACCCCGTCGAGTTGGAGGAGCCCCGCGACGGCCGCGCACACCAGGCGCTCGTTCTCGGTGGCGGGAGGCTGGAACGCGCCGGTGTCGAGCACGGGCTCGGGCAGGGCCCTGCGGTCGAGCTTGCCGTTCGCGGTGAGGGGGAACTCCGCCATCACGACGACGTGGGCGGGCACCATGTACTCCACCATGTGCGCGGTGGCCCACGCCTTGACGTCGTCGGCGCGCAGGTCCTCGCTGCCGGCGGCCGGGATGACGTAGCCCACCAGGTAGGTGCCGCCCGCGGCGTTCTTCTTCGCGACGACGCAGGTGTGCCGTACCGCGGGGTGCTCGGCGAGGCCCGCCTCGACGTCCTCGATCTCCAGGCGCATGCCGCGGATCTTGATCTGGTTGTCGGCGCGGCCGAGGAAGTCCAGGGAGCCGTCCGGGGCGAACCGGGCGAGGTCGCCGGTGCGGTACAGCCGGGAGCCGTCGTCGGCGAAAGGATTCGCCACGAACCGGGAGGCGGTCAGGCCGGGGGCGTTGACGTAGCCGCGCCCCAGGAGGAAGCCGCCCACGTACAGTTCGCCGCCGACGCCGACCGGGACCGGGCGCAGCTCGTCGTCGAGGACGTAGAGCTGGGTGTTGGGGTTGGCCTTGCCGATCGACGTCGACAGGCGTTCGGCGGCGCCCCGGTAGATGACGTGCGAGACGCCGATGGTCGTCTCGGCGGGGCCGTAGCCGTGGTACATCGGGATGTCGAGCTTGGTGCGGAAGCGCTCGTAGAGCTCGGGGGTGAGCACCTCGCCGCCGCACCACACGTGCCGCAGGCTGTCCAGGCGGCCGGAGTCGCCCGCCATCTCCAGGAGGACGTCCAGCATGGACGAGACGAGGTAGGTGAAGGTGACGCGCTGCTCGGCGATGACGCCGAGGAGGTGGTGCGGGTCGCGTTCGCCGCCGGGCCGCAGGACGACGAGCCTGCCGCCGGAGACCAGCGGCAGGAAGATCTCGTTGATGGAGATGTCGAAGGACAGCGGCGCCTTGAACAGCGAGGCGTCGTCGTGCCCGAAGCCGAGGATCTCGTGCACCTGCCACAGCAGGCGTTCGCTGATGGCCGCGTGGCGGATCATCGCGCCCTTGGGGCGTCCGGTCGACCCGGAGGTGAAGATGACGTAGGCGAGGGCGTCGCCGGCCGGGGTGATCCCGGTGCCGTCGGTGGGGTGGGAGCCGTACGCCCAGGCGCCGAGGTCGACGGGGACGGCGTCGGGCTCGCCCGGGCCGTGCTCGCCGGTGGTGTTGAGCTGGAGCACGACGCGGGCGTCGTCGATGACGACGGCCCGGCGCGCGGCGGGCCACTGCGGGTCGAGCGGCACGAAGGCGCCGCCCGCCCGGAGGACGCCGAGCAGGCCGATCACCATCTCGGCGGAGCGGCCCAGCGAGATGCCGACGACCTGCTCGGAACCGAGGCCGCGCTCGATCAGGTGGTGGGCGAGCTGGCTGGAGAGCTCGGCGGCCTGACGGTAGGTCAGGGAGCGGTGTTCGTCGACGACGGCGACGGCGTCGGGCCTGCTGCGCGCCTGCTGCAGGAACATCTCCACGAGGGTCGGGCGGACCCGCTCGGCGTGGGTGTCGTTCCACTGGGCGAGGGTCACGAGCCGTTCCGCCGCGCCGACGGGGCTGATGGTGCCGAGCGGCCGGTCCGGGAAGTCGGCCAGGTCGTCCAGGGCGCGCTGGGCCTCTTCCGGCGCGACGCCGTCGGGCACGGCGATGCTCCGGCCGTCCGCGCCGACCTCCCAGCCCGCGGGCGCGCGGCCGCCGTTGTCGACCCAGCCGAGGACGTCCGCGAACAGGGTGTCCGGGGTGAGGTCCAGGCCGTCGGGGCTCGCGCCCGTCGCCCAGTACGCGAGCCCGACGGCGCACGCTTCGGCGATGGTCCTGTCGGAGTGGTCGCCCGTGCGCCGGCGTATGTCGGCCGGCCCCGTGGCGGGGAGCAGTACGCGACGAGCGCCCGGTTCCATCGTCGAAGACTCAGCGTTCATCGAAGACTCAGCGTTTCCTTCCAAGCAATGAACGTGGCCCCCACCCCAGTGAGGTCCAACCTAACTACCTTCTCGCCACGCCTGCCACAGCCGTGCGTAGCGGCCGCCGAGGGCCACGAGCTCGTCGTGCGTGCCCTGTTCCACGACGCGTCCCGCGTCCAGTACGGCGATGCTGTCGGCCGTCATCGCCTGGGTCAGGCGGTGCGCCACGAACAGCGTGGTCCGGCCCGCGCACGCGGCGAGCACGGCCCGCTCCAGTTCGGCGGCGCCCTCGCTGCCCGCCTCGGCGGTCGACTCGTCGAGCACGACCACGGGGGCGCGGCCGAGGACGAGGCGGGCCAGGGCGATGTGGGTGACCTTGGTGACGTCCAGGCGTTCGCCGCCCTCACCGACGAGGGTGTCGAGACCTTCGGGCAGCGCTTCGGCCCACCCGGCGGCGCCGACCGTGCGCAGCGCGTCCATGAGTTCGGCGTCGGTCGCCTCGGGCGCGGCGAGCCGCAGGTCCTCGGCGAGCGTGCCGGAGAACACGTGGGTCTCCTGGGTGAGGATGCTCACCAGGGACCGCGCCGCGGCCTCGTCCACGTCGGCGAGGTCGGTCGAGCCGATGCGCACCGACCCGGCCTGCGGGGTGCCGATGCCCGCGATCAGCGCGGCCAGCGTCGTCTTGCCCGCGCCCGTGGCGCCCACGAGGGCGAGCGAGCCGCCGGCCGGGATGGTCAGGTCGACGTCGCGCAGGACGGGCCGGGTGGTGCCGGGGTAGCTGTAGGTCAGCCCCCGTACCGTGACCGCCTGCGGCGCGGTGCCTGCGGCCGTGACGGCGGTGTCGCCGACGAGCCGGTCCTCGGCCTCCTCCCCCATCACGCCGACGAGGCGGGTCAGGCTGGCGCCGGACTTCTGTGCCTCGTCGAAGGTGAACATGATGGCGCCGAGCGGGGTGAACAGGCGGTGGAACATCAGCGGGGCCGCCGACACCTCGCCCAGGCTGGCGGCGTCGGCCTCCAGCAGGGCGTATCCGACGACGAGGATGAGGACCAGGCCGATGAACTCGGCGCGGTTCTCCCGGCCGACGAAGCGGCCGAAGAACCGGAAGACCTCGATGCCGTAGTTGCGCACCCGCCACGACTCGCTGGTGACCTTCTCGCGGAAGGTGTCCTCCAGGCGGTACGCCCGTACGGTGTCGATGCCGTTGAGGCCGCTGATCAGCGCCTGCGCGCGATCGGCCTGCGCGACGCGCTGCTTGCGGTAGAGCGGGGCGGAGCGGGGCAGGTACCAGCGCAGGGCGAGCGCGTACGCGGGCAGCGCTCCGGCGCCGGCGAGGCCGAGCCGCCAGTCGAGGCCGAACATGCCGACCGTGGCGATGAAGACCAGCACGCCCGCCGAGAACACCGTGGGGATGGCCGTGCGGATGCCCTTGGACAGCACGGCCACGTCGTCGCCGACCCGGGACAGCACGTCGCCGCGGCCCACCTGTTCGACCCGGGTGCTCGGCATGCCGAGCACCGCGCGGACCGCCGCCTCGCGCAGTCGCGCGAGCAGGTCCGCGCCGAGGCGTCCGATCAGGTACGTGGAGGCCGCGGTGGCCACCGCGCCGAGCAGCGCGGCGGCCCCCATCAGCACCCCGACGGTGACGAGGACCGAGCGGGACTCGCCCTCGACGACGCCGTCGACCACGCGCCCGAGCAGGAGCACCGGCAGCACCTGGAGCGCCGCCCCGGCCACCGTGGTGAGCACGGTGGCCGCCGTCAGCCACGGGACCTCGCGGCAGTGCGCCGTGACCCACCGGGTGGCCTCGCGTCCGGTCGCCGTGCGCAGCGTCGCCGCCGGGGCGGCGCGCATGTCAGTAGTGCTCACACCGGGCCCTAGTTGACCGACTTGACGAGCTCGTCGATCGCGTACGGCAGGGACAGCAGCGTGCTCTGGGACATCGCGGCGCCGACCGCCGGGCCCTCGCTGTCCAGCAGGTACGAGACGTTGCCCTTCTTGACGGCCTTCAGGTTGGCGAAGAGCTTGAAGTCCTTCAGGGACTTCTGGTCGGCCTTGTCGTTGACGACGAAGATGCGGTCGACGTCGACGAGGTCGATGCGCTCGGGCGACAGCGTGGTGGAGAAGTTGCCGTCCGCGACCTTGTCGATCTTCGTCTGGTACTTGTAGCCGATGCCGGTCGTCAGGCGGCCGCGCACGTCGGTGGAGGTGAACGGCGCGACGGAGTCCTTGTACCAGGACAGGACGACGGCGGTCTCCTTGCCGAACTGCGGGTGGGCCTTCTTCGCCGCGGCGAGCTTGGCGTCGATGCCCTTCACCAGCTTCGCGCCCTTGCCGGCCTGGCCGAGCGCCTTGGCGATGTGGAGCGCGTTGTCCTGCCAGGGGGCGCTGAACGGCTCCTTCTCGGTCTTGGTGCGGCCCACGGTGGGGGCGATCTTCGAGAGCTTCTCGTAGGCGGCCTTGTCGATCTCGGAGTAGACCGCGATGATCAGGTCCGGCCGGAGGGCGGCGATCTTCTCGTAGTTGGGGCCCGAGTCGCCGTTCTTCATGATGACCTGGGGCTTGGTGTCACCCCACTTGTCCTTCACCCAGGGCCACTGGGTGTTGATGTCGGGGGACTTGCCGGCCGGGTTCGGGTACTGGTCGGTCATGCCGACGGGCTTGACGCCGAACGCGAGGACCGCCTGGTCGTCGGTGTAGCCGACGGTGACGACCCGCTTGGGGGCCTCGTCCACCTTCGTGGTCCCGAACGCGTGCTCCACGGTGACCGGGAACTTGCCGGCGGCCGCCGGGGCGGCGCTGTCGCCCTTGGCGCCCTTGGCGCCCTTGTCGTCGTTCTTGTCGGAGCCGCATCCGGCGAGGAGGCCGACACCCAGGGCCGTGGCGGTCAAGACTGCCGCCAACCGCCGCCGGGGCCTCATGCGCGTCGTTCCGTGGAGGTGCATCCCAAATCCCTTGCCTTCTCGCTGCCTGATGGGCCCCTGTCAGGGCAGGCAAACCTTATCGTGCGGTTGTGAGGTTAGCCTAGCCTAACTTTCAACTGGGCTCGGCTGGACCTCGGTCGGGCCGGACCCGCGTCGAACGGGGCCGCGCCGAAGGGGGCTTCGGGTGCGCCCGGAGCCCGGTTCCCGTTGCCGGGGGGAAGAAGCTCAGTCGAGCTGGACGTGCGTACGGCCGATCGGGACGATCAGCGGGCGGTCGCCCACCGGGTCGTCCACCACCTTCGCGCGCAGGCCGAACGCCTCCTCCAGGAGGTCGGCGGTGATGACGTCGCGCGGGTGGCCCTGCGCGAGGACCGTCCCGTCCTTCATCACGACGAGGTGGTCGCTGTAGCGCGTCGCCAGGTTCAGGTCGTGCAGCACCATGACCACGGTGCGCCCCGACTCGTGCAGGTCGTCGACCAGGTCCAGGACGTCGACGGCGTGCGCCAGGTCGAGGTAGGTGGTGGGCTCGTCGAGCAGGAGCAGGTCGGTGCCCTGCGCGAGGGTCATCGAGATCCACACGCGCTGCCGCTGCCCGCCGGACAGCGCGTCGACGGGACGGTCGGCGAGGTCGGACACCCCGGTCATGGCCAGCGCGCGCTCCACGACGTCGACGTCGTCCGAGGACCACTGCCGCAGCCAACTCTGGTGCGGGTGGCGGCCCCTGGCGACCAGGTCGGCCACCGTCAGGCCCTCCGGCGCGACCGGCGCCTGCGGCAGCAGGCCGAGCTTCTTCGCCACGTCCTTGGTCTTGAGCTTGACGATGTCCTGGCCGTCCAGCACCACGGCGCCCTTGGCGGGCTTGAGCAGCCGCGACAGGGTGCGCAACAGGGTGGACTTGCCGCAGCCGTTGGGGCCGATGATCGTGGTGATCACCCCGGGCGGTATCGCCACGTCGAGATCGTCGATGACCATGGTGCCGCCGTACCCGACGCTGACGCCCTTGGCCGCGAGACGCGCGGAGTCGACGGCCTCGGACCCGATCTCGGTGATGTACTGAGCGACCACAAGCCCCCCTCATTCCTATTTAGGTATGCCTCACCTTTGTATCAGTTATTTGAGGTTGGCCCGCACCAGGAGGTACACGAGGAAGGGTCCGCCGATGGCGGCGGTGACCACGCCGACCGGCAGGGTGACGGGCAGCGCCGTGCGCGCGACGAGGTCCGCGCCGATCAGCAGCAGCGCGCCCGTCATGCCGGAGGCCACCAGCGGCGGCGTCGGGTGCCGCGCGAGGCGCATCGCGACCTGCGGCGCCACCAGGGCGACGAACGGCACCGGGCCCGCGGCGCTCACCCCCACGGCGGCCAGCAGCACGGCGCACAGGAGCAGGGCCGCGCGCACCCGCTGGTAGCGCACGCCGAGGCCCGCGGCGACGTCGTCGCCGAGGTGCAGCGGCTTGAACTGGAAGGCGACGCACCCCACGACGACCATGAGGACGACCGTGCACCAGAGCGCGATCCTGACCTCGTCCCAGGACCGGTCCTGGAGCGAGCCGACCAGCCACGCCTGGGCCCGGGCCACGTCCTTGATGTCGGCCTTGACGAGCAGCCAGGTGGTGAGGGCCTCCATCACGGCGCTCACCGAGATGCCGATGAGGATGAGCCGGAAGCCGTCGATCCCCCGCCGCCAGGCCAGGAAGTACACCAGGAGGCCGGTGCCGAGGCCGCCCGCGAGCGCCGCCGCGGACAGGCCGACGGAGCTGACGACCGCCGCCGCTGCTCCCCCGGAGACCGTCACCAGGAACACCGCGACCACGCTGGCGCCCGACGTGATGCCCAGGATGTCCGGGCTGGCCAGGGGGTTGCGCGCGACGGACTGGGTAATCGCCCCGGACACGCCGAGTGCGAAGCCCACGACGAGCCCCGCCATGGCGCGCGGCATCCGCAGGTCCATGATGATGAACTCGTCGACCGACTCGCCGTGCCCGAAGAGGGTGGCGACCACCTGGGACAGGCCGATGGGGAAGTCCCCGACGCTGATGGACAGGCAGAACAGCAGGAACGTCACCGCCGCCAGGACCAGCGTGACGAGGGCGAGCCAGGGCCGCCACACGAACGACACGCCGCCGAGCCGGACGCCCGGCGTCACCGATGCCTTCACTTCTGTCCCGTTCATGGGCTCCTGGACCTTCATGCGTTCTTGAACTTCCCGCGCCACACCAGGACCGCGAAGAACGGGGCGCCGAGCAGGGCGACGACCACTCCCGTGTCCAGCTCGCCCGGCCGTACGACCAACCGTCCCACGATGTCGCAGACCAGCAGGACGACGGCCCCGAGCAGACCCGCGTACGGCACCAGCCAGCGGTAGTCGGGTCCGGTCAGGTACCGGGCGACATGGGCGACCATGAGGCCGAGGAAGGCGATGGGGCCGCAGGCCACCGTCGCCGCGCCCGCGAGCAGGGTGATGGCGGCGATGCCGGTCGTCCGGCTCAGGGCGATGTTCAGGCCGAGGCCGCGCGCGACGTCGTCGCCCAGGTTGAGCAGGTTGATGGCGGGCAGCGTGATCGCCGCGAGCACGAGGCCGACGGCGATGAACCCGGTCACCGGCCAGATGACGTCGAAGCCCACACCGGCCACCGAGCCCGAGTTCCAGAACCGCAGCGCGTTCAGCGACTCCCGGTCGGACATCGCGATCGCCGTGGTCATGGCGACGAGGAACACGGTGATGCCCTGTCCGGCCAGGGCGAGCGTCAAGGGGTTGCCCGCCCCCCTGCCGATGCTGGCGAGGCCGAACACGACGGCGCCCGCGACGGCCGCCCCCAGGAAGGCGAACCAGACGTACTGGAACGGGTTGGAGAACCCGAACACGGCGATCGCCGTCACCACGGCGAAGGAGGCGCCGGCGTTCACCCCGAGCAGCCCGGTGTCGGCGATCGGGTTGCGCGTGTAGCCCTGGATCAGCGCGCCGCCGACCCCGAGGGCGATGCCCGCCACGATGCCGAGCACCGTCCGGGGCACCCGCACGGTCTGCACGATGAGGCGGATCTCGTTGAGCCGCCGGTCGGCGTCCGGCTCGGCGAACAGGCCGTGCCACACGTCACCGGGGCTCAGCGAGCGCGCGCCGACGGCCAGCGACAGCGCGCTCACGAGCACGAGGACCACCGCGAGCGCGCCCAACCCCACCACCCGCCGCCGGCGGGCTTTCGACGAGCCCCTGGGCACGGGGCGCTCCACTGCAGTCATGGCCATGTCGACGTACGTCATCCCTTTGATCCAGCGGGGACTTCTGCCCGGTGGGGCGGCTCGCGCCCGGCGCGTACGGCGCCCCGCGACTTCCGGCGCACCACCCTAGCGGGCGGCGCTCCCGGCTCCGTCGGCGGCCGTGCGGGCCCCGTCGCCCGCGGACGTGAGGCCGCGCTCCAGGAGCGAGTCGAGGATCTCGCCGACCCTGACGGCGGTGTTGGACAGCAGCGACGACGTGATGCCGTGCGTGTGCTCGGTGCCGCCCTGGAGGTAGATGCCGCAGCGCAGGGCGGGGTCCGTGGTGACGCGGTAGTCGCGCTCGACGCGGACGCGGCCCTGGTCGTCGCGCAGGCAGTGGTCGGCGGCCTCGCCGAGCACGGCGAAGGGGTCGGCCGGGCTGTAGCCGGTCGCGCAGAGCACGACGTCCGCGTCCAGGAGGGTCTCCTCGCCGGTGACGAGGGAGGTGACGGTGGCGCGGACCGCGTCGGGGGTCTCCTCGACGCCGGTGAGGCGGGAGACGTTGACGAAGCGCAGCCGCTCGGTGCCGGTGACCTTCTCCTGGTACATCTGCCGGTACAGGGACTGGATCAGGTCGATGTCGACCACGGAGTAGTTGGTGTTGCCGTGGTAGTCCAGCAGCCGGCGCTTGACGTCCTCGGGCGCGGCGAAGTACTCGTCGACGGCGGCCGGGTCGAAGATGCGGTTGGCGAAGCTGCTGTCGTCGGCGGGGCTGTAGCCGTACCGGGAGAAGACGGCGCAGACCTCGGCGTCCGGGAAGCGGCGGTGGAGGTAGGCGACGTTCTCGGCGGCGCTCTGCCCGGCGCCCACGACGACGAACCGCGAGGGCGAGGTGGTCTCCAGCTCGTCGGCCCGGGTGAGGAGTTCGGAGTTGTGCCAGACGCGGTCGCCGCGCTCCACGCCCTCCGGCATGACGGGGCGCAGACCGGTGGCGACGACGAGGTTGCGCGCCCGGTGGACCGCGAGCCCCTCGCCCGAGCGGACCGTGACGTCGAGGTGCTCTATGAGGCCGTCGCGGACCACGGGGGTGACGCCGACGACCTCGTGGCCGTACGAGACCATGTCGTCGACCTGCGCGGCGGCCCACTCGAAGTAGTCGTGGAACTCCACCCGCAGCGGGAACAGGTTCTTGTGGTTGACGTAGTCGATCAACCGGCCGCGGCTCTTGAGGTAGCAGAGGAAGCTGTACCGGCTCGCCGGGTTCCGCAGCGTCACGAGGTCCTTGAGGAACGACACCTGCATGGTCGCGTCGTCGATGAGCATGCCGCGGTGCCAGCCGAAGCTCGGCTGCTGCTCGAAGAAGTGCGCGGTCACCGCCTCCCCCGGACCGACGCCCGCGTTGTGCTCGCGCAGCGCGATCGCCATGGCCACGTTGGACGGCCCGAAGCCGATGCCGATGAGGTCGTGGACCAGCGGTGCGTCTCCAGGAAGAACCTGCGACATGTCTCTCCTCTACATGCGGGACGACCGCCTGTCAGGTGCGCGGAACGCGCGTACGACACGCGACGGACGAGCGAACTGCCAGGCGTACAAAACCGTTGAAAGCGGGCACGCCTCGGCAGCACCCCTATCGACTTAGGTGAGCCTAAGCTAAACTTCGACAGGTGTCGACAGGCGTCGCGCGGGAACGATCACCAGGCTCCGCCAACCGGAGTGTCGGGGGCGCCCGTTGCACCGTAAGGTAAGCCTTGCTTTACTTGCCGCCGACCAATCCCTGTCCTGAGGAGGAACCCCATGCGGGTCGTCATGTTCGGTTACCAGACCTGGGGGCATCGCACCCTGCAAGCCCTCCTGGACTCCGAGCACGACGTGGCTCTGGTCGTCACGCACCCCAAGAGCGAGCACGCGTACGAGAAGATCTGGAACGACTCCGTCGCCGACCTCGCCGAGGCGCACGGCGTCCCGGTGCTGATCCGCAACCGCCCCGACGACGACGAGCTGTTCGAGCGCCTCAAGGAGGCCGACCCGGACATCATCGTGGCCAACAACTGGCGGACGTGGATCCCCCCGCGCATCTTCGGCCTCCCGCGCCACGGCACGCTCAACGTGCACGACTCGCTGCTGCCGAAGTACGCCGGCTTCTCCCCGCTGATCTGGGCCCTCATCAACGGCGAGTCCGAGGTGGGCGTCACCGCCCACATGATGAACGACGAGCTGGACGCGGGCGACATAGTCCGCCAGGAGTCCGTGCCGGTCGGCCCGAAGGACACCGCCACCGACCTGTTCCACAAGACCGTCGACCTGATCGCCCCGGTCACCACGGCCGCACTCGACGCGATCGCCTCCGGGCAGACGGAGTTCACCAAGCAGGACCGGTCCCAGGCCAGCTTCTTCCACAAGCGGTCCCTGGAGGACAGCCGCATCGACTGGACCTGGCCGGCGGCGGACCTGGAGCGCCTGGTGCGCGCCCAGTCCGAGCCGTACCCGAGCGCCTACACCTTCCACAAGGGCAAGCGCCTGGAGGTCCTGGCCGCGGTCGTGTCCGAGGGCCGGTACGGCGGCACCCCCGGCCGCATCTTCTACCGCGAGGGCGAGGGCGTGGTCATCGTCGCCGGGGCCGACGCGCGCACCGGGCGCAACCACGGCCTGGCCATCACCCGCGTCCGCACCGAGGACGGCCGGGAGCTGCCCGCCACCGAGTACTTCACGTCCATGGGCGGGTACCTGACGCAGCGCCCCTGAGGCACCGGGCCCCTGGCCCTGGCCCCCACCCCCTGGCGACCGCCGCCGCGCGGACCCCGTCCGCGCGGCGGCGCCGTGTTCGCGGGCCCCGAGGCCGGCGACGGGCGTTACGCGTCCGGGCCCGAGGCGCCCGGACCGTGTGCGCTCCCCCGGCCCGCCGTGCCCGCACCACCGTTCATGTCACCCTCGTCCACCCGCACCAGCCGGTACCCCCGCTCGAACCGGTGCAGCCCGCGCCGGTCCGCCTTCTTGGTGCGCGCCCGGCGCGCGGCGGCGAGCAGCGCGGCGACCTCCGGGCTCCTGCGCCGCAGCCGCAGGAAGGACTGCTCGGTCCAGCCGCCGAGCTCCGCCGCTGAGGCCTGGACGGCACCGTCCCGCACCGCCTTGAGGACGACGCGCAGCGCCGCCGGGCTCAGCCCGGCGGGGGCGGCCGCGGCACGGGCCCGTATCCGTTCGTGCTCGGCGAGGTCCGCCGCGGCCTCCATGGCGGCGGCGAACGAGGGGTCGCGCTCCTGCCAGTCGCGCAGCATCCGCCGGGACACCCCGGCCGCCACCGCGCACCCCTCGGGCCCGAGCCCGAGCGCGGCGGCACGCAGCGCGTCCGCCCGGCGCACGGCCGTCTCCTCGCGCAGGGTCGGGTTGCCCCGCAGGGCACGTCGTAAGGATCGTTCGAGGTCTTCTTGCGCGTCGAGGCCGGCGACCACACCATCGGCCCAGGCCTCGAGCCGGTGCGCACAGCCGGTGCGCCGCCGGTCCGCCCGTCTCTCGTCCACCCCACCCTCCATCATCAACTTAGGCTAGGCTTCCCTAACGATAGCTCGTGCAGGATGAAGATTCACTCCCCGAAGGGATGTGTTCGTGCTCTGCGCCAGAATCACCAACGCCACTGTCGTCACGATGGATCCGGCCCACCCCGTCGCACATGAGATCGGCGTCTGGCGCGGCCGCGTCGTGGGGCTCGACTCCGACGTCGCGGACCTGCCCGCGCGCCGCGTCGTGGACCTCGACGGGGCGACCGTGCTGCCGGGCTTCATCGACAGCCACGTCCACCTCCTCTGGGCGGGCCTCACGGCACGGACCCCGAGCGTCGCCCCCAGCCGCCGCGCCGAGGACGTCCTCACGGCCGTGGCGGCGGCCGTCGCGGCCCGGCCCGACGGCGCCTGGGTGTCCCTCGTCGGGTACGACCAGCGCACCCTGGACCGGCCGTTGACGGCCACGGACCTGGACGCGGTGAGCGCGGGCCGCAAGGTGTACCTGGGGCACATCTCCGGCCACGCCTGCCTGGTGAACTCGGCGGTCCTCAAGGAGCTTCCCGCACCCGCCGCGCGCCCGGACGGCTTCCTCGCGGAGGACGCGATGAGCGCGGCCCTCGCCCTGCGCCCGCCGTACGCGCTCGCCGAACTGGCCGACGCCCTCGCGGAGTCGGGCCGCACGTGCCGCGCGGAGGGCGTGACGGCCTGCGCCGAGGCGGGCATCGGCAGCGGGCTCTTCCGCAACAGCCCCGTCGAGGCCGCGGCGTTCCAGCTCGCCCACGAGACCGGGCGGCTGCCGCTGCGCGTCCAGCTCATGGTGGCGGCCGACGCCCTGCGCCCGGTCGAGGCCGCGCCCGAGGACACCACCACGCGGGCGTTCGGGCTCGGCCTGCGCACGGGGTTCGGCGACGGCCACCTGTCGCTGGGCGCCCTGAAGGTGTTCACGGACGGCGGCATGATGGCCCGTACGGCCGCGCTCACCGCACCGTACGTGGGCAGCGACTCCACCGGTCAGCTCCAGGCGGACCCGGCGGTGCTCACGGAGACCGTCGTCGAGGGCCACAAGGCGGGGTGGCAGCTCGCCGTGCACGCCATCGGGGACCGCGCCGTCGACGTCGCCCTGGACGCGCTCGAGGCGGCGGGGCGCGCCGAGCCGCGTGCCGACGCCAGGCACCGCGTCGAGCACGCCGGGCTCGTACGCCCCGACCAGCTCGCCCGGTTCGCCGCGCTCGGCGTGACCGCCGTCGTCCAGCCGTCGTTCCTGCGGTACTTCGGCGACGACTACGCCGCGGTGATGGGGCCCGGGCGGGCGCCGTGGCTGTACCGGGGCCGGAGCTTCCTCGACCACGGGGTGCGGCTCGCGGGCAGCTCCGACCGGCCCGTCGCCGACGGCGCGCCGCTGCGGGCGATCCAGTTCATGGTCGAACGCGCCTCCTCCTCCGGGCAGATCGTCGGCCCCGAGGAGGCGATCGGCGTGGAGGAGGCGCTGCGCGCGTACACCGTCGACGCCGCGTACGCCTGCCGCTGGGAGGACAGCGCGGGCAGCGTCAGCCCCGGCAAGCGCGCCGACCTCGTCGTCCTCGGCGACGACCCGCGGCGCGTGGACCCGGGGCGGATCGGGGACATCGAGGTCGTCCGTACGTACGTCGAGGGCGTGGCGGACGGCGACGCCGACGGCGCCGACGGCTCGGGGGGCGCGGCGGCCTGACCGGTACGCGGCGGGTCGACGGTCGCCGCCCGCTACGGGAACGTCGGGCGCCGGCCGAGCAGCAGTGCCGCGAGGCGCAGGTAGGCCTTGTAGGCGGGCGGTGTCAGCCAGGACAGTTCGACGGTGCTGGCCATGGCGAGGTGGCCGTCGCGGGGCACGGTGACGATGCCGCGGCAGCGGGAGCGCAGGACGCGCATCCCACCGGAGTCCAGGGTCCAGCCCGCCGCCGGGCGGCTGTGGTTGAGGACGACGACGGCGTCGCCCATGAGGTCGGGGCGGTCGAGCGCGAGCAGGCGGTCCAAGGTGTGCTGCGCCTGGGTGAGACCCGCGGGGTCGGCGCGCGAGACGATGACGATGCGGTCGGCGTCCTCCAGGGTCAGGGGCACCGGCTTGTCGGAGTCGATCAGGGTGATCCGGAAGTACGGCCGCGTGGTCCGCAGCACCTCGCGGAAGTCCTGGTCCGTGTACTGGCCCCCGGCCGAGGGCCGTGTCGGCGAGTCGTTGGCCAGCACCATCAGGCCCGAGCGGTGCGGGGACAGGAACAGGCTGAGGTCCTCGAACCGGCGGACGTCGCGCAGGGCCGCGGCCAGGTCCGTCAGGCCCACGAGGGTGCCGCGGAACACGCGGCCGCCGAGGCGCACGTGGCGGCCCGCGTGCCGGTCGGCGTCGACGGCGAGGACCCGCTCCTGGCGCTGGTCGGCGAGCACCGCGCCCAGCATCATCGTGGTCGTGGTGCAGCCGGCCCCGTCCTTGACGCCCACGACCGCGATCCGCAGCGGCTTCGCCAGAGGCGCCCGGATGGTCCGGGTCCAGGCACCGCTCTCGTCGGGCTCCGGCTCGTCGGCGGTCTCGCGCTCCGCCGCGGCGGCGGGCAGGGCGTCGTCCGCCGTCTCGGACCACGGCTGCGCCCCCGGCCGCCGCGCGTCGAGGGCCTCGGCGACCTCCCGTACGGTGGGCCTGCCTTCCGGCTCGGCCGTCACGCAGCGCATCAGGAGGTCGGCGAGGTCGCCGTCGAGGCGCGCGAAGTGGGGGTCCCAGCGCAGGGCGTCGTGCTCGAAGCCGTGCCAGGGACGGCCCGTGGCGGCGTGCAGCAGCATGGCCCCCAGGGCGTAGACGTCACCGGCCGCGATCCGGGACTCGCCCCAGTACGTCACCTCGGGGGCCCGGTAGGGCGAGGCGGGCGGAGTCGTCGACACCGAGGCGCTCCACGCCCCGTCGATGCGCGCGGACGTCCAACTGATGATGTGCAGGGTCGACTCGGTCACCAGGACCCCGCCCGGGGCCAGCGAGCCGTGCACGATGCCGCGGCCGTGGCAGCGGCCCACCGCCCGCGTCAGGTGCTGGCCCAGCCACAGGAACAGCGGGGTGCCCGCCAGCGGTCCGGCCGCGTCGAGGACGGCGCGCAGGGTGGGCGCGGGCTGTCCGTCGCCGAGGGTGTCGAGGCGCAGGGCCAGCCACGGCACGGGGACGTAGCGCAGGTCGCTGGCCACGAGGGCCGGGGCGTAGACGCCGTCCATGCGGCGCAGCGCGCGGCGTTCGGTGTCGAGCAGCTCCCGCCGGACCACCGGGGAGCCTGACGAGGAGGACACGCGCAGCAGCACCCGCACCCCGTCCTCGTCCTCGCCGATGTACGCGGCGGGGGTGCTGCCGGGGCCCTCGCGGCGCAGCAGCGTGTAGGGGCCGAGGGTCCGCGGGTCCGTCAGCTCCCGCAGGGGCCGCCAGGAGGGCGCCGCCTCCAGGGCCGACGGCAGCGGCACCCGCTCCGGCTCACCGGTGACCCGGGGCGCGGGCGCCGCCATCGGCCGGGCCCCCAGGTGGGTCAGGAGCCGGTCCTCCAGCCAGGCGAACGGGCGGGTGCCGGGCAGCAGTTCGCTCGTACCGGAGGGGTGCGCGAGCCAGGCGGGGAAGTCCGGGGAGCGGCCCACGAGCGCGCGCAGCCGCTCGGTGACGGTCCTGGTGGTGCGCAGCAGGTCGATCGGCGAGGCCGTGTCGAGCAGGATGTCCTGCGCGTCCCGGGTGAACCCGAACCGGAGGTGCTGGGCGGGCGTGCGCGCGTCGGCGGGTTCGACCTGCTGCATGAGCCCGCCCAGGAACACCTCGGCGAGGTGCGCGGTGTCCGCCGGCCAGGGCACGGCCGTCTGGACGAGCCGCATCACGGGCACGGTCAGCGGCGACACGGCGGCCAGGTGCGCGGCGAGGCGGTAGGCCTCGGGCGAGGCGGCGTCCCGGAACCGCAGCACGGCGGTGGCGGCGTCCGGGGCGCGGGTGTCGGCCCGGCCGCGCGGCGCCGGGGCGTGCGCGGGGACCAGCAGGGGCAGTTCGGTGCTCGCGCCGGGCGAGGCCACGAGGCGCGCCCAGGCGGCGACGGCCGGGGGGCACGGTTCGAGCACCGGCACGGGCACGTCGGTGAAGTCCTCGCCGAGGCCGCGCGGCAGCAGCGGGTCGGACACCTCCCAGGTGTCGTTGGCGGCGCCGCGGCGCCGGGTGGTGACCAGCCAGGGCTCGGAGCGGATGCCGGAGCCGCCCCACAGGTGGGCGGGCAGGGCGTGCAGGATGGCGGTCGGCCCCTGGCGCGCCCAGCGGTGCAGGGCGCCGCGCATCCGCCCGTCGCGCCAGCAGGCGCCGACGCCGTCGCTGATCACCAGGACGAGGGTGCCGCCGGAGGGGTCCACGACCGAGGCGGGCGAGAGCAGCGGGGAGCGCGCGTCGAAGGGGCGGGAGCGCAGCAGGGGCGCGTGGGGCGAGCGGGTGTCCAGGCCGAGGACGCGGATGCCGCGGAAGGCGCCCAGCCGTTCGAGGAGGGCGCGGAGTTCGGTGGCCAGGCGCCGCCACAGGAGCATCGAGATGCCGTCGTCGATGAGCAGGACGAGGTCGAGCCAGCGCTGGCGCGCGGGCCGCGTCACGATGTCGGGCAGCCCGGTCTCGGCGAGCGCCGCGGCCGTGGCCTGCTCGTCGAACTCCCGTCGGCGCGGGTGCGGCCGGGGCTGTTTGAGCAGGCGCAGCGCCCGGCCGAAGCGCAGCTCCTCGGCGCCCAGCGCCTTCTCCTCGGGCACGCGCACCGGCAGCGCCCCGTCGTCCGCCGCGGCCGGGCCGGCCGGCCCGGGCTGGGCGAACTCCGGGGCGCTGCGGGCCG
>NZ_BNBT01000077.1 GCF_014656095.1 Streptomyces longispororuber
CTCGACTCGCCGTCGTCGCCCGCCCGTCCGCCAGTCGACGACGGCGGACAATCTCAGCCCGTCCGGCGTTTGAGGACAAGGCCGCCAGGCCGATGAAGGGTCAGCCGACCACGGCGGGACGCGGGCACTTCCAGCCCGTCCGACGTTTGAGGACGAGGCCGGAGGCCGATAAAGGGTCAGCCGACGGCGGTGGGACGCGGGCACTCTCAGCCCGTCCGGCGTTTGAGGACGAGGCCGCCAGGCCGATGGAGGGGCAGCCGACCGCGGCGGGACGCGGGCACTCTCAGCCTGTCCGGCGTTTGAGGACGAGGCCGCCAGGCCGATGGAGGGGCGGGTGGGCGGGAGGAGAGAGGGGGCCGGGGCCGAGCCCCGGGGGCAGGGGGCCGGGCGGGGCACCGTACCGTGGAGGGCGTGTACCGGTTCCTCCTCACCCCCCGCTGGTGGGGGATCAACGTCTTCGTCGCGCTGGCGATCCCCGTCTGCCTCTTCATGGGCTCCTGGCAACTCAGCCGCTTCGAGGACCGCGTGCAGGACCACGAGGACGCGAAGCGGCAGGCCACCGTCGACACCAGCGGAAAGGCGCGCCCCCTGGACGCGCTGCTGCCGGTCGACCGGGAGACCTCCGGCGAGCGGGCGTCGGCCACGGGCCGCTACGGCAAGCAACTCCTCGTCCCGGACCGCACCTTGGACGGCGAGCGCGGCTACTACGTCCTCACCCTGCTGCACACCACCGGCGGCAAGTCGCTGCCCGTGGTCCGCGGCTGGCTGCCGGGCGACGCCGACGCGCGGCGGGCGCCCGCGCCGCCGCGGGGCGAGGTCACGGTGACCGGCGCGCTCCAGGCCTCGGAGAGCCCCAGCTCGGACGGCGTACGGACGGCGGGCGGCCTGCCCTCCGGCCAGGTCGGCATGATCAGCGCGGCGTCGCTGGTGAACCTGGTCCCGGACGACGTGTACAACGCGTGGGTGACGCTGGAGCGGGGCACGGACGGCCTCAAGCCGGTTCCGGCGGCCGCGCCGGAGGACTCGGGCCTGGACATGAAGGCGTTCCAGAACCTGGGCTACACGGGTGAGTGGTTCGTGTTCGCGGGGTTCGTGGTGTTCATGTGGTTCCGGTTGTTCCGCCGCGAGCGGGAGGCCGCCCGCGACGCGGAGCTGGGCCTGATGCAGGCCGAGGCCGAGGACGCGCAGTCTCCCCTGAGCCCCCAGAGCCCCCAGACCCCCAAGGCCTCCGCGACCTGAGCACCCCGCGCGGCAGCGCCACCGCACCGCAGCCACCGCGCCGCAGCGCGACCGCACCGCAGCGCCACCGCACCGCAGCGCCACCGCACCGCAGCGCGACCGCGTCTACTGCGCGGGGAGCACCCCCGTCTTGTACACCGTCCCGGAGCAGGCGTTCGGGACCGTCGCGGCCGCCGAAGGGGCGCCCGGCTCCGCCGTGAGGGAGAGCGCGACGCTGCCGTCCTTGGTGCCGTCCTCGGGGACGAGCTGCGTGGTCACGCCGCCCTCACCGCCCGCGCCCTCCGTGCCGGTGCCGCCGGTGCCGCCGCCTTCGGACGGGGACGGGTTCGGCGAGGGCTCGCCGCCGTCGGAGGGGCACGCCGCCGAGGGCACCCAGGCGAAGCGCACCTCGTACGCGGCGCCGGGCTTCAGGACCAGTGAGGTGGCTTCCTGGGCGGGGTCGGGCAGGCCGGTCGCGGCGTCGCCCGCGGTGTGGTCGACGACATTCACGGCGGCGGGGTCGGTCGCGCCCTGGGCGGTGGCGGCGACGGCGCCCGGGCTCGTCACGGTGCAGCTACTGCCGGAGACGTTGGCGATCCGGAAGGTGCCGTAGACCTTGCCGTCGGCGTCGGCGGGCGTGACGGAGCCGGAGGCGTCGCCGAGCTGGGCGGCGTCGCAGGCCGGGGAGCTGGCGGCGTCGGTGTCCTGGTCGCCCGGCTCGGTGCCGCCGCCGGTGGCGCCGCCCCTGCCGGTCTCGCCCTTGCCCTTGCCGCCCTTCTCCTTGCCCTTGCTGCCCTTCTCCTTGCCGTCCTTCTTGTCCTTCTTGTCCTTCTCGTCGGGCTTGGTGTCCTTGCCGGGGCGCTCGGCGGCCTTGCTGGCCTCACCGCTGCCGCCCTGGCTCTCCTGGCTCTTGCCCGCGCCCGCGATGGACGGCCGCGCGTCGGAGTCGCCCGCGGAGCGGGTGACGTGCACGAGGGCGGGCACGGCGGTGACCGCGAAGAGGACGACGGCGGCGGCACCGGCCAGCGCCTGGCGCTTCCGGGCCCGGCGCGCGGGCACCGCGTGCCGCAGCTTGTCCAGGGCGGAGTCGGCCGGCTCGATGTCCTGGACGGCGGAGCGCAGCAGCCGCCGCAGCGCCAGCTCGTCGTCGGCGAGACCCGCCGGTTCGCCCAGGTCGTCGGCGCCACCGGGGCCGGGCCCCGCACTCCGGTTCGCGCCGCCGTCGAGGGCGGTCAGCCGCCCGAGCCCGCGCAGCCGCTCCGTGAGGTCACCGTCCAGCCCGACCGTCTCGACCGACTCAACCGACTCGACCGACTCGACCGTCCCGTTCTGCCCGACCGGCCCGTCCGGCTCGTCCTGTCCGACCGGCCCGACCTTCCGGCCCGCCCCGTCCGACCGATCCGGCCCCTTCGACCAACGCGGCCCGTCCGCCCGGCCGGACCCCTTCGGCCCGTCCGCCCGGCCAGACCCCTTCGGCCCGTCCGCCCGGTCCGGCGGCCCCTCCAGCCCGTCGGGTCCGTCGTCCTGCCCGCCCTGCCCGTGCTTCACCGTGTCGTTCCCAGCGTCGTGCTCACCGCGCTCACCGCGCGCGGCTCCGTGCTCGCCGTGCTCGCCCTGCTCATCCCGCGCGCCGCGCCCGGCCCGGTCCGCCCCCTGCGCACGCCCGGCGCGGTCGTCACCGTGCTCGCGCTCGGCCGCCTCGCGCTCCGCGCGCGCGTCGCGTTCCCTGTCGCCCGTTCCGCTCATGCCGGGGCCTCCATGGCGACCCGCAGGGCGGCGATGCCGCGCGAGCCGTACGCCTTGACCGAGCCGAGCGATATGCCGAGCGTCTCGGCGACCTGGGCCTCGGTCATGTCGGCGAAGTACCGCAGGACGAGGACCTCGCGCTGGCGGCGCTGGAGGCCGCGCATGGCCTTGATCAGCTCGTCGCGCTCCAACTGGTCGTACGCGCCCTCCTCGGCGCTCGCCATGTCGGGCATCGGCTTGGTCAGGAGCTTCAGGCCGAGGATGCGGCGGCGCAGCGCGGACCGGGAGAGGTTCACGACGGTCTGGCGGAGGTACGCGAGGGTCTTCTCGGGGTCGCGGACGCGCTTGCGCGCGGAGTGCACGCGGATGAACGCCTCCTGTACGACGTCCTCGCACGAGGCGGTGTCGTCGAGGAGCAGGGCAGCGAGGCCGAGCAGCGAACGGTAGTGCGCGCGGTAGGTCTCGGTGAGGTGGTCGACGGTGGTGCCCGCGGTCACGGCCAACTCATCGCCCTCGCGCTGCGTCGGGATGCGGGCGGGCCGCGTCGCGGGCATGGGGGCGATCACCGGCATGCCGCCGGGTACGCGAGGCCGGCGGGACGGGCGCAGTGCCGCCGTGCCGCTCGCGGTGAATTCGAGTACCTCTGCCACGCCTGTTGGACACGCTTCCCCCCATCAGGGTTGTACGCGTCAGGCGTGGCGTTCGGCATCGCGTGCGCGGCGTGCCTCACATGCGCCGCTTTCCGCGGCGCGTCGATAGCCCCCATGCGTACCAGCTCTTCCCCTAAGCCCCATATGTCTGCCGCAGCGTTCCGGGCCGCCCGGCGGAGGGCGACGGCGAAGACGCGAGCGCCGCCCTCGCGGTTGCGACGGGCGGAAGCCGAATCTTCGAACGCGCGGACGCCCCAGTTCAAGCGGTCTGGACCATCAGATAGGACACAGAACTTACACAGTTCCTACAGGGCGCTCCGCTTCGGGGAGCCTTATGGACGGCCTTACGGGGGGTTGGTTCCGTTGCCCGGGAACTCGCCCGCCACCAACTCGGCGATCTGCACCGTGTTGAGGGCCGCGCCCTTGCGCAAATTGTCGCCGCACACGAAGAGTTCGAGTGCGGCGGGGTCGTCCAGGGCGCGCCGGAGCCGTCCGACCCAGGTGGGGTCGGTGCCGACGGCGTCGGCCGGGGTGGGGAACTCCCCGGCGGCGGGGTCGTCGAAGAGGACGACGCCGGGGGCGGTGGCGAGGATCTCGCGGGCGCGGTCGACGGTCACCTCGCCCTCGAAGCGCGCGTGGACGGTGAGCGAGTGGGTGGTGACGACGGGGACGCGGACGCAGGTGGCCGCGACCTTCAGGTCCGGCAGGCCGAGGATCTTGCGCGACTCGTCGCGGATCTTCATCTCCTCCGAGGACCAGCCGTCCTCGCGGACGGCGCCGACCCAGGGCACGACGTTGAGCGCGACGGGCTCCGGGAAGGGCCCGGTGTCGTCGCCGACGGCGCGGCGCAGGTCACCCGGCCCGGTGCCGAGTTCGCTGCCCGCGACGAGCTGGATCTGCCGGCGCAGGGTGGCGACGCCGTCCCGCCCGGCCCCGCTGACCGCCTGGTACGAGGAGACCACCAGCTCCCGCAGGCCGAACTCCGCGTGCAGCGCCCCGAGCGCGACGATCATCGAGAGCGTCGTGCAGTTGGGGTTGGCGACGATGCCGCGCGGCCGCAGCCGGGCCGCGTGCGGGTTCACCTCCGGTACGACGAGGGGGACGTCGGGGTCCATCCGGAAGGCGGCGGAGTTGTCGACCACGACGACCCCGCGCGAGGCGGCCACGGGCGACCACTGCGCCGCGACCTCGTCCGGCAGGTCGAACATGGCGACGTCGACGCCGTCGAAGACGTCCTCGTCCAGCGCGAGGACCTCGACCTCCTCCCCGCGCACGGCCAGCTTGCGGCCGGCCGAGCGCGGGGAGGCGACGAGTCTGATCTCGCCCCAGATGTCGGCGTGCTGCGACAGGATCTGGAGCATCACCGAGCCGACGGCCCCGGTCGCCCCGACGACCGCGAGCGTCGGCTTGCGGTTCATCGCCCGGTGCCTCCATAGACCACGGCTTCGTCCGAGTCGGAGTCGAGACCGAAGGCGGTGTGCACGGCGCGCACGGCCTCGTTGACGTCCTCGGCGCGGGTCACGACCGAGATGCGGATCTCGGAGGTCGAGATCAGCTCGATGTTCACCCCGGCGTCGGTGAGCGCCTCGAAGAACGTGGCGGTGACGCCCGGGTTCGTCTTCATACCGGCGCCGACCAGGGAGATCTTCGCGATCTGGTCGTCGTAGCGCAGCGAGTCGAAGCCGACGCGCTCCTTCGTCTTCTCCAGGGCGTCGATGGCCTTGCGGCCCTCGGACTTGGGCAGGGTGAAGGAGATGTCGGTCAGGCCCGTGGACGCGGCCGACACGTTCTGGACGATCATGTCCAGGTTGATCTCGGCGTCGGCGACGGCGCGGAAGATCGCGGCGGCCTCGCCCGGCTTGTCGGGTACGCCCACGACCGTCACCTTGGCCTCGGACGTGTCGTGCGCGACACCAGAGATGATCGCCTGCTCCACCTTGCGGTCCCCTTGCGGTTCGTTGCTGACCCAGGTGCCCTGCAGTCCGCTGAAGGACGAGCGCACGTGGATCGGGATGTTGTAGCGACGCGCGTACTCCACACAGCGGTGGAGCAGCACCTTGGACCCGGAGCTGGCCAGCTCCAGCATGTCCCCGAAGCTGATCCAGTCGATCTTCCGGGCCTTCTTCACCACGCGCGGGTCGGCGGTGAACACGCCGTCCACGTCGGTGTAAATCTCGCACACCTCGGCGTCGAGGGCCGCGGCGAGGGCGACGGCGGTGGTGTCGGAGCCACCGCGCCCGAGGGTCGTGATGTCCTTCTTGTCCTGGCTGACACCCTGGAAGCCCGCGACGATGGCGATGTTGCCCTCGTCGAGCGCGGTCCGGATGCGGCCCGGCGTGACATCGATGATCCGCGCCTTGTTGTGGACCGAGTCGGTGATGACACCGGCCTGGCTGCCGGTGAACGACTGGGCCTCGTGGCCCAGGTTTTTGATCGCCATGGCCAGCAGGGCCATGGAGATCCGCTCTCCGGCGGTCAGCAGCATGTCGAATTCACGCCCGGCAGGGATCGGCGACACCTGCCCGGCAAGATCGATCAACTCATCCGTCGTGTCACCCATCGCCGACACCACGACGACCACCTGGTGGCCGTTCTTCTTGGCGTCGACGATGCGCTTGGCGACCCGCTTGATGCCTTCGGCATCGGCAACGGAGGAGCCTCCGTACTTCTGCACGACAAGGCCCACGTGCGCTCCTCGCTCAGTGAAGTTTCTTCCCGCGCTCCGGCGGTCAGCTCAGTCTAACGAGCGGCCGAATCCGCCCCCGGCAGTATCAGATCGTGAGATATCCCGCTCACAAAGTGATCAACTTCGGGGGCCGTCCGTCCTCCGGCCGCTCCGGGGACACCCCTGCCCGCAGGCGCTGCCGACCACTCCGGAAAGTGGGACGGGTCACACGGCCGGACCCCGGCGCCCGGGCCTCAGTCCGCGTACTCCTTCAGCTTCGCCGTGTCCAGGGTGATGCCGACGGGCTCGGGCAGCTCCACGGTCTCGCCGAACGACCGCCGGATGACGCTGCGGTACGTACCGTCCTTCGGATGGGCGTGCACCACCGGCTCGTCGGTCTCCCGGTCGGCGAGCAGACAGACGGGGATGCCGGTGGCGGCGTAGGCGCCCGGTGCTCATCCGCGCTCCTTGGGCGCGTACCCCGACGCGCGGCGGATCTCGTCGACGTACCGGGTCACGTCCACGACCGGGGCGGGAGCCTGCCGGCGCGGGACGGCCAGGAAGGTGTCCGGGACCACGCCCGGGACGACGTGCGGCGCCCCGTCCTCGCTGTCCGCCAGACACTCCGCGCGGCAGTCGGCGCACAGCCCGTTCACCAGCTCCGTGGTGGTCTCGGGCTCCTCGCAGAGCCCGCACACGAACACCGCGCGCGTGACGCGGGCGCGCCGCCGGGTCTTGGCCGGGGCCTTGGGCAGCTTCTTGGGGGGCATCTTGGTCTCCAATCGGGTACGGGTGAGGCCGCCCGGGTTCGTGACGGCCTCCGGCAGGCCGGCGGTCAGGGCCTGGGTGATGTCGGCCGGGGTCGCGCCGCGCGCCAGCCACTCCGCGGCCAGCGGCTCCAGCGCGCGGCAGTCCCGCTCGGACAGCGCGAGCCGCCGGTCCGCCGCGCGCAGCCCCGCGAGGGCCTGGCGGGCCGCACCGCCCTCCGGCTCGGGCTGCGGTCCTTGACCCAGCGCAGGTGCCCCGCCCCGGTCAGGCGCCCCATCGACGTACGCACGGCCTGCTGGCCGTACCGGGGGTGCTCGGCGGCGATGACCTTGTGCCCCATGGCCGCCCCGACGGGGAGGTGGTCGATGAAGGCCGCGATCTCCGCGTCGCGCTGGGGCAGGTGTGCGAAGTCGGCTTCGGTGTGCGGGGGTTCGTCACTCGCGTGACGCTTCCCGTAACCCGTTTTGGCCATCGGGTGGGACGGGGACGGCAGGACAGCATTAAGCTGGGCGTAAGCCACGTTCGAACCTCTTCTTCGATACGTAGGACTAGGCCTCGGCACTGGTGTTGGTGACACCGGCCGGGGCCGCTTCATTGCCGCGAACCTAGAGCGGTTTTACGTTCCGAAGCAAGCTGACTACGAAACGTCACCCTCGTGGGTGACGTAGGGCCAATTCCCGTAGTGGCTTGGTGGGTTGGGTTCAGGACTTAACCGAACCAACCCATGGAAGAAGCTCGGATCCCGGGGCTCGAGCCCCGGGCCGAACAGCACAGATGCCCCGTCAAGGAAGGCCCTGTTGACCCCGCACTCCCTCGCGTTCCACGTGGACGTGATCACGACCGGTACGGTGCTCGGCGCCAAGCCGACGGACAGCCCCGACCAGGTCACGGCAGTCCTGGGCTCCGACTTCGCGGAGAACTCCTTCGACGACCACAGCATGTGGCGCGACTACGGAATGGTCGAGTTCTTCTGGGGCCGGGAATCGCCCGACCACCCGTGGGAGGGCCACCACTTCACCCTGCACGTGCATCGGCTCTCGTACGGGGGCGGTGGCCTGGTGAACAGGGCGATACGCGAGCGGTACGGCCGCTTCGGCCGCCACCTCCGCTTCGACAAACTGGAGCGGCTGCTGATGCGGCGCGGTGTGCCCATGGAGCACGTCCCGGACGCCAACGCCCCGGCCTACACCCTGCACTGGCAGCCCGCTTCCGAGGTGTCCGTCATGGCGTTCCGGGCCCACGCGGACGGGGAACGTCGGCGCGGCGGCGAGCGTATCGGTGATGTGTACACCGTCTCTTCGTCGAGGAGTGCCGAGCACGTGGCGTCAGCTCGGTCACGCCCTCCCTTGCGCCGGTCGACGCAGTGCTCGGCCACTGGCCGATGCCGTCGCCCGCTGTTTCTCATGCGGCTCGGCTGATGTCCAGGCGTTCGGACGACGGCTCGTATCCGGCCGCCCTGTAGGTGGCGACGGCGGCAGCGTTGGAGCTGGGGGTGCTGACGAGTGCGCTCGACGCGCCCAGTTCACGCAGCGCCGCCGCGGCGGCGACGCTGATCGCCGTCCCGTAGCCGCGTCCGCGATGGTCGGCGTGCACGCCCACCGGCTCCAGCAGGCCGGGCCTGCCGGGCCCGGCCGACCAGACCGTCGCCGCGGCCACCGCGTTGTCCTCGTCGTCGTAGCCGATCAGGCAGCGGGCGTCGGCGTAGACCGGCCCGGCCGCGAGGACGTGCCAGACCTCCTCGGTGAACTTCGGGCTGCCGAACGCCGAGCGGTGCACCGCGGTCCGCACCCCCGCCGTCTCCGGACCGGCCACCTCGATCCGCAGGCCGGAGTCCCGCACCGGCTCGGAGAGGTCACGGCGCAGCGGCGTCCACGGCTCGTCCTCGTTCCAGCCCGCCGCCAAGAGGACCTCGCGGAGCAGGGCGCCGTCGGGGATCTCGACGCCGACCTTCCCCGGCGGCAGGACCCCCCGCCCCGGATCATCGAGGTCCGCCAGCAGCCGGCGCGCCAGATCACCGTCCTGTCGCAGGTCCGGCGCGGTTGTCAGGCGCAGCACGTCCGGGCCGTCCAGGTATCCGACGGCGATGATCCGTCCGTCCACGCTCCAGGTACGGACGGCTGCCGCCAGCCTCTCCGCGCCGAGCGCCCAGGCCCAGCCGAGGTCTCCCGGATGGAGTTGCAACGGCGTGCGGTCGTCCTGCCATACGCGGAGGGCCTCCACGACCCCGATCAACCCGTCGACACCAGGCTCGTTCAGAGCGATCGTCATGACCTGGATCACACACCATCATGGCGACCGGCCGCACCTGGTTTTACCGCCCGCCTGTGCTCAAGCCTCGGGCCGAACGGTGGAGACGAAGGCGCTCCAGGCGGTGCCTGAGACGAACAGCCGGGGTCCGGCGGGGCACTTCGAGTCGCGTATGTGGATGCCGGTGAGCTCTTGGTGGGCTACCTCGACACAACTGGCGCCCTCGGCGTCGCTGTACGTGGACTTGCGCCAGGCCGGGGCTACTTCAACGCAGTTGCCTCCCTCGGAATCGCTGTACGCGGACTTGCGCCATTTCGCAGCGGCTTCGAGACAGTTGCCGCCCGAGTCATCGCTGTACGTGGACTTACGCCAGTCCCAGGACATCTCGACGCAAGCACCGCCTTCCGAGTTGCTGTAGGTGGACTCGTGCCACTTCAACTCCGTGCTCTGCACCCGCATGCCATCCGCTCGACGAATCCGGCGCGGCCGCAAACGGCTCAAGCCCCGGGTAGCACTGCGGAGACGAAAGCGCTCCAGGCGGGCCCGGAGACGAACAGCCGGGGCCCGGCGGGGCACTTCGAGTCGCGTATGTGGATGCCGGTGGGGTCGTGGTGGGCTACCTCCACGCAGTTGGCGCCCTCGTCGTCGCTGTACGTGGACTTGCGCCAGTCCAAGGCCACCTCGATGCACGAGGCTCCTTCGTCGTCGCTGTAGCTGGACTTGTACCACTGCAAGTCATCGCTCACAGTCATTCACCATCCGCTCGATGAAGGAGGCCGACTCGCCCGGGCCGAGGGCCACTGCTCGGATCATGCTAAGGCGCTCGCCGTGCACACTGACGAGCTTCGGGTCAGAAGACAGTTGGCTGACCTGCTGACCGTCGGAGAGCGCGAAACGCTCGTGGTCGCTGGTCTCCAGCAACACCATCGGCCCGCTGAGCGCGGCCGGGACAGCGCGCTCGTAGGGCAGCACTTGGATCACCACGTTGTTGCGCTGCCCGCTGTCCAAGAGGTGGACAAGTTGCTCCTTGTCCACCTGTGGGCCACGCAGAACCGCTTCGTACAACATGAAGCTGCACGCAACCGGTGGCCTTCGCGTCAGGACTTCCTGCCTCGCCGTGCGCGCAGCGACGCGTTCCTCCACGGTCTCCTCCTCCGGCGGCGGAGTGGAGTTGCCGAACAACGCCCGCATGTACGCCTCCGTCTGCAACAGCCCGGGGACTAGTGCGACTTCGTACCACCACAAGCTGATGGCCTGCTGCTCGTACAGCATGAAGTCCTGCGCTCGCGCGGGGAACGGCTCTCGCTTCACGTAGTCCTTGGCCGCGCTCAGCAAGCCGTCCGCGTGGCACAGCTCGTCCGCCGTGTCGAGGGCGCGGGCCGTGGGCATGCGTACTCCCTGCTCCATGGCCTTGATGGTGTCGGGGGAGTAGTTCGACGCGGCGCCCAGTTCCTCGCGGGTCACGTTCGCCTTCGTGCGCCAGCGCTTCATCTGGTTGCCGCTGTACCGCCAGGTACCGGGCGACGAGGAGTTGTACTGGACCGGCACAGTGTCCACCTCCGATGGCTACAGCCTTGCGCGTCACCCCGCGGTCACTACCGAGCGTAGCCCCGGAGGCACCAGGGTGTGACCATGACGAACGCAATTCACTGGCCCGAGTGGGTCCCCGTGGTGGGGCATCAACTCCGGCTGTCGGGCGTGCACTTCGACGCGCTGCGGATTCAGGGCGTACGAGGGGAGCGGGTCGCGGCGCGGCTCATCGAGGAGACGGACGGCGACGCGGGGCCGGTGGTCTGCGAGGCCGTGGGGTTCCGGTGGATGTACTTCCTCGTGGCGCCGGGCGCGGCCGCGGCGCACGAGTGGCCGCTCGGGGTGCAGCGGTTCGGCGCGGCCCGGCGCCGGACGGCGGCGTACATCGGGGTGCCGGCGCTGGACGGCGAGACCTGGCCGCTGCGGTGGTACAGCGAGCCCACGCCGACCGCGCCCCACGTGGACGCGGCGCGGCTGCGGGCGGCGCTGCTCGGAACCGCTACTGAACCGGGCGCAGGCCGAGAGGGCCCGCGATCTCCTCGGCCATGACGCGGCCGGCGGCCTCTTCCAGGGTCTCGTCGGTGAGGTCCTGGTCGGTGTCCAGGCCGTCGAGGTCCTCCAGGGGCTGGTTCAGCCGGACGTGGGCGACCAGCGACTGGAGGGCACGCAGGGCGGCGGACGCCGTGGAGCCCCAGTTGGAGAAGTAGGAGAACTGCCACCACCACAGGGCCTCGGTGGTGCGGCCCTCGCGGTAGTGGGCCAGGCCGTGGCGCAGGTCCGTGACGACGTCGGCGAGGTCGTCGGAGATGCGGCAGGCGACCGGGGCCTTGCGGGGCTCGTAGGGGTCGAAGACCTCGGAGTAGACGTCGATCGGGTCGAGCAGGACGGCCAGGCGCTCGCGCAGCTCGTCCACGTCGCCCTCGGGCCCGAGGTCGGGCTCGTAGCGCTCGTCGGGGACGATGTCCTCGTGGGCCCCGAGACGGCCGCCCGCGAGGAGGAGCTGGGAGACCTCCAGGAGCAGGAAGGGCACCGCCGAGTCCGGCTCGGCGCCCCGCGCGACCTCCGTGACGGCCACGATGAAGCTCTCGACCTGGTCGGAGATCTGCACCGCGAAGTCGTCCGGGTCCTGCGACGCGGCGTGCACCAGCGTCTTGGGCTCGGGCCCGGCGCCCCCGGCGGAGGTCGGCGACGACGTCGGCTTCGGCTCAGGTGACTTAGACATCTAGGAGTCGTCTCCCCTCGAAAGCGCGGCCCAGGGTGACCTCGTCCGCGTATTCCAGATCTCCCCCGACAGGGAGTCCGCTGGCCAGGCGGGTGACCTTCAGGCCCATCGGCTTGATCATGCGCGCCAGGTACGTCGCCGTCGCCTCGCCCTCCAGGTTCGGGTCCGTGGCGAGGATCAGCTCGGTGACCGTGCCGTCGGCGAGGCGCGCCAGCAGCTCCCGTATGCGCAGGTCGTCGGGGCCGACGCCCTCGATGGGGCTGATCGCCCCGCCGAGCACGTGGTACCGGCCCCGGAACTCGCGGGTCCGCTCGATCGCCACGACGTCCTTGGGCTCCTCGACCACACAGATGACCGAGGGGTCGCGGCGGGCGTCACGGCAGATGTTGCACAGCTCCTCCTGCGCCACGTTGCCGCACGTCGCGCAGAAGCGGACCTTCTCCTTCACCTCCAGCAGGGCGTGCGCGAGACGGCGCACGTCCGTCGGCTCCGCCTGGAGGATGTGGAAGGCGATCCGCTGCGCGCTCTTGGGACCGACCCCGGGCAGCCTGCCCAGCTCGTCGATGAGGTCCTGGACCACGCCTTCGTACAACGGACTGCCTTTCCGCGGGTTCTCGCCGGGGTCCCGGGCTTCCGGGGGCCGGTGTCCCGGTCCGCCGGGGTTCCAGTCTCCTGGTGATCCGGTCCGCCGGGGTCAGTGTTCGGGGGTCGGGGGGCTGTGACACGTACCGTAGTTGGCCGTCGGCCGTCTTTGAAGGTAACGGCCGGGACGGGAGACCCGGGACGGCCGGAACGGCGGACGATCAGGACGGGGGACGGCCGGAACGGCGGACGGTCAGAACGGCAGGCCGGGGATGCCGCCGCCGCCCAGGCCCTGCGCGAGCGGGCCGAGCTTCTGCTGCTGGAGCGCCTGGGCGTTCTCGTTCGCCGCGTGCACGGCGGCCACGACCAGGTCCGCGAGGGTCTCCGTGTCCTCGGGGTCGACCGCCTTGGGGTCGATCACCAGGGCGCGCAGCTCACCGGAACCGGTGACCGTCGCCTTGACGAGGCCGCCGCCCGCCTGGCCGTCGACCTCGGTGCGCGCCAGCTCCTCCTGTGCCTTCGCGAGGTCCTGCTGCATCTTCTGGGCCTGCTGGAGCAACTGCTGCATGTTGGGCTGTCCACCACCGGGGATCACGATCAGCTCCTGGTGTGTCGGTCGATTGCGTACGACGTGCTTGTGGGCGGGTTGACGCCTGCCACGAGCCTACGTGGTCGCGGGTGCCCGCGCCCCGGCACTCCCGAGGGCACTCTTTCGGGTGAGAAACGCCGCACTCCTATACCCGATCAACAGACCCTTCCAGGAGGAAAAGCCGCGAAAACGACCGCATACCCACCCATTGGGCGGTAGGACTGGACGCCGCACAGAGGCACCGTCCATTACGTTGCGTCACTTATGCGGGACTTATGCGGAAGCCGAGGGAGTGCCGGGTGAGCCACCACCAGCCGGATATGCAGCCTGAGGGGGTGCCCCATGAGGGGCAGGAGGCCGGGGCGGGGGCATCAGGCACACCGTGTACGGCGGGTGACGGCCCCGGCTGCGAACTGGGCCCGCGGGTGTTCCCCACGGGCGACTGGGGCGATCCCGCCGCCCGCCTCGACGAGCTGTACCGGTGGGTGGAGCGGGGTGCGCTGGACACCGCGGCGTGGTACTTGCGCGACCGCGTCCGCAAGCGGCGCGCGGCCCGGCTGCTGCGCTGCGGCGCGGCGCTCGGCGCCCTCGGCGGCGGGACGCTGCCGCTGCTCGACCTCACGGGGGCGGTGACGGGCGGGGCCGCCTGGGGGTTCGTCTCGCTGCTCGCCGGGGTGGCGTGCGTGGGGTGCGACCGGTACTTCGGGTTCACGTCCGGGTGGATGCGGGACGTGGCCACCGCGCAGGCCGTGCAGCGGCGGCTGCAGGCGCTCCAGTTCGACTGGGCGTCGGAGAGCGTGCGGGAGGTGCTCGGGCCGACGGAGGGGACCGCCAGTGAGGCGGCGGAGCGGTGCCTGGGGGTGCTGCGGAGGTTCTCCGAGGACGTGACGGAGCTGGTGCGGGCGGAGACGGTGGACTGGATGGTGGAGTTCCGTGCGCGGGGCGCTGCGCTGGCCGTGCAGGGGGGTGGGGGCGGGGGCGGGGGTGCCCCCGGGCGGGAGCCCGGGGGTGTTCCTGGGCGGTTTCCCCTGCCGCCGGGGGCGCGGCCGAACATGCCTCGGCAGCGGCCGCCTGAGCCTCGGTGAGGGCTGTTGCTGCGGCTTGCTCTTGTGCTGCCCCTGTGCCGGGGCGGGCGGCGCCTTGGCGGCCTGGTTGTACGGCTGGGCGGCACCTACGGCTGTGCCCACCCGTCCCGCCCTGCGGGACGTCTGCCCACAGCGGGGGGGGCGTGCCCACAGCGGGGGGGGCGTGCCCACAGCGGGGGGCGTGCCCGCAGCGGGCGCCCGCGGCGGGGGCGGGTGGGCGGGGCGGGGGCGGGTGGCGCGTGCCCGCGGCGGGGAGGGAACCGCCGCTGGGGCGGCGGGGGGGGCTAGCTGTAGATGATCATGGAGCCTTGGGCGAGGCTTCGGGTGGTGGCTGCGTGGAGGCCCAGCCAGACGTGGCGCTCGCGGGCGTAGGGGCTGGCGTCGTGCGGGGGCGGCGGGGCCGGTTCCTCCAGGGTCGTGGGGGACTGCGGCGGCGCCGGGGGCAGGGGCGGGTTCGCGGGGTCTATGCCGATGGCCGGGGCCACGAACTCCAGCTCCCGCAGGAGCGCCTGCGAGGAGCCCAGCGGGCCGCCGCCCGCGAGCAGCTCGTCGTTGGCGAGCGGTGCCGGGAAGTCCACGGGCACGTACGCCCCCGCGTGGTCGTAGTGCCACACCAGGTGCGACTGCTGGGCCGTCGCGTCGAACATCTCCAGGAGCTGTTCGTAGTCCCCGCCGAGCTCGTCCACGGGCGTGACCTCCAGGCCGCAGACCCGCAGCAGGTACGCGCGCCGCAGGAAGTGCAGCGCGTCGTAGTCGAAACCCGCGACGGGCGCCACGTCGCCGGAGAGGCCGGGCATGTACGCGTAGACGGGGACCGGCGGCAGTCCCGCCTCGGTCAGCGCCTTGTCGTACGTGGCGAGTTCCTCGGCGAAGGGGTTGTCGGGGCTGTGGCACAGCACGTCGACAAGCGGGACGAGCCACAAGTCGCAGGCCAAGAAAGGCTCCTCGGGTCAGAACGTCGAACGTCGGACGACGTGGGGTTCGGACGGGTCGGGTGGGGGGGGTTGGGTGTGACAGTCGGGTGGGCGTCGGGGCGAGTGGTCGGGGCGAGTGGTCGGGGAGCGGTCGGGGGGTGGTCGTCGAGTGGTCGGGGGGCGCGTGCGACGGCGCACGCGCCCGCTACGGTGCGTGTTGTTCCCGCAGCGTAGTGGCAGCCGTGCCGCTCAGGCTCCCCCTCGTACGTCCCAGATCCACACCCCGTCTACCCACTTTCCGCGCTGTTCAAGGAGATCGTCCAGGGTCGTGCGCAGCGCCGCGTCGGCGGGCTGCGGGGCGAGCACGACGACGCCCGCGTTCCAGAACCGCAGGTCCTCGCGGACCGCGCGGCGCCAGGCGTCCGTGGCGCGCACGGCCCGGCCGGAGCCCCGGATGTCGCGCAGGAGGTTGGAGGTGTTGCGGGGCGGGGCGCCGTAGATGCCGATCCGGTCCGGGCCCCAGGGCCCGTTGAAGTAGCCGCCGGGGAGGCGGAAGCCCAGGCCGGCGGTGGTCTGCCAGTGCAGCGCCTCCGCGTAGCCGGGGTCCGGGAGCGGCACCGGTACGAGGGTCTCGCCCGCGGCCGTGTCCACGTACCGCCGCCAGGTGCCGTCGGCGACGAACGCCGGGACGTCGATCCGGTCCACGGCCTTCAGCGGCAGCGGCACGATGGGGAGCAGGGCCGCGGCGACCGCGCCCAGGCCCGCGTACCGCGCGACGAGCCGGCCGCGGCCCGGCGCGGACCCGGGCGCGCGCTCCTCCCGCGTCACCAGGTGTTCGATCGCGAGGGCCACCAGCATGCCGAGCACCGGCGCGCACACCATCGCCACGCGCCCCTCGATGACGGACTCGAACAGCGGCCGGTCGGCGAGGAGCGCCCACGGGCCCGGCAGCACCACGTCCGTCAGCGGGATGCGGAACTTCGGCCCCAGGGAGAGCAGCGCCGCCGCCACCGCCGTGACCGCGAGGGCCTTCACCACCGGGCGCCGCCACAGCCACACCGCGATCGCCAGGGCGAGGACGACGAGCGGCCAGCCGTAGAAGGCGTTCTGCTCGGTGGGGTTCATCGACAGCGCGGCGGCGGTGTCCGCGTCGCCCGCCAGCGAGCGCTCGGCGAAGGAGAGCAGGGCGAGCGGGCTGTTGCCCGCGTCGTCGCCGTGCAGCACGCTCTTGTAGCTCTGCGGCCCGAAGAACTGCCACCACAGCGGGAACGCGACCAGCGGCAGACACACCCCGAGGCCGATCCCGACGCCCCGCGTCAGGGGGTGCCAGGCGGCCCGCGCCACGTCCCGGCGCACGACCGCGTACGCGAGCGTGAACAGCACCATGCCGAGCGCCGCGAGCAGCAGCGGCTCCTCGCCGAGGAAGATCTGGTACGTCGCGAACAGGCCGAGCACCACCCCGTCCCGGACCACGTGACGGCCCTCGCAGAGCCGCAGCGCCCGGTCGATGATCAGCGGGATCATGAACAGGACGATGAAGTTCGGGTGCGCGTGCGCGTGGCTGACCATCGGCGGCGCGAAGGCGGCGAGCGCCGCGCCGGTCGCCGCGGCTCCCCGGTGGCGTACGAGGCGTCTGCGCAGCAGCCAGTACCAGACGGTCGCGGTGGCGGCGAGGCCCAGCGTCATCGCCACGTTCAGGCTGACCGCCGGGCCGAACACCCAGGTCACCGGGGCGAGGGGGACGGAGAGGCCGAGCATGACCGTGTTGGCCATGAGGTTCACGCCGTCCGGCGCGTTCTGGAGGGTGGTGAACAGGGGGTTGTCGAAGTGGCTGACGTTGCGGGCGGTGACGGCGAAGAACCACTCCCACTGGTTCTGGTCCTGGAGGGCGTGGGGCAGGTAGCGGTGGTCCGGTGAGATCCAGCGGCGCGCGTACAGGGCAATCGAGGCGGCCAGGAAGAGGAACGCGACGAGCAGGTCGGCGGGGCGCAGCGCGCGGGCCCGCAGGGCAGTCAGCTCGGCGAGGACGCGGGCGTAGTCGGCGGGCCGCACCTTCGAGCCCTCCTGGTGCGACCAGCGCACCGGCACCTCCGCGACCGGCCAGCCCTGGGACCGGAAGTGGTGCAGTATCTCGACGTCTATGCCCCAGCCGCGCAGCCGGGACGCGGCGAAGGCCGCGCGGGCACGGTCGCCGTCGAACAGCTTGAACCCGCACTGGGTGTCGCGGATCCCGGGGACGGCGACCGTACGTATCAGGAAGTTCCCGCCCCGGCCGAGCAGCTCGCGCAGCCGGTGCTGGTGCACGCCGATCGTCGCGCCGGGCCGGGCACGGGAGCCGACCGCCGCCGCGTGGCCCTCGGCGAGCGCCTTCTCCAGGGCCTCCAGCTCCTCTATGGGCGCGGCGAGGTCCGCGTCCGTGACCAGGACGCGGCGGCCGTACGAGGCGAGGACGCCCTGGCGCAGGGCGTGGCCCTTGCCGCGGTTCGCGCCGCCGCGGACGAGCTGGACGCGGGGGTCGGCCGCGGCGGCCTCGGCGGCGATGTCCGCCGTGCGGTCGCTCGACCCGTCGTCGACGACGATCAGCTCCCAGGCCGGGGGCCCGCCCGGCGCGTCGAGGTAGGCGCGGACGGCTTCCAGGGTGGGGCCGAGGCGGTGTTCCTCGTTGTAGGCGGGGATGACGACGCTGAGGTCCACGCCGGTCATTCGGCTGCTCGCCGGGGGGTGGCGGGGTGGGCGGGGTCGTCGGGCCGGTTGCTCCCGTGGCTCTGGGGGCTCTGCTGGCTCTGGGTGCGCTGGGTGCGTCGGCTGTGCTCGGCGGCCCCGGCGTTCCCGCCGTGCTCGCTGCCTTGGGCGTTCCCGCTGTTCTCGGCGTTCTCGGCGTTCCCGGCGTTCCCGGCGTTCCCGGCGTTCCCGGTGCCCTCGGCGTTCCCGGTGTCCTCGGCCGCCAGTGTTTCGACCAGCCGCAGGGAGTGCGCGTTGTACTCCGCGACGATCGTGTGCGCCGTACACGCGTCGTGGCGTGCCAGGGCGTCGACCAGTTCGGTGTGGCGGGACCACAGGCGGCCGCGCAGGTGGCCGGCGCGTTCGGCATGGCGGCGCAGGTGCGGGACCGCGCACACCCAGGACTGGACGCGCAGGCGGTGCAGGAAGTCGGCCAGGTAGGGGTTGCCGAAGAGGGCGCTCAGCTCGCGCCAGAAGCGCAGGTCGTAGCCGATGAGGACGGTGAGGTCGCCGGCGGCGGCCGCGCGGGAGGCCTCCTCGCCGCGGCGGCGCACCGACACGAAACCGGACGGCGGTACGGGTACGCGGTCCGACGCGGCCGCCAGCTCGCGGAAGATGCCGTCCGCTATGAGGCCGCGCGCCTGGAGCATGCCGCGGTAGTCGGCGAGCGAGTGCTCGTGCACGCGGAAGCCGCGGTGCTGCACGGAGTCCAGGAGGCCGTGCGCGGTGAGGTGCACCAGGGCCTCGCGGACCGGGGTCGCGGAGACGCCGTACTGGTCGGCTATCTCCTTCACCGTGAACTCCTGGCCCGGCACGAGGCGGCCCGCGAGGATCTCGTCGCGCAGGGCGTCGGCGATCTGCTGGCGCAGGGTGCTGCGGATGACGGCTGGGCCGTCGGCTCCGGGCATGGTTGGTGGCCTCCCCCTGCGTGGTCGTCTGCGGCTTCGCCGGACGCGTGGTGGTGTCGTCGCTTACGAGCACGTCAGACTACGCGGTCGGGGTTCCGCCCCGGCCGGCCCGGCCCCGCCCCGCCTGCGCCCCGGCCGGGCGGGGCCCGGCGGCGCCGGCCCGGCCGGGGGTGGGAGAGGGAGCCCCGCGGGGCGGGGCTACGCGGTGTGGGCGTCGGCCGCGTCCAGGGCCCGGTCCAGGGCCGCCAGGCCGGCCTTCGCCTCGGACTCCGTCACCGTGCACGGCGGCACCACATGTGTACGGTTCATGTTCACGAACGGCCACACCCCGTTCGCCTTCGCGGCCGCGGCGAACGCGGCCATGGGCGCGTTGGCCTCCCCGGTCGCGTTGTAGGGGACGAGCGGCTCACGGGTCCCTCGGTCGCGGACCAGCTCCAGGGCCCAGAACATGCCGAGCCCCCGCACCTCCCCCACGCTCGGGTGGCGCGCGGCCAGCTCGCGCAGGCCGGGGCCGACGACCTCGGCGCCGATCCGCGCCGCGTTCTCGACCACCCCCTCGTCCTCCATGACGTTGATGGTGGCGACGGCGGCGGCGCAGGCCAGCGGGTGGCCGGAGTAGGTGAGGCCGCCCGGGTAGGGCCGCCGGGCGAAGGTCTCGGCCACGGCGCCGGAGATGGCGACGCCGCCGAGCGGCACGTATCCGGAGTTGACGCCCTTGGCGAAGGTGAGCAGGTCCGGTACGACGCCCTCGTAGTGGTCCACGGCGAACCACTTGCCGGTGCGGCCGAAGCCCGCCATCACCTCGTCCAGGATCAGGACGATGCCGTGCCGGTCGCACAGCTCGCGGACGCCCGCGAGGTAGCCGGGCGGCGGCGGCATGATCCCGGCGGTGCCGGGGATCGTCTCCAGGATGACCGCGGCGATCGTGGCCGGGCCCTCGAAGGCGATGGTGTCCTCCAGGTGCGTCAGGGCGCGCTCGCACTCCTGGGTCTCGTTCTCGGAGTGGAACGGCGACCGGTACAGGAACGGCGCCCAGAAGCGCACGACCCCCGCCGAACCGCTGTCGTTGGGCCAGCGGCGCGGGTCGCCGGTGAGGTTGATCGCGGCGGCGGTGGCGCCGTGGTACGAGCGGTACGCGGAGAGCACCTTGGGGCGGCCCGTGTGCAGCCGGGCCATGCGGGTGGCGTTCTCCACGGCCTCGGCGCCGCCGTTGGTGAAGAAGATCCTGTCCAGGTCGCCCGGGGTGCGCTCGGCGATGAGCCGCGCCGCCTCCGAGCGCGCCTCGACGGCGAACGCCGGCGCGAACGTGGCGAGGCTCGCGGCCTGCTCCTGGATGGCGGCGACGACCTTGGGGTGCTGGTAGCCGATGTTCGTGAAGACGAGGCCGCTGGTGAGGTCGAGGTAGCGGTTGCCCTCGTAGTCCCAGAAGTACGAGCCGTCGGCGCCGGCCACCGCGAGCGGCGTGATGAGTTCCTGTGCCGACCAGGAGTGGAAGACGTGCGCGCGGTCGGTCGCGGCGACCGCCGCGCCGCGCTGGGGGTCGGGCTGAGGGGTCAGAGGGGTCATGGGGGCGAGGGTAGGGGTGGGGGATGGGGGCGCGGCATGTGCGGGGTGTCTGGCGACCGCCGCATAACCCGACAATCTGTCGGGCCCCGCGGCCCCCCTGGCGGAGCGGTCCGCGCGCGGAGAATCCGGTCCGCCCGTACCGCCCGTACCGCCTGTATCGCCTGTATCGCCTGTACCACCCGGCCACGCGTCGCCCGTCGGCGTACGTCACCACCTCATCGGTGGAACGAACGCTCTACTCAGAGGAGGAACAGGTACGCGGCCCGCGCCTTCGGGGCGCTCAGTCGTCCGGGGCCGGGCGGACCCGGGGGCCGGTGGCGTCGCAGGTGATGGCGTACGACAGGTCGTCGTCCGCCGCCGTGTCGTCGCTCGGCTCCGCCTCCAGGCGGACCACGCGCCCCGGGCCCCGTACGACGTCCTCGTCGAAGTGGTAGCCGTCCGCCGGGCTCCAGGACACGAGGTACGCCGTGCCGTCCGGGCGGCACTCCACCGTCGCCGTCCCCCCGGTGAAGCGGACCGTCGAGCGCCGCCCGGGAACCGCGGGAGCGGACGGGTGCGACGGTGACGACGTCCGCGACGAAGGCGGAGGCGAAGACGGCGACGCGGGCCGCTCGTGCCTCCCGGCCTCCGGGGGACTCGGCGGCGCCGACGGGCCCGGCGGGTCCGGCGCACGCGGTGTCGCCGAGGGACCGGCCGACCGTGCGGGCGGCGGAGGTGTCCGCGTGGGCTCGGCGGCCAGCGCCCTGCGCACCGCCCCCTCGTCCAGCGGACGGCTGTGCGCCGTGCCCCCGCCGTCCGCGCTCGCGAGCTGCCACGCGCCCAGCGCCCCGGCCGCCGTGCCCACGGCGACCCAGGCGGCCGTCCCCACCGCGCCCCACCTCTTCCCGCTCCACCACTTGCCCGTGGCACCTGGCCTCATGGCACCCGCCCCGCCCTTCACCGTCCAGGCCGCTTCGGCCCTCACCCTCCCCGGGCCTTCCCTAACGTCCGGTTAAGGCCCCGGTTAAAGCTCCGCAAGGACCCGTGCCCGGCGTGAACCAGGGAGTGAAGTGCGCGCGAATCCCTGGCTACCGTGGCCCCATGGCCCATCTTCTCGTCGTGGAGGACGATCCCCAGTTGCGCGGTGCCCTGCTGCGGGCCCTGCGGGACAAGGGGCACGCCGTCGCGACGGCGCCCAGCGGCATGGCGGGGCTCGACGCGGCCGTCACGCAGCGGCCCGACCTCGTCGTGCTCGACCTGGGGCTGCCGGACGTGGACGGGGCCCAGGTGCTGCGGATGCTGCGGGCCGTCAGCGACGTACCGGTCATCGTCGCCACCGCGCGCGACGAGGAGCCGGAGATGGTGGCGGTCCTGGGCGCCGGGGCGGACGACTACATCGTGAAGCCCTTCGGGGCGGCCCAGTTGGACGCCCGCGTGAAAGCGGTGCTGCGCCGCCTCGGCGCGGGCGCCGCGGAGGAGCCGCTGCGGGTGGGCGGGCTCACCGTGGACCCCGCCGCCCGCGAGGTGACCCTGGACGGCAGCCCCGTCGACCTCACCCCGCGCGAGTTCGACCTGCTCGCCCACCTGGCCCGGCGCGCGGGCCAGGTGGTGTCGCGGCGCGAACTCCTCGCCGAGGTCTGGCACCAGCCGCTCGGCGGCGCCGACAAGACGGTCGACGTCCATCTGTCCTGGCTGCGCCGGAAACTGGGCGAGACCGCCCAGGCCCCGCGCTACCTCCACACCGTCCGCACAGTGGGCGTCAAACTCGCCGCCCCGGACACGACCACCACCCCTGTCGCCACTGAAGAATCCGCCGCGCCGACCGACACCACCGCCCTCGGCGAACCCGCCGCCCCCGCGCGGGCCGCGCGGCCCTGACGGGCGGGTCCCGTGCGCCGTCGGCTCCTGCTCCTCACCGCCGCCACCACCGCCCTCGTCCTCACCGCGCTGCTCGTCCCGCTCACCCTGCTCACCCGCAGCCACGCCGCCGACCGCGCCACCGCCGAGGCCACCGCGCGCGCCCAGTGGGTGGCCCACGCCATCGGGCCCGCGCTGGCCTCCAGGAAGGAGCGGGCCACCGCCGAGCAGACCGTCGAGAGCGTCAACGGGCCCGGGCTGCCCCGTACGTCGCTGGTCCTGGGCGACGGGACCGCCCTCGGGCCGGGGCCCGCCGCCGTCACCGACGCCGTGCGGCTCGCCCGCACCGGGCGGGCCTTCACCTACGAGCCCTCCTCCGGCGGGCGGCAGGTCCTGGTCCCCGTCCACGGCGCCGCCGACGGCACCGCGGTCGTGCGCGTGACGCTCACCGAACGGCAGTTGTACGCCGGTACGCTCGCCTCCTGGCTCGTGCTCGCCGGCATCGGCCTCGGGCTCGTCCTCCTCGGGCTGCTGCTGGCCGACCGGCTCGGGGCCCGCCTCGTGGGCGCCACGCGGAGCCTGGCCCGCACCGCGGACCGGCTCGCCGCCGGGGACCTGTCGGCGCGTGCCGCCCCGGACGGACCCCCTGAGCTGCGCCTCGTCGCCGCCGAGCTGAACCGGCTCGCCGCCCGCATCGACGACCTGCTCACCGCCGAGCGCGTCACCGCCCGCGAGAACGCCGCCGACCTCGCCCACCGGCTGCGCACCCCGGTGGCCGCCCTGCGCCTGGACGCCGAGAGCCTGCGCGACCCGGAGGAGGCGCGGCGCATCGCCGCGGACGTCGAGGCGCTGGAGCGCAGCGTCGACGACGTCATCCGCAAGGCGCGCCGCCCGCTGCGCGCCTCCCCCGGGGCGAACCTGGCGGCCGTCGCCCGCGAACGCGCCGCGTTCTGGCTGCCGCTGGCCGAGGACCAGGGGCGCCGCGGCGAGACCGTCACCCCCGGCCACGCCGAACCCGTGACCGTACCCGTCCCGTACGACGAACTCGCGGCCTGCCTGGACGCGCTGATCGGCAACGTCCTCGACCACACGCCCCCGGGCACCGCCTACCGCGTCACCGTCGACGCCGCCCCCGGCGGGCACGCCCGGCTGACCGTCGCCGACGAGGGGCCCGGGTTCCCCGCCCCGGACCCGGCGACCGCCACCGCCCGGGGGGCCAGCGGCGGCGGCTCCACCGGGCTCGGCCTGGACATCGCCCGGCGTACGGCCGAGGACGCGGGCGGCACCTTCGCCGTGGCGCACGGCCCGACCCGGGTCACCCTCACGTTTCCGCGCCCGGGCCCGTGACCCGCGGGAACGCGACCCGTACCGCCCGCGCCCACCGGTTGGCCCCCAGCTCCGGCCGGACCGCCGCGAAGCCGCCGCAGTACTTGGTGAACTCCGCGGCCCGCAGCCCGTACCGGTGCAGCACCCGGTCCGCCTCCGTGAGCTTGCCGCGCGTCTTCGTCTCGACCAGGACGAGCCCGCTGTCGGCCGCCGCCGTCCGGCCCGTCGCCACGTCCCGTACGACGAGCGCGGCGTCACAGGTGATGCGCTGGCCGTCGGCCACGAACGTCGCCCGGCGGTAGTCGGTCACCAGCGAGGGCCGCAGCGCCCGCGGCGCCTCGATGCCGTACGCGCCGCGCAGCACCCCGGCCAGGAAGCCGCGCCGGGCGCCGTCCAGCGCGTGCTCCTCGCCCCGCATGCGCTGGCGGTGCTTGACGGTCTCGCCGCGCCCGGTCTTCAGCTTGACCTCGAACTGCCGCTCCCCGCTGTCCTGGTAGACCCGCTCCCGGATGCGGTAGCGCAGCCTGCGGCCCTGGCGGTGGTCGTGGAACGTGCCGAGGTCCGGGGTGTCGTAGTACGTCGAGACGTAGCCGAAGCTGCGGCGGCCGTTGATGCTCAGGGCGCGGAACGGGCCGCCGCGGCGGCGCGGGTCGGTGAGCAGCGCGGCGAAGTCCTCGAAGACCTCGACGGGGACCAGGTAGCTGTGGTCGTAGCGGGCGAGCAGCTCCGCGCGGGCGTTCAGCTCGGCGAGCGAGACGGGGTGGGCGGCGAGCGCGGCGCGGCTGAGGGCACGCAGGGCAGGGTTCACGCGAGCTCCTTGCTGAGGCGTGGGGCCGGTCGTGACGTCTTCCGTACGAACGACCGGGACGGCCGCGCGGGTTCCGGCTGCCGGAAGCGGACTTCCAGGACCATGAGGTCGCGTACGTAGTCCACCTCGTGCACGGTCCAGCCGAGCGGCTCGCCGAGCCGGTGCCGCAGCTCGGCGCGCAGGGCGTCCTCCTCGCGGTACACGGCGTCGAGGGTCACGACGGCCCGGCGGTCGTGGGCGTACAGGCGCGGGTGGTCGGCGACGTACATCACGAGCAGCAGCACGGCGGCGAGGCCCGCGGCCATCGGCAGGGAGAGGCCGGGGAGCCCGCACAGGAGGCCCAGGACGAGCGTCGTGAAGTAGTACGCGACCTCCTGGTGGCGCACCGCGTCGGAGCGGAGCCGCACGATCGACAGCACCCCGAAAAGACCGAACCCGAGCGCGAGGCCGCCGCCCTTCGCCTCCGAGAGGGCCGCGACGACGGAGAACAGGGCGACGTTCAGGGCCAGGTACGCGGGCACCAGCTCGCGCCTGCGGTGGCGCGGATAGAACACGGCGAAGGTCAGCAGCGCCACGGCCGCGAGGTCGAGCCCCAGGTGGGCGGCGAGGGTCTGTAGGTCCATGGCCCGGACGCTAGGGAGGCGGGGGTTAAGGGGACTCCTCGTGCGCGTTAAGCGCGTCGCGAGAGCATTGACAGCACACTGTCGTAATGACAGCATCCTTACATCAGCCCGGGGACGACCCGGGCGCCGGCCCTCGGAGGTCCCCATGAGCAAGGCCGTCCACCTCGCCGTCTACGACACGCTCGCCGACTGGGAGACCGGGTACGCGACCGCGTACCTCGCCCGCACCGGCCACACCGTGCGCACCGTCGCCCTCACCGCCGAGCCGGTCACCAGCGTCGGCGGCGTCCGCGTCCAGCCCGACCTCACGCTCGACGCGCTGCGCCCCGAGGACAGCGAGCTGCTGATCCTGCCGGGCGCCGACCTGTGGGACACCGGCACCGGCCTCGCGCCGTTCGCCCGCGCCGCCCGGGCCTTCCTCGACGCGGGCGTGCCCGTGGCCGCGATCTGCGGCGCCACGGCGGGGCTCGCCCGCGAGGGGCTGCTCGACGACCGCGCGCACACCAGCGCCGTGCCGATGTACCTGGACGCGACGGGGTACGCGGGCGCGGGGCGGTACGTCGACTCCGACGCCGTCACGGACGGCGACCTGATCACGGCGGGCCCCACCGAGCCGGTCGCGTTCGCCCGCGAGGTCCTCAAGCGCATGGGCGCCTTCGAGGGCGAGCAGCTCGACGCCTGGTACCGCCTGTTCCACGACTCGGACCCGGCGGCGTACGAGACGCTGAACGCATGAGCCACACGACGAACGGCGCCCGCGCGGCGGCACGGGAACCCGGCGCGGCGCAGCCCCTCGACGCGACGCAGCAGCCCGACACGACGCAGCAGCCCGACGCGGCGCAGGAAACGCACGCTCCGCAGGTAACACACACCTCGCAGGACACGCACGCCCCGCAGGACACCCGCGCGGCGCAGGAGTTGCTCAGCCGCACCGCGCTCGGCGTCTTCCGGCTCAACGGCCAGTTCCTCGCCGTCTCCGAGGAGCTGGCCAGGCCCGCCGGGCTCACCGCCGCCTGGTGGCAGGTGCTCGGCGCCGTCCTGCGCGAGCCGCAGCCCGTGGCGGGTGTCGCCCGCGCCATGGGCATCACCCGGCAGAGCGTACAGCGCGTCGCCGACCTGCTGGTGGAGCGCGGCCTCGCCGCGTACGCGCCGAACCCGGCGCACCGCCGCGCCAAGCTGCTGCGGCCCACCGAGGCCGGGCGCGCGGCCGTCGAGCGGATCCGGCCGGGCCACGCGGACCTGGCGGTACGGCTGCGGGACGCGCTCGGCGAGGAGGAGTTCGCCCGCACGGCCCAGGTCCTGGAGGACCTGTCGGACGCGCTCGCGCGGCTGGAGTCCGCGGAACCGTAGAGGTGCGCCCGGTTCACCAGCGGCGCCGCCGCGGCCGGGGCGGCGGCAGCTCCGCCCACAGCACGTCCTGCCGGGCGTCACGTACGCCCCTGCACAGATAGAAGGCGCCGCGGCACCGCTCCCTCCAGCCCAGGGCGCAGCGGGGGCAGGTACGCAGATGCTCCAGATAGACCAGGTACGCGGCTTCGGCGCGGCGCTCCAGCGAGGACGCGTCGGCGGCCATCACGGCACCACCGCCCGCAGCGGGTCCGCCGTGCGCAGCAGCGCGCGCAGATGCCGGGCGTCGCACAGCCGCCCGGGCGTCCGGGGCTCGACGATCCAGCGGGTGAGCACGGTCGGGTGGCCGGGACGGGGGACGCCGAGGTAGGTGTCCGTGGAGAGCCTCTCCTCCACCCCGTCCCACGCGGCGCCCGGCGCGATGAGCACGTAGTAGGGACCGAGGCTGCTGCGCAGGTCCCGCAGCACGGGCCCCGCGAGCCAGGCCCCCAGCACGTCGGCCACGGCCCGCACCTGGTCACTGCCCACCGCGGCGTGCACGCGCTCGGCCGACACACGCACCGCGTCGAAGCGCCGGCCCAGCGGGATGAGGGCTACGCCGTGCTGCCTCCACTGGGCCCAGACGTTGTCGGGGTCCGGGTCGGCGCGCGCCAGCCAGTCGCCGATGCGCCTTCTGTTCTCCGCTGTGGTCATCCGACTGCCCTCACGGTCACGGTGCTGTGCCTCACAACGGCGACCGTAGGGCGGACGGTGACGCGGCAGGGGTAGGGAGCCTCCCCCTTGGCGAAGGGGTAGGTTCCCTACCCGTCAAGCGATCACCTCACAGGGGCACGCCCAGCTCCTGGGCAAGGTCGGCCGCGTCCTCGCGCACCATCCGCGGACCCGCCTTCGCCAGTTCGGGCAGTGTGCTGCGGGTGTGCAGGTTGTACTGGATCGTCTCCGGGGACTCCCTGAAGGCGCGGTGCAGATAGCTCACGGCGGCGGCGCCCTCGTCGAGCATGTGGTGCGCGCGGGCCGTCTCGATGAGGTGGTAGCACCGGCGCGTCGCCGACGGGATCCTGTTCAGGTCGAGGCTCTCGGCGACCTCCAGCGCTTTGGCGGGCTGCACCAGGTCGTTGTGCATGGTGATGGCGTAGCCGTCGACGACGCCCCGCCCGAACATGAGCCAGGGGTGCGCGTAGTCCTCGCCGAGCCGGCGCGCCGCGTCGTCGGCCTTGTCCCAGTACCGCCAGGCATCCCCCGCCTGCCCGGTCTTGGCGTACGACAGGGCGACGGCGAGGTGCAGCAGCCCCCGCCGGGCGATGTCCTCGGGGTCCTCCGTGCCGGACAGCAGCGCGGCGGCCTGCTCGGCCAGGTCGACCCGGGCCTCCGCGGCTTCCCCGGCGTCGCGGTGGACATGGTTGACGTACCAGGCGGCGGAGGCGATCGCGCGCGGGCTGTCCGCCTCCTGCGCGGCGGTCATGGCCCGGTCCCCGGTGAGCACGACGAGGTCGGGGGCGGGCTGGAAGCTGAGGAACAACTGAGCGAGGTGGTAGGCCTCCGCCTGCGCCACGAGGGCACGGCGGCGCTCGGCGCCCTCCAGCACCCGAGCGGCGTGCCGGGTGTCGTCGAGCAGCGCGGGCAGGAGCCGCACGATGCGGGTGCGGTTGCCCTCGGTCGCACCCCGCTGCCCCGCCCGGCCATCCCGGGCGTGCCAGAGCTTCCACGCCTGGCGCAGCCTCGCGGCCAGCACCTCGGCGGGCTCGGGCCGCCGGTCGGCGGGGGCGAGACGGTAGCTGTTCAAGGCCTGCTTGACCAGGGGAAGTTGCCGGTGCTCGGCCTTGGTGTAGGTAGCTGCCGCGATGCGGTCGTCCCCGGTGAGTTCGGTGAGGTCCTCGACGCCGAGAACCCGCGCGAGCCTCACCAGCTTGGGCAGGCGCGGCATGCCGATGGCGCCCTTCTCGACGGCTTTGACCCACTCGACGGAGTGGCCCATCACGTCCGCCACGTAGGCGCGTGTCCTGCCCGCACGGGTACGGGCCCGCTGGACGCGCTGGCCGAAGGTGAGCTGCGGTACCGGTGCGGTGTCGGTGGTCTCGGGCATCTGGTGCCTCCGTTCAGAACGCGACACCCAGAACGGTACGCCTGACGGCTCCCGCCTCGCGGGGTCGTTCCGCTGGTGGGCTCCAGGCCCTGCCTGGTGGTGCGGTCACCCTCGCGGGCCACCCGCTGTCTCACGGAACTGTCACAGATTCCGTCGACGGCTGCGGAAAGAGCGCCCATGATGTGGGCTAATACGGACCGGAGGGGTGCTCCGTGGACCGTGTGCGCGGTCCGTAGACTCCTCGGTCTGTTGCACGGTGGGACACGCACAGTCGCCGCCGAGAAGTGGCTGGAACTGGGGGAGGACGGCGCCGCGATGGCCATGGAGAAACTGGGCCCGGGGGATCCGCAGCGGATAGGCGCCTACCGGCTGCTCGCGCGGCTCGGCGCGGGCGGGATGGGCCAGGTGTACCTGGCGCGGTCCGGCCGGGGCCGCACGGTCGCCGTGAAGCTGGTGCGCGAGGAGCTGGCCGCGCAGGACGAGTTCCGCGGCCGCTTCCGGCAGGAGGTGGAGGCCGCGCGGCGCGTCGGCGGCGCCTGGACCGCGCCGGTGCTCGACGCCGACACCGAGGCCGCGATCCCCTGGGTCGCCACGGGGTACGTCGCCGGGCCCTCGCTCCAGGCCGTCGTCTCGCACGACCACGGCCCCCTGCCCGAGCGGTCCGTGAAGATCCTGGCCGCCGGGCTCGCCAACGCCCTGAAGGACATCCACGCCGCCGGGCTCATCCACCGCGACCTGAAGCCGTCCAACGTCCTCGTCACCATCGACGGGCCGCGCGTCATCGACTTCGGGATAGCCAGGGCCCTGGAGACCGTCACCGACGGAGGCCTCACCCGCACCGGGGCCCTCGTCGGCTCCCCGGGGTTCATGGCGCCCGAGCAGGTGCGCGGCGACCGGATCACCGAGGCGGCGGACGTCTTCTGCCTGGGGTCCGTGCTCGCGTACGCCGCGACGGGGGCGCTGCCGTTCGGCACGGCCAACAGCGGCGTGCACGCGCTGATGTTCCGCATCGCGCAGGAGGAGCCCGACCTGGCGCGGGTGCCGGAGTCGCTGCGCGAGCTCGTCGGGCACTGCCTGGCCAAGGCACCGGGCGACCGGCCCTCCCTGGACGACGTCCTGGACCGCACCGGGGCCGGGGACACCCTCTTCGAGGGCAAGTCCCGCGACCCGTGGCTCCCGGGGGCCCTGGTGGCGCAACTGGGGCGGCACGCGGTGCAGTTGCTGGAGGTCGAGGACCCGGAGGGCGAGACCGGGCCCGCGTCCGCGGCCGGGGCCGAGGCCGGGTCCGTAGCCGGGTCCGAGTCCGCGGCCAGGTCTGAGTCCGCGGCCGGGGTCGGGACCCGGCCGGACGGTGACCCGGCGCCCGGGGCGGTGCGGCCGGGCGCGTCGGAGCAAGGGGACGCCCCGCTGCCGCCGACCGCTCCTCCCCCGCCCGGCATACCCGGCCAGGGCTCCGTCGACCGTCTGCCCACCATGGTCAGCGGCGCGCCCCCGGCCCCCGTGCCCACGCCCGCCCGGCCCGCCACGCCGCCGCACGGCCACCCGCCCGCCTACGGCCACCCGCAGCCCGCGCAGCCGATGCCGGCCGCCCAGCCCGCGTACGGCTATCCGCAGCCGCCCGGCGGCGTCACGCCCCCGTACGGGCCGCCGCCGCTCGACCCGCCGCGCCGCAGCACCCGCTCCACCGTGCTGCTCGTCGCCGTGGCCCTGGTCGTGGCGCTCGGCGCGGGCGGGACCGTGTACGCGGTGATGAAGGACAAGGGCGACCCGAAGGCCCACGGTGACGACAAGGGCCGCCGGAGCAGCGCCCCGACGACGCCGGGCACCCCCTCGGAGTCCGCGGGCCCCACCTCGCCGACGCCCTCCGCGTCCACCGCGGACGACGAGGGCACCGTGCCCGACAAGTTCCTCGGCACCTGGAACGGCACGCTCACCGGCGACGCGGGCGTCAGCACCCGGCGCCTGACCATCCAGCAGGGCGAGGTCGGCGACACCGTCCTGTCGCTGACCGCCGACGGCCCGCTGGCGGGCGGCGGCACCTACCACTGCGTCTTCCAGGGCACCCTGACCTCCGCCTCCGACGACGAGCTGCGCATCTCCGCGACCCAGGTCACGGTCGGCCCCGCCACGACCTGCGAGCCGGGCAAGCCGAGCGTCGTCACCGTCCTGCCGAGCGGCGAGCTGCGCCGGGCCGACGCGGACGGCGGCAAGGCGCTGACGTACACCAAGGGCTGACGCCAAGGGCTGACGCCAAGGGCTGACGCCAAGGGCTGACGCCGAGGACTGACACCGAGGGCGGGCCCCCGGGCGACCGAGGGCGGGCCTCCGGGCGACCGGGGGCCCGGACACGCCGGAGGGGCGCCGGGCCTGTCGGCCCGGCGCCCCGTGGATCAGTCCTCCGCCTGTGCTCCCCCGTCGGCGCAGGCGCCTGCGGCCCAGGCCGAGGACGCTTTCCAGCGGCCGGAGACGCCTCAGTAGGCGATCTTGCCGGTGCTGCGGTTCGCTCCCTTGAACTGGATGTAGAAGCCGGCGCCGTCGCGCACGTTCGAGGCGGCCACCTTCCACACGCCCTTCTTGGCCTTCTTCCAGCCGTTGCACTGGCCGGTGTTCTTGAAGCAGACCCGCACGTCACGGGTGTAGTTGACCTTCAGGTTGATGTCGGTGCAGTTCCTGGTGGCGTAGGCGTAGGTGCCCGTGGCCGGCCAGTGGGCGTTGCGGCCGGGGCCGCCCGGCGTACCGGTGTAGTTGCGGGCGCTGCCGTAGCAGGACTGGGCCGTCACGTCGCCCTTCGGCTCCGCGGCGCCGGCCGCCCCGGTCGCCATGGCGGCCGTCCCCCCTGCCAGCAGCGCGGTGGTCATGGCGAGCGGAACGATACGGGTGTGCATGCGCACGGGAATTCCCCCTGTATGTCGGCTGTTCGGCTGTCATGTCGGCACCGCCCCCGTCGCCGGGCGGCGGTCGGGCCGTGCAGCAGCGATTCCAGCGGCCGCGGAGTTGTCCCGCAGCCCACTCCCGTGCCACGGGACAAAGAACCGCGCCACGAGACGCCCGGCGGAACACCCGTGACGGGGATCTGAGGCGGCTCCCGCGCACCTCACAGGGGTGCGAGTTGGCTCGCGCGCCCCTTTGCCCGGCCCCGCCACCCGGTGTAGGCCTTGTCCCTCACGCACACCGGCACGCGACACGGAAGACACGGAAGACACAGAAGGCCCGCAAGGCCCGGAAGAGGCGCCGTGGGACGCCGGGGAGGCGTGCTGGGACGCGGGGAGGGCGTGCTGGGACGCGGGGAGGGCGCGGTGGGACGCGGGGGAGGCGCGGTGGGACGCCGGGAGAAGCCGATCGATCCGGACGCGGGGCCGGTGCAGCGGTTCGCGTACGAGCTGCGCGCGCTGCGCCGCGAGGCGGGCACGCCCACGTACCGGGTGATGGCCAAGGGCTCGGGGTACTCCGTCACCGCCCTCGCCTACGCGGTCGCGGGCGAGAAGCTGCCGTCCCTGCCCGTCACGCTGGCCTACGTGAAGGCCTGCGGCGGCGACCCGGCCGCCTGGGAGCGGCGCTGGCGCGAGGCCCGGCGCGCGGAGGCCGCGCTCCCCGCGCCCGGGGACGACGAGGTCGAACCGCCCTACCGGGGGCTCGCCCGCTTCGAGGCCGGGGACAGCGACCGCTTCTTCGGCCGCGACCGGCTCACCGGCGACCTGCTCCACCTGGTGCGCGAACAGCGCCTGGTCACCGTCTTCGGCCCCTCCGGCAGCGGCAAGTCCTCCCTGCTGCGCGCCGGGCTCATCCCCCGGCTGCGGCAGGCCGGGCCCGGCGCGCCCAGGACCGCCGCGATCCGCATCCTCACCCCCGGACCCCGGCCCGCACAGACGCACGGGCACCTCCTCGGCCCGGCGGCGGGTGAGGGCGAGACCTGGCTGGTGGTCGACCAGTTCGAGGAGGTCTTCACCCTCTGCCACGACGCGGAGGAACGGGAGCGGTTCATCGGCGAGCTGCTGGCCGCCCGCGACCCGGACCGGCGGCTGCGCGTGGTCCTCGGCGTCCGCGCGGACTTCTACGGCCACTGCCTCCAGCACCGCGAACTCGCCGGTGCGGTGCGCGACGCCGCCCTGCCGGTGGTGCCCATGAGCCCCGCCGAGCTGCGCGAGGCCATCGTGAAACCGGCCGCCGCCCAGGGCCTGCTCGTCGAACGCGCCCTGACCGCCCGGCTGATCGAGGAGACCGCGGCCGAACCCGGCGGCCTGCCGCTCACCTCGCACGCCCTCCTGGAGACCTGGCGCCGCCGCGAGGGCCGCACCCTGACCATGGCCGCGTACGAGGCCTCCGGCGAGGTCGCCGGGGCGCTGGCCCGCACCGCCGAGGAGCTGTACACCGGGCTGCCCGCCGGGCAGCGCGAGGTCGCCCGGCGCGTCCTGCTCCGCCTGGTCACCCCCGGCGACGGCGTCCCCGACACCCGCCGCCCCGTGCCGCGCGCGGAGCTCGACGCGGCCGGTGCCACGGACGTCCTCGACCGGCTGGCCCGCGCCCGGCTGCTCACCCTCGACCACGACACCGTCGACCTGGCCCACGAGGCCGTCATCACCGGCTGGCCCCGCCTGCGCGCCTGGCTCGACGAGGACCGCGAGCGGCTGCGCTGCCACCGGCGGCTCACCGAGGCCGCCGCGGCCTGGCGGGAGCTGGGCCACGACGCCGGGGCGCTGTACCGGGGCACGCGGCTCGCCACCGCCGAGGAGCACTTCCCCGACGCCCACGAGCACCCCGAACTGACTCCCCTGGAGCGGGACTTCCTCACCGCGAGCCTCACCGCCCGCGACCGGGAGCAGCGGGCGGCGGCCCGGGTCACCCGGCGGCTGCGCCGGTTCGCCGCGGCCCTGTCCGTGCTGCTCGTCCTCGTCCTGGCGGCCGGGCTGACCGCCTGGCGGGAGAGCCGCGACAGCGCGCGCGAACGCGACCGGGCCCGCGCCGCGCAGCGCGTGGCCCAGTCCCGCCAGCTCGCCGCGCAGTCGGCGGCCCTGCTCGGCAGCGACCCCGACCGGGCGGCGCTGCTCGCCGTGCGGGCCCACCGCACGGCCCCCACCCCGGAGGCCGCGAGCAGCCTGTACGCCGCGGCGGAGCTGCCGCTGCGGTACCGCTTCACCGCCGACGGCGGGCCGGTCCTCGCGGTGGCGTACAGCCCCACCGGGGACACCCTCGCCACCGGCGGCGCCGGCGGGACCGTACGGCTGTGGGACGGGGCCACCGGCCGGGCGCGGGCCGACCTCACCGGGCACGGGGGCGAGGTCTACTCGGTGGCCTTCAGCCCCGACGGACGCACCCTCGCCGTCGGCGGCGGCGCACGCGTCCGCCTGTGGGAGGTGGCCACCGGCACCGTGCGCACCACCCTCACCGGCCGCGGCGACACGGCCGCCACGCTCGCCTTCAGCCCCGACGGGAAGACTCTCGCCACCGGCGGCGACGACGGCACCGTACGCCTGTGGAACACGGTCACCGGCAAGGCGCGCGCGACGCTCACCGGCCACCAGGGCGAGGTCTCCGGGATCGCGTTCCACCGCGACGGGCGCACCCTCGCCACGAGCAGCGCCGACAGGACCGTACGGCTGTGGGACACGGCCACCGGCCGCGGGCGCGCCACCCTCACCGGCCACCGGGGCGAGGTCTCCGCGGTGGCCTTCAGCCGCGACGGCCGCACCCTCGCCACCACCGGGTACGACAGGACGGCGCGGCTGTGGGACGTCGCCACCCGCAGGACCCGGGCCGTCCTCACCGGGCACGCGGCCGAGGTCTCCGCCGCCGCGTTCGGCCCCGACGGGCGCACCCTGGCCACGAGCAGCGCCGACAGGACCGTACGCCTGTGGAACACGGCCACCGGCCGGACGCGGACCGTCCTCACCGGCCACACGGCCGCGGTCTCCGGGGTGGCCTTCAGCCGCGACGGGCGCACCCTCGCCACCAGCGGCTACGACAGGACGGTCCGGCTGTGGGACACGGCGCCGCGCACCCCGCACACCACCCTCACCGGGCACACCGCCCCGGTCTCCCTGGTGGTGCCAGGACCCGACGGGACGACCCTCGCCACGGGTGGCGCCGACGGCACCGTACGGCTGTGGAACACCGCGACCGGCCGGACGCGGGCCGTGCTCAAGGACCGTGCGGGGCCGGTGCTCGCGGCCGCCTTCAGCCGCGACGCGCGCACCCTGACCACCGTCGACGACGCCCAGCGGGTGCGGCGCTGGGACGTGGCCACCGGTGAGCGGCGCGCCGCGTCGGGCGACCGTACGGACGTGCTCGCGGCCGCGGCGATCAGCCCGGACGGGCGCACCCTCGCCACCCTGGTCGAGCAGCAGACGGTACGGCTGTGGGACCGGGCCGCGGAGCGGACCCGGGCCGAGCTGCGCCACTCCGCGGCGGTCCTCGCGCTCGCGTTCAACGACGACGGGCGGCTCCTGGCCACCGGCGGCGCCGACGGGACCGTACGCCTGTGGAACACGGCCACCGGCCGGGTCCGCGCCACGCTCGGCGGCCACCCCGACGCGGTCGAGGCGACGGCCTTCAGCCGGGACGGGCGGCTCCTCGCCACCGGCGGCGCCGACGGGGCCGTACGCCTGTGGAACACCGCGACCGGCCGGACGCGGGCCGTCCTCACCGACCGCACCGGCCCGGTCCTCGCGGTCGCCTTCAGCCCCGACGGGCGCACCCTCGCCAGCGGCGGGGCCGACGGGACGGTGCGGCTGTGGGACACGGCCACCGGCCGCGTCCGCGCCCGGCTCGCCGGGCACACCGAGTCCGTGCGCGCGGTGGCCTTCGGCCCCGGCGGGCGGACCCTGGTCACCGGCGGCGAGGACCGGACGGCACGGCTGTACCGTCCCGACCTGCCGACGCCGCCCGAGGCGGTCCGGCGGATCTGCCGGGCACTCGGCAACGGCCCGGCCGGGCAGGAGGACGGGAGCCCCCTGCCGACCGGGCCGCGGAACCGTGCGTGCCGGACGTAGCCGTCGTACCCGCTAGACGAAGGAGTTGATCTCGATCGTCTCGTCGCGGCCCGGGCCCACGCCGATCGCGGAGATCGGGGCGCCCGACATCTCCTCCAGCGCCTTCACGTAGGCCTGCGCGTTCTTCGGCAGGTCGGCGAAGGTCTTGGCCTTGGTGATGTCCTCGGACCAGCCCGGCAGCATCTCGTAGACGGGCTTCGCGTGGTGGAAGTCCGACTGGCTGTAGGGCAGTTCCTCGACGCGCTCGCCGTCGATCTCGTACGCCACGCAGACCGGGATCTGCTCCCAGCCGGTGAGGACGTCGAGCTTGGTGAGGAAGAAGTCCGTCAGGCCGTTCACCCGCGTGGCGTAGCGGGCGATGACCGCGTCGAACCAGCCGCAGCGGCGGTCGCGGCCGGTGGTGACACCGCGCTCGCCGCCGATCTCGCGCAGCGCCTCGCCGTCCTTGTCGAACAGCTCCGTCGGGAACGGGCCCGCGCCGACGCGCGTGGTGTACGCCTTCAGGATGCCGATGACACGGCTGATCTTCGTCGGGCCGACGCCGGTGCCGGTGCAGGCGCCGCCCGCGGTCGGGTTCGACGAGGTGACGAACGGGTACGTGCCGTGGTCCACGTCCAGGAGCGTGCCCTGGCCGCCCTCGAACAGCACGACCTTGTCCTCGTCGAGCGCGTTGTTGAGGATCAGCGTGGTGTCGGCGACGTACTGCTTGATGTTCTCGCCGTGCTCCAGGAGCTGCTCGACGATCTGCCCGGCCTCGATGGCGCGCCGGTTGAAGACCTTGGTGAGGAGCTGGTTCTTCTGCTCCAGCGCCGCCTCGACCTTCTGCTTCAGGATCGACTCGTCGTAGAGGTCCTGGACGCGGATGCCGGTGCGGTTGATCTTGTCGGCGTACGTCGGGCCGATACCGCGGCCGGTGGTGCCGATCTTGCGCTTGCCGAGGAAGCGCTCGCCGACCTTGTCGACGGTCACGTTGTACGGCGTGATGATGTGCGCGTTACCGCTGAGCAGCAGCTTCGACGTGTCCACGCCGCGCTCGTTCAGACCGCTCAGCTCGGAGAGCAGGACCGACGGGTCGACGACGACGCCGTTTCCGATGACCGGCACGCAGTCCGGCGAGAGGATCCCGGAAGGGAGGAGGTGCAGCGCGTACTTCTGGTCGCCTACGACGACCGTGTGGCCGGCGTTGTTGCCGCCCTGGTAGCGCACCACATAGTCCACGGATCCACCGAGCAGGTCGGTGGCCTTTCCCTTGCCTTCGTCACCCCACTGAGCACCGAGCAGCACGAGTGCGGGCACAGGCGTACACCCCTTCCGGGCGGGGCATGTCCAAGGTCGAGGGCCACGGCCGGGAGCCGTCGCCGCCGGGTGTGGGTGTGCCTTGGACGCCCCGGAATAGACGAAGCCCCTGGCGCAATAGCGCAAGGGGCTCTTGCACAAAGATGCTACCCGAGGACTAAAGAAAGGGCGCACGTGTCGGCCAGCGACCAGCGCGATGACCTCGTCGTGATCATCGATCCGGTCGCCCGGCGCGCGGACGGCGAGTCCGTACGCATCGCCAAGGACGTCCTTGGCGCGGGCGCTGCGCTCAAGGTCTGTCTGCCCGAGGGGCCCGAGGAGTTCGCCCGCGCCCTGCTCCGGCGGGGGGCGCGGCGGCCCGTCGTGGTCGGCGACGACGCGGCGCTGCGGCGGGCCGTCGGGGTGCTGCACCGGGAGCGGGCGCTCGGCGGGACCGACCTGGCGGTCGTGCCCGTCGCGGGCGTGGCCGCCGGGGT
>NZ_BNBT01000078.1 GCF_014656095.1 Streptomyces longispororuber
CAGCGTCCCGGGGTCGATGCCCGCGTCGTCCAGCGCCTCGACGGCCGTCTCCAGGAGCAGGCGGTGCTGCGGGTCCACCATCGCCGCCTCCCGCGGCGAGATCCCGAAGTAGTCCGCGTCGAACTCACTGAGATCGCCCAGGAAACCGCCCTTGGCGGTGTATGACCTCCCTCGCCGCGCCATGGCGGTGTCGACGAACCGCGCCACCTCGAACCGGCCCTCCGGCGCCTCCCCGACCAGATCGCGTCCGGCCGCCAAGGCCTCCCACAACCCCGTCACATCCGTGATCCCGCCGGGCAGCCGACACCCCAGCCCCACAATGGCGAACGCGTGTGGCATCCCAACTCCCTGCGCAGTTACCAACGGTGCATGGTTCAAGACTGTGGGTAACAATGCGGAGGAAGGCGGATCGAGTCAAACGAGTCCGAGCACGGACAGACGCCGTCCCGCAGCCAAGGCACCACTCCTCGTACGGGCGTCCGCACCGGTGTCACCCGCGCACCCAGAAGAGCCGGCCGCGCGAAGCCACTGGCACGGAGACCTCGATGCCCCGCCGGTGACGCCACCGATGGAGACTTCAGCGACCGGCGGTCACCCAAGCGTCGCACCGGTGCCCGACACCCATAGCCGTCAATGTGATGGACGCCGATGTGCTAACCACTCCGTCGGCACCCGGCCCGTCCTGCCGAACAGCGAGGGTGACGCCGCCCACGGGGCCTTGACGCCACCCGCGCCGACGTCGGCCATCGTTGAGCGGAGCGAAGCGCCAGGTGCACGCTGCGGCTGGTGGCGTTGTTCCACATGCCTCGAACGCGAATGCGCGCCCCGCTACGCCCGCCAGAACCTGACCACCCTCCTCGAGCATCCTTGAGACGGCCATCGACACGCCTCGTGCGCAACCCGATGCGCGCCAAGTCGGTGCGCTGGCCGAAGGTGCCGGAGGACCAGCGTGAGGCATGGCCGCTGGAGACCGCGCAGCGTATGCGGGACGCGAACAAGGCGCGCTACCGTATCGCAGTCGTGGCCCCCCTTGGTTGCGGACTGCGACAGGGGGAGGTCTTCGACCTCTCGCCGGAAGACGTCGACTTCCAGCGTGGCGTCATTCGCGTGCATCGACAGGCGCAACTACGCAGTGGCCGCTTTTACTTCGCTCTCCCCAAAGGTGGGAAGACGCGCATCGTCGACATGCCGTGGTCGGTCGCGGACGAACTGGCGGCGCACTTCCTGCAGTATCCGGCCGTCGAGGTCGAACTGCCGTGGGGCGGCCCTGAGCCGGAGCGGGAGAGACGGACGTTCCCGCTCGCCCTGACGACGACGTACGGCAACGCATTGCGGGCCAACAGCTTCAACGACGGGGTCTGGAAGCCCGCCCTCGCCGCAGTCGGGGCCATCCCGATGCGGGAACAGGGGCAGCGCTGGAAAACATCCCGCAAGGACGGCTTCCACGTGCTCCGGCACACCTTCGCCTCGGTCATCCTCGAAGCGGGCGAGTCGGTCGTCACCCTGGCGCGATGGCTCGGCCATTCCAGCCCGACGATCATGCTCGACCACTATGCGCACTTCATGCCGGAGGCGGGCGGCAAAGGTCGTGCAGCCGTCGACGCGCTGCTCGGTGTGGCACCCGAGTACGTACCGGACGGGCTCGCCAGCATCTGAGGAAACAGATGAACGGGTGGTACAGCACACGCTGTGCCACCCGTTGCGCTGCCCGGACTCCGTGACGAGCCGCCGGAGTCAGCTCGTGAGGCTCTTACGGCGAACACGCAGGGTGTACGTCTTCCTTCCCCCAGGTGCGCCACTGCTGCCCCAGCCGCCGCTCGTGGCCACGTCCCACCCTTGCTGCTCCTTCATCTGGGCGGCGAAGGCGCGCCGGTCGTGGATGTCGCAGCCACAGTCCAGCTTGACGTCGACGCTGATGTAAGGGCTTCGCGGGCTGTCGTTCGCGTGGGGGGCCGGCTCCCACCGCATCTCGTGAACGTGTTCCTTGAGGCCGGTGCGCTCCTCGTCGTGCTTGAGGCCGTGTGCCTTCGCGTACTCGTCCAGATCGTCGATCACGAACAAGTGGCTCGACCACTCGCCGGGCCAGACCGCGAACAGGCGGGACTTGCCGGCCACGGCTCGCTCGTAGGCGGCGTGGCCCCCGCCGTGCGTCACGGTGCCGTCCTCGTGGACCTCGATGTAGCACGTCGTACGTGCGGTGTAGGGGAAGTCCTTCCCTGCCGCCGAAGCACTCCTCGGTTCCAACCGGTCCTCCCCGTGTACGTGGTTCCGTGTGATCGTTCAGTCAACACTCACTGTGACGGCGTACGCGAGGATGCCGGTAGGAGTTGGCCGACCGAGGCTTACGGAATGGCTGGAGATGCGGGTGGCGCCCCGCTCCCCAGCGCCACCCATTCTCCCCAGTCTCTCCCCGGGGGCTCGATCGAGCGCTTGGGCGCCCTCGCTCAAGCACGCAGCGTCGGAAGGTCGCGGCCGACGTGGAGGCGCGCTGCCGTACGCCTCCGAGGGCGAGCACCGGGCGGCGACCGCCCAGCGGCTCCACCAGGACGTGACGACCAGGGCGCGGGCCCGCGAGGCCGAGTGGGAGCAGGTTCGCGCCCGCCGGGGGGAAGGCCCGCGCCGAAGCCGCGGCCGCGCAGATGCCCGCCGTCCAGGAGGCCGCATCGGCCGCGCCAGTCGTGGTGGCCGCCCCGCATCCGGCCGCCGTGGCTGTCGACGATGTCGGCCAGGAGCAGGACCTCGTCCTCGACGTCGGAGATCCGCAAGCTGTGCTGGACGCCCGTGCTGTGGGCGTCGTACGTAATGTCAGTACCTGAGACCGCCTCAGCTCTGCGCTTCGGAATCAAGGCGCGCAAGCCCCCGCTCCCAGCGTCGTCGGCGCTCCTCCCCTGGCTGGTCCCACCACGGGGTGCCGCGTTCACCAAGCGCGACCTTTGCCTGGTGCACGCGTGCACGAGCTGCCTTCTCCGCAGTCGCGTCGCCCGCGGTCGTCGCCGAGCGCACCGCTCGACGAGCCGACATGAGGTGATGCCGGAGACGCGCTGCGATCTCCTCGGGGATCGACGGGTCGGTTGCCCGCCACTTTCTTCCGCCGATGATGACGTGGTGCCCGTCGGGGGTGGTCTCCGGTGGCTGGTGTGCATTCACGCGAAAGATTCTGCCCACTCTGGTGCATTCGGCGCGTCACCCTGGCTGTCGCCTTGCGCCTCACCTGGGCGGAGGAGCGGAACAAGATGCTGGCGCTCGTCGTAGCACCACTGGTGCTCGGCACCGTCATGACGAGCTGGTAGCCGCAACGCTGCGTGCTGGGTACCCGCACCGCGCGTGCGGGAGCCCAGCCCGTCCTGCTGCAGGGGAGGTCCACACAGCTCGTGGCCAACCCGCGCTACCTGGCCAACGCCCGGCGCGCGCTGGCCAAGTGGGAGCGGCGCAAGGCGCGCCTGGGTGAAGGGGCTCCCGGCCGGCCAGCAGTCCAGGGGCTGGCACGAGGCCAAGGACCATGTGGCCAAGCTGCACGCCCCTGGGTACGTCCAGGCGGTGATTCGAGGCGGACACCGGCAGCCCGGACGTCGCCACGGACACCCCCGCGTACGGCGCGAAGCTGCGCTGGAGCGCGCCGAAAAGTTGGTCGCGGCCGCCAACGAGAAGGTGCGCGGCGCGAGTGTCCGCACGCTGCACGTTCTGGCACTCACACGTGTGAGGGCCGGCGACGCCACGGCGGCCGCTGACCCGACTTCGCCGACCGTGCCTGCCGCGCCGGTACAGCGCCGGGCCCCGCCGGACGGCTACCGCCGTGCCATCAAGGCGCACTGCCAGGCTGTCCGGCTGTCGAGGGGCGACCCGCCCATCTCCGAAGCGGTGGAACGGCAGACCGCCGCGATGCGGGAGCTGAGCCGCCGCGCATTCTCCGAGCCGGACGTTGTCGCGGATGATGCGCTGGCCTCGATCGAGACGACCCGGGCACTGCGCCGCCGCCAGGCGGCGGCCACGGAGGCCACCGCCCTGCGCCGAGCCCGGCAAGAGCGCACGGCCCGGGAGGCCGGCCGACGTCCCCCGTCGTACTGCGCGACACGGCCTGAGACTAACGGCACCCCCGACCCAACGACCGGCCGATTTAAACGAAACTGACTAGCGCGGCCGTGACCGTGGGTGGACCTGCAAGTCGGTGGACCTTGCCCCAGCCACGACCGGCATGGTGGTTATCAGCAGACTCTCCGGTAGGGAGTCAGCAGGAGTGCTTTCCATTCCCGGCGGGAAGGGCCACCGCCGAAGTAGGCACAGAAACTGTCAGCTATTTCGGCCAACTCAAGCACCGGGCCGTAGGACATGGAAGACGAACGCGCCATGGCGAGCGTGCGTTGGAGGCCGCCTTGCCTCGGGATGGGGGAGTTCAGATGGGGGGAGAAAGACAGGGGCTCTTGGGTGAGGTGGACGAAGCGTGCCTGAGTGAGAACGGCTTGGGTCTCTTCCACTGAGGCGAGGCGCCAGGCGGCAACGCTGAGTTTCATTCCCAGGACGCGATCTCGCTTCGAGGGGGACGCTAGGAGACTGGCGGCGGTCATCGCGGCTCTGCGGCCCTCTTGCTCCTCGTAACGCCGTTGGGCGTTGTGACGCTGTTGCAGGGCGAGCCCGCCCGCCACGGAAGCGAGCACGACCAGGACCGACACGACGGCAACGAGGGTGTGCCGCAGTCTGGGGGATTTTCTCCGGGCCGCTGTGCTGGCCCGGAGGCAATCCCGCTCCAGAAGGGTCAGGGACTGGTGCTGCGCGGAGGTGGGCCAGTGCTCTTCGGCGGCGGTCAACCGGGTGCCCCGCCACAGCGAGTCCCGGTGGTACTGGAGCTGGGCCCAGGCCTGAGCAGCTTCGGTTAGCCGCCTGTGCGTGAGCAGTCGTTCCCGGTCGTCGTCTATCCGGCTGCGGAGGCGGGGCCAGCTGGTGATGAGGGCTTCGTGGGCGAGGTCGACCGTGTCGTCGTCGAGGGTGATCAGGCGGGCGCGGGCGAGCCGTTCCAGGACCTGGTCGACATCCCCTGTGTCTCCGGACAGGTCGAGTTCCGCGCGCGGCACCGGGCGGCGGGGTGTCCGCAGCTCCTTCTCCGGGGGTGATGAGGCGAAGCAGCAGCATCCGGGCCAGCTTTGCTTGGTCGGGGGTGAGCTGGGCGTGGACGGTCTCGGCGGTCTGGGCGATTGCTCCGTGCAGGCCGCCTACTGCTTCGTAGGCTTCCATCGTCATGGTTCGGCCGCGGCTGCGGCGCCAGGTCTCCAGCAGCACGTGCGACAGCAGTGGCAGCCCACCGGGTTCATCCTTGGTCTCACTGATCAGCCGGGCAGTCAGGTCGCGCTCAACGATCAACCCCGCGGCCTGAGCTGGTTTGACCACGGCCTCGCGTAGTTCCGCAGGGCTCATCGGGCCGGCCAGCAGGCAGGAGGAAGGCAACGTGTCAGCGAGGTCACGGTGGTCGGCACAGCGGCCGTAGAAGTCGGCGCGTAGAGCGGTCACGACGCGCAGTCTGCTGGCCGGATCACGGACGGCGAGCAGACGGTCGATGAATTCGGCGCGTTCTGCCGGGTCAGGGCGGAGGGTGAACAGTTCCTCGAACTGGTCGACGACCACGACGGTATCGCCGTCGCCCGGGGCCGGCTCCAGGGCCCGGGCGTGGGTGCGTAGCGGGTGGGCGCCCGGGGTGATGATCCGGATCGCCGTCAGGTCCTCTGTCTGGGTCCGCAGGGCGGGAATCAGTCCCGCGCGCAGCAGTGAGGACTTGCCGCTGCCGGAGGGGCTCAGGATCGCGGCGAACCGATGCTGCTTCGCCAGGCCGTACGCGCTTTGTACCAAGGCGTCGCGGCCGAAGAACCGGTCGTGGTCGTCCGGCTCAAACCGGGCCAGCTCTTGGTAGGGCGGCTGCATCCTGTCGTCACGTGGCTCTGTGTGTGCTGACGCCTCGCGGGTCTCCTTCCACCGGCGTTCCCACTCCGGCACGCTCCCGCCGCAGGCGCGGACGTAGGCCTGGGTGCCCGCCAGGGACGGGAGGTGCGTGCCGGCGGCTGCTTTGGACAGGGCCGTCGCCGAGTAGCCTGCGGTCTGCGCCATCTGTCGGTAGGCGGGGCAGCCCGCCTCCTACCGCAGCTTCCGCAATTCGGACGAGCCGAAGTCGGAGCGCGAGAAGGCGTTCTACCGCGAGATCATCAGCGATATCAACAGGGTCGTCGCGGAGCGCCGGGCCTGGATCACCAAAGCGCAGCAGTCGCTGTCTGGGCATGGGCATCCGGTGCAGGACGCGGGGGCGCCTTGTGTGGTCGGCGGGGTTTGGCCCCGAGCTACGGCGTGAGCGACGGCCACGATCTCGGCTGGGCGGGCGCCCATGAGCAGGTAACCGTCGGCACCTGCTGCCAGGTAGGCGTCGGCTTCTGCTGCCAAAGAGCATCGGCCCCCGCTGCCAGGGCCTGGAAGACGCGGCAAGCGGAACTGTCAGGCGCTGAACTCGCGACGGCACCACGCATCACGTACTCCACTCTGGCTGAAAAGTGATGTGCCCCACAGCGGAAAATCCGTATGAACGCGCAACGGTCCGCGGGTCATACTGATGGCCATGGCGCCGACGGCCGCATCCGTGGGTGCCTGCTGTTCGCTGCTGCGTGCGGGCCTCAAGTGCCTGGCCGTGCTGTCGCGTTCGATGGACCTCCCGGGGTTCGTCGACGCCGAGGGGGGACTGGTGGGCCTTGCCGTGTGCACCGAAGCGGACCTCTGCCGCCGGGACCGGGGGTCGTGTGTTCGCCCGGATCCGCGCTTGCCTCGACTCGTGCCCTCACTGCGGTATCCCCGTGTGCCGCGCTGATTCCGGCTCGATCCGCAAGGGCACCTGTATCCACCACGGCTGGTCTCGCGGTCTGGCCGTCGCGATGGTGAGCGAGCTGAAGCGGCCGGAGCGTGCCGAGTCGTCCGACACCACCGCGCGGGACCCGGCCGGGGCGCCGTACGCCGCGTCGCCCCACCGATGGGTCCTCGGCACCCGGAATCCGGAGCGGGTGCCGCTCGGGGCCGTGGCCCGGTACAGGGACGCGATGTCCGACCATGCTGATCAAGGAGCGGTCGTGGTCGGCGGCGTGCGCGAGCGGGAGTGGGAAGACGACGGGAAGCCCGCTCCGTGTGAGCTTGGGCAGAATTCTTACGTTCGCTCGCGATCTTCTGCCGCAGCGTTATGCCTGGGCGGCGTGGCGGAAAGGAGTCGGGCATGAGCCTTCGTGCGCTCGCCCGCATGTATGCCGACGGCGAATTGTCGACGACGGAGGTGCTGGCCGAACTCGACAGGCGCGTGGACATTCCTTTGTCCGAGGGGCAGCGCGGCCTGTGGGCGCTCGCCAAGATGGAACCGGAGACGTACGCGTACAACGTTCCCGTGTGCTTTTCTTTTGCGGACGTGGATCCTGAGGCGCTTCAGGCTGCATTCCGCGACACGCTTTCCCGGCATCCGCTTCTTTCGGCCACGGTGCGCGAGACGGATGACGGGCCGCTTCTGTCCCACGGAGACGCGGACGGTTTCTTCGTCGAGCACGTGGACATTTCCGATGTGCCGTCCGGTCGGGTGCTGGACTTTTTGAAGGAAAGGGCGAGGCGGCCGTTCGACCTGGTCGGCGGTCCCTTGACCAGGCTGGCTGTCCTGCGCCGCTCCGCGTCCGAGGCGTACGTTCTGCTGGTCGTCCATCACCTCGTGATCGATGGGGTGTCGGGGCGACTCGTCATCGACACGCTGTTCAGTTCGTACCGGGCGCGGGTCGAGGGCCGGGACGTGCCGACCGAGGTGGGCTCCGCCTCCTTCGGTGACTTCGTCGCGTGGGAGCGGGACGTACTCGCCGGGGAACGCGCTGAGGAGGACCGCGAGTTCTGGGTGCGGGAACTCGCCGGGGCGGACGCCCTCACAGGGTTACCCTCGCAGGTGGCTCTGGAGCAGGACGCGCTTCATGTGGGCGAGGTACACACCAGCCGGCTGCCGAAAGAGCAGGCCGCCGCCGTCGCGGCCTTCACCGCTTCGCATGAGATCAGCCCGGGGATCTTCTTCCTGGCGGCCTTCCTGACGCTGCTGCACCGGTACACCGGCAGCGAGGACCTCGTCATCGGGATGCCGGTGGCCGGGCGCCCGACGGAACACTTCGACCCGGTCGTCGGCTGCTTCGTCAACACCCTGCCCATCCGGAGCAGGCCCGAGGCCTCGGAGGAGTTCACGTCGTTCGCCCGGCGCGTACAGTCCACGGTGCTCGACGTACTTGAGCACGGGACCTACCCGTTCCACCGGATCGTGGACGATCTCGGTGTTCGGGGCGTGAACCCGCGGTCGCCGCTCTACCAGGTCGTGTACAACTATCAGGATTCCGCTCTCTCCGGATACCTGGGGGAGCGGGCCCGCGCCACCGGCGAGACGGACTTCGAGCTGGTCGACGGGCTGTACCAGCTGGGTGAGTACGACCTCACGGTCGACGTGGCTCCCGGTGACGGGTACCTGGTGAACTGGAAGTACCATCCCGACGCCTACGCGGCCCACGCCGTCGAGGGCATGGCCCGACACTTCGCCACCCTGGTCGACAGCGTCCTCGCCTCGGACGGGCAGACGCCGATCGGCAGGCTGGACCTGCTCGACGACGACGAACAGCGCCGCGTCATCGAGACATGGAACCGCACCGAGGCCGACTACCCCACGCACCGGACGTGCTGGGATCTCTTCGCGGAGCAGGCTGAGGCGAACCCGGACGCCCAGGCGCTCACCTGCGGGGAGCGGACCCTCACCTATCGTGAACTCGCTGATCACAGCTTGGCCGTTGCCCAGGCGCTGACGCGTCAAGGCGTCGGCCCCGGGGACGTGGTAGGGGTCTGCTACGAACGGTCACTCGACCTGGTTGCGGCCCTCCTCGCTGTCATGAAGCTCGGCGCGGTGTACCTGCCCTTGGACAGCCGACTGCCGGCGGAACGCCTCTCCTACATGGTCGAGGACAGTGGCGCTCAACTCGTCATCTGTCATGAGGCGGTGCTGGACAGGCTGGCCGCCGTTCGGTCGCCGAAGGCGAGACTGCACCTGACGGACCGCCAGGACGAGCAGGCCGCCCACGCCCACGCCGGGGCAGAGGCAGGGGCGGCGGCGGGGGACACGACCGCCGACGCGCCGGACTCGCGAGCCTCCACACCTCAAGCCGCCTACATCATCTACACCTCGGGCAGCACGGGAAAGCCCAAGGGCGTCGTAGTCCCCCACGCGGCGCTGACCAATTTCCTGCTGGCCATGGCGCGCACGCTGGACGTGGCCTCCAGTGATCGGCTGCTGGCCCTCACCACGCACAGCTTCGACATCGCCGCCCTGGAGCTCTACCTCCCGCTGATCACCGGCGGGCAGGTCTGCGTCTGTGAATCGGCCACGGCCGCCGATGCCACGTTGCTGGCCGAGAAGATCGCCGACTGGCGGCCCACCCTCATGCAGGCCACCCCGGCGACCTGGGCCATGCTGGTGCGCGTCGGGTGGCAGAACACCGAGGGCGTCAAGATCTTGTGCGGCGGCGAGGCGCTGCCCGAGGGCCTGAAGGACCACCTCGTGGCGCGCGGCGAGGCCTGGAACCTGTACGGGCCCACGGAGACGACCATCTGGTCAGTGGCCAAGCGGCTGCGCCGTGAGGAGCCGGTGACCATCGGCAACCCCCTCGCGAACACCCGGCTGTACGTCCTCGACCAGAACCTGAGCCCCCTGCCGGTCGGCGTGACCGGCGAGCTGCACATCGCGGGCGACGGGCTCGCCCTGGGATATCACCGCAAGCCGGAGTTGACGGCCGAGCGCTTCGTGGCCAACCCGTTCGCGCCCGGACGCCTCTACCGGACCGGCGACCGCGCGCGCCGACTGCCGAACGGCGAGATCGTCGTCCTGGGCCGGATGGACCACCAGGTCAAACTGCGCGGCCACCGCATCGAACTCGGCGAGATCGAGGCGGTGCTCAACGCCCAGCCAGGGATCGGCCGAAGCGTCGTCCTGCTCGAACACGTCGGCCTGTCGGACAGGCTCACGGCCTACTACACCGGGAGTGGGGACGTACCGGTCGATGTCGCGCTGCTGCGCGCGGAACTCGCCACCACCCTGCCCGCCTACATGCTGCCCGCCGCGTTCGTGGCCCTGGACGCCTTTCCGCTCACCGCGCACGGCAAGGTCGACCGGGCGAAGCTGGCCGAGGCCGCCCGGACGGTGGCGTTCCCGGCCGCCGAAAGGCCAGTCGCCGAAAGGGCGGCCGCCGGAGGGCCGGCCGCCGAAAGGCCGGTGGCCGTGCTCGCCATCGAGCGGACCGTACGCGGGATCTTCGAAGAGGTGCTCGGCTCGCGGGACATCGATCGTGCCGCGGGCTTCTTCGACATCGGCGGAGACTCGTTCGCGGCCATCGAGGCGGCGGCGCGGATCAACCGTGAGTTCGGCTGCTCGTTGCGGCCCACCAGCGTTTTCGCGCACCCCTCCGTCGCGGCGATGGCCCGGCACCTGACGGGGCTGCTCCCTGCCGGGCAGGCGGCAGCGGCGCAGCCGGTCGCGCCCGAGCGGCAACCTGATCCGCGTCCTGCCGCTCCGGCGGCCGTCGACGCCTCGCTCGCTGACGCGATCGCGGTGATCGGTATCTCCTGCCGCTTCCCCGGAGCCATGGACCACCGTGAATTCTGGTCCGCGCTCGTGGAAGGACGCAGCGGCGGCACCTCGTGGTCAGTGGAGGAACTGCGCGCGCTCGGAGTGCCGGAAGAGCTGATCACCCGACCCGGATACGTGCCGCAGCGGTCGGTCGTGGACGGCAGGGCGGAGTTCGACGCGGCGTTCTTCGACATCTCCCCCCGCGACGCCGAGTTCATGGACCCCCAGGCGCGCTTGCTGTTGCAGCACGCGTGGCAGGCGCTGGAGGACGCCGGTTACCGCCCGGAGGACGTCCCCGAGACCAGCGTCACCACGTCCACGAGCACGAACTTCTACCAGGCCCTGCTCCCGGCCCTGATGGCGAACGCGTCGGGTCCGCGGGTCCTGGCGAGTTCTGAGACCTACGCCGCGTGGCTGTTCGCCCAAGGCGGCACGGTGCCCGCCATGATCTCCACGAAGCTGGGCCTGCGCGGCCCCAGCATGGCGGTGAGCACCAACTGCTCCTCGGCGCTGAGCGCGGTGCACGTCGCCTGCCAGGGACTCCTGGCCGGCGATGTCGACCAGGCGATCGTCGGCGCGGCCAGCCTGTTCTCCGCGGGGGACCTGGGATACGTACACCAGCCGGGTCTGAACTTCTCGAGCGACGGGCGCAGCCGCGCGTTCGCCGACGGCGCCGACGGCATGTCCGGCGGTGAAGGGGTCGGCGTGGTCGTCCTCAAGCGCGCCAGTGAGGCGATCGCTGCCGGCGACCACGTGTACTGCCTGATCCGCGGCATCGCGGTGAACAACGACGGCGGCGACAAAGCAGGCTTCTACGCGCCCGGTGTGCGCGGCCAGGCCGAGGTGATCCGCAAGGCCCTCGACAAGGCGGGCACGAACCCGTCGACGATCAGCTACGTCGAAGCGCACGGCACCGGTACCAGGCTCGGCGATCCCATCGAGGTCGCGGCTCTGACCGAGGCCTACCGCCACTACACGACGCGCAGCCAGTACTGCGGCATCGGCTCGGTCAAGAGCAACATCGGCCACCTGGACGCGGCCGCGGGGATCGCAGGGCTCATCAAGGTAACCCTGGCCTTGCAGCACGGAGAGGTGCCGCGGACCCTGCACTGCGACGCGCCGAGCGCGGAGATCGACTGGGACGAGTCGCCGTTCTTCGTGGCCGACCGGAATCTGCCGCTGGACGGTGACGAGCCCGCGCGTGCGGGACTGAGTTCCTTCGGGATCGGCGGCACCAACGCGCACGCGGTCCTGGAACAGGCGCCGACCGGTGCGCGGGCCGCCGGACGCCCCGGCCCCCAGGCGGTGGTCCTCTCGGCCCGCGACGGGGAGCGGCTCGGCGTCCTCGCCCGGCAGCTTCTGGAGTTCCTGCCGGGATTCCGCGACGCGCACGGAGAGCTGGCGTCCCTCGCGTACACGTTGCAGGTCGGGCGGCGGGCGATGGCCGAACGAGTGGTCTTCGTCGCGCACGACGTCGACGAGCTGACGGCAACCCTTCAGGACTACGTCGAGCGCGGGGCGCGCGCAGCCGTGTTCGAAGGTACGGCCCGGCGGCCCGAAGACCAGTTGCTCGGCCTCTTCGATCGCCCCGGGGAGCTGCGAGACCTGGTTGCCGGGTGGCTCGAACAAGGGGAGTGGGACAAGATCGCGCCCCTGTGGGTCAACGGCGTCGACGTCGACTGGGGCGCCTACCACGGCGCGAATCCACCGGTGCGGGTGAGCCTGCCGACGTATCCCTTCGCTGCGAAACGGTACTGGCCTACTGCCGAAGCGGTATCGGTTCCGGTTCCGGTTCCCGTTCCGGTTTCTCGGGCCACCGACCCGCTCGACGCGGAATCGTTGCTCCTTGCCGCGGCCAGGCCAGAGAGCGTCGAGACGTTCCTGTCCGGCCGCGCGTCCGCCACAGAGGAGATGGACGGCCTCTCGCGCCCGCTGGTGCTCGCACAGCTCGTGGCGGCGGGGCTCTTCGACGCGCCCGTTCGCCGCGACCTGATCGGGCGGAGGATCACGCCGTCCTTCGCCCCGTGGCTCGACCATACGGTGGCCGTGCTGCTGCGCCACGGGGAACTCGTACGCGAGGGCGAGCACGTGGCCCCCAGGAAGGGTGCGCCAGGCCTCGAACAGGCGTGGCGCGCCTGGCGTGCGTGGAAGGACGCCCGTGCCGCAGATCTGGAGCTGGCGGCCAAGACCGGCCTGACCGAGCGCATGATCGAGGCCTTGCCCGAGATCCTGTCCGGGCGGACGAAGGCCACGGCGGTCATGTTCCCGGGCGGCTCGTTCGAGCTGGTCGAACCGGTGTACCGGGGGAACGCGACGGCCGACTACTTCAACGACGTGACGGCCGGCGCGGTGCGCGCGGAGGTGGAAGCCCGCCGCGCCGGGGCCCGGCTGCTGGAGATCGGAGCGGGCACCGGCAGCACCAGCGAGCGTGTTCTCGCCCAGCTAAGGGGCCACGACCTCGCTGAGTACTGCTATACGGACATCTCGAAAGCGTTTGTGATCGACGCGGAGCGGCGGTTCGCCGGACACGTGCCGAACTTGTCCTTCACGACCTTCGACGTGGAGCGGGAACCCGGCGCACAGGGACTTGCCGCGGGCGCCTACGACATCGTCATCGCCAACAACGTCCTGCACGCCACCCAGGACATCGTGCGGGCCGTGCGTCATGCCCGAGCACTGCTGCGGCCCGGCGGAGTCCTCGTACTCAACGAACTCGCCCGGAACGACTGGTGGTCGCACCTGACCTTCGGGCTCCTCGAAGGGTGGTGGCGCTTCACGGACGGACGGCGCATCCAGGGCGGACCGGCGCTCTCCTCGAACGCGTGGCGCGAAGTGCTGCGGGAGTGCGGGTTCGACACGGTGGAGCTCCTTGCGGAGCCCGCCCGCGAGCTGGGCCAGCAGGTTCTGCTGGCGCGCGCCGGTTCGCCCGTCCCGCGCCTGGATCTGCGGCCTGCCGCGCCCAGTTCGCTCAAGGGGGACGTCCGCTCGATCGAGGAGCACGTGCGCGCGAGCGTCGAGCGGGTCCTCGCCGAAACGCTGAAGCTGACCGCGGACGAACTCGCGGCCGACAAGCCCTTCGCCGACTACGGACTGGACTCGCTCACCGGCGTCTCCCTGGTGGACCGGCTCAACGACGCGCTGGGCACGGACCTCGATCCGAGTGTGCTGTTCGAGAACCCGTCGATTCGGCGGCTGACGAGTTTCATCGTGGAGGAGGAGGGCGCCGCACTCGTGGCCGCGGCCTCCGGACCGTCTGAGGTCTCTGGGCCGTCCGCGGAGTCCGGGCCGTCCGTGGTGCCCGGGTCCTCCGTGGTACCGGGGCCGCCCGTGGTGTCCGAGCCCTCGCGCGGTGCCCGGGAGCCCGTCGCGATCGTCGGTATGAGTGGTCGGTTCCCGGGCGCCCGGGATGTCGACGAGTTCTGGGACCTGTTGGCCTCCGGCCGGGACGCCGTCTCGAAGGTGTCCCGCTGGGACCTCGCGTCGCTGGGCAGTGTGTGCCTGGACGGCGGTCTCCTGGACGGCGTCGACGAGTTCGACCCGCTCTTCTTCGGGATCTCCGGTGCGGAGGCCCTCTACATGGAGCCGCAACAGCGGCTGTTCCTGCAAGAAGCGTGGCGGGCGCTCGAGGACGCGGGCCACGCGGGCGAGTCGCTGGACCGCGACCGGTGCGGAATCTACGTGGGCTGCGCCGCGGGTGACTACCTGGATCTGACGGGTCCTTCCGACTACCCGGGCCAGGCACTGTGGGGCAACATGAACTCGCTCGTGCCGTCCCGCATCGCGTACTACCTGGACCTGCACGGTCCGGCGATCGCGGTCGACACCGCATGCTCCAGCTCGTTGGTCTCCCTCTACCTGGCCTGTCAGGCGCTGTGGGCGGGCGAGGTCACCACGGCGATCGCGGGCGGGGTCTACGTCCAGAACTCGCCGCGGCTGTATCTGGCGGCGTCGCGGGCCGGGATGCTGTCCCCGACGGGCCGTTGCCGTTCGTTCGACCAGGCGGCCGACGGATTCGTGCCCGCCGAGGGAGTCGGCGCGCTGGTCCTCAAACGGCTCTCGGACGCCGAGGCGGACGGCGACCACATCCACGGGGTGATCAATGGAATCGGGATCAACCACAACGGCACGACGAACGGCATCGCCGCGCCGAACGGGACCTCGCAGGAACGGTTGATCCGGCAGATCTATCAGGACTTCGACATCGACCCCGCGGGGATCGGCCTCGCCGAGGCGCACGGCACCGGAACCAAGCTCGGCGACCCGGTGGAGTTCCGGGCGCTCGATCGCGCCTTCCGCGGCTTCACGGACGCCGAGCGGTTCTGCTCGCTCGGCTCGACGAAGGCCTCCATCGGCCACGCGCAGGCCGCGGCCGGCGTGATCGGCGTCATCAAGGCACTGCTGGCGATGAGGCACGAGGTGCTCCCCGGTCTGCCCCACCACACCGCGACGAACCCCAGTGTCACGTTGGCCGGCAGCCCGTTCTTCGTACACACGGAGCCGAGGCGGTGGGCCGTGCCCGAAGGCGGCAAGCGGCGCGCCGCGATCACGTCGCTCGGCGCGAGCGGCACCAACGCCCACGCTGTCATCGAGCAGCCGTCGAAGATGCCCACGCCGGCGCGGGGCAGGCAGGACGGGACCCGGTTGATCGCGCTGTCGGCGGCGACGGAGCACGCCTTGCGCGAGCAGGTGGTCCGGCTCGCGCGCCACTGCCGCGAGCACCCGGACCTCGATGTCGGGGACGTGAGCCACACCCTTCTGCTCGGCCGCAGGCACCTGCGGCATCGATGGGCGAGCGTGGTCCGGGACATCGCGGAACTGGAAGGCCAGTGCACCGCCTGGCTCTCCGGGCAGGAGATGCTGTCGCGGAGCGCGGACTCCGGGTTGCAGGCACTCGCCCGACAGTTCCTTGACGGTGAGGCACCGGACTTCGCCGCGCTGTTCCGAGACGGCCGCTTCCGCCGCGTTCCGCTGCCCGGCTACCCCTTCGAGAGGGAACGCTATGCGCTGCCGGCCCGCGCGGTGGCGGACGAGGGGCCGCAGCGCGATGGGCGGGTCCTCACCGGCGACGAGTTCTACCTGCGCGAACATCAGGTGCAGGGGACCGGGATCGCCCCGGGGGCCATGTATCTGCAATGGGCGGCGGCAGCGGCGAGGCGCACCGCGAGCGACGCGGTCCGCCTGCACGACATCGTCTTCTTGCGGCCCCTGTCGGTGTCGGGGGTGCCGCGCACACTGCGGGTGGCTCTTCGCGCGGACGGCGAGGTCACTCGGTTCATGGTGTCGTCCACGGAGTCCGCCGGAGACGAGCCCGTTCTCCACTGTCAGGGCGAGGTGTCCGCCGAGGAGCCGACCTCTGCGCCGGCGCTCGATCTGCCCGCGCTGCTGCGGGATCTCCCGCCCGTGGAATTCGACCCCGCGCGCTTCTACGCCGAGTGGCAAGAGCGCGGTATCTCCTACGGCCCCACGTTCCAGGGGGTCGCGGCGGTGCACTGCGGCGACAATGCGGTGCTCGCCGAGCTGCGGCTGCCCGGCACGGCGTCAGGAAGCATGGACGGCCCCGCCCCGCATCCGGCGCTGGTGGACTCGGCGATGCAGTGCATGCGACTGCTCGACGGCGACGGTGACGGCGACGACCGGGTCGGGCTGGTGTTCAGCATCAAGGCGGCCGAATTCCTCGCCCCCGGCGCGACCACCATGTGGGCCCTGATACGCCGTGCCCAGGACACGCGCGGCGCGGACCGGATCGACATCGACCTCGCGACCGGCGACGGCACGGTGTGCCTGCGTCTGCGGGGCATCGCAGGCCGCCGAGCCGAGCAGCCGCCGGATCCGGCGGGCGGCCTCGCCACGCTGATGCCGGTGTGGGATCCCGTTCAGCCGACGCCACCCGCGACGTGGCCGCGGCATTCCGCATCAGTGGGCATCATCGCGCCCCCAGGGCAGGCGCGGGACGTGCTCCTCGCGCGCTTGCCCGGCGCGCACGTGGTCGCGGACCCGTCGCAGCGTACGTACGACAGGCAGAGCACGTACGACAGGCAGAGCACGCAGGACAGGCAGAGCACGCACGACGACCTGGTGACGGCCCTCCGGTCCCTCCCGGAACTCGACCATCTGATCTGGGTGGCGCCCGGCGCCGTGGACGACCAGCCGGGTGCGGGCGTCGTCGAGGACCAGTCCAGCGGCTCGCTGCACGCTTTCCGCACGGTGAAAGCCCTTCTGGCCGCAGGGTACGGCGACCGCTCCTTGGGCCTGACCCTGATCACCGAGCGGGCGCACGCCGTCCATGAGGCCGAGGCGGTCGACCCGGCGCACGCCGGCGTGGCCGGCCTGGCGGGGTCGACCGCGAAGGAGTACCCCAACTGGGGGGTGCGGGTGGCGGACGTCCAGGACTACGACGCGACTTCTCTGGCCGCGGTGCTCGACCTGGCGCCGGACCCGGACGGTAACCTGCGCATCCACCGCGACGGCCGCTGGCACGAGCAGCGGCTGATGACCGTTCAGCAGGCCTCGCCGACGTCCTCCCTGCTGCGGCAGGGCGGCACGTACGTCATCATCGGCGGGGCGGGCGCCCTGGGGACGGTCATCAGCGAGTACGTGATCCGCCGGTACCGCGCCCAGGTGGTGTGGCTCGGACGCAGGCCGCGGGACGCGCGAGTCGAGGCCGCCATCGCTCGGGCGACCGGCGCGGACGGTCCCGCGCCGCTGTACCTGCAATCCGACGCCACCGACCTCGCGTCCCTGCGCGCGGCGAAGGACGAGATCGTACGACGGTTCGGCGCGGTGCACGGTGTCATCCACTCGGGCCTGGTGTTCTCGGGGGCGAGCCTGGCCCGGATGAGCGAGGCGCAGTTCGAGGACGTGCTGCGCGGCAAGGTCGACGCGAGCGTGCGGTGCATGCAGGTGTTCGGCGGTGACTCGCTCGATTTCGCGCTGTTCCTCTCCTCGATCAACTCGTACCTCAAAGCCATCAAGCAGGCGAACTACGCGGCCGCCTGCACGTTCCTCGATTCGTTCGCCCTGACGGTGCGACGCCGCTACGGCACTGTCGGCAAGGTGCTGAACCTGGGCTACTGCTTCAACAACGCACCCACCGAGGGAGAGCCGGGCGCGGTGGTCGCGGCGCAGGCGCCGCTGATCCAGCCGGACGAGCTGACGGCGGCGATCGAACGGCTGTGCGCGGGGCCGGTCAGCAGGCTGACGTTGATGAAGTTCAGTCCCGCGCTCAACAACCGAGGCATCGTTCTGGGCGACGACGACGTCATCCTCCCCACGGCCGTGCCGCCGGACGCCGTGCCGCCGGACGCCGTGCCGCCGGATGCCGTGTCGCCGGACGCCGTGCCAGCGGATGCCGTGCCGCCGGACGCCGTGCCCGCCGACCTCCAGGAACCGGCGGTGGCGCCGGGCGGCGAACTGGAGCGGCTGCGCGCCCGCATCGCAGAGCTGACCGCGCTCGCGATCTGATCGCGGCCTTCGAAGGGACTGATCGTGAAAAAGCTGCTGCTCGACTTTCTCTGGTCCCATCTGTGCACGCTCGGCGCGTTCCGTGAATCCGGGCGGACTCCCGAGGCCGCACGGGAAGCGGCGGGCCTCGCGCCGGGGTACGGCGCCTGGTTCGACGAAAGCCTGCGCGTGCTGGAAGGGGCCGGCTACATCGAGCGGCAGGGCGGCAGGATCCTTCTCGACGACGATGCCCCGCGGCACCGGCCGGTCGAGCAGCTGTGGCGCGAGTGGGAGACGGCAAAGCCCGCGTGGCAGGAGAATCCCGACCTCGCGGCCACCCACCTGCTGGTGGAGACCGCCTTGCGTGCCTTCCCCGACATCCTCAGCGGACGTCGACCGGCCACCGAGGTCCTCTTCCCCGGGGGATCGCTGGAGCTGGTGCAGAACGCGTACGAGACCAATCCGGCGTCCGCGTTCTTCAACCAGGTCCTGGCCGCCGACCTGATGGCGCGGCTGCGCCGACGGCCCCTGAGGGCCGATGGCGCGCGGATCCTGGAGATCGGCGCCGGCACGGGAGCCACGAGCGCCGTCGTCCTGGAGGCGCTGCGATCCGCGCGCCTGGACGTGCGCGAGTACTGCTACACCGACATATCAAGGGCCTTCCTGAACCACGCGGAGCGGTCGTTCGGTGCGGAAAACCCTTCGCTGACCTGCGCGATCCTGGACATCGAGCGCCCGGTGGCCGCCCAGGGCCTCACCCTGGGCGGCCACGACGTCGTCATCGCCGCCAACGTCCTGCACGCCACCCGGGACATCCGCCACACCCTGCGGAACGCCAAGGCGCTCCTCAAGCCCGGCGGGCTGTTGGTCCTGAACGAGCTGACCGCGAACAATCTCCTCAGCCAGTTCTCGTTCGGCCTCCTGGACGGATGGTGGCGCTATGAGGACCCGTACCTGCGGATCCCGGGCAGCCCGCTGCTGTCCACCGCGCGCTGGCGGCACGTCCTGACGCAGGAGGGTTTCCAGGCGATCGCTCTGCCCGCGCAGGATGCCGAGGATCTGGGACAGCAGATCATCGTGGCCGAGAGCGACGGCGTCATACGGCAGGCGACAGCCGTGCCGCGCCCGTCCGCGCCGTACGTGGCGCCGGTCCGCGAGAGTCCGGCGCGGGCCGCGGCCGATCCGGGCGCCGGGAGCGAGCCCGGAGACCGGCTGCGCGCCCACATCGAGGCAGTCGCGCTGGATGTGCTGGCAGAGGCGTTGGACATCCCGCGGACGAGGATCGGGCGGGTCGAGCCCTTCTCGGACTACGGGCTCGATTCGATCTTCGCGGTGAACGTGGCCCGGGCCCTCGGCGGGACGCTCGGCATCGACCTCGACATCACCGTGCTGTTCGAGCACAACACGCTGGCCGAGCTGGGCGAGTTCATCGTCTGCGAATACGCCGATGACCTGCGGGATGTGCTCCTGCCGCAGCCCCCGTCGCCCGACCGGGCGCCCGATCCCGCGCAGCCTCAACCTCGACCTCAGCTTGAGATTCAACCTCAGCCTGAGATCGACGAGGCCGCGCTCGACGGCATGGCCATCGTCGGCATGGCCGCACGCTTCCCCGGGGCCGACGACGTCGACGCGTTCTGGCGGATCGTCGAGCAAGGCAGACGGTGCATCACCGCACCACCGGAAGAGCGTGCGGACTGGGCGTGCTACGGCGACGAGGCAGCCGAGCTGCGGGGCGGTTTCCTCGACGGGGTGCATGAATTCGATCCGCTCTTCTTCCGCATGTCGATGACCGAGGCCCGCCAGGTGACGCCGGAGCTGCGCCTGCTGCTGATGACGGCGTGGAACGCCGTCGAGGACGCGGGCTATCGGCCGGCCGAGCTGCGGACGCGGCCCACGGGCGTGTTCGTCGCCGCGACGCAGAGCGAGTACCGGCCCGCGGCCATGGACCTGATGAGCCTGCCGTCGCCCGCGATGGTGCCCAACCGGATCTCGTACCTGCTCGACCTCAACGGCCCCAGCGAGCAGTGCGACACGACGTGCTCGTCCTCGTTCGTGGCCCTGCACCGGGCGATCCGGTCCATCCGCGACGGCGAGTGCGAGCAGGCGCTCGTCGGCGGGGTGAACCTGGTGATGTCACCCGCGGGGTTCGGCGGGATGCGGGCCGCGGGGATGCTCAGCCCGCGCGGCGACGTGAGGCCGTTCCAGCAGGGCGCCGACGGTACGGCGCGCGGCGAGGGCGTCGCCGCCGTACTGATCAAACCCTTGAGGCGGGCCCTGGAGGACGGGGACGTCGTCCACTGCGTCGTGCGCGGCACCGGCGTGGCCCACGGCGGCCGGGGCGTGTCCTTCACGGCACCGAACATCAAGGGCATGAAGGCAGCCGTCGCGCACGCCTACGCCGACGCCGGGATCGATCCGGGTGCCGTGGACTACATCGAGACCCACGGCATGAGTTCGATGCTTGCGGACAGCGCGGAGCTGGCGGCGCTCGGCGCCGGACTCCGCAGCGAGGGCGACGGCGATGACGACAGCGAGGGTGACAGCGACGACGTGACGTATCTGGGCAACGTAAAGCCCTGCATCGGGCACACGGAGGTGGTCTCCGGCCTGGCCGCGCTGGTGAAGACCGCACAGGCGATGCGGCACGGCGTGATCCCGGCGCTCCCTGGCTTCGGGCGGCTGCACCGCGGCCTCTCCCTGAAGGGGACGCGGCTGCGCGTCGCCGAGCGGAACCTGCCCTGGCCCGAGCGCACCGACGACGCGGGCCGGCCGCTGCCGCGCCGCGCGAGCATGCACAGCTTCGGGATCGGCGGCGTGAACGCGCATGTGGTGCTGGAGCAGCACATCACCTCCGCGGACCGGGACGAGGACCCGGGCGCGCAGGTCCTTGTGCTCTCGGCGCGGAGCCTCGACGCGCTGCGCGAGCGGGCGCGCCGGCTGACGCACCGGCTTGCCGAGGCGGATCCGCGCTCCTGGGCGGACATCGCGTACACGTTGCAGGTCGGCCGGGAAGCGATGAGCTGCCGGCTGGCGTTCGTAGCGCAGGGCACCGAGGACGCCGCGCGCGTTCTGGATGGTTGGCTGAGGGGCGACCCAGACACGCTCGCCCGCGTGGCGTTCGCCGACGGTGTCGATTCCGCTGCCGGCGCCGCGCACGACGGGAAGCCGACGCGGCTCGATCACGTACCAGAGCGCTGGGCCGCGGGCGCGTCCATCGACTGGGACCTGATGCATCGCGGCGCTCGCCGCAAGCGGATCGCACTGCCCGGCTATCCCTTCGCCCGCCTGACGTGTTTCGCCGAACAGGCGCCGCGGCCGGATCAGGCCGCGCACCCAGGCGTCGGCCCTGTGGAGGGCGAGGCCTTCGTCGCCGACCTCGTCGCCTCGGTGCTCGGCTTGCCGCGCCACGAGATCGACAGCACCAGGTCACTCGCCGACTACGGACTCAACTCCCTGCTCCTGGTCGCGATGCTGGGCCGGATCACCCGTGCGTTCCCGGGATTCCGGCCTGAATGGTGGCAGCCGCACGACACGTTGAACGACGTGATCGCGAGGCTGCCCGAGGCGACCGCCCCCTCCACGCGCGGGCCGGCCCCGGAGCTGGTGCGCCTCAACGGCGTCACCGAGGGCCGGCCCGTCTTCTGGATCCACGGCGCCCTCGCCGGCGTCGAGTCCTACCGTACGATCGCCGAGCGGATCGACCGCCCCTTCTACGGCATCCAGGCCCGAGGCCTGCTGACCGAGGACGCGCCGATCGAGGGCGTCACGGCCATGGCCGAGTATTACACCGAGGTCATCCGCCAGGCGCAGCCCCAGGGGCCGTACGACGTCGGCGGGTTCTGCCTCGGTGGCATCGTTGCCTATGAGGTGACCCGCAGGTTGCAGGCGCAGGGCCAGGACGTGGCCTCGCTGACGATGGTGGACTCGCCGGACGAGACCGGCCTGGCGAAGTCGAACGCGAACGGCTTCCAGTCGGCCAAGAGCGCGGCTTTGCAGGTGGTCAATTCCCTGCTCTGGCCGGCGGGGGAGAAGGACCCGGCGGTCCTGCGCGCGCGTCTCGTCCACCGGGACGAGGTCGCGGAGGACCGGGACGAGGTCGCGGAGGACCTGGACGAGGTCGGGGAGGACCTGGACGAGGACGCGTTCGTGGCGAGGCTCGCGGAGCTGGCGGCCGAGCGCGGTCTTGCCATGCCACCGGCCCAGATCGCCCGGTTCGTCAGGCGCAACATGGCGATCCAGCTCGCCTACCGGCTCGGCGAGCACGCCATCAGGCCTCTGCCGCGTCCGGAAGCCGTCCTGTGCACCTACTTCCGCAACCGGCGCGGGCTCTTCCTGGGCGAGGTCGCACCCTACTTCCAGGTCGCGGGCGAGACCTTCTCCCTCGACCACGTGAACTACCAGCAGGACTGGGAACGCGAGCTGCCGGGCCTTCGCCTGGTGGAGATCGACGCCGCGAACCACATGACGATCCTGAACGACGCGGAGCCGCTCGCCGCGATCGAGGAGACATGCCTGGCGCTCTACGCGTCCGAGGAGATCGGGGCCACCCGTGGCTGACCAGACCGCCGCCCACACGTACGACCACGAGCCGGTGGCCATCGTCGGCATCGGTTGCCGACTGCCGGCACAGATCGAGGATCCGACCGCACTCTGGCAGGCTCTGCTCCAGGGCGTCGACGCGGTGCGTCAGGTGCCGGCCAACCGGTGGAACGCCACCGCATGGGCCGACGCGGAGGCGTCCGGCCAGGCGGCGAACCGCCGAGGGGGATTCCTCGACGACGTCACGGGATTCGACGCGGAGCACTTCGGCATCCCCCCGGCCGAGGCACGCCAGATGGACCCCCAGCAGCGGATCGCCCTGGAGGTGGCGTGCGCCGCGATCGAGGACGCGCGGCGTTCCCCGGCGAGCCTCGCGGGCACGCGCACCGGCGTCTTCATGGGCGCGATGTGGCAGGAGTACCCGCTGTTCACGCAGGGCGCCGCCGAGGCGATCCACGCCCACTCCGCCATCGGCTGGGACACCTCGGTGATCCCCTCCCGCATCGCCTACGCGCTGGGGCTGCACGGCCCCGCGATGGGCGTGGCGACCGCGTCCAGCTCCTCCCTGGTCGCGGTGCACCTGGCCGTGCAGAGCCTGCGCTCGGGCGAGTCGGACGTCGCACTCGCCGGCGGCGTCAACCTGATGCTGCACCCGAACACCTCGGTGGCCCTGACGAAACTCGGCACGCAGAGCCCGGATGGTCTGAGCCGGGCCTTCGACGGCGACGGCGACGGCTACGCCCGGGGCGAGGGCTGCGCGGTGGTCGTGCTGCGCCGCCTTTCCGACGCGCTCGCCGACGGCGACCGCGTCTACGCTCTGGTGCACGGCAGTGCCGTCAACAACGACGGCGCGACGGACGGACTGACCGCCCCCAGCCACGAGGCACAGACGCAGGTGCTGCGCTCGGCGTGGGAGAAAGCCGGGGTCGCGCCGAGTGCGGTCTCGTACGTCGAGGCACACGGCACGGGCACGCCCCTGGGCGACGTGACGGAGGCGGGCGCACTCGCCGCCGTGTTCGGGTCGGGCCGGCCCGTGCCGCTGCGCATCGGCTCGGCGAAGACGAACTTCGGCCATCTGGAGGCGGCGGCCGGCGTGCTCGGGCTCGTCAAGGCCGCCCTCGCGGTGCACCACGGTGTCATTCCGCCGAGCCTGCACTTCCGCACACCGAACCCGCGCATCGACTTTTCCGCCGCACGTCTGGAGGTGGTCACCGAGGCGGCCGCGTGGCCGGGCGGGCCGCGGTTCGCGGGGGTCAGCAGCTTCGGATACGGCGGCACCAACGCGCACATCGCCCTCGGCGAGGCGCCCGAGGGCGCCCCGGTGCAGGCCGCGGCGGATGCGGTGCGGGCCCCAGCGGACGCGAGCGGCGGTCCGCTCTGCCTGGCGGTGTCCGGCACCAATCCGCACGCGCTCGCGCGTAACGCCGAACGGCTGGCGAGCCACCTCGGACAGTCACCCGGGACGAGGCTGCGCGACATCGCGTACTCACTGGCGACGACCCGCACGCACCACCCCGCGCGCGGTGTGGTGATCGCCGCGACGACGGACGAGGCGGTGGCCGCTCTGCGGGCGCTCGCCGCGGACGAGAGCCACGACGCGGTGGTGACGGGCACGGCTGCGAGCCGCGGCCGCGTCGCGTTCGTCTTCCCCGGCCAGGGCGCCCAGTGGTGGGGGATGGGCCGGTCACTGTGGCAGCAGAACGACGCGTTCCGCGAGGCCGTGACGGCCTGCGACGCGGCCCTCGCCCCGCACACCGGGTTCTCGGTCGCCGCAGTCGTACGGGGGCAGGAGGGTCTCGCGCCACCCTTCACGCGCACGGACGTGGTGCAGCCCGCCCTGTTCGCGATGTACGTCGGTATCGCCGCGATGTGGCGCGCCTGGGGCATCGAGCCCGCGGCGGTCGTCGGCCACAGTCAGGGTGAGGTGGCCGCGGCGGTCGTCAGCGGGGCGTTGAGCCTCGCGGACGGCGCTCGCATCGTGGCCTTGCGCGCTCGGGCCGTGCACGAGCACGCGCCGGACGGGGCGATGGGACTCGTGGAGCGCCCGGTGGGCGACGTCATCGAGGAACTGGCGGCCTGTGGCGAGGCGCTGTCCGTCGCGGTGGTGAACACCGCGCGATCGACCGTCGTGGCCGGAGACGTGGAGGCGGTGGACCGTTTCCTCGCGCAGATGGAGGCCACCGGCGCGTACTGCCAGCGTGTGGACGTGGACTACGCGTCGCACAGCCCGCACATGGACGCGCTGCTGCCCGCGCTTCGCGAACAGCTCACGGGCCTTTCCCCCGAAGAGGCGGGGATCGCCTTCTATTCGAGCGTGACGGGGGAGCGGGCGACGGGGCCGGACCTCGGCGCGGACTACTGGTGCCGCAACCTGCGCGAGCCGGTGCGCTTCGATCGCGCGCTGGAACGCCTGCGAGCGGACGGGTACGGGGTCTTCGTCGAGGTGAGTCCGCATCCGGTGCTCCAGATAGCCCTGGCGCAGGGAACCGAAGCCGACGGTACGGCCGTCGTGGTGGGCAGCTTGCGCCGCGAGCGCGGCGGGATCGAACAGCCGCTGCGGGCGCTGGCAGAGCTGCACACGCAAGGGGTGCCGATCCCATGGCAGCGGGTGTACGCGACCTCCGACGCGCACAGAGCGGACCTTCCGACGTACGCGTTCACACACCGCAGCTACTGGCTGGACGAACACGACGACGCGATCCCGGCCGCCGACAGTGCCGCGTGGCGCGAGGACGTGAGGGCACTGCCCGAACCCGAGCGTCTGGCCTTCATGGTCGCACTCGTCACGGAGGAGGCAGCGGCCCTGCTCGGCCGGCCCCCGGAAGGCGTGCGCCCCGAGATGACGCTGCGCGAACAGGGTCTTGACTCCCTGATGGTGGTCGAGCTGCGCAACCGGCTCAGCGCACGGACCCGGGTCCCGCTGCCCACCGTGCTCGCCTTCGACTACCCCACACCGCACGCCATCGCGACCCTGCTGCTGACGCACGCCGGTGCGCAGGACGAGACCCCGGACATCTCGCCCGCCGTCGCCGCAGAGCCGATGCGGCCCGACGATGGCGACCCTGTCGTGATCGTGTCCATGGCCTGCCGGCTTCCGGACGGGATCGACACGCCCGAAGCGTTCTGGGACCTGCTCGTCGAGGGCCGCGAAGCCTCCTGCCCGTTCCCCCAGCGCTGGGACGGGTGGGACCTCAGCACGCTCGAGGAGGCGGAGCGCGCCGCCACCGGCCGGCGCTTCGAGCGCAAGGGCGGCTTCGTACGCGACGTGGAGGACTTCGACGCGGCGTTCTTCGGGCTCAGCCCCCGCGAGGCGCTGTCCCTGGACCCCCAGCAGCGACTCGTGCTGGAAGTCGCATGGGAGGCACTGGAGCGGGCCCATCTGCGCCCCGCCTCCCTCGAAGGCAGCAACACCGGCGTCTACCTCGGCGCGATGAGTTCGGATTACGACATCGCTCGGCGCTGGGACGTCGCCAGCAGCGATGGCTACAAGATCACTGGCAACGGGTCGAGCCTGATCTCCGGTCGTGTGGCCTACACCATGGGCCTGTCCGGCCCCGCGCTCACCATCGACACCGCGTGCAGCTCCTCGCTCGTGGCCCTGCGCCTGGCGTGCGAGGCGCTGCGCGGCGGCGAATGCGACCTGGCGCTCGCCGGCGGAGTGACCGTGATGAGCACTCCGCAGATCTTCGTCGAGTTCAGCCGCCTCAACGGGCTCGCGGCCGACGGCCGCTGCAAGAGCTTCGCCGACGACGCCGACGGCACGAGCTGGGCGGAAGGCTGCGGCGTCCTGGTGCTCAAGCGGCTCTCCGACGCCAGGCGCGACGGTGACCGGGTGCTGGCCGTCGTGCGGGGCACCGCCATGAACCAGGACGGCCGCAGCCAGGGACTCACCGCGCCCAACGGCCTCGCGCAGCAGCGCGTGCTGCGCGAGGCCCTGGCCGACGGGGGACTGGCCCCGGCCGACATCGACGCCGTCGAAGCGCACGCCACGGGCACCGTGCTCGGCGATCCCATCGAGGCCGGCGCCCTTGCCGCGGTGTTCTCGGGCCGCGTACGGCCTTTGCACCTGGGATCGGCCAAGTCCAACATCGGCCACGCGCAGGCGGCCTCCGGCGTCATCGGCGTCATCAAGATGGTGATGGCACTTCAGCACGAGCAACTGCCCCGCACGCTCCACGCGGAAAGGCCGAACACCCGGATCGACTGGAGCGGCGGCGAACTGGAACTGCTGCGGCAGCCCAGGCGGTGGCCGCGGACACGGCGGGTGCGTCGCGCCGGCATCAGCTCCTTCGGCATCAGCGGCACGAACACGCACGTCATCATCGAAGAAGCACCGCAGCCCGTCGTCGCGGACGCCGCGGACATCACGGACCGGCCTGGCGACGACCTCGTCCACCCATTGGTGATCTCGGGCCCCGACACCGCCGCCCTGCGCGCGCAGGCCAAGCACTGGGCCCAGTGGCTCGACGAGTGGCCCACCGCGTCGATGCGCGACATCGCCTACACCTCCGCCGTCGGCCGTACGCACTTCGAGGCGCGCGCCGTGGTCTTCGCCGGGGACGCCAGGGAGGCTGCCGAAGCCCTGCGGGCGGTCGAGCCCGGCTCCGGCACGGCGCCGGGGGAGATCGCCTTCGTCTTCGGCGGTCAGGACGCGCGGCCGCAAGCAATGAGCAGTCACCTGCTGGAGCAGAGCGCGGTGTTCCGCGACACGGTGGCGCAGTGTGACGCGGTCCTTACGCCGCTGACCGGCTGGTCCGTGCTGAAGGTGCTGCGCGGCGAGGAGGACGTGAACAGTCCGGATGTGCTGCCGTGCACGCTGTTCGCGACCTACCTCGGACATGCGGCGCTGTGGCGCAGTTGGGGTGTGGAACCGGCGGCGGTGGTGGGCGACGCGCACGGCGAGGTCGCCGCCGCCGTGGTGAGCGGGGCGTTGAGCCTGGAGGACGGAGCCCGCGTCGTCGCCCTTCGGGCTCGCGCGCGGTCGGAGGGCGCGGTCGGCGGTGTGACGTCAGGGCGGGTCCTGGGTGCGGTATCAGGGCGGGCCCCGGGTGCGGTGTCAGGGCGGGTCCTGGGTGCGATATCAGGGCGGGCCCCGGGTGCGATATCAGGGCGGGCCCCGGGCGCGGTGTCAGGGCGGGTCCCGGGTGCGGTGTCAGGGCGGGTCCCGGGTGTGATGTCACGGATGGTCCCCGCCCGGACTTCCATCCCCTTCTACGCGCGCCTGACGGGTGAGGTCGTACCGGGCCCCCGGCTCGGCGGCGACTACTGGTTCCGCGACCTGCCGGAGCCGGAGCCGGATGCGATGAGGCTCGACCGCGCGTTGGAGCGGCTGCGCGGGGACGGCTTCGGAGTGTTCGTCGAGGTCGGCCCGCCCTCCGACGGTGCCTCGGGCGGCGTGGACCAGCTCTGGCGAATGGCCGCCGCACTGTTCGAGCAGGGCGTGTTCGTGGACTGGGAGCAAGCCCTCGCCTCCCGCGGCGCCACCAAGGTCGACGTCCCGACGTACGCCTTCCAACGCCGACGCTTCTGGCTCGGCGAGCTTCCGGCCGGGCCCGCTGCGGTGACGCCACGTCAGTCCGCGGGTGGTCACCCGTGGTTCGACGCGATCACGACGCTCGCCGGCAGCGGCGGTCATTTGTTCACCGGCCGGCTGACGCTCGACGACTGCCCGTGGCTGGCCGATCACGTCGTCAGCGGGCAGGTCTACGTGCCCGGCGCGGGCCTGATCGATGCTGCGCTGTTCGCCGCCCGGACCGCGGGTGCCGACGCCGTGGCGGACCTGACACTGCTGGAGCCGGTCGTCCTGCTGCCGGGCCACGCGCTGCGGATCCAGGCCACCGTCGGCGAACCGGACGCGCACGGACGACGCCCCTTCGCCCTCTACAGCCAGCCCGAGGACACCGAGGCGCCGCTGATCTGGCAGCAGCATGTGAGCGCAGAGTGCGTGACCCGCGCGCGTGAGGGCGCCACCGTGCCGCCGGACATCGATACCTGGCCGGTGCCCGATGCCCGGGCCCTCGACATCGAAGCCTTCTACACCCGCGCCCTCGCCAACGGGCTCGACTACGGCCCGGCTTTTCGAGGGCTGCGCGAACTCGCCTGCCGCGACGGCGTCTACCACGCGTGCGTCTCCCTGCCCGGCGCGCTGGATCCGGCCGGTCACGGCCTGCATCCGGCCCTGTTCGACGCGGCACTGCAAGTCGTCGTCGCCGCTCTGATGGAGGCGGGCGCCCCTCAGGGGCCGCTCGTCCCGTTCATCTGGTCGGACGTCGAGCTGTTGCGTACCGCGGGCAGCGAACTGACGGTGCGCGTGTCGTTCGACCCCGGCGGGGACGAGGACCTCGCGCCGGCCACCGTATGGCTGGCCGACCCCGCCGGCCACCTGGTGGCCCGGATCGGCGGGCTGCAGTTCCAGAGCGGCAGGCGCCGCGGACACCCCTTCGCCGAGCACCTCTACCGCGTCGGCTTCGCACCCGTCCACCCCGTGGCCGAAACCCCCGACCCCGCGGGCGTCCTCGTGGTCGGCGACGCGGAGTTGGGCGCGGGGCTCGGCGTCGACGTCGTACCCGGTCTGGACGCCCTCGTGAAGCGGCTCGACGCGCAGGCGGACATGCCCCGGCGCCTGCTGTTCGCGCTGCCCGACTGCGCTTCCGCCCCGGAGCACGGCGCGCAGCACAGCGCCGCCGAAACGCTGCGGACGCTTCAGGTGTGCTTCGGCGATGCCCGCCTCCAGGGCACGGAACTCATCTGGATCACCCGCGACGCGGTCTCGTCGAGCCCGGACGACCAGACAGGGAACTGGGCCCACGCCGCGGTGTGGGGCATGGTGCGCACGGCCCGCACGGAACACCCCGAGCGCGTCCTGCGCCTGATCGACCTCGATCCCGGCACCCCGGACTTCCCGCTCCTGGCACGCGTGATCGAGACCGGCGGCGAGCCGGAGTGCGTACTGCGCGGTGAGCGCGCCCATGTGCCACGAGCAAGGCCGACCGTCGAGGAGGTCGACGCGCTCGTCCTGCCGGACGAAGGCGACTGGCACCTCCATCAGCGCGAAGACGATTATCTGGAATTCGTCGCCGCCCCGCGCGAGGAGCGCGCGCCGGAGCCGCTCGCGCCGGGGGAAGTCCGCGTCGAGGTACGCGCTGCCCGCATGAGCCCCCAGCACGCGCAGGTCCTGGAGCTCGCAGGGATCGCCATGGAGGTCGGCAGCGGCGTCACCTCCGTACACGCGGGTGACCGGGTCATGGGCAGCGCGGAAGCCGCGCTCGGCAACCAGGTGCGCGTGGACGGTGCCGCCCTCAGGCCGATGCCCGCGCACCTCACCTTCGCCCAGGCGGCCGCTGACCCGTCCGCCCCCGATCCGAGGCAGGACAACGGATCCTTCACCGCCTACGACGTACGCGACGCGCCGCATGCCCTGCGCCACGCGCGGCAGAACGCCGCGCACAAGACGGTGCTGACCTTGTCACGTGCCCTCGACCCGGACGGCACGGTGCTGATCACCGGTGGCCTCGGTGAGCTGGGCAGCGCGCTCGCCGCACACCTGGTCCGCGTGCACAAAGCGCGGCGGCTCCTACTCCTGTCACGGCGCGGTGGCAACACCCCCGAAGCCGGCGCGCTCGTGCGGGAACTCCAAGCGGCGGGCGCCGAACGAGTCGACCTGGTCGCGGGCGACGCCGCGGACCGGGCCGCAGTGGCCGGTGCACTGGAAGGCATCCACCCGCGCCACCCCCTCACGGCCGTGTTCCACCTCGCCGGCGTGCTCGACGACGGCCTGGTGGAGGGCTTCACCGCGGAGCGGCTGCACCGGGTGATGGCACCCAAGGTCCAGGGCGCGCGCTGGTTGGACGAGTTGACGGAGAAGCTGGACCTGGCCGCGTTCGTCGTCTTCTCCTCGGCGGCCGGAACGCTGGGCACCGCAGGCCAGAGCGGGTACGCCGCGGCGAACGCGACGCTGGACGCCCTGGCGGCGAACCGGCGCAAGCGGGGCCTGGCAGGGCTCAGCCTCGCCTTCGGGCTCTGGGAGCAGGCCGGAGTGGGCATGACCGCGCACCTCGGCAAGGCCGAACTCGGCCGCCTGCGGCGCCAGGGGATCGGTGCCCTGACCTTGGCCGAGGGCCTCCACGCCCTGGACGTCGCACTCGTACGGCCCGAGACCCAGCTGATGCCCGTGCGCCTGGAACTGGCGTCGCTTCGCCACGCCCTCGGCGATGCGCCGGCGCCCCCGTTGCTGCGCGACATGCTGCACCGCACCACTGAAGGACGCCAAGGTGAGGTTTCCGAGACCGCGCAGTCGCTCGATACGCGGCTGGCGGACGCCTCCGAAGCCGAACGGCCGGCTCTGCTCCTCGACCTCGTCCGCAGCGAAGTCGCCGACGTGCTCGGCCTGCCCGGACCCGACAGCGTGCCGGCCGACAGGGCACTGCGTTCCCTCGGGATCGACTCGCTCACCATGGTCCAGTTGCGCAAGCGTCTCGCCAAGCGGATGGACACCATCCTGCCCGCCACGCTGGTCTTCGACCACCCGACCGCCGAGGCCATCGCCGGGCTCCTGCTGCACGACGTCACCACCCTGAGAGGGAACGAGAAGTGAAGACAGAGGCCCTGTTCATCGCGGGTACCGCGACCTACCTGCCCCCGGCGACCAAGGTCGGACAAGCCGTCGCCGACGGCCGCTTCGACGCCCAGGACGCCGAGGACACGCAGCTCGAATCGGTCTGCGAGGCCACGGACGAAGCCCCGCCCGAGATGGCAGTGGCCGCTGCCAAGGACGCCCTGGAAAGGTCGGGTCACCGGTCCGAGGACATCGCCCTGCTGCTGCACGCCTGCGTGTACTTCCAAGGCCTTGAGCTGTACCCGACGGCTTCCTACATCCACCGCGAAGTACTCGGGGACCACTCGGCGCTCGCCTTCGAGATCAAGAACGCTTCCAACGGCTGCATGACCGCGTTGGACATCGCGGCGCGCTCCCTCGCGGCAACCGACGACGTGGCGGCGCTGGTGACCACCGCCGACAAGGTCAGCCGTCCGGCGATCGACCGCTGGAACAGCGACATCGGCATCGTCCCCGGCGACGGCGCGTCGGCGATGGTCCTCAGCAAGAGGTCGGGGTTCGCACAGGTGCTGAGCACGTCCACGGTCTCGGATGCCACCCTTGAGCGCCTGCACCGCGGCGACGCGCCCTTCACCCCCCACCACGACCCCACGGCCCCCATCGACCTGCGTCTGCGCAAACTGCAATACCTGGGAGACGTGGAACTCGACGAGTTCACCCGCCGCTTCCGGGCCGGTCTCAGCGACTGCGTCGACCGAGCCCTGCGCGACGCGGATGTTCGTCTCGGCGACATCGCCCGCTTCGTCGTTCCGCACTTCGGACGCATCGTGCTCCAGCGCGAGGTCCTCACCGCACTCGACATCGACCTCGACCTCACGACCTGGTCCTGGGGCCGCACCGTCGGCCACCTCGGTGCGGGCGACCAGATCGCCGGACTCGACCACCTCGTGCGGGAACGCGCCGTGGCCGCCGGCGACCTGTGCATGCTGCTCGGCGTCGGCGCCGGCTTCACCTGGACGTGCGCCGTGGTCCGCATCACCGACCTCGCGGGCGGGCGGCCCTGATGCGCTGCTACGTCTTCCCGGGCCAGGGCACCCAGAAGAAAGGGATGGGGCGAAGCCTGTTCGGACGGTTCCCCGACCTCTGCCGCCGCGCCGACCGCGTACTCGGGTACTCCATCGAAAAGCTCTGCCTGGAAAACCCCGAACGGCACCTGTCCCGGACCGAGTACGCGCAGCCCGCGATCTACGTCGTCAACGCGCTGCACTGGTCCGCGGCACAGGAGGACCTGCCCCCCGCGGACTTCCTCGCGGGCCACAGCCTCGGCGAGTACAGCGCGCTGTTCGCCGCCGGCGCCTTCGACTTCGAAACCGGCCTGACACTGGTGCGACGCCGGGCGGAACTGATGGGCCGAGTCAGCGGCGGCGCGATGGCCGCAGTCATCGGAGTCTCCGAGCGACTCATCGCGCAAACGCTGAAGCAGCACGACGCCACCGACGTCGTCATCGCCAACTACAACGCGCCCGAGCAGTTCGTCCTCTCCGGCAGCCACGAGGAACTGGCCCGGATCAAGCCGGTCTTCGAAAAGGTGGAGGGCGTGCGAGGCTTCGTCCCCGTCCGCGTCAGCGGCCCCTTCCACGCCCCGGCGATGGCCCCCGCCGCCGCACGCTTCCGCGACCTGCTGACCACGGTCGACATGGGCGAACTACGAACCCCGGTCATCTCCAACGTGACCGGCCAACCCTTCCCCCCCGACGCGCGGCAAGTACGCGAACTACTCGCCGAACAGATCGCCAAGCCCGTCCGCTGGACCGAAACCATCCGCTACCTCCGGAACGCAGGCGTGTCCGTCTTCACAGAACTGAGCGAATCGAAGGTACTCACCCCCCTCATCGACCGCATCACCCCCGCCCCAGAGCCCACCCCCGACCCACGCCAAGACCTGATCGATCGCATCAAACGCGAGATCCTCCAGCCGGAGATCGGCGACGAGGCCCTGACCTTCGACGACGACGCCTCGTTCCGACAGCTCGGCCTGAACTCCATCATCTACGTCCGCCTGGCCCGCCGGGCCGGAACAACCCTCGGCATCCCGATCAAACCGGACGTCATCTTCCAACACCGCTCCTGCGCCGCCCTGGCGGACTACCTCCTGACCCGCGACGACATCACCCCACCCGCAGCGCCCGAGACCCCGACCGAGCCTTTGCGCGACTACCAAGACCCACGGGTGTCGGCCCTGCTGCACGACTGCGCGAACGGGGCCCTCACCGTGGAGCGGACCATTGAGGCGATCCGCGCCCTTGTGTGACGAGTTAGGCCGGGGCGGGTCGGCGGAGTGAGACCCTGACCATCGCCGAGGAGACGATCGAGATCCGGCGTTGGCTGGCTGCGGATCATCCGGCCGCCTACGAACCCGAGCCCCCACCTCGCTCGCTGCCGCTGTGATACTTCTGGCAACGGAGGAGGCTCTCCAGACTCAGGTGCCCACGGTCCCGTCAACCCCCTCACGCAGCAAGTCCGCATGCCCGTTGTGGCAGCCGTACTCCAGAAGTACGTGCACCATCACCATCCGCAGCGATACCTCCTCGCCCCACCTTGGCTGATGCCCGGCCTGGTCCAGGGACTCAGCCTCCCGCTCGATGCGACGCGAGTTCGCCACCTCGGCCTCCCAGGCCGTGAACGCCTCATCCCTGGTCGACGCGCTCGCGTCGTACGCCGCCTGGAAGTCGATGTGGTCGGACCAGACCAGGGGCACGCCGTTGTCCTCGAACACTCGCCGGAACCAAGCACGCTCGACCTCCGCCATGTGCCGCACCAAACCGAGCAGCGAAAGCGTGGACGGCGGCATCGACCGCCGCCGCAGCTCCTCGTCGGTAAGCCCCTCACACTTCATGGCGTGGGTCGCGCGAAGTGCGATGTCAAGACCCTCGCCCGCGAAGCGGGCGTCGACCGCACGGCTTTCTACGGCACCCGCCCCTACGCACACCTCCGCGTCGAGTTCGAGCGACGTCTGGACGCCATACGCCAGACCGGCGAGATCACCGATCCTCGCGAAGCCCAAATCACCCGGCTGAGGGCAGAGAACACCAAGCTCCGTAAACGGTTGGCCCGGTCGACTTCCGCAGCCAGGCCCTGGCCCGGCTGGCCGCACAGCACGAGGAGATCGTTCGGCTCTGTCAAGCCGCTGCGGGGACAAACCGTGTGAGCCGCCTTCCCGCTCCGCTGCTGGCCCGCCTCGCGGGCGTCACCCAGCAGGTGCACAAGCCGTCGGCATCGCAGCCGAACGGCGGTCAGTGACGGCATCGGCCTCGCCACAGTAGGCGAGGTATAGCCAGTCGTCCCCATCACGCAATCAGCTGCGTTTCGCAGCCGATCATGATCTACTGCGGGCACCCCAAGTAGTTCAAGGAGCACGGTAATTGGTAACGGTAGAGCCAGGCCGGTTACCAGGTCCCGTGGCGGTCCGTCGTGGGTCATCTGATCCACGAGATCATCAGCGAGGAGACGAGTGCGGTCGCGGAGGCTTTCTACGCGACGCCGGGTGAATGCTGCGGCGATCAGGTGGCGTATCCGCGTGTGTTCGGGCGGATCCATGGCGAGAATGGACACCGCCTTCGGCTTCTGCGGTCGGCTTCGGGGCACATCACGGTCCGCTGTGGCCGCCCTGCTGAATCGTGGGTCGGCAAGCACGCTTTTGATGTCGGCGTACCGCGTCACCAGCCAGGCCTCTCCGCCGAAGGCGAGGCGAACTTGGCTCACCGGCTCCGACCGACGCAGGGTCGCGTAGGTCGGATCCAACAGCATGGCCGACGGGTAGCTGAAGGGGTAGGCCCGCGCCCGGTCATCAGCCGCTGTCATGCTGCGAGCTCGAGGTGCTGGGGGCCAGCCTGGTCCACCACCACTGTATGGCGGGGATCGGTGCCGGTACCGAGCTGTCGTCACTGGGGGTGTCAGCGAAAGTTGTCGGGAGGATCGCGGGGTCATCCGGGTTGAGGTACCGGTTGCACCCCAGAGAGAAATCAAGATCTCCTCTGATCATCCGCCTCATCCCAGCCAGGAAGCATTGAAGTTCAGCGCCGGCCCGCTGGCTTACCTGTTCCTCCAGGCGCAGGTACAGGCTGAGCACCCGGTCGCAGAGTGCGATGGCTTTCGCTTGGGCTTCAGCGGCGGAGCAACTCTGGTCTCGCGCGAGGACGTCCACCAAGTTCAATCCGTCGTCAATGGAATTGCGCTTCTTCTCCTTGTGATAGCCAAGGATGTCGTTGTGCCAGAGGTTGAGCGCGATAGCCATCTCGGCCAGAGCCCGGACATCCAAGTTGTCCCGATCGGCTGAGGGCAGCTCACACCCGGCGATCACATCGGTCAACATGGTCAGGGTCTCGGTGCTGCCCGTCCTCTGCCGCAACAGTACGTATTCCTGCAGGCTCGGTGACCTTTTCTGGGCCTTACAGGAGGCTTCGGCGACCACAGAGAAGAAGTACGCCTTGACGGAGGAAACCCAGCGTTCCACTTGTAGCGGCGTCGCAATTTCCGAGAGCCGGCATCGCAGCTCGCGCAGCGCTGTCGCATAAAGATTGCCGTTCGCGATATCCGCCTGGGGGGTATCCAGCACCCACCCCAACTCGTAGGTCATCCTCGCGAGTTCGTCCGGCTGGTCGCCGAGCGCAGACTCGTCGCAGTGCGCGTCGTCGAACGCAAACAGCCAGATGACGAAATCGCTCAAGAACTGGACCGCTTCGATTCGGCCGACGGGAGCGTACCGGGAAGCCAGTTCACCCACTCGCATCGTAGTCAGGCGAAACTGCTGCTCTTTGCTCGGGTAGAGAGCATACTCGTTCATCCAGTCGACACTGCGCTTGTCGAACTCGGCCCATCGCGGATTTAGTTCTGCCGGAAATGGGCACCACAGCGGTGGCACGGGCAGTGCGGCAAGAGACACGTCGTCCATGCGCTGACCCATGAGAGACTCCTTTGCGAGGGAGGGGGACGGTCCACCTTTTGCTGAATTGCGCAACGGCGGCACTTTCACAGTAAGACAGAGCCGCGACACAAAAGGAACTGATTGGGCACGGGGACGCGTGAAGGCGTTGAACGCTGTTGCGTCCCGGCGGCTTCGTGGAGTGAGTGACCACGCACCTGAGCTGGTCGAGCGAGACCGAGGAGATCCTGACGGCGATCAGCACTTCGACCGCCGCCGCGGTCAACTTCGGCCTGCGACGCAGGGCCTCGTTCAGGGCGACAACGGCCGAGAACAGCGGACGGTGGTGGATGTGCCGCACACCGCGGTGGACGGTGCGTTCGAGGTGGTCATCGTCGGTGCAGGCGATGTTGGCCGGCTGTCCGCGCCGCGGGATCGACCAGTTGCCCTCTCCCAGGTTCAGCTCCAGCGCGGGCGAGAAGGTGGACGATGGTCAGCCAGTCGTCTTCGGCGGCGCACGTGGGCGTCCAGGCGGCCCCGTGAGCAGTGCAGTGGATCCGGGACGCGGTGCCGGTCTCGTCGACCGGTCCGTCTCCCCGGATCGCTTCCAGCACCCGGCGTGCCCGAGAACTGGGCGCTCCCCAAGCCCTGTTCGGGACTCCTGCGTTATCCTCGTGCCAGGCTCGGCCACGGGGGCGGGACGACTGTTTCCCGGTAGCGGTGCCGCGGGGTGGTCAGCTTGACCGGGTCGTACAGTACGCCTCGTCTGCTTTCACGCTCTTGACCAGCACGTTCCCTGCGATCAAGCGCATGCCCGCTCACTCGGCCATCCCGCTTCTGCCTGCGAGTTCCCGTC
>NZ_BNBT01000079.1 GCF_014656095.1 Streptomyces longispororuber
GGCCGGCGGCCGACCCCGAGGCGGCGCGCAAGCGGGCGGAGCGCCGCGCCGAGCGGGTCACGGCGGGCGCGACGGAGCTGGAGCGGCGCCTGTCCGACCTGCTGCGCGGCGGCACGGCGACGGCCGAGCAGGCGGGGTACGGCCTGTGGGAGGAGACGGCCGCGCGCATGGTCGACGCCCAGGCGCCGGGACTGGCGTCCCGGGTCCGCGAGTTGGGCGCCATACCCTCCTCCGGGCCAGGCTGGCCCGCCCGGCTCCTGGAGGAGTGCGCGCTGCTGCACCTGCTCACCTCGGGCTGGCTGCACCGCGACCGGCTCCCGGACGCGCTGGCGGCCACGGTCCGCTCCCGCGTCGGCCTGCCCGCACCGGCCCAGGGCGCGCCGGTCAGGGACCGGTGGCAGGTCCTCGCCCAGTACGACACGGCGGACAGCAAGCTCACCACGCGCCGCATCTGGCTGTACGGCGAGGAGTCCGGGCGCACGGCCCTGCTCCTGTCGTACGGGGCGGCCGGCCGCGCCCCCGCGCTCTCGCTGCCGGTGGGCCTGGCCCTGGACGCCGAGCTCGTCCCGTACGCCGCGGACCCCGCGGCGTGCGGCCTCCGCGCCGACCTGGGCGAGCAGTTCGCCGCCCCGGCGCCCACGACGGGCCATCCGCCCGGCGTGGGACCGGCCCAGGCCACGGCCCGGTACGGGGAAGCGCTGCGCGCCGACCCGTGGCTGGACGCCTGGCCAGTGACGCTCGAAGGGGTCGTACCGGTACCGGTGCGTGAGGACGGGGTGGGGCCGGGGGCCGACGCCGACAGCGGCAGCGGTAGCGGCAGCGGCAGCAACACCGGCACAGGCAACAGCGGCACAGGCACCGGCAGCAGCACTGGCACCGGCACCGGCAGAAGCACCAGCACCACCACCCCCGCCCCCACCGGCCCCCTCACCCGCTGGCAACTGGCCGAAGCGGACGGCGACCTGGCCCTGCCCATATCCCCGGCCGCCGCGTCCCGTTCCGGCCTGTGGCGCCTGGTCGCGCTGTCCGGGGGCGCCCCGCTCACCGTCTTCGGCGAGTGCGGCCACCAGGGCTTCACGCCCTTGGCCGCCTGGACGGACGACGCGTCGGAAACCGTGCGGCTGTGAGGAGAGAGGGACCGCAGATGACGACCACACCCACCGTCGGCCACACCCACGCGGCAGCGTCCGACGCCCGGACGACCGCGGCTTCGCAAGCAGCCGAGCCGCCCTCGTCCGACCGGCAAGGCACGCCCTCCCCGCACGCGCGGGCCGCCGTCCCCCTCACCCACGCCCCCTGGGAGGAGCTGGTCACGGCGGCGCTCCTGGGGACGGACCGGCGCAGGCCGCCCCTCTCCGTGCCCGGGAAGGATGCCCCGGCCGCCCTCCTGGACGCGGCCGCCGTCCAGACGGTGCACCGGCGTGCGGGTCTGCGCCCGGCGCCCGCCGCCGCGCGCCCCGAACCCGCGCCCACCGATCCGCGGCCCGTCGTGCCCCGCGCGGCCCGGCGCCGTCTCGCCACCCTGCTCGCCGACCACCCCACGACGGTGGGCGGGCGGCGCGGCACCGCGCCCGACCTCATGGAGCTGCTGCCCCAGTGGCTGGCCCTGGCGAACGACCGAGGGTTCGCGGCCCCGCCGGAGCTGCTTCCCGCGCTGCTCACCGCGGCCCGCGGCCGTACCGACCTGCGCCCCCAGGTCCTGGCCATCGCGGGCCCGCGGGCCCTGTGGCTGGCGCGGCTCAACCCGGACTGGAAGTTCGCGCTGCGTGCCGCCCCGACCGCCGCGTCGGCACCGGCTCAGCGGGACGGTGAGGAGACCGAACGCCGCTGGCAGGAGGGCCTGTTCGCGGAGCGCGTCGCCCTGCTCGCCTCGCTGCGGGCACAGGACCCGGACGCCGCGCGCGCGTTGCTCGTGAGCACCTGGGCGACGGAGCGGGCCGAGGACCGGCTGATGTTCCTGGACTCGCTGCGCACCGGCCTCGGCCCGGCCGACGAGCCCTTCCTGGAGCAGGCTCTGACCGACCGGAGCCGCAACGTCCGCTCCACCGCCGCCGAACTGCTCTCCGCCCTGCCGGACTCGGCGCTCGCCGCCCGCATGGCCGCACGCGCCTCCAGTTGCGTGGCGCTCGACCGGACCGCGAGCACGCCGACGCTCACCGTGGAGGCGCCGCACGAGTGCGACGCGGGCATGGAGCGCGACGGCGTCGTCGCCAAAGCCCCCGCCGGGCGCGGACAACGCTCCTGGTGGCTCGGCCAGTTGGTGGAGGCCGCACCCCTCGCCGTCTGGCCGGGCAGGCTCGGCGGCCGTACCCCCGCCGCCATCGTGGCGCTGCCCGTGGCGGACGACTGGCGCGGCGAGCTGCACGCCGCGTGGTGCCGGGCCGCCGTTCGCCAGCGGGACGCGGACTGGTCACGGGCGCTGCTCGGCTCGCCGTCGGCGCCCGACGCGGCGGGCCCGGGCGCGGTGTCCCTCGCGGAGCGCGCCAAGCTCCTCGCCGCCCTGCCGCAGGACGAGCGGGCCGCCTGGGTGGCGGGCTTCATCGACGCGCACGGCCTGTCCGAGGCCTTCCAGCTCCTGGGCGTCTGCGCGGTGCCCTGGGCGCCCGAGCTCGGCCGCGCGGTGGTGGACGCGCTGAACATCGCGCGGGACGCGGGCAGCTACCCCTGGAGCTTCAGCGGCGTCATGGGCCTCGCCGAGCGCTGCCTCGACCCCGCCGAGGCAGTACGCCTGGACGCCCTCACCGCTCTGCCGGACGAGCCCGAGGACGCCTCACCCGGCGCCGGGGGCTACTGGGCGGAGGCCTTCCAGCGCCTGGCCACCACCCTGCGCCTGCGCGCGGCGATGCGGGAGGAGCTCACGCCGTGACCACACCTCCACGGGGACACCGGCCGCGCGCGCCACGACCGGCTCTCTCCGGCGCGGCAGGCCGCACCCGGGGCGGCGCGGCCCGCTCGGCTCGTAGAGGCTCAAGCCCCGGTCGTCTGCCGCACGTTCTCCCTGACCCACTCCACGATCGCCGTGGTGGTCGCCCCCGGCGTGAAGATCTCCGCGACGCCCATCTGCTTGAGCGGCGCGATGTCCTCCTCCGGGATGATGCCGCCGCCGAAGACCTGGATGTCGGCCGCGTCGCGCTCCTTGAGCAGCTCGATGACGCGCGCGAACAGCGTCATGTGCGCGCCGGACAGGATGGACAGGCCGATCGCATCGGCGTCCTCCTGCAGGGCCGTGTCGACGACCTGCTCGGGCGTCTGGTGCAGGCCGGTGTAGATGACCTCCATGCCGGCGTCGCGCAGCGCCCGCGCGATCACCTTGGCCCCGCGATCGTGGCCGTCGAGCCCCGGCTTGGCGACCACCACGCGGATCGGACCGGCTCCCACACCCATCACTGCCTCCATGTACAGACATCCATGTACGGAAATCCAGCTCTCCCCGCACGGATACCCCGCGCCGCACCGGCCGGGTAGGTGAACGAACGTTATCTCCACCATCCCGCAGCCCGCAGTTTCGTGGTGGAGAGGGAGGGGGAAATCACACGGTGGGACACGTTCGCTGCGCGCCGCCCCCTTGTCACGGGGTGTAATCGGGGGCCGCGCGAGGGGAGCCGCCGCGAGGTCGCCGGGCACCGCGCCGTCAGCCGCACGGCGCACGGGGTGACGGCACGTCGCCCGCGGTGCGACGCATCGTGGTTCGTCATGCCTCGGCCACGGCTTCCCCTGAGGGCACACGGGGGACAGAGGTGTCTGCCCGCGTGCCGACCGGGAGGTCGACATGACGGTCACTAAGGTCCAGGTCGTGCGCCTCTGCGGCGCGCTGCTCCCCGCCAGGCTGGCGGGGATCTCCGTCGCGCTGCTCAAGGCGACGGCCCTGGAGCTGGCGATCCTCGCCGGCCACCTCCTGCTGTACCCCTCGGGCATCGTCCAGGAGCGCCGCCCGGCCCCCCGGCTCGCGCCGCCCGACGCCCCCCGGCTGCCGGCGAGGGACAAGCCGCCGGTGCTGCTCCTGCACGGCTTCATCGACAACCGCTCCGTCTTCGTCCTGCTGCGCCGCAGCCTCGCCCAGCACGGCAGGCAGCATGTGGAGTCCCTCAACTACTCGCCGCTGACCTGCGACATCCGCCTGGCCGCCGAGCTGCTCGGCCGCCACGTGGAGGAGATATGCGAGCGCACGGGACAGCAGCGCGTGGACATCGTCGGCCACAGCCTCGGCGGCCTGATCGCCCGCTACTACGCGCAGCGGCTCGGCGGCGACGCCCGCGTCCGCACGCTGGTCACCCTCGGCACCCCGCACGGCGGCACCCGCGTCGTGCCGCTCGCCGACGCCCACCCGATCGTCCGCCAGATGCGGCCCGGCTCGGACGTCGTCGCGGAGCTGCGGGAGCCCGCGCCGGGCTGCCGTACGCAGTTCGTGAGCTTCTGGAGCGAGCTCGACCAGATCATGGACCCGGTCGAGACCGCCTGCGTCGACCACCCGGACCTGAGCGCGCAGAACGTACGCGTCTCCGGCATCGGGCACCTCGCGCTGCCGGTGCACCCCGCGGTGGCGTCGGCGATCCGGCAGGCGCTCGACCTCGCGGACCCGGCGGCCGACACCCCGGCGTCGGCGGACGGCCTGACGGTCGCCTGACCCGACCGACCCGGCGCGTACCGACCGGGCGCACAACGGCCGCGCGCCCCTCACAACCTCGAACACTTGTCGAACGCAAAGCCAAGGCTGTGCCCACAGTCCGCCGAAAGGCGGCCGAATGCCCGTTTCCTGCGAGCGTGGAACCTGCCGAAGATTGTCGCGCGCGCATACCGCCGGGTACAGTCGCGGCACTGCGCTGCCAGCCCCCATGCTGTCGAGGCGAAAGAGAAGTTGGTGAACGACCGTCACCCGTCGGGGACCCCCACCCCGGCTCCGGCACCCGACGCCGACTACGCCCCTTACGGCTCCTACGACCAGAGCGCACAGCACATCGGCTACGGCTACGACGGCTACGCCACCGGCACCTTCACCGCCACCGGGTTCAACGCCCCGGGCGCGTACGACGGCACGGGCGTCTTCGACACTTCCGGCTCGGGCTTCGCGGTCGGCGGCTTCCCCTCCGACCCGCTCTTCGGCGAACTGCCGGGACAGGCCTACGACACGGGCCAGTGGGCCACCACGGGCCGGCACCCCCTCGGCCACGACGCGTTCGCCGCGCAGCAGCCGTCCGCGCCCGGATCCTCCTCCGCCCCCTCGTCACCCTCGTCCTCGTACGACACGGGCGACCTCGACACCACCGGCCTGTGGGGCTCCGCCGGTTACCGGCCGCTCGCGGACATCCCCGCGCAGCCGGGCCCCGACACCACCGCCACCTGGGACGCCGCCCCGTGGACCGACGACCGGCAGACCGGCCAGTGGGCCACGCAGGTCTTCGACACCGGCGCGTACGACGCCACCGCGTGGAACTCCGCCGACGGCCAGGAGACGTACGACACGACGCCCCGGGCGTACGACGACACGTACGGGACGGACGACCGGGACGGGGCGGCACGGGCGAACGGCTCGGCCACCGAGACCGACGGCGCCTATGAGACCGATGGTGCCTATGAGACCGACGGCGCCTACGAGGCCGCGGGCGCCGGGGCGGACGCGTACCGGCAATCGGGCACCGACGAGGGTGAGTTCACCCCCGGCGACGGCACCGCGGACACGCCCTCCGACACGCCCGGCGACGAACTCGGCGCCGTCGAACCGGGAGCGCACCTCGACGAGCACGCCCCCGTCGAGCGCCCCCGCGCCACCCGCGGCGCCGCGCGTACCCGCTCCCGTTCACGCCGTTCCCCCGCCAAGCGCTCCGCGCTGCTCACCGTCGCCGTGCCGTCGGCGTGCGTGATGGGCGTCGCGGGGGTGGCCGCGGCCTCGGTGGGCGGCCTCAGCGGGGGCGACGACGACAAGCGGGTGCAGGCGGCGGCCGCCCCGGACCCGGCGACCGTGCAGCCGTCCACCACGAACACCAAGCTCGACACCCAGCTCGCCAACCTCTCGGCCGACGCCGGTGACTTCGCCGACCGCGCGAGCCGGACGCAGGAACGTATTGACTTGAAGGCCGCCAAGGAGGCCGCGCACAAGAAGGCCATCGCGGAGGCGGCCCGCAAGGAGCGACTGCGCCCGAAGTTCGCGCTGCCGGTCTCCCAGCACGGCCTCAGCGCGCACTACGGCCAGGCCGGCATCAACTGGATGTCGGCGCACTCCGGCATCGACTTCCCGGTGTCGTACGGCACGCCCGTGATGGCCGCGACCGACGGCGTCGTCTCCACGAAGTGGAACAGCGCCTACGGGAACATGGCGATAGTGACCGCCAAGGACGGCACGGAGACCTGGTACTGCCACCTCTCCACGCACAAGATCTCGCACGGCCCCGTGAAGGCGGGCGACGTCATCGCCTACTCGGGGAACTCCGGCAACTCCACCGGGCCGCATCTGCACTTCGAGGTCCGCCCCGGCGGCGGCTCGGCCATCGACCCGCTGCCCTGGCTGCGCAGTCACGGCCTGGACCCGACGTAACCCGCGCGGCATCTCGCATCCCCGCCCCGCCCGCCCCGGCATGGGGGCATCTCCGCGGCGCCTGGCGTAGCTGAAAGCTTTCGGCAGCACTCCCAGCGGCCTGGCCGTGGCTGACCTCGGCCGCAGGCTTCCTCGTGCCTCGTGGAGGGGACCGCGCCCCTCCACGAGGCGGGGCCTAGAGCTTCTCCACCGGCGCGTACCGCAGCAGCAGCCGCTTCGGCTTGTCCCCGCCGAAGTCCACCGTCGCCTCGGCGTTCGCACCCGAGCCCTTCACGCCGACCACTGTGCCGAGGCCGAACTGGTCGTGCGTGACACGGTCGCCCACCGCGAGCGCGACCACCGGCTTCTCGGACGCCCGGCGCGTGGCGAAGCCCTGCGCGCCCCCGGTGCGCGAACGCGACGACGACAGCGACGACGCCACTCCCCCGGCGGGGCCCGACGACGCGGGCGCCCCCATGGAGCCCGTCCGCTTCCACTCGACGTGCGCCTCCGGGATCTCCTCCAGGAAGCGCGACGGTGGGTTGTACGAGGGCTGGCCCCAGGCGCTGCGCATGGAGGACCGCGTCAGGTAGAGCCGCTCCCGCGCGCGCGTGATGCCGACGTACGCCAGGCGCCGCTCCTCCTCCAGCTCCTTGGTCTGGCCGAGGGCGCGCATGTGCGGGAACACGCCGTCCTCCATGCCCGTCAGGAAGACGACCGGGAACTCCAGGCCCTTGGCGGTGTGCAGCGTCATGAGCGTGATGACGCCCGAGCCGTCGTCCTCCTCGTCGGGGATCTGGTCGGAGTCGGCGACGAGCGCGACCTGCTCCAGGAAGTCGGAGAGCGTCCCGGTCTCGCCGTCCTGGCGCTCCTGCTCGAACTCCAGGGCCACCGCCGCGAGTTCCTGGAGGTTCTCGATGCGGGTCTCGTCCTGCGGGTCCGTGGAGGACTGGAGCTCGGCTAGATAGCCCGTGCGCTCCAGCACGGCCTCCAGGACGACGGCCGGGCCCGCGCCCGACTCGACGACCGTGCGCAGCTCCTCCATGAGCGCGTTGAAGCGCTTGACGGCGTTCACCGAGCGGGCCGCCATGCCGTACGCCTCGTCGACGCGGCGCAGCGCCTGCGGGAAGGAGATCTTCTCGCGCTGCGCGAGCGCGTCGATCATGGCTTCCGCGCGGTCGCCGATGCCGCGCTTCGGCACGTTCAGGATGCGGCGCATCGGTACGCCGTCCTCCGGGTTGGCGAGGACCCGCAGGTAGGCGAGGACGTCGCGGACTTCCTTGCGCTCGTAGAAGCGGACGCCGCCGACGACCTTGTACGGCAGGCCGACGCGGATGAAGATCTCTTCGAAGACACGGGACTGCGCGTTCGTCCGGTAGAAGATCGCGACGTCGCCGGCCTTGGCCTCGCCCGCGTCCGTGAGCCGGTCGATCTCGTCGGCGACGAACTGCGCCTCGTCGTGCTCGGTGTCGGCGACGTACCCGGTGATACGGGAACCGGCGCCCGCGTTCGTCCACAGGTTCTTGGGACGGCGGCTCTCGTTGCGCTCGATGACCGCGTTGGCGGCGCTCAGGATCGTCTGGGTGGAGCGGTAGTTCTGCTCCAGGAGGATCGTGGTCGCGTCCGGGTAGTCCTCCTCGAACTGGAGGATGTTGCGGATCGTGGCGCCGCGGAAGGCGTAGATCGACTGGTCGGCGTCACCGACGACGCACAGCTCGGCGGGGTCGTCGCCCTCGCCCCCGGCGGGGCCGACGAGCTCGCGCACCAGGGCGTACTGGGCGTGGTTCGTGTCCTGGTACTCGTCGACCATGACGTGCCGGAAGCGGCGGCGGTAGTGCTCGGCGACGTCCGGGAAGGCCCGCAGGAGGTGGACCGTCGTCATGATCAGGTCGTCGAAGTCGAGGGCGTTGGCCTCGCGCAGCCGCGACTGGTACATCGCGTACGCCTGGGCGAGGGTCTTCTCGAACCCGTCGGCGGCCTGGGCGGCGAAGTCCTCCTCATCGATCAGCTCGTTCTTCAGGTTGGAGATCTTGGCGCTGAAGGACTTGGGCGGGAACTTCTTCGGGTCCAGGTCCAGGTCGCGGCAGACCAGGGCCATCAGCCGCTTGGAGTCCGCGGCGTCGTAGATCGAGAAGGAGGACGTGAAGCCCAGCTTCTTGTACTCCCGGCGCAGGATGCGCACGCAGGCGCTGTGGAACGTCGACACCCACATCGCGCCCGCGCGCGGGCCGACGAGCTGCTCGACGCGCTCCCTCATCTCGCCCGCGGCCTTGTTGGTGAAGGTGATCGCGAGGATCTGGCCCGGGTGCACCCCGCGCTCGGCCAGCAGGTACGCGATGCGGTGGGTCAGTACGCGCGTCTTGCCGGAGCCGGCTCCCGCGACGATGAGCAGCGGGGAACCCGCGTGCACGACGGCCGCGCGCTGGTTCTCGTTCAGCCCGTCGAGCAGCGCCGCCGGGTCGATCGCCGGGCGCGGGGCGCCGTCCCGGTAGTACGCGTCCTGGGGCACGGGCGCGTCGAACTTCCCGCCGAACAGGTCCTCCGGAATCGGCTCCGGAGCGCTGTCCTCGGGCGGCGGCGGGGGCTCCTCCTGCCCGCCCTGCGAGGGCGTGAGGTCCGCCAGGAAGCTGTCGTCAAAGAGGCTGCTCATCGCCTCCCGAGTCTAGGCGGCCCCACTGACAGCCGACCCCGGGTTCCGGCCATCGCCCGTGCCCGGTCCCGGCGCGCCGGGCGCCCGCCGGGCCGTCGCACCGTGCCGCACCGCAGGTGAGCGGCCTCGCGGGGGCGCCAGGGCGGCACGGGCGCGGGGCCGGGGGCCTGGCGAGGTGCGCAACATCACGAAAACGTCTGGGGTCCGAGGGCCGTCCGGGGGCGGGGCGTGGGTGGCTCCGGCTCGGGCTTCGGCTTCGGCTTCGGCTTCGGCTGGACGCTGGTCGGCACGGAGGTGTGGCGGTACCTACGCCCCGGCCGGGGCACGGACGTGGGCACCGGGGTCGTAGGGCCGCCTGGTCCCTCGTGGGGTGCCTCCCAGGAAACGTACAGCGGCTCACGCACCGCCCCGAAATGCCGCTGCAGTGGAGGTGCCAGCAACTGCTGACCGTCCATACCGGCGAACAGATCTGGGGTCTGCTCGACGTCCTCCCCGGCACCTTCGACAAGATCCCGGAGACTCTGGACACGGCCTCCAAAAAGGACATCATCAGCCGCATTGAGCGAGCAGTAACCGTCCGCGCATGGACGGAACGGACGCGCGTGACGGCGCCTGACACCGAAAGCGAGAACCTGTAGCCCTCACGTGCGGAGCCAAACCGACGCCGGAGAACGACGCCGGAAAACGACGCCCTACGTCCACAGGACGGCGATGAAGATGTTCGCCACGGTGAGCGCGCCGACCGCGCCGAACAGCGCCTTGTCGACCCTTTCCTCGTCCCGTTTCACGTACACGAGCCCCAGGATGACGATCAGCAGCGCCATCTTGATGCCGATCTTGAGGTTGTTGACCGCGTTGTCGTCGGCCTGGTTCAGGCCGACGAGGGCCACGCCGGTGATCAGCATGGTCAGCGCGCCGTGCAGCATGGCGGGGCTGAAGCGGGCCGTGCCCTCGCCCATCGCCTTCATCTGGGTCAGGAAGCCGCCCAGGAGCGCGGCGATACCGATGATGTGCAGGCCGACGAAGAGATGGATGAGTACGTCCATGGGGCGAGCCTAACGGGGCCCTTAGCACCTCCCTCCAGCCAGGTGGGCCGCAACTGCCACCTCGGTCACGGGTACGGGTCAAGCGGACCGCGGCCCGGCTCCGGTCCGGTCGCGTCCGGTCACGAGCGGGCCGCACGCGTCACTTCCGCACAACGGGTCACGACCCGGTGACAGCGAGGTTTAGCGTCCTTGACCGGTGACCGGCTCCCCACCGCCGTCCGGACCAGGGGCGGCAGCCGACCACCACCGCCGAGAAGTCCGGCGGCGTCCCGTCCCCCCCTGTGCGCGGCGCCGCCGGACACGTCCCGGACCGCCACCGTGGAAGGACGTGGAGCCTCCGTGGCACAGCACCGCAAGCCGAAGCACCGCTCGCTCAGCGGACACACGGCCCGCACCGCCGCCACCCTCGCCCTCGCGTCGGCCGCGACCGTGACCGCCTTCGAAGGCACCGGTCACGCCGAGCCGCGCCCCACCACCGGCGAGGTGAAGGCCAAGGTCGACAAGCTCTACCGCGAGGCGGAGATCGCCACCGAGAAGTACAACGGCGCCAAGGAGAAGGCCGACCGGGCCGAGTCCGCGCTGCGGGACCTGCGCGACGAGGCAGCCCGCAGGACCGAGCGGCTCAACTCCGCGCGCCGGAGCCTGGGCTCCCTGGCCACCGCCCAGTACCGCTCCGGCGGCGTCGACCCGTCCGTCCAGCTCGCGCTCTCCACCGACCCGGACGCGTTCCTCGACCGGGCCTCCCGTGCCGACCGCGTCGGCCGGCGCCACGCCGCGGAGATCGCTGGCGTACGGCGGCAGGTCCGTGAGCTCGACCAGTTGCGCACCGAGGCCGACGACACGCTCCAAGACCTCAAGTCCCGCCAGGCGGACCTGCGGAAGCACAAGAAGACCGTGACCGGCAAGCTCGGCGAGGCCCGGCGGCTGCTCGCCAGGCTGACCGCCGAGGAGCGGGCCCGCCTGGCCGCCGCCGAGCGGGAGGACGGCGGGGAGGACGAGCGGGAGGACAGGGGCAGGGCGTCACGCGCCGCCCCCCGCCCCGCCGCCGCGCCGGCCCCCGGTGCCACGAAGGCCCCCAACGCCCGCGCCGCGCAGGCGGTCTCGTACGCCTACAAGGCACTCGGCAGCCCCTACGTGTGGGGCGCCACCGGCCCGGACGCCTTCGACTGCTCCGGTCTCACCCAGGCCGCCTACCGCTCGGCCGGCGTCTCGCTGCCCCGCACGACGTACGCCCAGATCGACGCCGGCCGCCGTGTCCCGCGCTCCGAGCTCCAACCGGGCGACCTGGTCTTCTTCTACTCCGGCATCAGCCACGTCGGCCTCTACGTCGGCGACGGCCAGATGATCCACGCCCCCAACCCGAGCGCCCCGGTACGCCTGGCGCCCCTCGACGAGATGCCGTTCGCGGGCGCCACCCGGGTGGCGTGAGGCGGTGCCTTTCCGGCAGCCGGGACGCCTCCGACCGCCGGGGCGGGGCGGCCGCCGGGGCAGGCCTACCGCCGGGACGGGGCGAGCACCGAGGTCGGGCCGGTCGCCGGAGCGGGCCAGCCGCCGCTCAGACCAGGCGCCGGGCCGCCGCCCAGCGCGTCAGCTCGTGCCGGTTGGAAAGCTGGAGCTTCCTCAGGACCGCCGACACATGCGACTCGACCGTCTTCACCGAGATGTACAACTGCTTGGCGATCTCCTTGTAGGCGTACCCTCGCGCGATGAGGCGCAGCACCTCGCGCTCGCGCTGGGTGAGGCGGTCCAGGTCCTCGTCGACCGGCGCCGCGTCCGTCGAGGCGAAGGCGTCGAGGACGAAACCGGCGAGCCGCGGCGAGAACACCGCGTCGCCCTCCTGGACCCGGAAGATCGAGTCGACCAGGTCCGTACCCGTGATGGTCTTGGTGACGTACCCCCGGGCACCGCCCCGGATCACGCCGATGACGTCCTCCGCGGCGTCCGACACCGACAGCGCGAGAAACCGCACCGGGCGCTCCGCGTCCGCCATCAACGCGGCACACCGGCGCAGCACTTCCACACCGCCGCCGCCCGGCAGATGCACGTCGAGCAGCACGACCTCGGGCCGGGCGTTCGTGATCACCGTGACCGCCTGGTCGACGTCCGCTGCCTCACCGACGACCTCGACGCCCGTGCGCTCGGTCCGGCCGATCTCCGCCTGCACGCCGGTGCGGAACATCCGGTGGTCGTCGACCAGGACGACCTTCACCCGCCGCGCGGGCCCACGCTCGTCCTCTCCCGCCCCGACAGCCGGATCCACGGGCCCGCCCGCCTCGGTCGCGTCGCTCATGTCGCCGCCGTCCTCTCCATCTCCAGCTCGACTTCGGTACCGCCGCCCGGCACCGTACGCAGCCGCGCCGTGCCGCCGTTGCGCTGCATGCGGCCGATGATCGATTCTCGTACGCCCATGCGGTCGTCCGGCACCGCGTCCAGGTCGAAGCCCGGGCCCCGGTCCCGAACGGACACGAAGACCGTCTCCCCCTCGACCTCGGCGAAGACCTGCACCGCACCGCCCTCGCCACCGTACTTGGCGGCGTTCACCATTGCTTCCCGCGCGGCCTGGGCCTGTGCCGTCAGGCGCTCGTCGAGCGGGCAGTCCCCGACGACGACCACCTCGATCGGCACGCCGTGCTTGTCCTCGACCTCCGCGGCGTCGCGCCGGACCGCCTCGGCGAGGGTGTCGGGCTCCTCCGCCTCCTCCTTGCCGGTGCCTTCCGGCTTGTACAGCCAGGCGCGCAGGTCACGCTCCTGCGCGCGGGCGAGGCGGCGGACCTCGCCCGGACTGTCCGCGTTGCGCTGGATCAGCGTCAGCGTGTGCAGCACCGAGTCGTGCACGTGGGCGGCGACCTCCGCGCGCTCCTGGGCACGGATGCGCATCAGGCGTTCCTCGGAGAGGTCCTGCGTCATCCGGACGAGATAGGGCCCCGCGAGGAGAGCTATGCCGACGAGCACGGCGAGCGCCGCCTGGAGCGCCGCGCCGAGGTCGGAGGCGGAGCCGCGCAGGACGAAGATGCCGGACACGCCGACGCCGACGAGGAGCACCCCGGCCGCGGTCCGGGCGATCGTCAGGGTGCGGCGTCTGCGGCCGACCTCCATCCAGCGGGCCCGCCGGGCGTTGTCCGCCTGGCGCCAGACGAGGGCGACACCGGCCGCGACGAGCAGCGCCGGCCACAGGTATGCCTTCGTCGGACCGCCGAGGTCCACGCTGCCGACGAAGACCATGGCGACAGCCAGCATCGCGAGGAGCGCGACGATCTGACCCTTGTCCGGTCTGCGGGCGACGAGTCTTCGACGGCCGTCCGGCGCGGTCTCCGTGGCCACCACGGTGGCGCGGTGCGCCCCGACGCCCCCCACGCCGAGCGGCACGAAGAACCAGAACGCCGCATACAGCAGCGCACCGAGGCCGTTCGCGGTGAAGAGGCCGATGAAGATGAGCCGCACCCAGATGACGGGCAGTCCGAGGTGCCCGGCGAGACCGCGCGCGACCCCGCCGAGCAGGCGACCCTCGCCGCTGCGATAGAGCTTCCGCAGCGGCCGCTCGTCTTCGATGGGTGCAGTCACGGCGTCCGGCATGCCATCGATGGTCACACGCGAGCAGGTCCGGGGACATCAGGGTCGATCCCCGAGACTCCCCTGATCTCGGGCCGGGTGGCGGCCGTGCGGTGGAGCGGGAGCGGGACCCGGCGAATCCTGGCCGGACGGTGGCGGGGGCCCGTCGGTCGGGACGGGGCCGCCGGGGCTGTGGCGGGGGGCGGGGTTGTCGGGGCCGCGTGGCGCAGCGGGGCTGTGGCGCGGGGCGTCACACCGCTGCGATGCGGGGTGTCACACCGCTGCCGCGTCGCGCAGCGGGGCCGATCTGACGAGCCGCGCCACGCAGGCCGAGCTGACGCACCGCGCCGCGCGAAGCCGCAGGCCAGGCGCTACGCAAAGCCAGCCGAGTGTCGCCGCGCAGGCGCCTGCTGGGCGGGAGGCGTCGGGCGGGAGCCGTCGGGAGGGGAGCCGCGGGGTGGGATCCGTCGGGCTTCGCCGTGCGGGGTGGAGCCCCGTGTCAGGGTTCCGGCTCGGGGGACGTCAGGGGCGATATCAGGGTTCGGCCAGGGTTGTCCCGACTGCCGTGGGCGGGCCGCGGCCGTCACCATGGAGTCATGACCGATCAGCAGCCCGCGCCGGGCCCGCAGGCCCCGCCGCGCGACCGTCCGTCCGCCCCGGCCGAGGGGCCCGGCGTGCCGGAGGCCGTGCGTGAGCGCACGTTCCGCCGCGACCGCCGGCACCGCAAGCTGGGTGGCGTGTGCGCGGGGCTCGGGCGGCACTGCGACATGGACCCGGTGATCTTCCGCATCGGCCTGGTCGTGCTCGCGGTCACGAGCGGGCTCGGTCTCGTCTTCTACGGCTTCGCCTGGCTGCTCATCCCGTACGAGGGAGAGGAGGAGAACGAGGCGCGACGGCTCCTGACCGCCCGCGTCGACGGCCACGCCCTCACGGCGGTGCTGTTCGCGCTCGTCGGCTGCGGCGTGTTCCTGACCCTGCTGGCCAACGGTACGGCGCTGACCTTCGCGGCGGTCCTCGGTCTGCTCCTCGCGGGCGCGGGGTACTGGTCGCGGCAGCGCGGCGCGCCGGACCCCGACCCGGTGGCCGCGCAGGCGGTGGCCGACGCCCCGCCGGAGACGAAGGCCCCGCCCGTCACCGGTGCCCCGTCCTGGTGGCGCGATCCCATGGGCAAGGAGGGCTATGAGAGCACGACGCCGCAGTACCTTTGGGGACCGGACCCGGTGGCGGTGGAGTACCTGCCGGACGCGCCGCACACCCCGGCAGGGCGCGCGCCCGACCTGACCTCCGGGCCCGGCGGCCGGTCCGGGCCGCGCTGGATCGGTGGCTGGGTGTTCCTGGCCGCCGTGCTCGCGGCCTACCTCGGCACGAGCCTGACGTGGAAGGACCAGCCTCTGGGCACCAGCCTGCAGACCGGCTTCGCCTGTGCTCTCGCCGTGCTCGGCCTGGGCATCGCGGTCAGCTCGTTCCTGGGGCGCGTGGGCGCGGGTTCCATCGTGCTCGCGGTGGTCACCGCCACCTTGCTCGCGGCCTCGGCCGCCCTCCCGAAGAACATCACCACGGACTGGATACGCACGGACTGGCGCCCGGCCACCGCCGCGGACGTGCGTCCGCGGTACGAGTTGGGGACGGGCGTCGGCACCCTGGACCTGAGCCGGATCGACCTCGGCAAGGACCGGACGGTGCGAGCCCACGCCGAGGTGGGCGCCGGGAAGCTGAAGGTGATCGTGCCGAAGGAGGCCGAGGTGAAGCTGAGGATCGATGTGGGCGTCGGGGACATCCAACTGCCGAGCGACGACAGCCAGGACGTGGACATCGCTCCCGACAAACAGAAGAGGACGACCCTGAAGCCGCCTGCGGGTGCCAAGGACGGCAGCATGCTGGACCTCAGGCTTCACGTCGGCATCGGGCAGGCGGAGGTGAGCCGTGCTACGTCATGAGTTCCAGCCGGGGCGGCTGGTGGCCGGCCTGTTCATGGGCCTGGCCGGGTTCGTCTACGCGGGCGACGCGGGCGGCCTGTGGGACACGCCCTGGTTCGCGATCATCCCGATCGTGGTCGGCGGGCTGTGCCTCGCGGGCGCCACGGCGACCGTGGCGGGCATACGCAAGGGCCCCGCGGGTCGCGGGGACAGCCGCCGTCAGTGGACGCTCACCGGGCACATAACCACCGGCGGCGCCCCCGGCGCGGCGGGCACGGCGCAGACTGGCGACACGGACGAGGCGGGCCGGGGTTAGCCCAGCCGCAGCCCGGAGGCGCTCCGGCGTGCGGCGAGCCAGGCGTCGACGGAGAGGAAGGACGCCCCGGCGAGCACCAGCGGCAGCCAGGCCATCAGGTACGCGAGGTCGTTGCCGTAGTAGTAGGGCTCGGTGGACCAGCTCATGGTCAGCCAGAGACTGAGCGAGACGAGGGCGCCGCCGAGCGCGGCGATCCGGGCGAACAGGCCGATGAGGGTGCCGATGCCGACGGCCACCTCGCCGAGGGCGATGGCGTACCCGAAGCCGACCGGGCTCTTCAGGGCCAGGTCCACGAGGTCGGGGATCGCGGAGAGGTCGCGGATGTCGCGCATCTGCTGGCCGATCGAGCCGGGTCCGCTCTCCTTCATGAAGGCGCTGTCGGTGAGCTTGTCCAGGCCCGCGTAGAGAAAGGTGACGCCGAGGAAGATCCTCAAGGGGAGCAGGGCGTAGCGCGAGGCGGAGTCCCGCCAGTCGTTCCGTCCGGTGAAGCCGCTGTGGCCGCCCGTGCGCATGCCGTGAGCCATGGCTGTCCGCCACCTCTCCCGTTGAGCCGTCAACTGACGATACGGAGGAAAGGCAGCCGCCGCTCAGTGGCGTGCGGAGGATTCCATCAGGCGAGCCCGGAACCGCAGGAGGAGGGCGGTCCCGGGCGCATGGGAGGGGGAGCAGTCGTGCACCGATCAGGCGCGGTGTGGTCCGCCCGGCGGTCCCTGGGGGTCGGCCGGCGGTCCATGGAGGTCGTCGGGCAGTCCATGGCAGTCGTCGGGCGATCCACGCGGGCCGTTCGGAGGTCCGTGCGGGAAGTGCGGCGGTCCTTGCGGGAAGTGCGGCGGCCTGCGGCCAGGGGGCGGCGGTCCGTGTGGGAGGCGTGGCGGTCCGCGCATCGGGCGCGGCGGCCCGTGCGGGAAGAGGGGCAGTCAGGCCGGGACGGGTGGCGGTCCGCGTGGCGGAGGCCTTGGTTCGTGTGGGAGAGGTGGGGTATTGCGCGGAGGGATCGGCAGGGTGGTCAGTCCGTCACGTCGATGGTGCAGCGGTTGGTCTCGACGCCTGCGGCGGTGATGACCTGTACGTCAACGCGTCCCGGTTCGACATCGACCGGCACCGGCACGGTCAGGACGGTGTCCGAGGGGTTGGTGAACCCCCCGGCGACGGGCACCAGGGGCACGTGGACGTGGACGGTACCGATCCGGACGGCCATCCGGGCCAGTCGGTCCGCGCTCTGCGCGCCGGGCGGCACGAAGCCCGCGCCGCGGATCTCGATGTCGTCGCCGGTGCGGATCGGGGCGTCCAGGTCACCCGCCTCGCGGGCGCGGACGACGGAGAGGATGACGGGCCGACCGCCTTCGGAGTACTTGCCCGCCACGTATGTGGCGGCCGACACGAGCACGAGGAGGGCGAGCCCCCAGGGCAGGTCGGGCAGGTGCTCCGGGCGGCGGGCGAGCCGGACGGCGGCGAAGACGACGGCGGCGGTGCTGATGAGGAAGTACTGGGCGTCCGCGAAGTGGCCGCGGCCCGAGTCGTCGGTGAGGAGGTCGGCGGCCCGCGGCCGGTCGGCGCGCACCTTCTGGAGCTTCTGGCCGAGGACTCTGAGACCCACGACGCGGCGCACGAGCACGGCGACGGCGCAGACGACGGCGAGGACGGTCACGAGGCCCGCGGCGCGGTCGATCTGGAGGCCGTCGACAAGGTCATCGCGCGCCTCGCGCGTGGACGCGGCGGCGAGTTCACCCGCGAGCACGAGCACGGCGAAGACGACGAGCAGCACCCAGGAGGCGGCGACGGCCCGGGAGGTGGACAGGCGGTTGTCCTCGCCGATGATCGGCGCGAGGACGCCGCCACGGGCCCGGTGCAGATACGCGGCGCCGGACAGCAGGAGCGCCATGACGAGCGCCGCGACCAGGCCGGCCGTGCGCGTGTCCGACCACCCGGCGCCGACCGCCGTGAGGGCCTGGACGAGCAGCAGCGCGACGACGCCCACCCAGACGGCGGCGAGGGTGTACCGCCACAGGCGGGCGAGCCAGGCCTCGCCCTCGGCACGCCCGCGTTCGGCGACCACCCGGGCGGACTGGGTCAGCTCGTCCGACACCCACTGGCGGGACGCGCCCGCCGAGTGGACGACGGCCGCGGGCACCCCGCGACCGGCCGCCAGTTCGTCGCGCTTGGCGAGGAATGCGGCCACGGCACGCCGGTGCCCCTCGCGTGCGCCGTGCGGGCAGTCGCCGCATGTGCAGCCGCCCCCGTGCGTGCTCTGCCTGGCTTCCTGCACCGCCACCGCGTACGCCGCCTTCCCCGCCCTCGGCCGAGGCCGTGATCGAACTCGCGGCCGGATCTACGACCGGCCACGGGCTCGCGAACTACCCTGCAACGACTGGGAATTGTGCCGTACGGACGCCTGTGCGTGTTCCGCGGGTCAGGTCAACGCGGGTGGTCTGCGGACACGCGTGTTGACGGGAGGCCAGAGCGGGGCCGTGGAGGGACCGGGCGGGGTGGACGCGGCGGGGACGGGTGAGCAGGCCGGGTTTCCCGCCCCCGGCGTCCCGTCGAGGAGGTCGGCGGGTGCTCCGGAGCGCCGGACGGCCGGTGGTGATCCGCGGGAAGGGCATGGCGAAGGGGTTCACTCGGAAGCAGTCCGGGCGAGCGCGGGGGCGCGGCTCCGAAAAGAGGACAGAAGGTGTCGGGTATGAGCGTCAGACTCGAGGCATGTCGTACAGATGGGAAGCCTTCGCCATCACAGAGCCCGAGTTCGCGGCGACCGTCGAGAAGCGGTTCGGCGCGTTCACCCATCACGTCCTGGCGACGCTCCGCAAGGACGGATCACCGCGCACCACGGGGATCGAGGTGCGGTTCCTGCACGGGGAGCTGTGGCTCGGCATGATGCCGAACTCGTACAAGGCGCTGGACCTGCGCCGCGACCCGCGGTTCTCCCTCCAGGCGAATCCGGGTGCGGGCACGGAGATGGGAGGCGGGGACGTCCGGATCGCGGGGCGCGCGGTGGAGGTGCGCGACCCCGAGGTGATCGCGCGCTACGCGGACGTGGTGAACCCCCCGGACCCGGACGCGTTCCACCTTTTCCGCACCGAGCTGACGGAGGTCGTCCGTACGTACATCGAGGACGAGAAGTATCTGGCGGTGCTGCTGTGGCGTCCGGGACGGCCGGTGCGGAAGACCCGCCGCACCTGAGGGTCGGCCGTCTTCCGCCGTGCACACCGCACCGCCGGCCGCGCGGACACACGCCGTGCCGTCTCCTCGCGCAAGCGGGGCGCGTCACCCCTGTCACGGTCATGCCCGGCGGCGCGTGCCTCGGGTACACGGACCGCAGTGGCGGGGGTGGTTCGTGCGTGCGTTTGCCGGACTGGCGCGGTGTCGCGCGGCCGCCGGGTGCGGCGGGTGCCGTCGGCCTCCCGTACGCGGACGGCGCCGTCCGCCTCTCGCGAGGCGGACGGCGCCGTGCCGGTACTGCGGGGAGGTCACTCCCACTCGATGGTGCCCGGCGGCTTGCTGGTGACATCGAGGACGACGCGGTTGACGTCGGCGACCTCGTTGGTGATGCGGGTGGAGATGCGGGCGAGCACGTCGTACGGCAGCCGGGACCAGTCGGCCGTCATCGCGTCCTCGGAGGAGACGGGCCGCAGCACGATCGGGTGGCCGTAGGTACGGCCGTCGCCCTGGACGCCCACGGAGCGGACGTCGGCGAGGAGCACCACGGGGCACTGCCAGATCTCGCGGTCGAGGCCGGCGGCGGTGAGTTCCTCGCGGGCGATGGCGTCGGCCTCGCGCAGCAGGTCGAGGCGCTCCTTGGTGACCTCGCCGACGATGCGGATGCCGAGGCCGGGGCCCGGGAAGGGCTGACGCTGGACGATCTCCTCGGGCAGGCCGAGCTCCTGGCCCACCATGCGCACCTCGTCCTTGAACAGCTTGCGCAGCGGTTCGATGAGCTGGAACTCGAGGTCTTCGGGGAGGCCGCCCACGTTGTGGTGGGACTTGATGTTGGCGGTGCCGGTGCCGCCGCCGGACTCGACGACGTCCGGGTAGAGGGTGCCCTGGACCAGGAACTCCACCGGCTGGTCGCCGGGCGCCTCGGCGACGATTTCGGCCTGGGCCTGCTCGAAGACGCGGATGAACTCGCGGCCGATGATCTTCCGCTTCTCCTCGGGGTCGGACACCCCGGCGAGCGCGGACAGGAACCGCTCCTGCGCGTCGACGACCTTGAGCTGGACGCCGGTGGCGGCGACGAAGTCCTTCTCGACCTGCTCGGTCTCGCCCTTGCGCATCAGGCCGTGGTCGACGTACACGCAGGTGAGCTGGGAGCCGATGGCCTTCTGCACCAGGGCGGCGGCCACGGCGGAGTCGACGCCGCCGGACAGGCCGCAGATGGCGCGCTTGGTGCCGACCTGCTCGCGGATGGCGGCGACCTGCTCTTCGATGACGTTGCCGGTGGTCCAGTTCGGCTTCAGGCCCGCGCCGCGGTAGAGGAAGTGCTCCAGGACCTGCTGGCCGTGCGTGGAGTGCATGACCTCGGGGTGGTACTGGACGCCGTAGAGCTTCTTCTCGTCGTTCTCGAAGGCGGCGACGGGGACGAGGTCCGTGGAGGCGGTGACCGCGAAGCCCTCGGGGGCGGCGCTGCACGCGTCGCCGTGGGACATCCACACGGACTGCTCCGCCGGGGTGCCCTCGAAGAGGGTCGAGCCGGGCTTGGAGACGGCGAGCGGGGTGCGGCCGTACTCGCGGGCACCGGTGTTGTCGACCGTGCCGCCGAGGGTGGTCGCCATGAGCTGGAAGCCGTAGCACATGCCGAAGACGGGGACGCCCGCCTCGAAGAGGGCGCCGTCGACGGACGGGGCGTGCTCCGCGTACACCGAGGACGGGCCGCCGGAGAGGATTATGGCCGCGGGCTTCTTGGCGAGCATCTCCGAGACCGGCATGGTGCTCGGCACGATCTCGCTGTAGACCCGGGCCTCGCGGACGCGGCGGGCGATGAGCTGGGCGTACTGCGCTCCGAAGTCGACGACCAGGACGGTGTCGGGAGCGGCGGCAGCGGGAGTCGCTGAGGACACGGCGGCGGCCTTCCGGCGTTGAGCGTGCGCAGGAGGCTCGTGAGGGGGGAGTGCACGAGGGGTGCGCGCGCGGTTGGAGCTGGGGTTGTTTTGTCAATTCTAACGGGAGCGACTGTCGCTCCTTCGTCGCATCCGACGGGGCCGGGGTTCGAGTCCGGTGCCCGGGGGTCCTCGTCCGAGGTGCCGCGCCAGCGATTGCGCGAACGTCTGGGCTGGGGGTGGGGGACGCCGCCGGGGGTGACGTGCCGCGGATACCGGGCGCGCCCGGTCCCAGCGCCAGGGCCAAGGCCAAGGCCAAGGCCAGGGTCGCCGGACCGGCTTCGGCCGTGGGGCCCGGGCGACGGGACAGCAGCCCGGGACCCGCGCCGGACACGGGCCTCGGCCCCCTGCCGGGCCCGGACAACGGGCCTTGTCTCCAGGTCCTCACGCCGGGCCCAGGCCGCACCCAGGCCCATGGGGCAGCCGCACCCGGGCTCGGGCCGCCGACCGCTCTCCCGCTCCCCACGTCACCGCGCACCACACGCCCCACGCACCGCCCCCTCAGCGCACACCCCCGCCCCCTCCGCTCCGCCTACTCCACTCCACCCACTCCCCCGTCTCACCATGCGAGCCGCCCCCGTCCCGGATTGACCCGGGAGGCGCGTGTCGGGGCATACTGGGCCCGTGAACAAGCACCTCGGCTTCCTCTTTACCTATGGCAACCGGCCCGCCGGCTGCCATGGTCGAGCTGCTTGATCTCCTGACAAGCGACTTCCCAGGCGCCCCGGGCCGAAAGGCCCGGGGCGTTCTGTCGTTCCCGGTCCTGTCGTCCCGGAGCGCTCCACCCGCCACCACCCGCGAGGAGCCCACCATGACCACGACCGCACAGCACACCGCGGCCTCTGCCCCGGCAGCCGCCGCCCCCTCGGCCGCGCCCGCCGAGCGGACCGGCGCCCGTACACCGGAGGCCGCCGAGCTGATCGGCGGTGCCCGTGAGCGGATCGACGCGCTCGACGACCGGATCATTGGTCTGGTCCAGGAGCGGATGGCGGTCTCCGCGGTGATCCAGGAGGCCCGCATCGGCTCCGGCGGGCGCCGGGTGAACCTCGCACGCGAGATGGAGATTCTCAGCCACTACCGGGACGCGCTCGGCAAGCCCGGCACCGCGCTCGCGATGACGCTTCTGGAGCTGTGCCGGGGCCGCGTCTGAGCCGGGGACTCACCCGGCCTGCGTGCCCGCCCCCGCGAAGCCCCCGCGAAGCCCCTGGAAGCACCGGCCGGCATCAGCAGGCCCCGCGAAGCCCCGGCGATCGGAGCCCCGCGCGACGCACGTGCGGGCGCGGAACCGCTGCGCCACGGACCTGAGTTCGGGCGGCCTCTCACCCGTACGGCGCGTGACCGGTTCCCGACGGGCTTCGTTGGTCCCGGTGTCCGTGCCAGCCAGGGGCGGGCCGCAAGAACCACGCGTGGCTCCGCTGGGGCGATGAGGCGTACGGGATCGCGTACGCCGTGGGACCTCGCCCCAGGGTTGTGACCGGACGGCAGGGGACAGCAGCCCGGTCACCCAGGGAACGGTCGGCTCCGGGGACGCCCGGGGCCGACCGGCCCCAGCTCTCTCGTCCGGGTGTTCCCCCTCGGGCGCACATAGATGTAGTCGAAACGGTTGCGCGAAGAACCAGCCATCCTCCACGATGCGTACAGGGCACGCGAAAAGCCCCGTACCTCAGAACTCCATTGCCATTGGTCTAAACCAGGCGTGCTCCCCGTGAGCGCCGGGGCGGCCACCGGCGTACACGAGCCAGCGGCGTACTCCCCCCGGCGCCGCGCCGAAGCACCGACGCTGCCCTGACGTCGGTGCTGACAGCCAAGGGCCCCGCGGATCCGTCCCGCGGGGCCCTTCGCTCGTCCGGCGGCCACCTCCCAGGGCCCCGGCGGCTCGCTCACTTCAGCGCGGCGAGCTGCGCGTCGATCAACGCCGCCGAAACCTTCGGCACGTCATCCGCCTTGTCCACCAGGGACGGGCCCTCGTACCCGCCGTCGCGGCTCTCCTCGCCCTCGGCCGCCCTCTCCGGGTCGTAGAGGTTCGTCGCCGCGAAGGACGCCAGCGTCGCACCCTGCCGGACGACGGTGACGGTCAGGCGCTGCACGAAGGTCTCCACGCGGCGGCCCAGCCGGTAGGAGACCGCCCCGTCGCCCTTGTCCGGCGCGGGCCGCGCCGTGACGCCCGAGTAGCGCCGGTCACCCTTGCGGAACGTGGCGCACCGCTCGGCCTGCGCCGCGGCGCGCAGGTCCTTCAGCGCCCGGGCGGCGTCGCCAGGGGTGTCGTACGCGTACAGCTCCACGTTGGTCGTCGAGGTGGCCGCGCCGTTGGCCGTCACCTGACGGCCGACATGGGCCTTCGCTCCTGACGGGGCCACGGGGGCGAGCAGGTCCGCGAGGGGGGCGCAGACAGCCGGGGACGCCGGTGCCTTCGCCGACGCGGTCTCCCAGGCGGGCGGCTTGCGCGGCGAGACCAGGTAGTCCTTCAGGCCGGCCTTCGCCAGGTCGCCCTTGGTGAGGGCCGCCGGAGCCGGTCCCGTCGTGTCGCCCTCCGGACCCTTGGGCTTCGCCGGAGCCGGTTCCGCCGCGCCGCCGTCCGGCCCCTTCGGCTTCGCCTGCGCCGTGGACGACGTACCGCCGGCGTGGCCCTTTCCGTCGCGGCCGTCCCCGTCACCGCCGTCGCCCCCGCCACACGCCGCCGTCAACCCCAGGGCCGCCACGACCGAGACCGCCACCACGCCACGCGTCACGACAGTTTTCACGTTCCCCCTGCTTTCACCTTGCGCGTTCTCGCGGAATGAGCCGTGTGAGCCACGTGACCCCCGTGACCCACGTGAGCCGTATGAGCCACGTGAGCCGCACGAGTCGTTCCGCGCCGTGCGGAGTCACCCGCACCCCTACTACGACTGAAGATCACGGCGGGTGGTTCCACGGAGCGGTCACCGAACGGAATCGGCCACCGCGGGGCGACGGAGGGGGAAGCCGTCAGCCCCAGAAGCGGTACGGGCTCAGGAGCAGGATGGCGAGGATCATGCAGCCCGCCACGATCACCACGCTGCGCGCCTGGCGCCACCGCTCCGACCGGCTCGCCGCGCGTTGCGGCCCGGCGGGGGCGGCCCGCCAGTCCGCCGGGCGCCAGGGTTCGGCGGACTCCTGCTTGCGCTTGCGGCGCTTGCGGCCGATCGTGCCCTCGGCCTGTCGCCGCGCCTCCTCCTCGTCCAGGCGGCGCAACCGCTCGGCGACCATGCGCGCCCGGGCGGACGGCTCCTTGGGCGCCGAGGCGCGGATGTCCCGTTCGCTGTCCTCGACGAACTTCTGCCACACCTCGTCGGGTATGGATGCCTCGTCGTCGGGTTCGCGCGGTGACTGCACGGACACTGTGCCCCCATTCCCCCGCCCTGCTCCCCGCAGCGGGCCTCATCTCGTCTGCAAACGGGGGAAGTTCTACGGCACCGTACGACGGCCGCACAAGCCGCAGTCCTCCCCGGCTCCTTCAGGTGTGACCCAAGCCACATAAAGTTCCCGTGAGTTCGAGTGCAACCATTCACAGGCGACGCAGGTCATGCATGCGTACCTACGGTCACTTCCGCGTAACCCGCGCGGAGGCCTCCAGCTCCGTGCCACGCGGTGACGTGCGGCACGCCGGACTCACTGAGGTCTTCATGAAGCTTCGCCGTGCTCTGGCCACAGCGGCCGCGACCGCCGCTCTCGCCCCGCTCGCGCTGCTGTCGGCCCCGGCCGCGCTCGCGACCGAGGGCGGCACCACGACGCCCGGAGCGACGGCGGACGAGACCCCGGCACCCCCCGGCGAGCCCGCACCGGGCCCGGACAACCCGGCGGAGAACCCCGCCGACAAGCCCGGGGAGCCCGGCACGCCCGAAGGCCCCGCCGACCCGGCGAACCCGGCCGACCCCGCGAACCCCGGCAACCCGGGCACACCCGGCGGCGACGCCCAGAAGCCCGGCGACAACCCCGGCGGCAACCCCGGTGACACCCCCGGCGGGAAGCCGGGGCAGAAGCCCGGCGAGGAACCCGGCGGAACGCCCGGGGACAAGCCGGGAGAGCCGGGCACCGGGCCCGGGGGCAAGCCGGGCCAGAAGCCCGGCGAGGAGCCCGGCGGCGACGAGGGCGGCAAGCCCCCGGCCGAGGACGACGGCGGGAAGGACCCCTCGCCGGAGCCCTGCGAGGTCGACGACGACACCGGCGAGGACCTCGACAGCCAGCTCGAGCTGGGCCTCACGGGTCTGCCCGGCAAGATCGTCGCGGGCAGCGGCTGGCACGAGTTCACGCTGACCGCGACCAACCTCGGCGACGAGGACCTCGGCGACGTCAACTGGCTCGTGGCCGCGGACAACTTCTCCAACAGCGAGGACGCCAAGAACTGGCTGAGCACGTACGCGCGCATCCAGTACTTCGACCCCACCGCCAAGGGCTGGAAGTCGATCGTCGGCAAGGACGCGGACGGCAGCTACTTCGACAAGACCACGCTCGGCCCCGACCAGCGGATCGAGCTGAAGCTGCGCCTCGACATCAGCGCAAAGGCGCCGGCCGGACCGGGCTACGCGCTCGGCCTCGGCGGTTACCTGGACGCCGAACTGGGCTGCGAGCACAACTCGTTCTCGTTCTTCGAGTTCACGGTCCTGGAGCCGGGCAGCGACAACGAGGACCCCGGTGAGGCCGAGGAGACGCCGGCCGAGGCCGAGCACAGGCCGGCCCCCCGGCCGCAGGGCGGCACCAAGGAGGTCAAGCGGACCTCCACCAACACCTTCACCGACACCTCACCCACCGGCACGCCCACCGGCAGCCTCGCCGAGACCGGCTCCAGCAGCATGCTGCCGGCCATCGGCGTCGTGGGCGGCGTCGCGGTCGCCGTGGGCGCGGGCGCCGTGTTCGTGGTGCGCCGCCGTGGTCACTCGGACGCCGCGTGACGGCTGCTCGGACGGTACGCGACGCGGCACGCGCGCGGGTCTGAGACGAGAACCACCGCAAGACGGGAAGGACCTGCACTCGGAGGGGGGTGCAGGTCCTTTCGCCTACCCGGCCGGGCCCAGCCTCGCGGCCCGACACCACGCGCCCGCCTCGCGGCACGACACCACGCCCGCGCGGCACGACACCACGCCCACCTCGCAGCACGACACCACGCCCGCCGCACAGCACGAAGCCCCGCCCACCGCCCGCCGACGCCCTACGTCAAAGGCTCCCCGGCCCTGCCCGACGCCTCCGCCTGCCCCTCCGCGGCCCCCTTCGGGGCCTCCTTCGCGTCCCCCTTCGGCGGCACCACCGGCACCCCCAGGAACGGCAGCCGCAGCGCGCCGAACGCGTCCGCCGGGACCGCCGGGGACCGCGGCTCGACCGGTGCCAGGCGTACGTAGGCCGCGCCCGGGGCCGGGCGGGGGTCCGGGTCCCCCTGGTTGGGCCAGAACGACATGGCGCGCTCGGCCTGGGCGGTGATCGTCAGCGAGGGGTTCACGCCGAGGTTCGCGGACACCGCCGAGCCGTCGACGACGGAGATGCCCGGGTGCCCGTACAGCCGGTGGTACGGGTCGATGACGCCGGTCTCCGGGCTGTCGCCGATCGGGCAGCCGCCGAGGAAGTGCGCGGTCAGCGGGGTGCCCATCAGCTCGCCGACGTTCGAACCGGAGAAGCCGTTGATCTCCGCCGCGAGGAGGCTCGCGGCGCGCGTCGCCTCCGGGATCTGGTCCGGGTTGGGCGCGCCGTGCCCCTGCCGGGCCGTCAGGAGGCCCTTGCCTATGCCCTTCTCCTTGCGGTACGTGGTCAGCGAGTTGTCCAGCGTCTGCATGACCAGGCCGATGATGGTCCGCTCCGACCAGCGGCGGTTCGACAGGGAACGCAGGGCGAGCAGCGGGTGCCGGGCGGTGTTGGCGAGCCACCCGGCGACGCGCGCCTTGCCGCCCTTGACGGTGTACGGGACCTGGAGCACGGTCAGGCTGCCCATCGCGTTGGACTTCTTGCCGTAGCGGACGGGCTCGATGTGGGTGGTGGCGTTCGGGTGGATCGACGAGGTGATGGCGACGCCCCGGGTGAAGTCGACGCGGCCGCCGGGGCCGAGCAGGCCGGGGTGGCGCCGCCGGTAGCGCCGGTCGGTGGTCTGCGCGCCCACCAGGGCCTCGGAGTTGGTGCGGGTCAGCTCGCCGAGCCGCCGTGACAGGTGCGGCAGGAGATGGCTGTCCCTCATGCGGTGCAGCAGCGTCTGGGTGCCGTACGTGCCCGCGGCGAGGACGACGCGGCGGGCCCGGAACGTGCGGCCCCTGCCCTTGCGCCTGTTGTCGGTGGGCAGCGTGGCCAGCGCGTAGCCGCCGCGCGAGTCCTCGGTGAGGGCGACGACGGTCGTCATCGGGTGGATGACCGCCCCGGCCTTCTCGGCGAGGTACAGGTAGTTCTCCGTCAGCGAGTTCTTGGCGCCGTGGCGGCAGCCCGTCATGCACTCGCCGCACTCGTTGCAGGCCCGTCGGGACGGGCCCGCGCCGCCGAAGTACGGGTCGGGAACTTCCGTGCCGGGCTCGGCCGTTGACTCACCGGTGGCGTCCCGCCCGTCACCGAAGAAGATGCCGACCGGAGCCATGTGGAAGCTGTCGCCCACGCCCATGGCCTCGGCCGCCGCCTTGAGATGGACGTCGGAGGGAGTGGTCGTCGGATTGAGCCGCACGCCCAGCATGCGCTCGGCCTGCTCGTAGTACGGACGCAGCTCGTCCTGCCAGTCCGTGATGTCCTTCCACTGCGGATCCTCGAAGAAGGCCGCAGGCGGTACGTAGAGCGTGTTCGCGTAGTTCAGCGACCCACCGCCCACGCCCGCGCCCGCCAGGACCATCACGTTGCCGAGCAGGTGGATGCGCTGGATGCCGTACAGGCCGAGTGCGGGGGCCCAGAGGTAGTTCTTCAGGTCCCAGGAGTTCTTCGGCAGGGTCTCGCGCGTGAAGCGGCGCCCCGCCTCCAGGACGCCGACGCGGTAGCCCTTCTCCGTGAGCCGCAGCGCCGACACGGAGCCGCCGAAGCCGGACCCTATGACGATGACGTCGTAGTCGTACCCCTCGCTGTCCCCGCCGCCCTCGCTCGGGACGGAGTTCTCCTGTGGCATCGGCTCTCCTCGACATCTGCGGGCTGTCTGTGGCTGGTCGCGCAGTTCCCCGCGCCCCCATCGGGGCGCTGCCGTACCCGGCACGGGCCTCGCACCGCGGCCTCCCGGGCGCTCCCGTCAGCGCAGGCGCAGCGCCTTCATCAGCTTCAGGCTCGTCGTCATGAGGGCCGCGTACTTCTCGTCGTCCATGCCGAAGGACGGCGCCAGCGGGAGGAGCCGCTGGTGGGCCACGGTCTGGGCCTCGGTGTACTTGAGGATGCCCTCGGAGCCGTGGCGGCGGCCGAGACCGGAGTCCTTCATGCCGCCCATCGGGGACTGCACGCTGCCGTAGGCGGGCGCGTAGCCCTCGTTGATGTTGACGGTGCCCGTGCGCAGACGGGCGGCGACGGCGCGGCCGCGCTTGCCGTCCCGCGTCCAGACCGAGGAGTTCAGGCCGTAGGGCGTCGCGTTGGCGAGCTCCACCACCTCGTTCTCGTCGGTGAAGCGGTAGACCGAGACGACCGGGCCGAAGGTCTCCTCCGTGCACACGGCCATGGGCGGCTCGACGCCGTCGAGGATGGTCGGCTCGTAGAAGTACGGGCCGATGTCGGGCCGGGCCACGCCGCCCGCGACGAGCGTGGCGCCCTTGGCGACGGCCTCGTCGACGTGGCGCCGGGTGGTCTCCAACTGCCGCTCGCCGACCAGCGAGCCCATGTCCGCGCCGTACGCGAGCGAGCGCCCGAGCCGCAGGGCCCTGGTGCGGGCGGCGAACCGCTCGACGAAGGCGTCCGCGACCGACTCGTGCACGTACAGCCGCTCGATCGAGATGCAGAGCTGGCCCGCGGACGAGAAGCAGGCGCGGACGGCGCCCGCGGCGGCCTTGTCCACGTCGGCGTCGTGCAGGACCAGCATGGCGTTCTTGCCGCCGAGTTCGAGGGAGACGCCGACGAGCCGGGCCGCGGCGCCCGCGGCGACCTCGCGGCCGGTGCGCGTGGAGCCGGTGAAGGAGACGTAGTCGGCGTGGGCCACGACCTCCGGGCCGATGACGGGTCCGTCGCCGAGCACGACCTGGAAGGCCTCGGACGGCAGACCGGCCTCCACGAGGAGGTCCCGCGCCCACAGGGCGGTCAGGGCGGTCTCCGTGTCCGGCTTCATCACCAGCGCGTTGCCCGCGACGAGCGCGGGCAGCGCGTCGCCCACGGACAGCTCCAGGGGATAGTTCCAGGGCGCGATCTGCCCGACGACGCCGCGCGGCTGGCGCGCCTCGGTGACCTGGGTCAGGACCGGTATGACGCCGGTGTGCCGCTTGGGGCTCAGATAGGCGGCGGCGCGGCGGCCGTAGTGCCGGGCCGCGACGGCGACGGCCTGGACCTCCTCGTGCGCGTGCAGCCGCGCCTTGCCGGTCTCGAGCTGTATCAGGTCGAGCACCTCGGCCTGGCGCTGGAGCAGCAGGTCGTGGAAGCGCAGCAGCACGGCCGCGCGCCGGCGCACCGGTGTGCGCGCCCACGCGACCTGGGCGGTGCGGGCCCGCTCGAAGGCGGTGGCGACGTCCTGTGGCGTGGACGCGGGCAGGTCGGCCAGCTTCTCGCCGGTGAACGGCGCGTGGTTCGCCGTCCGGCCCGAGCCGAGCACACCGCGGGAGAGCTGGGCGATCAGCTCGGGCGTGACCACGTCGGCGGCGGTGCGGGCGCCGCGCGGGGCCGGAGCGATCGGGTTCGTGCCGAGGGGTGCCGCGGGGGCCTGCGTGTCCGTCATGACGGTGAGCGTATGCCTGGGCGGACGCTTTGGGTACCCATGGGTAACAGGCTTTTACCGGCCTCGCGCGCCGTCCCGGGGACCCTCTTCCACCGCGCCAGTGCTTGCTGGCAGCAAAGCCGCTGATCAGGGGCGTTAGCCGGAACCGACCGCCGCTTTCCCGACCTTGAGGCGGTCCCGCGCGGCCTTGAAGAGAGCGGTGCCCCGCTTCTCGAAGACGGCGACCCCTTTGGGCATCCGCACCATCAGTTCGTACGCCTCCCCGGCGTCGGTGACGATCAGCAGCCGCATCTCGCGGAGGGCGACCGCCTGGTCCGCCGGGTCGCCGTCGTCCTCCTTGTACGTGGCGTCGAGCAGGGCCGCGTCCTGGCCGCGGAAGTCCGTCTGGGCCGAGGTGGTGTTGGCCTCCAGGTACGCCGGTGACTCGTACTCCTTCATCTCCTTGTTCGCCCAGGCGACGGCGTTCGGGGCGGGCACCCCGGCGTGCTTCGTGAGCCGCAGGGAGACCTGGCCGTGGGGCTCGGAGTACTCGACGAGCGGGTTCTCGGGGTCGCGGACCACCTCGGTGTACGAGGCGGGCACGGCGACCTCGGCCGTCAGTTTCGCCTCCTTGTGCACCTTCCAGCGCCCGCCGGCTCCGGACGATGCCGGTGGGTCCGGCTCGGGATACCCGGGCGGCGCGGGCTCGCCCTCCTCGCCCTCCTCGACGTTCCCGCCACTCGACCAGCCCTCGGCCTCGACGGCCTCCGCCGCCTCGCCGTCTCCTCCGTCGCCGCCCCCGCCGACGGAGGTGCCGAGCCAGACGCCGCCGCCGACGAGGAGCGCGCCGACCAGGGCGGCGGTGACCAGGGGCTGGACGCGCCGGTGCAGGGGGGCGCGGTCCCGCGACCGCGTGGCCGCGGTGTCCCCGGGCTCGTCCCGCTGCCGCGCGGCGGTGGCCTCCTGGGGCGCGGGGGCCGGGTCACCCTCCGGGCGCGCGGCGGTGGAGTCCCCGGGCGCAGGGGCCGTGCCGCCCTCCGGCCGCGCGGCAGTGAGGTCCTCAGCCACGGGAGCCGTACGATCCCGCGACCGCGCGGCAGCGGCGGCGCCGGCCGGGGGCGCGGCGGCGGGGGCACCCGCGGACGTGGCGGCAGCGGCGTCCCCGCCCGAGGACGTGGCGGCAGCGGCATCCCCGCCCGAGGACGTGGCGGCAGCCTCCGGACGCGCCGCGTCCCCGCGGCCGTGCCCCGCCACCGCCGACACCGCCGACAGCGCCGCCGCGACCTCCGGGGCGGACGGGCGCCGCTCGGGCTCGCGGGCGAGCAGCCGCTCGATCAGCGGGGCCAGCTCCCCCGCCCGCCCGGGCCTCGGCACCTCCGCCGAGAGCACCGCCGCCAGGGTCGACTCCAGCGTCGGCCGCCGGAACGGCGACGAGCCCTCCACCGCCGCGTACAGCAGCACCCCCAGCGACCACAGGTCGGAGGCCGGGCCCGCGCCGGGGGACGCCATCCGCTCGGGCGCGACGAACTCCAGCGAGCCGACGAACTCCCCGCTGACCGTGAGGGCCTCCTCGCCCTGGATGCGGGCGATGCCGAAGTCGGTCAGGACGACGCGGCCGTGGTCGCCGAGCAGCACGTTCGCGGGCTTCACGTCCCGGTGGACGATGCCCTTGGCGTGCGCGGCCGCCAGCGCGCCGACGAGCGCGAGGCCGACGCGCGCGGCCTCGGCGGGCGCCAGCGCGCCGCGCTTGAGCACCTCGTGCAGCGACTCGCCCCGTACCAACTCCATGACGATCCACGGCTGTTCGTCGTCCTCGACGACCACGTCGTGGATGGCGACGGCCGCCGGGTGCTCGACCTGCGCCGCGGCCCGCGCCTCGCGCCGGATGCGGGCGTACGCGCGCCGCCCCGCCTCGTCCCGCGGGTCGCCGGGCAGGCGCGGCTCCTTCACGGCGACCTCGCGGCCCACCAGTTCGTCGACGGCACGCCACACCGTGCCCATGCCCCCGGAGCCGATGCGCTCGACGAGCCGGTACCGGCCCCCGATCACCCGTCCGCCGTCAGTACTCATGTGCCATGAGTACCGTGCGGGGGTCGGCGGGGGCCAGTCCGGTGATCACCTCGTGACCGCCCGTCATCCCGCCGAGGGGCGCGGGGACCTCCGGCGTCAGGGCTTGTCGATCTCCAGGCTGTCGATGGCCTTCCTCGCCACCTCGCGGCCCCGCTCGGTGAAGTCGCTCTTGGCCGGGTAGTCGATCCACAGCTTGTACATGTCGCCTGACGTCGTCCGGTAGTAGAAGATCCTGGCCTCGCGCGGGTACTCCACCTCGCTCTCCTTGTTGGTGTACGGGATCAGGTTCTCCGCGGACTGGTTGCCCTGGTACTCGCCCTGCGTGGTCTTCCTGCCGGGCCGCAGCGAGTCCGGGCTCAGCGACGAGCCGAACACCGAGCTGCCCTCGTCCAGGGCCTTCATGTCCTCGTACGCCTCGGCCATGGAGGTGGCCGCGATGTACTTCAGGTCGTCCTCGGCCTTCTTGTCCAGCCCCAGCGTCACCGTGATCGCGCCGCTGGAGTCCCGGTACGAGACCCAGTGCTCCTTCGGAGCCGGTGCGGAAGGGCCCCAGGTGTCGTACCCCTTGGGCACCGACACCGAGGCGCCGAGCTCCTTGGCCGTCTCCCGCTTCCAGGCCCCGCCGTCGGAGGAGCCGCCGAACGGGTCGAGCGCCACGAGCACCCCCGCCGCCACCACCGCGGCCAGCACCCCGCCGACGGCCGCGAGCGCCTTGCGGCTCAGGAACACGCCCTTGCCGCGCGGCGCGGGGTCCCCCGCGACGGTCACCACCCGCGTGGGCGGCGGCTCCGGGGGCCTGGCGGCCTCTTCGAGGAGGGCCCGCACCCGCGCGGCGGTCGGGCGGTGGGCCGGGTCCTTGCGCAGCAGGCCGTCGATGGCCTCGGCCAGCGGGCCCTGGGCGGAGGCGGGCGCCGCGGGCGTGGCGTTGAGGACCGACTGGAGCGTCGCGGGCGTGTTGCTGCGCCGGAACGGCGAGACCCCCTCGGTCGCCGCGTACAGGACGACACCGAGCGACCAGAGGTCGGACGCGGGGCCCGGCCGCTGGCCGAGGACGCGCTCCGGGGCGATGAACTCAGGGGAGCCGACGAAGCCGCCGGTGTCCGTCAGGTTCGTCTCGCCCTCGATCTGGGCGATGCCGAAGTCGGTGAGCACGACCCGGTCGTGGTCGTCGAGCATGACGTTGTCCGGCTTCACGTCGCGGTGCAGGATCCCCGCCGCGTGCGCGGCCTCCAGGGCGCCGAGCACCTCCAGGCCGACGCGCGCCGCCTCACGGGCGCCGAGCGTGCCCTCGCGCAGGGCCGCGCCGAGCGAGCGGCCGCGCACGAACTCCATGACGATCCACGGCCGGCCGTCCTCGAACACGACGTCGTGGACGTTCACCACGGCCGGGTGGTCGAGGCGGGCGGCGGCGCGGGCCTCGCGGCGCATCCGCTCGAAGGCGTTGGCGCGTTCGCGCTCGGGCACGTGGTCGGGGACGCGCGGCTCCTTGACGGCGACCTCGCGGTCCACGGTCTCGTCCTTGGCCCGCCAGACCGTGCCCATGCCGCCGTGGCCGAGCTTGGCCAGCAGCCGGTACCGGCCACCGACGAGCCGGCCCGCGCCGGGCTCCGACCGGCCCGCGTGCGGCTCCGCCGGACCGCCCGCGCCGGGCGCCGAACGGTCCGCGTGGGGCGGCTGGTTCGCCTGGTCCGGGACCACCTGCGTCGGCGCCGGGGGCTCCGCCGGAGCCGGGGACCGCGGGGCCGCGGCCGGTCCGGCGTCCCGCTCCGGCGGGCGCGGAGGCTGCAGCCCATAGCTGGTGGTGTCGTTCGGGCTGTAGGAAGCTCCCCCGTCGTTACTCATGGACCCATCAGTACCGTGCGGAGCGTGTCTGGTTCCAGCCGGGTCACGCACTTGTGACCGGGGTGATGCACGGGCCGGGAACCCCGCGGGCGAGGGCCTGCGGAGAGGGCGGGTGAGAGCCGGGTGCCCGCGCGCGGGAGCCGCGTGCCGCACCGTGTCAACGGCGTACGAACGTGTCCACCGCCGTGTCGAAGTGCCGCCGCGCCCCCGGTGCCTCGGCCAGCGGCGCCGACATCCACACGTCGTACATCCGCCCGCCCTCCACCCAGCACAGGTCGAACGTGCGCCGCGCGCCGTCCGCCCCCTCGGAGGCGTCCCAGGTGAACTGCCACAGCGCGGCCGGGCGGCCGTTGCGCGTGGTCTCGGTGACCTGCCCGGCGCGGTAGCCGGGGGTCAGCGCGGGCCCCTGGGCGTGCGCGCGGCGCTGGGCTGCGAGCGGACCCCCGGGTACCGGCTCGGCGGACTTGATGCCGATGCGGGCGCCGCCGTCCGGGGAGCTGTAGAAGACGCTCGGGCCCTCCGTGGTCCGCCGGTAGCCCTCCGGGACGGCGAGGGCGAAGCCGCGCGGGTCCTTCGCCAGGCGGTAGCCGCCCGGCGGGTCGGGGGTCGAGGGGCGCGGCGAGTCCGGGGTCTTGGTGACCGTCGAGGTCGCCGTGGGGCGCGGGGCGCCGGTGTCCGGCCCGGTGCCGTTCTGGGAGGCCGAGCTGGGCGGGTTCCGGGCGCCCCCGTCGCCGTCCCGGCCGAGCAGCAGCGCGGCGGCCGAAACCGCGCCCACCGCGACGGCGGCGACCAGCGCGGCGGCCACCAGGACGGCGCGGCCCTGCCGGCGGTTCAGCCGGGAGAACCGGGACGGCGGCCCCGGCCGGTACGGGTCGTCCGGCAGCGGGAGCAGCACCGTGGCCCTGGTCTGCGGGTAGCGGGGCAGCGGACGCTGGGCGGGCGGGTGCCGCCCGGGCCGTAACGCGGCGGGCAGCAGCCCCGTCCCCGGCCGGTCGTCGGGGGACCCCGGCATCGTGCCGGTGAGGACGAACGCCCGCAGCAGCTCCTCCGCCGCAGCCGCGTCGAGCCGCCGCTCCGGGTCGCGTTCGAGCAGGCCGAGGACGACGGGCGCCAGGGGTGCGGCGGCGGGCGGCGGGTGGATCTCGTCGAACACGACGGCGTGCAGCACCCCGCCGATGGAGTCCCGGCGGAACGGCGACTCCCCGCTGACCGCCGCGACGAGCAGCGCCCCGAGCGACCACAGGTCGGACGCGGGGCCGGTGCGCTCGCCGGACATGCGCTCGGGCGCGGTGTACTCGGGCGAGCCGACGAACGTCCCGCGCTCGGTGAGCGTGGTCGCGCCGCTGACCCGCGCGATGCCGAAGTCCGTCAGGACGACGCGCCCGGTGGCCTCCTCGATGAGGACGTTCGCGGGCTTCAGGTCGCGGTGCAGGATCCCGGCGGCGTGCGCGGTGCGCAGCGCGCCGAGCAGGTCGAGGGCCACGCGGGCGGCCGCGTGCGGGCCGAGCGGCCCGGAGCGCGCGATGCGCCGCGCGAGCGAGACGCCCTCGACGTACTCCATGACGATGTACGGCTGGCCGTCGTGGAGGACCACGTCGTGCACGACCACGATGTGCGGGTGCTGCAGCCGGGCCACCGCCCGGGCCTCGCGCAGGGTGCGCTCGCGCTGCCGGCCGGCCTCCGCCTCGGAGAGCGTCTCGTCGACCGCGAGTTCCTTGACGGCCACCCGGCGGCCGAGGAGCTGGTCGGTCGCCCGCCACACCACGCCCATGCCGCCGCGGTCGAGCCGCGCTTCGAGGCGGTAACGACCGGCGATCACACGGGTGCTGTCACCCAGGCTCCCCATGCGGCCATCATGCCCCAGAGGTGTGGCCCTCGATCCGCCTGACCGCGGGAGGTGCCCGGGACCGGCCGGTTCAGGCCGCCCGCGCAGGTCACAGGCGTCAGTTCAGGCCACGGGCGCGAAGCGCCGACTCGGTCCCGTACGCGGCCTGCGCGTCGGCCCCGCACTCCATACGCGGCGGGCGCGTCGGCCCCGTACCCCGTGCGCGGCAGGCACGTCGACCCGGCACCCCGCACGCGGCAAGCACGTCGACCCGGCACCCCGTACGCGGCAGGCACGTCACCCCGCGCCCAGGCGCGGCAGGGCGCCTCAGTCCCGCCAGCCGCGCAGCACCGCGTCGAACTGTTCCCGCGTCTTCTCCCAGTTCTCCTCGGGAGCCGACATGTAGATGACGTACTCGACGCCGTCCTCGCTGATGTACGCCTGCTCGATGGCGTGCCGGGGGCCCTTGGTGGTGTCGTTGGACCCCGCCGTCCAACTGAACTCCCACAGCGCGCCGGGGCCCTCGCGGAACGTGTTGGAGTTCAGGTGCAGCCGCCGGTAGCCGGGCAGCTTGAGCTGCCGCTCCATGTCGAGCTGGTGGGCGTAGGGGGTGTAGAAGTCCGGGCTGCGGTCGACGCCGATGCGGACGAAGTGACGGCCGTTGTCGGGCGTGTAGTCGATCTGGCTGCCGTCCACCCGCCGGGTCCAGCCCTTGGGCAGCATCAGGCTGAAGCCCTCCGCGTCCCGCACGCGCACCCAGTCCGCGGGGATGCCGCCGACGACCTTGCCGCCGTCCTCGCCCCGGTCCTTGTCGTCGCCGCCCTTGCCGTCGGTCCGCTCGCCGGCCGTGGCCCGCGTGCCGCCGTCCCCGTCGCCGCCGTACTGGAGGTAGCCGAACACCCCGGCGCCGCCGAGCAGCGCCGCCGCGGCCACCAGGGCGACCCGCCGGACCCACCGCCCGCGCCCGTAGCCGGGGGCCGGGGGCAGGCCGGGCCCGGGCACGGCCGTGGTCCGCTC
>NZ_BNBT01000080.1 GCF_014656095.1 Streptomyces longispororuber
GTGCCCCACCGCCGTGCCCCACCCACCGCGGGGCCCGGCGGCAGCCCGCGGCGCCACCACCGGGCGCCCGCACCGCCCGCACCACCGCCCCGCCGCACCGGTGCACGCACCCCCCGCCGCACCGACCTCACCGCCCCGCGCGCATCGGAGGACCGACCATGCCCGACGGCACCGACCCGGCCGTCTTCCCCGACCACGCCGACTGGACCTGGACGTACGAGGGGTACGAGCCGGCACGCGAACAACTGCGGGAGTCGCTGTGCACCCTCGGCAACGGCTACTTCGCCACCCGCGGCGCCGCCCCCGAGTGCGCCGCGGACTCCGTCCACCACCCCGGCACCTACGCGGCCGGCTGCTACAACCGGCTGACGTCCGACATCGCCGGGCTCACGATCGAGAACGAGGACCTGGTCAACCTGCCCAACTGGCTGCCGCTGCGCTTCCGCACCGGCCCGGGAGCGTGGCTGTCCCCCGACACCCACAAGCTCCTGGAACACCGCCAGAGCCTCGACCTGCGCTCCGGCACCCTCACCCGCACCCTGCGCTACGAGGACGACGACGGCCGCCGACTGGCCGTACGCCAGGTACGCCTGGTCCACATGGGGGACCCGCACCTGGCGGTGCTGCGCACCGAGTTCACCGCGGAGGGCTGGTCCGGGGACCTGGACGTCGAGTCGGCGCTCGACGGGACCGTCACCAACAGCGGCGTCGAGCGCTACCGGCGGCTGGCCGCGCGCCACCTCACCCACGCCCACGCCGGCGCCTCCGAGGACGGCGGCACGGTGTGGCTGCGCTGCCGCACCACGACCTCCGACATCCGCGTGGGGCTCGCCGCCCGCACCAGGGCCGACGCCCCCGCGCCGGTCTCCGTGCGGCACGACGACGGGCGGGCCGTGCACCTGCTGCGGCTCGCCCTCGCCGACGGGCGGACCGTGACCGTCGACAAGACCGTGGCCCTGCACACCTCACGCGACCCCGCGATCAGCGACCCGCTGCACGCCGCCGTCGACCGGGTGGGCCGCGCGCCGGACTTCACCGCCCTGCTGGCCTCGCACCGCACCGCCTGGCGGCAGTTGTGGCGCAACGCCGAGCTGGACGTCCCCACCAGCGCCGGTCCGGTCCTGCGGCTGCACCTCTTCCACGTCCTGCAGACCCTGTCCCCGCACACCGCCGACCTGGACGTCGGCGTCCCGGCCCGCGGGCTGCACGGCGAGGCCTACCGCGGCCACGTCTTCTGGGACGAGCTGTTCGTGCTGCCCTACCTGAACCTGCACTTCCCCGAAGTCTCCCGCGCCCTGCTCACCTACCGCCACCGCCGTCTGGAGCAGGCCTGCTTCGCCGCCCGGGACGCGGGGCACAGCGGCGCCATGTACCCGTGGCAGAGCGGCAGCGACGGCCGCGAGGAGACGCAGCGGCTGCACCTCAACCCGCGCTCGGGCCGCTGGCTGCCCGACCACTCCCGCCTCCAGCACCACGTCGGCTCGGCCGTCGCATACAACGTGTGGCAGTACTGCGAGGCCACCGGCGACACCGAGTTCCTGCACACCAAGGGCGCCGAGATGCTGGCGCAGATCGCCCGCTTCTGGGCCGGGCTCGCCACGTACGACGGGGCGCTCGGCCGCTACCGCATCCGCGGCGTGGTCGGACCCGACGAGTACCACGAGGCCTACCCGGGGGCCTCGCGCCCGGGCCTCGACGACAACGCGTACACCAACGTCACCGCCGCCTGGGTGCTGGCCCGCGCCCTCGACCTGCTCCGCGCCCTGCCCGGGCCGCGCCGCCGGGACCTGGACGAGCGGATCGCCCTCGACCCCGACGAGCTCGACGCCTGGGAGGACGTCTCGCGGAGACTGCACGTGCCGTACCACGACGGCGTCATCAGCCAGTTCCAGGGGTACGGCGAGCTGGCCGAGCTCGACTGGACGGGCTACCGGTCCCGGTACGGCGACATCCGGCGCCTGGACCGCATCCTGGAGGCCGAGGGCGACAGCGTCAACAATTACCAGGCCTCCAAGCAGGCCGACGTCCTGATGCTCGGCTACCTCTTCTCGCCCGCCGAACTCCGGGGCCTCTTCGCCCGCCTCGGGTACCGGCTCGACGACGCCACCTGGCAGCGCACCGTCGACCACTACCTGGCCCGCACCAGCCACGGCTCCACCCTCAGCAGCCTCGTCCACGGCTGGATCCTGGCCCGCGCCCGCCGCGCGGACGCCTGGGCCTTCGTCCAGGAGGCGCTGGCCGGGGACATCGCCGACATCCAGGGCGGCACCACCGGCGAGGGCATCCACCTCGGCGCCATGGCGGGCACCCTCGACCTGGTCCAGCGCGGCCTGACCGGCCTGGAGACCCGCGGCGGAACCCTGCGCCTGGACCCCGTCCCGCTGCCGGAGCTGTCCGAGTACGGCTTCGCGGTGCGCTACCGGGGCCACTGGGGCGTCCGGCTGCGGCTGGGCGCGGGACGGCTGAGCGTCACCGTGCCGGACTCCGACCAGGACCCGATCGACATCGCGCTCGCGGACCGGACGGTGCCCGTGGAGCCCGGGGAGTCCTGCACGCTCGTCCTCACGGACCAGGACGGGACGCGGCCGACGACGGCCTGAAGAGGCTCCCCCACTCGCGTACGGCCCGCGTACTCCTGTAGGTGTACGCGCCGTACGGCTCGGCTCCCTATCGTTCGGAGCGTGCCCTCCTCCGCAGATGCCTCCCCCCGCCCGTGGCGCCTCCCCCGGCCGCTGCCGCTGGCGGACCTGGCGGTGGCGGCGGTGGTCGCGGTGTTCACCGGCGCCGACGCCGCGGTCAACGATTCCTCGCACCGGCAGGACGACTGGCTGACCTGGCTGCTGTACGGCGTCTCCGTCGCGGCGCTCCTCGTACGGAGCCGGTGGCCGGTGGCCGTCACGCTCGTCACGGGCGCCGCGTGCGCGGGCGGCGGGAGTTGCTGGAGGAGTACGCGGACCGGGCGGTCCGCGCGGAGGCCGAGCGGGAGCGGGAGGCGGGGCGCAAGGTGCAGGAGGAGCGGGTGCGGATCGCCCGGGAGCTGCACGACGTGGTGGCGCACACCGTGTCGGCGATGACCGTGCAGGCGGCTGTGGCGCTCGACGCGCTGGACAAGCGCCCGGACCTGGCGCGGGCGGCGATGTCGCAGGTGCGGGCCTCGGGGAGGGAGGCGGTGCGGGAGCTGCCGACGGGTACGGCCCAACCACGGCGGACGGGTCCGGCGCCGACGGACACGGTCCGGCCGACGGATACGGCCTGATCGGCATGCGGGAGCGGGCCGCGTCCGTGGACGGGCACCTCGACGCGGGGCCGGTGCCGGGTGGCGGCTGGCGGGTGCGGGCCGTGCTCCCCCGGGCGGCGGCGTGATCCGGGTCGTGCTCGCCGACGACCAGACCGTGGTCCGGGCGGGGTTCCGCGCGCTCCTCGACCTCACCGACGACCTCGTGGTGGTCGCCGAGGCCGCCGACGGCGCCCAGGCCGTCGAGCTGGCCCGCACTACGCGGCCGGACGTGGTCCTGATGGACATCCGCATGCCCGGTGTCGACGGCTTGGAGGCCACCCGCGCCGGATCGCCGCCGCTCCGGAGCTGGCCGCCGTCGGCGTCCTGGTCCTGACGACGTACGAGGCGGACGAGTACGTCTTCGATGCCCTGCGCGGCGGAGCCGCGGGCTTCCTGCTCAAGGACGTGGACCCGGACGACCTGCGCGAGGGCATCCGCACGGTCGCCGCCGGGCGGTCCCTGCTGGCGCCGGCGGTGACCCGGCGCGTGATCGAGGAGTTCGCCCGGCTCACGGCGCCGCGGGAGTCGGCGCGGGAGCGACTGGCGCCGCTGACGGCGCGGGAGCGGGAGGTGCTCGCCCTGGTCGGGTGCGGCCTGTCCAACGACGAGGTCGGCACGCGTCTGTTCATGTCCCCGCTGACCGCGAAGACCCACGTCAGCCGTCTGCTGGCCAAGCTGGGCGCACGGGACCGCGCCCAGTTGGTGGTGGCCGCCTACGAGACGGGCCTGGTGCGGCCCGGCGAGCCCTGAGCCGCGGCCCGTTCGCTCCTCCGCGCCGATGAGCCCTGGGGTCCGCCCGCGTACTCCCCCGGGTGCAGCCCCCGACTCCGTACGGCGGATGTCCGGGGGTGTCCGCCGTCCGTAGCGTCGGCGGCATGATCGAAGCACGGGAACTGACCAAGCGGTACGGCGGACGGACCGCCGTCGACCGCGTGACCTTCACGGTGCGGCCGGGCCTGGTGACCGGCTTCCTCGGCCCCAACGGCGCCGGGAAGTCGACCACCCTGCGCATGATCCTCGGCCTGGACACGCCCAGCGCGGGCACCGTCACCGTCGACGGCCGCCGCTACGACCGCCTCGCCGCGCCCCTGCGCGAGGTCGGCTCGCTCCTGGACGCGCGAGCGGTGCACGGCGGGCGCGGCGTCCGCTGCCACCTGCTCGGCCTGGCCCGCTCCCACGCGATCCCGCGGCGGCGGGTCGACGAGGTGCTGGAACTCGCCGGCCTGGACGGCGTCGCGGACCGGCGGGCCAAGGGGCTCTCCCTGGGCATGGGCCAGCGGCTGGGCATCGCCGCCGCCCTGCTCGGTGACCCGGAGGTGCTGATCCTGGACGAGCCGGTCAACGGGCTCGACACCGACGGCATCCGGTGGATCCGGTCCCTGCTCGGCTGCCAGGCCGCGCAGGGCCGTACGGTCTTCCTCTCCAGCCACCTCATGAGCGAGATGGAGCTCGTCGCCGACCGGCTCATCGTCATCGGGCGGGGGCGGCTGCTCGCCGACACCGGGATGCGGGAGTTCATCGAGGCGAACTCGCAAGGCGTGACGCGGGTACGGACGGCCGCGGCCGAGGCCGGACGGATGCGGGCGGCGCTGGAGGGGCGCGGGGCGACCGTGGGCCCGGCCCCGGAGGGCGGCTGGCGGGTCACCGGCCTCGGCCCCGCCGAGATCGGCGAACTCGCCCGCGCGCACCACCTGGCCGTCCACGAGCTGACGCCGGTCCTCTCCTCGTTGGAAGAGGTCTACACGGCCATGACCCGCTCCAGCGTGGAGTACCGGGGCAGCGCCACCCACCACCCGAAGGGGGCGGCGGCCCGATGAGCCCGACGCGTACGTACACCCCTGCCGGGCGCCCCGGCTTCCGGCACCACCTGGCCTTCGAGTGGACCAAGTTCGCCGGCCTCCGCTCGACCCGCTGGACGGCTGTCGCCACGGGCCTGGTGACCGTGGTGGGCGCGGTCTTCGTCGGGCTCAGCGGCAGCTTGCGGGAGGACGACACGGTCCTCGGCGGCAGCCTGACCCTCGGCGTGGTCTCGCTGATGACGGCCGGTGTGCTGGGGGCGCTCACGGTGTGCGGCGAGTACTCCAGCGGCACCATCACCGCCACGCTCACCGCCGTGCCCCGCCGGGGCCGCGTGCTCGCCGCCAAGGCCGCCCTGCTCGCCGTACTGCTGTACGTGGTCGCGCTGTTCTCCTGCACGGTGGCGTACCTGCTCGGCGACGCGGTCCTGGAGGACGGCCGGTACGCCCCCGGCGAGCCGTGGCCCGCGCTGTTCGGCATCGCGGCGCTCTTCGCCGCCGTGGGCGTCCTGGGCCTGGCGATCGGCGTCCTGCTGCGGCACTCGGCCGGCGCGGTGACGGCCGTGGTGGCGGTGATGCTGCTGCCCTCGCTGTTCGGCCCGCTCCTGGGGGACCCTCCAGCGCTGGGTCGCGGGCGCGGTCCCGACGGCCGCCCTGGAGAAGCTCACCCAGACGTCCGACGCGAGCCCGGACACGGTCGGCTCCCTCGGCGCCTGGCCGTCCCTGGCCCTGGTGACCGCGTACACCCTGCTCCTGCTCGCCACGGCACACCACCGCTTGCTGCACCGCGACGTCTGAGCCGGGAGGGGCAGCTCGGGCGGGGGCCCGCCACCCACGGCCGCGGGGTGCCCGGCACTGCACCAAGAGACCACAACCCGCAAGGCACCCGGCCCGTGCGGCGTTTCGGCCACCCCGCGGCTCGGTGGGGTCCGTTCGCCGTACGGGTCGGTGCATCCGGCAGTCGTCGCCGCCCCGCGTCCGTGCGGGACCTGCTTCGTCCGAAACACGTGTGTGCGAACGGCTGCGGCTCGTCGTTGAGTGCGGCATCACCGAGAAGTGCGGCCACGAAGGCCGAACCCCGCTCAGGAGGTGCGCAGTTGACGACGTCCGACCACTCCCGCGCGAGCACCGCCCCGCCGCCCCCGCCACCGCCGGCCGATCTGCGGTTCGCGGCCAAGGACGCGGCCAACCGGTTGGCGGGGATCACCGTCCGTACGGTCGTACGTCGTCTGCCCGCGGCCGTGTGGTGGACGCTGAGGATGGCGTGGCGGGCCGACCGCCGGGCCGTGCTCCTGCTGGGCGTGTGCCAACTGGTCGCCGGGGCCTCCCAGGCCGTGCTGCTGGCCGCCACCGCCCGCGCCATGCGCCCCCTGCTGGGCGGGGCGGACGCCGCCTCCCGCATCGAGGCCGCGCTGCCGGCGCTGGCGGTGGTCGTCTGCGCCGCCGCCGTGGCCAGGGTGTCCACCGTGCTGGGCTCCTACGCCTCGGGGCGGGTCACTCCGCTGCTGGTCTCCCGGGCCGACACCCGCTTCGTGGAGACGGTGTGCCGGGCGGAGATGACGGCGATGGAGGAGCCGGGCTTCCACGACGAGAAGACGGCGGCGAAGGCCGGCGTGCAGCGCACCGCGAACCTCGTCACCGACGTGCAGCGGTGCATGTCCGCGCTCATGCAGATGACCGGCGCCATGGGCGCGCTCACCCTGCTGCACCCCGTCCTGCTGCCGCTGATCGCGCTGGCGATCGTCCCGGCCGGGGTCGGTGAGGTCCTCTCCGCGCGCATCAGCTACCAGACGCACTACCTGAACCTCGCCGACGAGAACGTACGGCACATGGTGCGCTGGTGGGCGACCGTGCCCAAGCACGCCGCCGAGGTCCGCGCGAACGGCATGACCGACTACGTGCGGTTCTGGTACGCCTCCATCTCCCGGCGCATGGACGCCCGTACCATCGCCGCCGCTCCCCGCAAGGCGCGCACCGTGCTGGCGGCCGCGGCGGTCGGCGGTGCCTTCCAGGTCCTCATCTGGGGCGCCCTGGCCTACCTCGCCACCCACGGTCACCTGGGCCTGGCCGTCGCCGCCACCGCGATCGTCGGGCTGAAGGCCGTGCTCGCCTCGCTGGGCACCGCGGTGACCTACGCGGCCAACATCCTGAACACCGGCATGTACCTGGAAGACCTCCGCACCTTCCTGCGGCGCGCCGAACGCGCGGCGCGGCAGCGCGGCACCCGGACGCCGCGGGCCCCGGCGACGGTGCGCGTGGACAGCGTGTCCTACACGTACCCGGCCAAGGACCGGCCCGCCCTGGACGGGCTGTCCCTCACCCTGGAGCGGGGCGAGGTCGTCGCGGTCGTCGGGGCGAACGGAGCGGGCAAGTCCACCCTGATGAACCTGATCACCGCGGTGACCCTCCCGGACAAGGGCCGTGTCCTGTGGGACGGCGTCGACACCCGCGACCTCGACGCGGACGCCGCGTGGCGCCACACCGGCGTCGTCACGCAGGACTTCGCCAAGTGGCCGCTACGGGCCCGCGAGAACGTCACCCAGGGCCAGCCCCGCACCCACCACGACGACCCCGTGTGGGAAGCCGTCGACCAGGTCGGCCTGCGCGAGGCGATCGACGACCTGCCCCACGGCCTCGACACCCTCCTGGCCCGCGAGTGGTTCGGCGGGGCCGAACTCTCCGGCGGCCAGTGGCAGCGCTTCGCCTGCGCCCGGGCCCTGTACCGCAAGCCGGCCGTACTGATCCTCGACGAGCCCACCAGCCAGCTCGACGCCCGCGGGGAGCACCAGATCTTCACCGCCCTCAAGGCCATGAGCCACGACCGGATCACCGTGATCGTCACCCACCGCCTGGACAACACCCGCCTCGCCGACCGCGTCCTGGTCCTCGACCACGGCCGCGTCGCCGAGCAGGGCACCTTCGACACCCTGCGCGACACCCCTGGCTCCCTCTTCGCCGAGATGTACGCCCTCTCCCAGGACCGGTAGGGCCGCGCCCGGGGCCTGCCGGACTGACGGCTCCGCCGGGGCGTCGGCGCCGTGGCCCGGCTCGGCGCCGGCTGCTCCGTTTGCCCCAGCCCGAGAGGCCGTACGACCGTCCCGCCACATACCATCGCCGCCGGAGCGGGGCGCGGGCGCAGGTGTGTGTCAGCGAGGGCCGCGTGTCCTTCCCGGCGCGGTGCCGGCACCCGCGTCGCCGGGTCCCTGCTGAGCGACTGCCCTGAGGAGCACGTGTGCCGCCCCTGCCCTCCTCGCCCGGCCCGGAGCGCGGGTGCGGGAACGCCCCGGACGAGCGCCGTGTCGTCGCCACGGTCGCCGTGGCCGTCCTGGGTGTCTTCACCGTCTACCTGCCCGTCAACGGCGTCGCGGGGGCGCTGAACGACATCGCCGACTCCACCGGCGCCGGGACCGCCCAGTTGCAGTGGGTGTCCGACGCCTACGTCCTGCCGATGGCGGCCGCGATCCTGTCCGCCGGCGTGTTCGGCGATCTCCACGGGCGCCGCCGGGTCTTCTCCCTGGGCCTGGCCCTGACCGGCACCGGCGGGCTCGTCGCGGCGCTGGCGGGCCTGCTGGGCAGCGGCGCCGTGATGCCCGTCCTCTGGGCCGGGCAGGCCGTGTCCGGCCTGGGCGCCGGGCTGCTGCTGCCCACCACCCTGGCCCTGATCGCCCACGCCGTCCCCGACGCCGACGACCGCGGCCGCCACATCGGGCTGTGGGCCGCCGGGGTGGCCGCCGGACTCGCGCTCGGCCCCCTGCTGTCGGGAGGCATCCTCGAAGTCGCCCCCTGGGGGTGGATCTTCGTCCCGGCCTCCGTCCTCTCCTTCGCCACGCTCGTCCTCGGCCACCGGTGCCTGCCGGAGTCGCGGAGCCCGGAGGGCCGCCGGCTGGACCTGCCCGGTCAGCTCACCGCCGCCCTGGCCATGGTCGGCCTCATCTTCGGCGCCATCGAGGGCGGCTCCCGGGGCTGGACCTCCGTCACCACGGTGACCAGCCTCGCGGTCGGGGTCCTGGCCCTTGCCGCCTTCGTCGCCGTCGAGCGCCGCGCCGCCGCGCCGCTGATGGACCTGCGGCTGTTCGCCTCGCCCGGCTTCGCCACGGCCGCCTTCGCCTCCGTGATCGCCCTGTTCGCGACCGTCGGCTTCACGTTCCTGATCAGCCTGTACCTGGGCGCCGTCCACCACCACTCCGCCCTGGAGATCGGCATCCGGCTCTTCCTCTTCGCCGGGGTCAGCGCGGTCGTCAACGTACCGGTCGGGTGGCTGATGCGTCGCGTACCGCCGCTCGCGCTGCTCACCGCCGGACTCGCCGTGGCCACCGCCGCCGTCTTCCTGTTCACCCAGGTCGGCCCCGGCACCGGGTTCCCCGGCCTCGCCTGGCGGCTGGCCCTGTTCGGTGTGGCCGTCTCCCTGATGCTCACCTCCGTCACCGTCGTCTCCGTCAACGCCGCCCCCTGGGAACTCGCCGGCATGGCCTCCGCGACCAGCACCGCGCTGCGCCAGTTCGGCGGCGCCCTCAGCCCCGCCGTCGTGGGCTCCGTGTACGCGGGTGGCCTCACCGGCGGCGCCACCCCGACCTCTGCCTTCCACACCGCCCTGGTGGTTGTCGGCGCCCTGCTGGCCGTCGGCTTCCTCGGCTGCCTGGCCGTCCTCGTCGCGGGCCCACACGACGCGCACCCCGCCTGACCGGCCTCGTTCCCGACAGGCGGTCCCGGAGCGCCCTCCCTGCCCGGCCCGGACCCGGGTTGCCCGTCGCGCGTCGGCTCCGATAATGGAGATGACCATTCACGCCCGATTTGCTCACATGTGTCCATGCAGATGAGTGCCGTACGGAACCCGTGCGGCGCCGAACGCGGAGCTTCGGGAGGATGTGTGCGTACCCACGACACCCCTGCCGGTGGAGAAGCACCCCGCGCAGGGTGCCGCTTCCTCGCGGACACCGACGAACCGTCCCCCACCGACGAACCGCCCGGTGCCGACCGAACGTCCCCCGTCGACCAACTGCCCGGCCCCGACGAACTGCTCGTCATCAAGCAGACCGAACGCCCCGGTGAGCCCGCCGTCCTGCACCGGTACGACGCGCCCGCGGACCCCCGCCCCCGCCCCGTCCCCGGCACCCGGGGCCTGTGGCGGACCGCGGCCGACGGCGTGCCGGACCAGGACAAGGCGGTCCGGCGGGCGTTCCAGCGCGTGCGCGCGCTCGGCGCGTACTTCGGCGCGGGCGAGTGCGCGACGGGCCCCGACGCGCTGATCGTGCAGAGCCGCAGGGACCGGGCGCACAAGGCGGTCTTCGCCGGGGCCGAGTTCCGCGGCAGCCGCCACCGCCTGCACATCAAGGGAGCGCGGAAGCTCACCGGTACCGCCAAGGACGCCGAGCGCGCGGAACTGGTCAGCGGCGTCTGCCTGTTCAGCCACCGGAACCTGCGCTTCGTCGACGAGCACGGCGACTGCGCGGAACTGCTGCGCGCCGACGCCGCTCCCCCGGCCGCCCGGCTGCGGTCCGTCACCGTGGAGGACGAACTGTCGCTCTACGAGTACGAGACGGTCCTGCGTCAGTCACGCGTGATCGGCGACGTGGCCGCCATGCTGCCGCCCTCCCTGCCCCTGACCGTCACCGTCGACGTGCCCCGCGTGCAGTACTACCTGTACCTCCTCGACGCCTACCAGGGCGGCCTGGTCACCACCGAACTGGCGCAGCGCTACTTCCGCCTGGTCGACAGCCGCTACACCCGGGTGCTCGACCTGTTCCGCCGCCGCATCCGCCGGGCCCTGGACGCCGCGGGCCGTACGGACGTCGCCGTGCGCACCGCGCCCGGGCTCGACCCCTTGGCCGAGTGCCTGGCGGAGGCGGTGGCCACCGGGGACGTACCGCACGACGACGACCTCCTCGCCGTGATGATCGCCACCGGCGACCCGATGTGGAAGGAACTGCGGGAGCTCGACGTCCCGCACGACCGCCACTGCCTCGGATACACCAGCTACCTGGTGGAGCTCCTGCGGGCGGTCGGCCTCTCCGACGACGGCAGGGGCGCCCTGGGCATCAACGTGGACAGCTTCGGGGAGGCGCTGCTGTTCGACCAGGCACGGCAGTTGCGGCAGGAACTCGACGCCCCGGACGACGACCCGCCGTTCCTGGGTCTCTACGCCGCCGAGACGGTGCAGACGCTGCGCCCCGACGGCCACGTGGCGTCCCTGTACCTGACCGACCCCGGGCGGTACGCGCTGGGCGAGGACGGCGTTCCCGTCGACCTCTTCCGCCTGCTCGACGGGGTGTACGCCCAGCCGTCGAACGCCCCGCCGCCGGACCTCACTTGAGGTAGGCGACGAGCAGCGACCACAGGGCTTCGGGCACGGGGGCCTGCTCCCAGGTACGCCGGACCGCCGCGCCGCGCGGGCCGCTCCCGTCGGTGACCAGGCTGCGCAGGCCGTGGTGCAACAGGTCGGCCAGGACGCCCTGCATGTTGGTCGGCGTTCCCTGCGGAGGGAGGAAGAGGTCCACCAGGTCCGGCAGCCAGTGCTCCAGCGTTTCCGGCAGGGCGTGCGGGGTGATGGTGCGGGTGGGGTCGAAGGGGTGCGCCTCGACGGTGGCCCCGGTGAGGTGGTTCGCGATCATCTCGGCGACGCGGGGGGCGAGGAGCATGCCGTTGCGGTAGGTGCCGGAGGCGATGAGGACCCGCGGGTCGGCGGTGCGGCCGACCAGCGGCAGGTGGTCGAGCGTGAAGGGCCGGTAGCCGACGCGGGTGCCGACGACCTGCCCCTCGTAGAGCCGGGTGTTGAGCTCCTCGCCCGCTTCCCGCAGCAGGTCGGTGAGTTCCGTGACCAACGGGTGGGTGACGGCGCCCGTCGGGGTGAGCCGGTTGGTGGCTCCCAGGTAGACCACGCCGTCGGCGCGGGGCACCAGGTGCATGCCGCAGGCGAAGTCGCGCATGGGCGTACGGATCGCCGCGGGCAGCTCCGTGGGCACGTGGCGCAGCAGCACGCTGACCCCCTTGCCGGCCAGCATCGGGGGCAGCGCCAGGTCCAGGTCCCCGCTGCCCGCGAGCAGGTCGGACAGGCCGACGCCCACGGCCAGGACGACGCGCGGCGCACGGATGTCGGGCGCACCGGCGCGGGTGACGGCCACGTCCGCGCCCGCCGACGGGCGCAGGCCGGTGGCGTGCTCCTCGCTCCACTCCACGCCCTCGTGGGCGAGGAGGACGTCGGTCAGGGCGCCCATCAGTTCGCCCGAGTCGACGGTCGCCTCGGTGGGCAGCCACAGCGCGCCGTGGGCGGCGACGGACCGGGCCGGGGACAGGCCGGGCACGTCGGCGGGGTCGTGGCGCTCCGCCGGGTGGCCGTGGGCGCGGGCCGCGTCGGCGATGGCGTCCAGCTCGGCCGCGTCCCCGCGGCCCCCGGTGGTGGCCACCACCCACAGCCCCGGCGTCAGGGCGAGGGGCCGGCCGCTCGCCTGCCGCAGCAGGGGCAGCCAGGAGTCGTACAGGGCGCGGGCGGCGACCCGTTCGCGGACTTCGAGGGCGACGCGCTGGGAGTTGTCGGACGCGGCCACCTCGCTGAACGGGGCGAGCATCGCGCCCGCCGCCCGGGACGCCTGTCCCTGGTGCTCCCCGAGACGCGGGCCGACCAGACGCACCCGGAGCCCCCGGCGGGCCGCCTCCCAGGCCGTGGCCAGGCCGATGACGCCGGTGCCGAGCACCACGACGTCCGCGTCCGCGGGCCTAGCCACCGCGCACCGCCGCGGCCCCGTCGCCCAGGCGCGGACCCGGGCCGGCGTCGCCGCCCGCCCCGCACGACCGCGAGGTGTCCGGCATGTCACCTCGTAGCATCAGCTTTCCTTCCGGACGGTGCGCCGACGGCTGAGCGGCCCCGCGGCCGGGCGGCCCGGGGACCGGCCCGAGCCGGGGCGCGGACCACGCGCGCTTCGCCACCAACGATCCGCACGGGCCATCCCCCGCGCACGCCCGGTTGCGCCGTCCGAGGCCCGGCCGCCGCGGCCGGGCAGCGCCGCCGCCGAGGCAGGGCGCCGCCGCCGCGCCTCGTGGAGGCGGTGCGCCCGAACCTGCGGGGTGCCGACCTCGGCCCCGCCTGCTCGAATGGTGTGAGGTGCGCGGGAACCGGCCGGACGCCGGCGGCGCCGGGCACCGCCCGGGCGCGACACACCGAGGGAGCCCCCATGGAAGACGTACCGGCGGATGCCTGGAGACGGACGGTCGACCGTACGTCGGAGCCGGGACGCGAGCCCGGCCCCATCAACCTCCAGCGCTACGCGTTCGCACCGCCCTACGCGGGCATCGCCACGCTGTTCGGGCTGCCGCTGTGCCTCAACCAGGACGACCTGCGCGCCGGTCGGGTCGACGTGGCGGTCCTGGGGGCGCCCGTGGACATGTCCACGGGGCACCGGGGCGCCGCCTTCGGCCCGCGGGCCATCCGGGCGGACGAGCGGTGCCTGCCGCACAGCCCGCACCTGCTCATCAACCCGAGCACGCGCGTCAAGCCCTTCGAGGAGCTGACGGTCGTCGACTACGGCGACGCGGCGGTGGACCTGTTCAGCATCGACAACTCCATGGAGCCGATCCGCGCCCTGGTCCGGGAGATCGCCGAGACGGGCGCCATCCCCATCGTGCTCGGCGGCGACCACTCGATCCTGTGGCCCGACGCCGCCGCCGTGGCCGACGTCTACGGGGCGGGCAACGTCGGGGTCGTCCACTTCGACGCGCACCCGGACTGCGCCCCCCATCTGGCGGGCCATCTCGCCTCGCACGCCACGCCGATCCGCCGGCTGATCGAGGACGAGCACATCCCCGGACGCAACTTCGTCCAGGTCGGCCTGCGCAGTGCCATCGCGCCCGAGGACGACCTGCTCGACTGGATGCGCGAGCACGGGCTGCGCGCGCACTTCATGGCCGAGATCGACCGGCGCGGGTTCGACGTGGTCCTCCAGCAGGCCATCGAGGAGGCCCTGGACGGTCCTGAGTACGTGTTCGTGTCCCTGGACATCGACGTGCTGGACCCGGCCTTCGCGCCCGGCACCGGCACCCCCGAGCCGCCGGGCCTGACCAACCGCGAACTGCTGCCGGCCATCCGCCGCCTCTGCCACGAGGTGCCGGTGGTCGGCATGGACCTCGTCGAGGTGGCGCCCCACCTGGACCCCGGCTGCACCACCACGATGAACGCCCGCCGGGCCGTCTTCGAGGCGCTGTCCGGGATCGCCGCGCGCCGCAAGGGCCTGCCCGGACCGGATTACCTGGACCCGCGGGTCGCCGGACCGCCGCCCGACCGGCAGGCGTAGCGGGATCGCGCGACCCGCCTCGCACGCGGCGTCCGGGTCAGGGGTACGGGTGCGTGGACTCAGTCGCCCGTACGGGGCTCGGTGGGCCGGGTCACGGCCACGGCCACCTGCTCGCACAGCTCGTCCAGGAAGGCGGCGGTGTGGTCGTGGTTCTGCGGCCCGGTGAGCACGTCCTCGATCCGCTTGCGGACGGTGACCAGGCGCTGCTCGCTCGCGTCCGCCTGTTCGAGCAGTTCCAGGACCCGGCAGGCCGCGCCCAGGCAGCGCATCGGCCCGTAGTCCTTCGGCTCGTCCAGCAGCCCGCGGGCACTGGCCAACAAGTTCGCGACCAGCAGGACGAGTTCCTCACGCACCGGCGAGGGGAGTGTGCTGTCCGAAGAGGTCATAGCTGATCACCTCCCTTCTGGGGCGGCGCTTGGACCTGTGCCGTTCGCCTGCCGGATAGCCCATCGGCACCATGAACACCGGCTCGATGTGGTCGGGCATGTCGAGCAGCACCCGCAGCACACCGGTCCGGAAGCTGGTGACGGGGCAGGCGCCCAGGCCGTAGGCGTGGGCCGTCAGGAGCAGGGTGTTGACCGCCATGGTCACGCACAGCTCCGGCGCGCCGTCGTGCGAGGCCAGGTCGAGGCGGCTGCCGTCCACGCAGGCCACCACCACGACGGGGGGCTTGCCCACGAGGCCGGGGGAGAACGCGCGCAGGCGGCGCAGGGCCGCCGCGTCGCGCACCACGACGAACGACCACGCCTGTGCGTTGCTCCCGGTCGGGGCGGACAGCATGGCGTCCAGCAGGTCGTCGAGGACGCGCTCCTCGATGAGCGCGGGGGCGTAACTGCGCACGGCACTACGGGTACGTACGATCCGCGCGAACTCCTCCGGCGACAGGGCGTCACCGCGTCGGCCATCATCCGTCACATGTCCGGTATATCCCTCCCCCGGTCGCGCAGCCACCCGGGACACCGGGACGTGGCCCGGCCGCTGCCCCGGGCGGACCGCCCGGCGGAAGCGAACCGCCGGGCGGCCTGGGCCGGGGAGGGGACCGGTGCCGGTCTGCGGGCCGGTACCTGACGGGCCGGACGAGGGACGGCGCCGGACACCGTGCGCGGCGCACAGGACGAGGCGCGGTGCACAGGACGAGGCGCGGTGCACAGGACGAGGCCCGGCGCTCAGGACGTGGCCCGGCGCTCAGGACGTGGCGCGGCGGCCGGGCGTCAGCACTTCCTGGCGTCGGCGTGCAGGGCCAGCGCGGTGTCCGGGGCGACGGCGGCCCGGAAGCGGCCCGAGCCGTCCACGGTGACCTTCCTGCCGCTCTGGACGTCGCAGTAGCTGCCCGGGGCGAGGGACGTCTGGAAGGTCCGGTCGACGGTGGAGCCCTCGTGGTTGATCACCACGTAGGCCTTGTTCCCGCGGCCGAACGCGATGGCGTCGTTGCCGTTGTCCCACCAGTGGGTGACGCCGGTGCCGCGCGCGGTGTTGCGGAACTTGACCATGCTCCTGATCTCGGGCCAGGCGTGCTGGCACTTCCAGCCGTCGCTGTAGCACGCCTTGACGTGGCCGCCCTCGGGCGAGCCCGCGTCGGGGTCGCTGAACTCGTAGCCGGAGTGCACGTCCGGGGAGCCGTAGGGCCAGGCCAGCATGAAGACGTGGGCGAGGGTGTACTTCGCGCCGTCCTTGTAGGAGAGGGACTTGCCGTGGCGCTCGGTGTCGTGGTTGGTGACGAAGACGGAGGACGTGGAGCCCGGCATGTAGCCCCAGCCCTCGCCGTAGTTCTTGAGGTAGGCGAGCTTCTCGTCGTTGAGGACGCGCTTGAGGTCCCAGGCGTAGCGGAACTCCTGGGCGTCGCCGGTGGCGGTGTACTCGCTCGGCGACACCGCCTCGTTCGCGCCGTACAGCGTCTCCTGCTTCCAGTAGACGTCCGGCTTGGTCAGCCGGGACTTGATGTTCTTGAGGTCGTCGACGGGCATGTGCTTGGCCGCGTCGACACGGAAGCCGTCGACGCCGAGGGACAGGAGGTCGTTGAGGTAGGCCGCGATCCTGCCGCGGACGTACTCCTCGCCGGTGTCCAGGTCGGCCAGGCCGCCCAGTTCGCAGTGCTGGACGTTCCACCGGTCCTGGTAGTTGCCGATGGACGCCTGGCAGTCGTCCATGTCGGCGGCCGAGTACGTGCCGGGGTAGTCGTACTTGGTGAAGCGGGAGCCCGCGGAACCGGTGCCGGAGGCGTTCGTCATGTGGTTGATCACCGCGTCGGCGATGACCTTGACGCCCGCGGAGTGGCAGGCCTTGACCATGGCCCGGAACGCGGCGCGGTCACCGAGCCGGGTGCCGATCCGGTAGCTGACGGGCTGGTACGCGGCCCACCAGGCCTCGCCCTGGAGGCGCTCCTGTGGCGGTGACACCTGGACGGCGCCGTACCCGTCCGGGCCGAGCTGGTCCCTGCACGCCCTGGCCACCGACGCGTACTTCCACTCGAAGAGCACGGCGGTGACGTCCTTGCCCCCGGGCGGGGCGGCCTGCGCCTGCGGGGCTCCCGCGACGAGGCCGCCGACGGCTCCGGCGGCGAGGGCGAGGGCGGTGGCGAGCGGTCTGCGAACCATGGTCCTACGGGCAGCCATGAGGGGCCTCCAGCGTCAGTGGGGGATGGCCTTGTCCGGCAACGCGCCGCGCCCGTCAGGCCGTTGAAGATTGTTGCAGCAACATTTCACGCCGATTTCGGTCGTGACCGTACGACCCCCCGGAACCGCGGTCAACCCTTCCCGCTGAGCGGGCGTCACTCCGGGATTTCCTTGAGGTCATTCGCCGCAAAACCTTTTGCAAGACATTGCGACGGTGTTACGTTCCCCCACGACTCCGGTCCGAGCGGCCGAGGGCCCTGGCAACGGGCTCCACGCGCCCGGCCGTTCGGACCGGGGCCTCGGAACGGGGCCCGGGGCCACATCGTTTCCCCGCTGCCCCGACCGGGCCGGCGCCGGGCCCTTTCTCCGCGGCCGCCCGCGCCCTCGCGCAGCGGCTCAGGACACCCGCACGGCCGGGCTGCCCGGCGCGATCGTCGCCACCTGTCCCCGGCCGCAGTGGATGACCCGTTCGCCGAGGCCGCGGCGGTCCATCTCCGCGTGGAAGGCGCTGAGCGGCGACTTCATCACCGTGTAGTCGTCGTAGTGCACGGGCAGGGCGAAGCGGGGGCGGAGCCGTCGGGTGAGTTCCGCGCCCTGCCGGCCGTCCATGGTGACGACGAAGCCTCCCGGCAGGCGGGTGCCGCCGAGACACAGGACCGCGACGTCGGTGTCCGGGTAGCGCCGGGCGATCTCGTCGATGCCGTCGATGCCGTCGAAGAGCAGCGTCCCCCCGATCTGTACACACGCAGGCGCACCGGCCCGCCCGCCGGGCCGAACTCCAGCATGCTGCCCATGACCGGCGGCAGGAGGCCGCGCAGGAATCCGAGGGCGTGGCGGCCGGGCATCGCGGTCAGCCGGATCCGGTGACCCTCCTTGGCGAGGGTGTGGTGCTGCCCCCGTGTGCCCACGCTATGCGGCGCGCCTTCCCCGCCCCGGCCGCGCCACGCCAGGCCGGGGGCGGGCGGGCGCTCCCGCCACAGGTTGCCGAATTCCGCAGGTTCCCGGGGAAAACGGAGGCTTTCCGCAAGCTTGCACCGCTGGTGGGCAATCAGGCGGATGACAGGTACAGTCCGGTCCCATGACCGCACGGCTCGTCGACATCGCAGCGCAGGCAGGGGTCAGCGAAGCCACCGTGAGCCGGGTACTGAACGGCAAGCCCGGTGTCGCCGCGGCCACCCGGGAATCCGTCCTCGCGGCGCTCGACGTGCTCGGGTTCGAGCGCCCGCCACGGCTGCGGCAGCGCGGCAGCGCCGGTCTCGTCGGGCTGATCACGCCCGAGCTGGACAACCCGATCTTCCCCGCGCTCGCCCAGGTCGTCGCGCAGAGCCTGACCCGCCAGGGCTACACGCCCGTGCTCGCCACCCAGACCCCCGGCGGCTCCACCGAGGACGAGCTGACCGAGATGCTGGTGGACCGCGGCGTCGCGGGCATCATCTTCGTCTCCGGGCTGCACGCCGACACCACCGCCGACATGGGCCGCTACGAGGCACTGCGCGCCAAGGGCGTGCCGTTCGTCCTGGTCAACGGCTTCTCCCCGCAGGTGAAGGCGCCGTTCGTGTCGACCGACGACCGGGCCGCGGCGCGCCTTGCCGTCACGCATCTGGCCTCGCTCGGCCACACCCGCATCGGCCTCGCGGTGGGCCCCCGGCGCTTCGTGCCCGTGCTGCGCAAGATCGAGGGCTTCCAGCTCGGCATGCGTGAGCGCCTTGGCATGCCGGCCGACGACTCCGGCGAGCTGATCGAGCACTCCCTGTACTCCCTGGAGGGCGGCCAGGCCGCCGCGGGCACCCTGATCGGCAAGGGGTGCACGGCGATCGTGTGCGCCAGCGACATGATGGCGCTCGGCGCCGTCCGGGCCGCCCGCGAGCGCGGTCTCGAGGTGCCCCGGGACATCTCGGTGGTCGGCTTCGACGACTCCCCGCTCATCGCGTTCACCGACCCGCCGCTGACCACCGTGCGCCAGCCCGTCCAGGCGATGGGCCAGGCCGCGGTGCGCACGCTCCTGGAGGAGATCGGCGGCACCCCCGCCCCGCACAGCGAGTTCGTGTTCCTGCCGGAGCTGGTGGTCCGCGAGTCGACGGCGTCGGGGCGGCAGGAGGACCGCAGGTCCGCCTAGCGGCGGGCGGGTACCAGGGGGCGCCACCAGGCGCGGTGCTCGCGGTACCAGTGGACGGTCCGGGCCAGGGCCTCGTCGAAGTCGACGCGCGGGCCCGCCCGCGGACTGCCGACTCCGCGGGTGGCAGGGGGCTTTCAGTTGCCCTGCCGTACGCCGGTGGCGCCGATGAGGGCTCCGTCCGCTCCGCGCTCGGTGGCCAGGAGCTGGCGGGCGCGCCGGGCGTCGGGCACGCGGTCGCGGTCGCGCGGGTCGACGGTGAGGACCGTCTCCCCGTCCGCGAGCCCGGGGCGGCGGCCCGCGCCGGGCCCGGCGGGGCGCAGCCGCAGCCAGTGCCCTTCGTCGGAGAGCGCGCCGTCCCGGAGGGTGATGCCGCCGCGCGGCGCGTAGACGAGCTGGCGCGAGGCCACGCCCGCGCCTCCCGCCGGCCGGACGACGGTGTCCTCGTCGAGCCAGCGGACGCGGGAAGCCGCCAGGTCAAGGCCGAGCGCCCCGCCGAGCGCCGGTGTCAGGTACGCGGACTCGCCCGCCACCCGCCACCCCTCGTTGCCGTAGAGGCCGATGTCGAGGGACTCGTCGTCGGGCACGTCCTTCTCGACCGTGTACGTGAGCGAGGTGGCGCCCTTGGCGAGCGGCACCCAGGCGAAGGCTCCGTAGGCGTCACGGCCGGTGAAGGCGGCGGGCGCGCCGCCCGCCCCGGTCCGCAGGCGCCAGCCCTCGTAGTCGCCGTCGGGCCGCCGGTAGTGCACGACGGCGTGGGCGCGCTGGAGGGCGGGTCTCACGGGTGACGGCGGGCGCCCCGTGCTGCTGGTGGCCAGGGCGTGCGCGGCGCGGCCCCCGCTGTCCACGACGACGGCCTTGTAGCACAGTGCGGTCGACTCGGGCAGGGCCGGGTCGAGGTGCTGGGTGACCTTGTAGGGGGCGTGGTCGGCGGTGCCGAGCACCTGCCAGGGGCCGTGGCCCTGCCGGGCGGCGAAGACGACCCGGTTCAGCTCGCCGCCGTCCACGTCGGCGGTGAGCTCGACGGTGCCGGTGGCGCCCTCCTCCGGCGCGCGCAGGGTGACGCGGGGCCGCGCGTCCGGTCCCGGCAGCGGCCCGTCGGCCTGGAGCACCACGGACGAGAGCGCGGGGACGGTGACGGTGACGCCCCGGTCCGCGCCGCTGCGCACCGGGGCGTTGGTGCCGTACAGCGGGGTGTAGCGCCGGTGGGCCGCGCCGGTCGGTATGCGGACGGTCCTCGCCCCGGTCGCGTTGTTGTGCGCCACGACGTACTCGACGCGCTTGCGGGGGTCCGTACGGGAGTACGCGTACACGCCGGGCCCGTCGGCGGGCCCGGGGTACCGGTCGGTGAACACGCCGTCGCGCAGGGCGGGGTGGCGCCGCGTCAGCTCGGAGAGGCGGGCGACGGCCCGGTACAGCGGGTGCCGGGTGTCGTACGCGTCCCGGGCGTGGGTGCGGTCGGTGCCGATCTGGTCGTCGTCGCGGTAGGCGGGGGCGTCGGTGGCGAACAGCGGCTGGCGGGCGGCGTTGTCGCCGCCGGAGCCGGTGAAGCCCTGCTCGTCACCGGCGTAGACGACGCGGTTGCCGCGGCCGAGGAACATCAGCTCGTGCGCGAGGCGGTCGCGGCGCAGCAGCTCCGCGTCGCTCGCGCCGGGGTTGTCCTGGGCGATCATGCCGCCGATGCGGCCCATGTCGTGACTGCCGAGGAAGGTCACCTGCTCGTAGGCGTTGGCCTTGCCGGTGGATGCGCTCCATGCCCGCGACGACCTCGGGGCGTTCGGTCCACAGGTCGTCGTTGCCCATGAAGTCGCCGTTGAGGCCGCTCTCCCCGGCGAAGGTGGACTCGCCGCGGTTGTGGTACATCGTGGGGTCGTTGAGCCAGGCGGGTTTGCGGGCGTGCCGGTCGGCGTCCGCGATCCGCGGGGTGTAGGGGAAGCTGTCCGCGTCGACGGGGCGCACGCCCGCGCTGTCGTCGAAGGGCCGGCCTTCGCGGTCGAGGTAGGGGAAGGCGCCCTTCGAACGGTAGCCGTACTGGTTCTCCGCGAAGTGGACGAGGTCCGCGGTGTGGTTGGTGACGACGTCGAAGAACACCTTCATGCCCTTGGCGTGCGCCTTGTCGACCAGCTCGGTCAGGTCCGGAAGCGGCGTCGGCGTGGTGGCGGGTCGCGGGCACGAGGGCGGCCAGTGGCGCGAGGGCCAGCACGGCGGCGGTCCTTGCGCGGGCACGGTTCACGGGTGCGCTCCTTCGGGGCGTGGCGGCGGACTGCGCGCGTCCGTCGCGGCAGCGGACTGCGCGTCCGTCGTGGCGGCGGACTACGCGTCCGTCGTGGTGGCGGGGGGCGCGGCCGATGCCGACGGCCCGGCGCCCGCGGTGGAACCGCGCCGGGAGAGGGCCTACGGACGACCTATGGACAGGGCGGCGAAAGTATTCTGATTCCTTGCAGAAAGTATTTGCACGGGACTCTAGAAGCCGCCCTCCGACGGGTCAACCCCGCCGCCTCGCCGAACTCCCCCTCTGGCATGGCCAGTTGCCGCCGCCCCCTCACCAACTCACGGACAGGACCCGCCGATCGCACGGCCGCGCCCACGCCAACCGCTGCAACTCCACCGCAAGATTGCGGAAACGCTTCCATCATCGCCGCCCGACGTGCTTGACTGCACTCCGGCCGGGAGCGACCAGCCCGGCCGGGCCCCGTCGGCCACGCCCAGGAGGACCCCGTGCCCGCTGACATCGACGACATCGACGTTCTCGTCCTGGGCGGCGCCGGGGTGGACACGATCGTGTACGTTCCCGAGCTGCCGCTGCCCTTCGCCGACAGCTACATGGTCCCCGCCATCGACATGCGGGCCGGGCAGACCGGCGACTTCGTGGCGATGGGCACCCACGCGCTGGGGCTGCGCACGCACCACATCGACGTCATCGGCGACGACCACCCGGGCGACCTGGTGCGCGCGCTGCACCAGGACAAGGGCATCGCGCTCACCGAGGTCCCGCTGTCCGCGGGGACCAAGCGCGCGGTGAACCTCGTGTCCCCGGACGGCCGCCGCCTTTCGCTGTACGACAACACCCGCTCGCACGAGGCCGACCGGCTGCCGCCCGCCACGGTGGCGGCCCTCGCGGGCGCGAGCCGTCACGCGCACGTCTCCATCACCCAGCCCTGCGCCCACGCCCTGCCCACCCTGCGGGCGGCGGGCGTGTCCCTCTCCACGGACCTGCACAACTGGGACGGTCACGAGCCGTACCACGAGGCCTTCGCCTACGAGGCCGACGTGGTGTTCCTGTCGACGGCGGCCCTGGCCGACCCGGAGCGGACCATGCGGCGGATCGCCGCGCGCGGCCGGGCGCGAGCGGTCGTCGCCACGGCCGGGGCGGAGGGCGCGTACCTCCTCGCCGACGGCGAGCTCACGCACGTCCCGGCCGCCGCTCCCCCGGCCCCGGTGGTGGACTCCAACGGGGCGGGGGACGCCTTCGCCTCCGGCTACCTCTTCGGCCTGCTGTCCGGCGAGCCGCCCCTGCGCTGCGCCCTCTACGGCTCCCTGGCGGGCGCCCACGCCTGCACCGTGCCCGCCACCGGCACCGACGTCATCCGCCGGGACCAGCTCCTCGCGAGAGCGGCAGACGTCGACGGGCGCGCCCACGACGACCGCCCCACCGGCGGCAGGCGCACGAACGGGAGCCGCGCCGGCGACCGCCCCGTATGAGACCCGCCTGCCCCAGCGCCCTTCAGCGGGACGGGCCCACGGCTATCGCGTGCCACGCCCCTCGTCGGCACGGGCGTGCCCGGCGGTCACCGCCCGCCCCACGCCGGGCAGGAACCGCCCGACCCGGGCGGCGTACGCGCGATAGGCCGCGCCGTGGGCTCGTACCAAGTAGGGCTCCTCGACGGTCCGCACCTGGAGCGCGATGCCGACGAACGCGAGGGCCCAGGCGAGGAGTGGGAGCCAACCGGGCACCATCGCCACGATGCCCGCCATACCGATGAGCAGCGAGGTGTAGACGGGGTTGCGCACCAGCCCGAACACTCCGCCCGTCACCAGCGCCGTGCGCTCCTCCACCGCGACGCCGATCCGCCAGGAACGGCCCATCGCCTGCTGCGCGGCGAACACGCCCGCGTATCCGGCGACGGCGACGGCGAGCCCCGCCCAGAACACCGGCGCCGTGGCCGGCCGCCCCGCCGGGCCCGTCACCCCGAGCGCGGCGAGCAGGGGGGCCAGCCCTCCCAGCGCGAGCCCCGCGCCCGAGAGCACCTGTGACCACCACGGCGGGGTGCCCGGCCTCGCAGGGGTGAAGCGGTAGCCGTTGTCGCCGGTCGCGCGGTGGTGCAACCAGCTACGCAGCCCGAAACCGACCACCCCCGCGGCCACGTGAACGGACAACGCCACCCATCCGGTCCAGGTTCCCATCCACACCACTCTACGACCGGCGGGGCCCGACCCCCGCGACACAGGGCGGGGTCCTGGGTCCCCGCCCTTCGCACCGGCCCCCGGAATGCGCCCGGCCCCGACGAGCGGGACAGTGAAAGGCGACGTACACCAAGTCGCGGAGCGTGGAGGGATCAGGACCATGGCGAAGGACGAGAAGTTCACCAAGGGCGATCGCGTCTCCTGGAAGAGTCATGGCCAGACCGTTCCGGGGAAGGTCAAGAAGAAGATCACGGAACGCACGAAGGCGGCAGGACGCACCGTGGACGCCTCGAAGGACGAGCCGCAGTACGAGGTGGAGAGCGAGAAGTCCGGCCGTAGCGCCGTCCACAAGGCACAGGCGCTGCGCAAGAAGGGGAAGGGCTCCTGAGCGGCGCGGCACCGCCGTAGCAGGGGCGCGACCCGGGGATCAGGCGCGTACAGGGGAACGGCAGGGACGGCACGTGGAGCGGTCAGCGGCGGGATCCGGTGCGGGCGAGCCCGAGCAGCAGGCGCTCTTCGGGTGGGCGGACACCGAGCCGGAACGCCCCGCGCGCGGGTCGTTCCGGGACAGCCCCGCGGCGCGGCGGATGCTCGACGTACGGGAGGTCTACGCGGAGCCCGCCGCCCTGGACTCGCCGCGCGGACAGCAGATCATGGCCCGGCTGCCGGGGGTGCGGGTCGTCGAGGTCCCCCGGCACTGGGGCATCCCCTCGCTGCACGGCAACGGCGGCAACGTCGAGCGGTGGGTGCGCGTCAAGACCGAGACGCTGGTCCTCGGCGTCAAGCAGCGCCTCGTGACGCGCCCCAACGGCAGGTCCGCCGACTGGATCGCCCCGGGGCCCTCCAACGGGTGCGCGATGTCCTGCGCCTACTGCTACGTCCCCCGCCGCAAGGGGTACGCCAACCCCATCACCCTGTTCACCAACATCGAGGCCATCGTCGCCCACGTCCGGCGCCACGTGCGGGCCCAGGGGCCGAAGCCGGAGCCCAACCAGTGCGACCCGCACGCGTGGGTCTACGACGTCGGCGAGAACGGCGACTGCTCCGTCGACGCCCTGGTCTGCGACAACACCGCGGACCTCGTCGCGGCGTTCCGCGGCCTGCCGACCGCCAAGGCGTCCTTCGCGACCAAGTTCGTCAACCCCGACCTGCTCGCGCTCGACCCCCAGGGGCGTACGCGGGTGCGCTTCTCCGTCATGCCGCCCGACGACGCCCGGCTGCTGGACATCCGCACCAGCCCCGTCCCCGAGCGGATCGCCGCGGCCGCCGACTTCCTCGACGCCGGTTACGAGGTCCACTTCAACCTCTCCCCCGTCGTCCTGCGCCCGGGCTGGGAGCGGGACTGGGCCGAGCTGCTCGTCCACCTCGACGACGTCCTGCCCGCCCGGGTGAAGGAGCAGGCGGCGGCCGAGGTCATCATGCTGACGCACAACCAGGCGCTGCACGAGGTCAACCTCGGCTGGCACCCCCGCGCCGAGGAGGTGCTGTGGCAGCCGGACATCCAGGAGACGAAGCGCTCGCAGAACGGCGCCCTCAACGTGCGGTACGCCCTGGAGGTCAAGCAGCAGGCCCTGATCCGGCTGCGGCGGCTGCTCGCCGAGCACGCGCCGTGGCTGCGGATCAGGTACGCCTTCTGACCCGCCGCGGGGCAGCCGCACGGGGACGGGCCGGGGCGGGCGTGTAGTTACGGCTCAGCGGGGCACGATCCCAGCCACCACCGGGGTGGACCGCGACGTGAGCCGTGCGGCCGCGGAGCCCGACGGCGAGGGGGGTCAGCATGCGGACCGGCATCGTCATGGCCGCACGTCCGGGTCTTGAGCATCTGGCCGCCCGCGCGGAGGAGCTCGGCTTCAGCAGCTTCTGGGTGTACGACTCGCCGATGGTCCACGGCGATCCGTTCGTCAGCCTCGCGCTCTGCGCCACGGCCACCCGCCGGATCAGGCTCGGCGTCGGGGTCACCTCGCCGGCGCTGCGCTCCGCGCCCGCCGCGGCGGCGGCGCTCGCCAGCCTCAACGCCCTCGCACCCGGCCGCGTCGTCTGCGGCGTCGGCACCGGCAACACCGCGCGCCGGACGCTGGGTATGCGGCCGGTGCGGATGGCGGAGCTGGAGTCGTTCACGGCCGCCCTGCGGGACCTCACCGCCGGCCGTGAGACGGACCACCGCGAGGGGGCCAGGACCAGCAGGGTGCGCTTCCTGCACGCCGGTGGTCACGTCAACACCGAGGACCCGGTGGAGTTCGTCGTGGCCGCGCTCGGCCCGGAAGGCGCCGCCGTCGCCGGCCGCCTGGGCACCGGAATGATCTCCTTCGCGCTGCACGCCCCCGAGGCCTGGTCCGCGCTCGGCCGGGCCCGCCGGAAGGCGGTGCAGGCCGCGGGCACCGGCGAGGAGGCGCGCTCGTACCTCATCTCCTCCCTGTACGTCCTCGCCGACGGCGAGGACCGGTACGGCGATGCCGTCAAGGACGCCATGGGGCACATCGCGGTGAGCGCGCTGATCCTCGCGGTGGAGAACCCCGCCTTCCGCGCGGCCCTGCCGCGGGAGGAGGCCGCGGCCGTCGACCGCCTGCTCGGCCGCCGCGGCACCACCGCGACCGACCCCGACCGCCACCTCAGGCTCTACCACGACTACCTCGGCCGGCTGTCCCCCGAGGACCGCGATCTCGTGGTGCCCTCACTGGTGGACAAGTTCGGCCTGGTCGGCACCCGGGACGAGATCCGGCAGCGGATCGACGCGCTGGAGGAGGCAGGGGTCGACGAACTCGTGCTCCAGCCGGTGGTGGACCCCGAGACCGAAATGACCGAGCTGGCGCGGCTCCTGCTCTGACGCCTGACGCCGCACCACCACGGCCATGGCGGCCGCACCCCATCGCCCCCTCCTCCACCGGCGGGGACGGGGCCCGGCGGAGGACGGCCGGGCGTCCAGCGGTCGGGGGCGGTGTGCTCGACGCCGCCGACGATCAGCATGCCCTCCGCCGCGTACACCGAGCCCGTGACTCCTCCCGGAGCGTTCCCGCCGCGACGGCGGCGCCGGGAGCGAGGGCGAGACGACGTACGAGGGGTCCTCCTGACTGCCGACGTCACCGGGCGTCACCCGGGCGAGCACCGCACGCGAACGCGATGCGATGCAGAACCGATGCGAGTTGGCGCTGGACGGGGGCCGGACGGACCGTGGCCGCACGGCACGTGGCCGTCCCGTGGAAGGAGCCGCCGCATGACCGCACTCGCTGCGTTCCCCCCGTCCCCCGCGCTCACGGCGGAACCGGAGCACGCTCTCGCACGGCGGTTCGTCTCGGGTGACGAGGGGAGCCTGGAAGCGGTCTACCGCCGCTGGGCGCCCCTCGTCCTGTCGCTCGCCGGGCAGTCCCTGGGTGACGGGGCCGAGGCCGAGGACGTCACCCAGACGGTGTTCCTCGCCGCCTGGCACGGGCGCCACGGCTACCGGCTCGGCCGGGGCACGCTGCCCGCCTGGCTCGTGGGCATCGCCCGCCGCAAGATCGCCGACGCGCTGTCCGCCCGCACCCGCCGCACCCGCATCGCCGCCGCGGCGGCGGCCCGCGAGTCCACCAGGACGGCGGACCCCGTACGGCCGCAGGACGCCGTCCTGGACCGGGTGGACCTGGTGCGGGAGCTGAACCGCCTGCCGCACGCCCAGCGGCGGGTGCTGTGCCTGGCGTTCTACGGGGACCTGACGCAGGCGCAGATCGCCGACGTCACCGGATGGCCGCTGGGTACGGTCAAGAGCCACACCCGGCGCGGTCTGCTGCGCCTGGCGCGCAGCCTCGAGGACCGGGCGGAGTGAGCGCGCCGCCCGGGCGTGCCGCGTGCCCGACAGGGAAGGCGGAACCGGACACGGCGGCTGCGACCCGGGACGAGGCACCCATGACCATCGCGGACTCCGGCGCCCAGCCGTCGCCCGCGCCGCCCGGCGCACCGGACGGCACCTTGGGCGGCGCGGGGGTGACCACCGGCGTGCTGGCGCGCCGACTCGGCATCTCCCCCATGACGCTGCGGTCCTGGGACCGGCGCTACGGCATCGGGCCCACGGCCCGTACTCAGGGCGGCCACCGGCGCTGGACGGCGGCGGACGTGGTGACGGTGCAGCGGATGTGCCGCCTCACGGCCACCGGCGTCCCCCCGGCGGACGCGGCGCGCGCCGCTCGCACCGCCGGTCCGGACCGCCCCTCGCCGGTGCCGGGAGAAGGTGCGTCATCCGCCAGGTCGCGGGCCGCCGGCGCGCTGCCGCTGGGCGACGTGCGCCAGGAGTGCCGGGGCCTGGCCCGCGCGGCCGTACGGCTCGACGCCCCCGCGCTCGACGAGCAGCTCACCGCCGCCGTCGCCCGCCACGGCCTCGTGGCCGCCTGGGAGGACGTCATGGTCCCCACCCTGCGCGCGGTGGGGCGCCGTTGGGCCGCCACCGCCGCCGACCGGTACGTGGAGGTGGAGCACCTGCTCGCCTGGCACATCTCCACCACCCTGCGCCGCAGCGCCCCGCCCGCCCCGCCCCCGGCCGCCCCGGCACCCGGCTGTGCCCTGCTGGCCTGCGTACCCGGTGAACAGCACACCTTGGCCCTGGAGGCGCTGTACGCGGCCCTCGCCCTGGAAGGGCTGCCGGTGCGGATGCTCGGGGCGGCGGTGCCGCCCGAGGCGCTGGACGCGGCGGTGCGCCGGCTCGGCCCCGTCGCGGTCGTGCTCTGGGCCCAGGAAGCCGTACGGGCCGCCCCGGCCCTGGCCCGGCACGTCGCCGGGGCGCGCTGGGGCATGAAGGGGGCCCGGCGCGGCCCGGTGGTGCTGCTGGGCGGCCCCGGCTGGGGCCGCTCCCGGCCCCCGGGCATGCTCCGGCCGCACGGGCTGCCCCAGGCGGTGGAGGCGGTGCGGAGCCTGTACACCGCGCGGTGAGCCGCCTTCCCCCTCAGTACGCCCGGGTCCCGTCGCCTCACCCCGGGAAGCGGCCCGTGGACCGCAGGTGCCAGCGTCGCTCGGCGTACGCCAGGTCGTCCCGCCACAGGCGGCCTGCGGCCGTGCGCATCAGGGGGCGCAGCAGCGGCGCGGCGCGGCGGGCGACGGTGAAGCCGCGGCGGTCGGAGGCGGCGACGACCGCCTCGACGACGGCCGTGCGGGGACGGCCGAGGGCGTCCGCGCCGAGCGGCGTGGCGTGGCTCTCCACGACGGAGCCCTCGCCTTCGCCCTCGGTGATGCGCATGACGACCGTGCGGGGCTCGGGCGCGGTGAACACGGCCCGCACCGGGACGACCAGACGGCCCACCACCTTGAAGGACACCTCGACGGTGAAGGCGTCCACGCCACCGCCCGGCGCGCCGGGCGCGTCCACGACCCTCAGGTCGACGAACGAGTAGGGGTGGAACCAGGCCCCGTGCCACGGGTCGAGCCGGTTGGCCACCACGTCCTCGGGCTCGCAGGTGCCCTCGCCCGTCCACACCGCGGCCAGGGCTCGCGCGGCCGCGGGGCGGGGCGGCACCACCGGCGCGGCCAGGGGTTCCTCCCCGCCCACCGCGTCCAGCCGCACCCACACGAGGACCCCGTCGTCGTGCACCGGCAGCGGCGACCAGCCCGCGTACGGTTGGCCGTCCAGGGCGAGGCCGTGCCAGTGGCAGACCAGCGTGCCGCAGCGCACCGGGCTGTCCCGCAGCGGCGCTCCCAGGTGCGGGCAGATGCCGGGCCCGCCGACGAGACGGCCGCCGGGCCCGCGCCAGACCACGACCTCCTGCCCCGCCACGGTCCGCGCCAGCTTGCCGTCCCGCCGCACCGCCCGCGAGGCGCCCACGACGTACCAGTTGCCGGACGGGCGGGCCCCCGCCCGGCGCCGCGCCTCGGCGTCGACCGCGCGCCGGGCCTCGCGCCAGGTGGGCCGCTGGCGCTCCCAGGGCACGGCGTCGCGGCGCAGCGACAGCGGCAGGCGGCGGCGGTTCACGCGCTCTCCTTGGTGCGGTGCGGCGTTGCCGCGGGGCCGGGTGCGGCGGCGTACGGCGGGCGGGAGGGGGGGGGGCGGTCGGCCGCGGGGCGTACGCGCGCCCGCAGCCGGGCCGCTACCACCCGGGTCAGACCGTCGGCGGCGACGAGGGCCCGGCGCCGGCGCGGCACCGCGGAGCGGCGGTGCACGACGGTGTAGCCGTCGCGGGCGACGGCGTCCAGGATGCCGCCGTACAGCACGGCCGCGGTGCGGATGCAGGGCCGCGCCACCGGGTCGAGCAGCGCGATGCCGGGCACGGCCGCCCGGTACACGCCGCGGGTCAGCGCCTCGAACTCCCTGAGCGCGGCGGTGATCCGGCGGTCCGGGCGCCCGCTGGCCCGGCTCCACAGCAGCAGTTCCCGCTCGACGTCGTGCCCGGCGAGCAGGTCGGCGGGCAGGTACACGCGCCCGCGGTCCAGGTCCTCGCCGACGTCCCGCAGGAAGTTGCTCATCTGGAAGGCCTCCCCCAGGGCCGCCGCGTACGGCGCGGCCTCCTCGCGGGGGCCCACCGTGCCGAGCACCGGCAGCATCTGCAGCCCGATCACCGCGGCGGAGCCGTGCATGTAGCCGCGCAGATCGGCGTACGTGGGGTAGTCCCGCACCACCAGGTCGGCGCGCATGGCGGCCATGAAGTCCCGGAAGTGGGCGTGGTCGATGGCGTAGCGGCGGGCGGTGTCGGCGAGCGCGCGCACCACAGGCTCGGCGCCGCCGCCACGCCGCAGCCCGTCCTCCAGCTCGTCCCACAGCCGGGCCAGCGCCCGCCCGCGCGCCCGGGCGCCGCTGCCCGGTCCCAGGGCGTCGACGATGTCGTCGGCCCAGCGGGCGAAGCCGTACAGCGCGTGCACGGCGGGCCGGCGCTCGACCGGCAGCAGCCGGGTGGCCAAGAAGTACGTCCTGCCGTGGCGCGCGTTGAGGGCCCGGCAGTGCCGGTAGGCCGCGCGCAGCGCGGGGCCGGTGATGCCCGCGGCGTCCAGTTCCCGGTCGGTCATGGGGCCGTGCCCCCGCTCGCGGCGTCGGCGCCCCGGCCGGTGGCGGCGGCCGGGGACGGGCTCCATCCCGACGGTGGGCGGACCGCCCCGCCCGTGCGCGCGGACGGTGCGTTACGCGCTCCGGTACGTCCGGCGCCGGGCAGGCCGGTGACCCGGGCCGCGGCCAGCTTTCCGGACAGCAGGACGGTGGGCACGCCGACGCCGGGGGTGGTGCCGCAGCCGGCCAGGACGGCGTTGTCCGTGCCGCGCACGAGGTTGCGCGGCCGGAACGGGCCGGTCTGGGCGAAGGTGTGCGCGGCGGAGAACGGCGTCCCGGCGGCGTGCCCCTGCGCGTGCCAGTCGGCCGGGGTGACCAGGCACTCCTCCTCGATGGCGGCGCCCAGCCCATCCAGGCCGCGCCGTTGGAGCTCGCGCAGGAGGGCGTCGCGGTAGCGCGGGCCGAGGTCGGTCCAGGATGCCGCGGCCGGGCCGGTGTCGGTGTTGGGGCAGGGGGCGAGGACGTAGTGCAGGTGCCGGCCCGGCGGCGCCAGGGAGGGGTCCGTGGCGGTGGGGCGGGTGATGAGCAGCGACGGGTCGCTCATCAGCCGCCCGGCGCGGGTCAGTTCCTCGAACGTGCCGTGCCAGGCCGCGCCGAACGAGATCGTGTGGTGGGCCAGGTGCGGCCACGTGCGGTCGGTACCGGCGTGCAGCACCACCGCCGAGGGAGCGTGGCGCAGCCGCAGCGGGCGCAGCGGACGGCGGCCGAGCAGTTCGTAGGCGACCGGCAGGTCCGGGGTGAGGACCACGGCGTCGCACGGGATGCGACCCGCGTCGGTGACGACGGCCGTGATCCGCGACCCGCGGCGCTCCAGGCGGCGCACGTGCCGCCCGAAGTGCAGCTCGGCCCCCGCGTCGGCCGCGGCGTCCGCCATGCCCCGCGGCAGGGCGTGCATGCCGCCGCGCGGGAAGTACACGCCGGCGACGGTGTCCATGTAGGCGATGACGGCGTACGCGGCCAGCGCCCGGGCCGGGGGCACACCGGCGTACAGGGACTGGAAGGAGAACACCCGGCGCAGCCGCTCGTCCTCCAGGAAGCGGCCGATCCGCGCGTCCAGGCGGCCGAACCCGCCGAGCGCCGCCAGCCTGGCGAGGTCGGCGCCGAGCAGGCCGAGCGGCGAGTCGAAGTTGACGTCGATGAACCGGCGCATCTGCACCCGGTACAGCCGCTCCAGCCAGGCGCGCAGGCGCCGGTAGCCCGCGGCCTGCGCGGCTCCGGCGAACCGCTCCACCTCCGCGGCCATCGCCTCCGCGTCGGTGTGCACGTCGAGCCTGCTGCCGTCGGCGAAGCAGGCCCGGTACGCGGGGTGCAGCGCGACCAGGTCGACCCGGCGGTACAGGCTGTCGCCCACGGCGGCGAACGCCTCGTCGGCGAGTTCCGGCATGGTCAGGACGGTGGGCCCGGTGTCGACGCGGTAGCCGCCGAGGTCGAGGCGCCCGGCCCGGCCCCCGGGCAGCTCCTCGCGTTCGACGACGCTGACGCGGCGTCCGGCGCCCAGCAGGTGCAGCGCCGCAGCCAGACCGGCCAGTCCGGCACCGACGACCACCACGTGGTCCGTGGGCCCGGGCAGGGAGCGTGTCATCGACCGGCCTCCTCACCTGCGCGGGGTTGGGTGCCGTGGTGGGGGCTGGTGCTGTTTTGGGGGCTGGTGTTGCTGGGGGTGTGGGTGCTGCTGGGGGTGCTGCTGCTGGCGCGGACGCTGGTGCTGCCCCGAACGCCGGTGCCGTCGCGAACACCGGTGCTGGCGCGGGCGCTGGTGTTGCTGGGGGTGCTGGTGCCCTCGCGGACGCTGCTGCTGGCGCGGGCGCCGGAGTTGCCGCGGGCGCCGGTGTAGCCGGGGGCTCCTGCGCCGGTGCCGTCGCCGGAGCCCGCATGCGTGCCGCTGCCGACGCCCGCGCCCGGGCTGCTGCTGACTCCTGCGCCCGTGCCGCTGCCGGCCCCCGCGCCCGCGCCGTACCCGCCCATCGCGCTGGTGCCCTCGCCAGCTCCCTCGCCAGTGCGAGCCGCCTCCTCACCGTGGCTCCGACGGCCGTCACGAGCTGGCTCGCCGGTACGGGCTTCCTGCGCAGCGTGGGCCCGATGGCCGCCCCGGACCGCTTCGCCCGTACGGGCTGTCCGCTCGGCGCGGGGCCGATGGCCAGGCCCGGCTTCCTCGGCGGTAGGGGCCGCCTCCTCACCGTGGGCCCCAGTGCCACCCCGTGCCCCGCTGCCGCCATGAGCCCCCTCGCTATCGCCGTGCCCCTCCGTGCCCGGCCGCGCCCCGGCCACCGCCAGCAGCAGCCGGCGCAGCTCGGTGGCGCCCTCCGGGGTGAGGCGGGCGCCGTCGACGTGGCGCAGGCCCCGCGCGGCGAGGCGCTCGGCCTTGGCCTCCTCGGCGGGCTTCTCGCCCGTCGCGACCAGCACCTCGCGCACCTGCGCCAGGCCGCTCGCGGTGAGCGACGCGTCGCCGAGCCGCCGCTCCAGCACGGCCAGCGCCTCCAGGTCACCGGCTGCCTCGGCCCGCGCCCGGGCCACCGCGACCAGATAGGTCGGCTTGCCCTCGCGGATGTCACCGCCGCACGCCTTGCCGGTGTCGCGCGGGTCGCCGAAGACGTCGTCCAGGTCGTCCCGGAGCTGGAACGCCAGCCCCACGCACCGGCCCGCGTCGCCCAGCCGCCGCAGCGTCGCCCCGTCCGCGCCCGCCACCGCCGCCCCCAGCGCGAGGGGCCGCTCCACCGAGTACGCGGCGCTCTTCAGGCAGGCGGCGCGCAGCGCGCGGGGCAGCGACCGCGCGCCGGTGATCTGGCCCTGGACGTCCAGGTACTGGCCCGCCACCATCTCGGTACGCATGTCGCTCCACAGCCGTCGCACCACCTCCGCGGTCCCGTCGGGCAGCGGTGTCTGCGCCACCAGGTCGTCCGCCCAGGCCAGCGCCAGGTCACCGGCGAGGATCGCGGCCGACTGCCCGAACCGGTCGGCCCGTTCGCACCCCGCCCGGGCGACGTGGTCGGCGGCCACGTCCGCGTGCAGCGCGGGCCTGCCGCGCCGCAGGGACGCCCGGTCCATCACGTCGTCGTGCACGAGCGCGCAGGTCTGGAGCAGCTCCAGGGCGGCACCGACCCGCAGGGCCGCCGCCGCGACCGCCGGGTCCCGCCCGGCGCAGGCCCGCGCCGCCCACCACACCAGCCGCGCCCGCAGGCGCTTGCCGCCCCTCAGCGTGAAGCGGGTCACCCGTTCGGCCAGCTCCTGGGCGAAGAGGGGGTCCGTCTGCCGGGCCCGGTGCAGACGCTCCGTCAGCACGTGGCCGAGCATCCGGCCGACGGCCCCGGACACGTCGGCGTCGATCTCGCGCACCTCTCGGGGCCCCCAGGCGGACAGCTCACCGCTGGCAGGGTGCCACCACCGTGCCGTCGCGGCCTCCGTACCGGTGTCGCCGGCGGGTATGCGCGACGGGTCCGCCGCGGGCGCCTCCGCGACAGCGACCAGGCGCGGTGGTGCGGTCGTGGGGTGGTCGTCGGCGTGGATGGGGCGCATCCCGGTTCCCTCCGTGGTGTCCGTCGTTGCCGTCACCTCTGCTTCGGCGCGGGTGGCGCGAACGGATGCGCGATCCCTCCCGTTTCCACCAGGTCCCGGGCCCGCTCGCTCCTACGCTGCCGTGTCCGCGGCCCGGGTGCGCGCCGGCCGGGGGTGCCCTGCATCCGATGGGGTGCTCAGGGCGGAAGAGAAGGCGGGGAGACGAGAAAACGGGAATCACCGATGAACCCGGCCACCGCCCCGCCGCACGCCCCGGGCACCCACCAGACCCGGCCCTCACCGGGCCCGGGACCCACCGGTCCCGAACCCCGGCGGTCCTGGAAGCGCGCGGGTCCCGGACGACCGACCGAAGGACCCAGAGGATCCGGAGGACCCGTAGAACCCGAAGGACCCGCAGGACCCGCAGAACCCGGAGAACGCGGAAGACCCGGAGGAAGGAGAGCACCGTGCCGCAGTGGGACGTGGCCGTGGTCGGGGCAGGAGCCGCCGGGCTGTCGCTGGCCCACCGTCTCGCAGGCCACGCGACCGGCCTGCGCACGCCCTCGGTGGTGCTCGTCGACGCACCCCCCGGGCCGCTGCGCCCGCCCCCGCGCACCTGGTGCCACTGGGCGGCGGGGCCGGGCCGGTTCGACGCGGCCGTCAGCGCCCACTGGCACCGGGTGCGCGTACGCCCGCACGCCGACGCCCCCGCCGGGGACGGCGTCGTGCGGGACATCACCCCGCTGCGGTACCGCATGATCCGCTCCGACGACTTCGAGCGCCTGGTGCTGCGGGACCTGGCCCGCAGCCCCAACGTCCACCGCCTGCGGGGGACCGTGGACACCGTCCGGGACGGTCCCGACGGCGCCCAGGTGTGCCTGAGGGACACCGACGGCGTGGCGCGGGTGCTCGACGCCCGCTGGGTGTTCGACTCGCGGCCGCCGCCCTGCCTGCCGGCCGCCCGCACCCTGCTGCTCCAGCACTTCCACGGCTGGTTCGTGCACACCGCGCGGCCCGTCTTCGACCCCACCACCGTGGAGCTGATGGACTTCCGCACCCCGCAGCCCGCCCACGGCCTGTCCTTCGGCTACGTGCTGCCGCTCACCCCGCACGAGGCACTCGTGGAGTACACCGAGTTCTCCGCCCGCCCTCTCACGCCGCCCGCCTACGAGGCCGCCGTACGGCACTACGCCGACGACGTGCTGCGGCTCGGCGAACGGCGGGTCTCCGCCACCGAGACGGGTGTCATCCCGATGACCGACGCGCCGCTCCCCCGCCGGGCGGGCGCGTCCGTGTTCCGGATCGGTGCCGCCGGCGGCGCCACCCGCCCCGCCACCGGCTACACCTTCGCCGCGATCCAGCGTCAGACCCGGGCCGTCGCCCGCGCCCTGCGCGAGGGGCGCAGCCCGGTGCCGCCCGCCGCGCACTCGGCCCGCTCCCGGGCCATGGACGCCGTGCTGCTGCGCGCGCTGGACAGCGGCCGGGCGGACGGTCCTGAGCTGTTCACCCGCCTGTTCGCCCGGGTGTCCGGGGCCCGGTTGCTGCGCTTCCTCGACGGGGACACCCGCCTCCACGAGGACCTGGCGATCGGCCTGCGCACCCCCGCCGGGCCCATGCTGCGCTCCGCCCTCGACCTGCCTCGCCTCCGCCGCCGCCCCGTCGACGTCCCCGCCACGCCGCACCCGCCGCCCCACCCCCCGACGGAGACCGCATGACCCTCCTGCGCGACGAGGACCTCGCCGCCGCCTTCGACCACGCCTCGCGCAGCTACGACACCCTCGTGGCCGCCAACCCCGGCTACCACGCCCACCTGCGCCGCTCGGTACGCCGCCTCGGCCTGCCCGGTGGCGGACAGGGGCTGCGCCTGCTCGACCTCGGCTGCGGCACCGGCGCCTCCACCGCGGCGCTGCGCTCCGTGCTGGCCGCCGCCGACATCACGGCCGTGGACGCCTCGGCCGGCATGCTCCGGCGGGCGGCGGCCAAGCCCTGGGCGCGCGAAGTGACCTTCGTCCACGCCCCCGTCGAGCGGCTGGCCGAAGCCGGGGTGCGCGGGGGCTTCGACGCGGTCTTCGCCGCCTACCTCTTCCGCAACGTCACCGACCCCGACGCCGTCCTCGCCACCGTCCGCGGGCTGCTCCGGCCGGGTGGACGGCTCGGCGTCCACGAGTACGCCCTCAGCGGCCGGCGCGGCGACCGCGCGGTGTGGACGCTGGTGTGCCGGGGCGTGGTGCAGCCCGCCGCGACGCTGCTGGGCGACGGTCGGCTGTACCGGCACCTGTGGCGCAGCGTCGTCGAGTTCGACACCGCCGGGCGGTTCGCGCTGCGGCTGCGCGCGGCGGGCTTCGAGCGGGTCCGCCCCCTGCCGCTGCCGGGCTGGCAGACCGGTATCGCCCACACCTTCGTGGCCCGCCGACCCGGCGAACGGACCGGCGACGCGCGATGAGCACAGCCCGCCGACCCGACGAACGGACCCAGGAAGCGCGATGAGCACCTCACCCGCCCACGCGGCCACCACCCGCGCGACCACCGGCCGCGGCACCGCCCGCCGGGACCGCGACCGGCGGGCGGTCGTCCTGCCCGCCCGGCCCGGCGGCACCCGCGTCCAGGGGCC
>NZ_BNBT01000081.1 GCF_014656095.1 Streptomyces longispororuber
GGCCGCGAGGATGGCCACGGCCGTGTCGGCGCGCGAGGCGGCGACGACCAGGGCGCGGCCCGCGAGGGCGTGGGCGCGTTGGTGCAGGGCGGACAGGTGGGGCTCGTGGATGACGGCGGCGACGGCCGCCGCGAGCACCGGCGGGTGCCCCCCGCGCAACCGGGCGACCTGCGCCGCGAGGCGCTCCGCGGCCGCGTCGAGGGCGGGGTCGGGCGCGAGGGCGCGCAGTTCGTCGGTGACGGCGAGCAGCGCGGCGAGGTGTCCGGCGAGCTGGATGTCCAGCTCCTCCTCGCGGCTGCGGTGCGGGAAGTCGCCCGGGTCGGCCATCGTGTGGACCGACTTGGTGCGGATCGGCTCGTACATGGGATGGGTCTCCAAGCTGTCGTGAACTCCATCCTAGCTTAGATCCTGTCTAAAGTTGAGTCCGATCTTGTACGAAGTCCTCGGGGGTGCGGGCGCGCGAAAGGGGGGCGGGCACGCGAAAGGGGCGCGGGCGTGCGAAAGGGGGCGGGTGCGCGCCCGCCCCCTGGTGCTCGTGCGCGGGCCGGGCCCGCGCGGCGCTACGGCTGGCCGTACCCGTCCAGGAACGTCCCGATCCGCGTCACCGCGTCCGCGAGGTCGGTGGCCGTGGGCAGGGTCACGATGCGGAAGTGGTCGGGCTCGGGCCAGTTGAAGCCCGTGCCGTGCACCACCATGATCTTCTCGGCCCGCAGCAGGTCGAGGACGAGCTGCCGGTCGTCCTTGACCTTGAAGACCTTCGGGTCGAGGCGCGGGAAGAGGTAGAGCGACCCCTTCGGCTTGACGCAGGTGACACCGGGGATCCGGGTCAGCAGGTCGTACGCCGTGTCGCGCTGTTCGAGCAGGCGGCCGCCGGGCAGGACCAGGTCGTTGATGGTCTGCCGCCCGCTGAGCGCGGCGGCCACGCCGTGCTGGCCGGGCATGTTCGCGCACAGGCGCATGTTCGCGAGGACCGTCAGGCCCTCGATGTACGACGTGGCGTGCGCCTTCGGGCCCGAGACGGACATCCAGCCGACCCGGTACCCGGCCACCCGGTACGCCTTCGACATGCCGTTGAAGGTCAGCGTCAGCAGGTCGGGGGCGAGGGCGGCGGTCGGGGTGTGCCGGGCGCCGTCGTACAGGATCTTGTCGTAGATCTCGTCCGAGCAGACCAGGAGGTTGTGGCGGCGGGCGATGTCGGTCAGGCCGCGCAGCACCTCCTCGTCGTAGACCGCGCCGGTCGGGTTGTTCGGGTTGATGATCACGATCGCCTTGGTGCGGTCGGTCACCTTGCGCTCGACGTCGGCGAGGTCCGGCATCCAGTCCGCCTGCTCGTCGCAGCGGTAGTGCACGGCGGTGCCGCCGGAGAGGGAGACCGCCGCGGTCCACAGCGGGTAGTCGGGGGCCGGGACCAGGACCTCGTCGCCGTCGTCGAGCAGGCCCTGCATGGCCATCACGATCAGCTCGGAGACGCCGTTGCCCATGAAGACGTGCTCGACGTCGGTCTCGATGCCGAGGGTCTGGTTGTGCATGACCACCGCGCGCCGGGCCGCGAGCAGGCCCTTGGCGTCGCCGTAGCCGTGGGCGTCGCCGACGTTGCGGAGGATGTCCTCCAGGATCTCCGGCGGGCACTCGAAACCGAAGGCGGCGGGGTTGCCGGTGTTGAGCTTGAGGATGCGGTGACCTGCCGCTTCGAGCCGCATCGCCTCCTCGAGCACCGGGCCCCGGATCTCGTAACAGACGTTGGCGAGCTTGGTCGACTGGATCACCTGCATACCGCCGAGCCTATCCCGGGCGGGGGCGCCCTCAGCGGGTTCCTTGGGCTGATCTTTGCTTCGCCGGGGCGGGGTGGGTGGGGTGTTCGCGCAGTTCCCCGCGCCCCTTGGGGTGGTTTCCGTCCGTCTGTGGGTGCGGGTGCCGGTGGGTTGCTTGCGCCGTTCCCCGCGCCCCTTAGGGTGCCGGTGCCGGGGGGCTTCGATGGTTCGGTTGTCGTTCGCGGTCTTGTCCGTGTGGCGGGGTAGCTCAACAATGCGCATGACAAGCCGGGGGCCTCGTGGTCGCCGGTCATTCGGTCAGCAGAGGGGACCCCCACATGAACAAGCCTCTCGTCGGCGCGGTGTTCACCGCCGTCCTGGTCGGTACGGCGGCCGTGCCCGCGGCGGCCGTGAGCGACCAGGCCCCCGCCCCGGACAAGCGGGGGGCGCAGGCCGCGCCCGCCGCCGGCCCGCGGGCCGAGGGCGCCCGGGCGAAAGCGGTGACCTTCGCCGGCACGGTGGCGCTCAGCAACTGTTCCGGCTCCGTGGTGCGCGTGCCGAACTCGCAGCCCACCGACCCCGCGCTCGTGATGTCCAACGGCCACTGCCTGGAGACCGGCTTCCCGGCACCGGGCCAGGTGATCGTGGACCGGCCCTCGTCACGCAGCTTCACCCTGCTCAACGCGAGCGGCGGCAACGCGGGCACGGTGCGGGCGAGCAAGATCGCGTACGGGACGATGACCGACACCGACCTCTCGCTGTACGAGCTGACCAGCACCTACCGCGACATCGAGAGCCGCTTCGGCATCAAGGCCCTGGACCTCGACGCCGCGCACCCCCAGGCCGGGCGGGCCATCACCGTCGCGTCCGGCTACTGGAAGCGCATGTACAAGTGCAACATCGACGGCTTCGTCTACCGGCTCAAGGAGGGCCGCTGGACCTGGAAGGACTCGGTCCGCTACACCTCCGCGTGCCAGACGATCGGCGGCACCTCCGGCTCCCCGGTGATCGACGACGCCACCGGCAAGGTCGTGGCCGTCAACAACACCGGCAACGAGGACGGCCAGCGCTGCACCGACAACAACCCCTGCGAGGTCGACGAGAACGGCAGGGTGACGGTCCGCCGCGGCATCAACTACGGCCAGCAGACCTACACCGTCGTGCCCTGCGTCGGGACCGGCAACAAGATCGACCTGAGCCGCCCCGGCTGCACCCTGCCGAAGCCCGCGGCAGCGGCGGAGCGCCGCTGACGTACGACCGGACGGAGGCCCGTGGCTAGGAGGCGGTCCGGCGTACGGTGCGTCCCGCGAGGACGTCCGTGCGCCGTCCGTCCTCGATCACGAACCGGCCGTCGACGAGGACGTGCGGGATGCCCACGGGCAGCGTCCGCGGCGCCTCGAACGTCGATCCGGCCGCGACCGTCCCGGGGTCGAAGAGCACGAGGTCGGCGCGGTAGCCCTCGCGGACGTACCCCCGGTCGGGCAGCCGCAGCCGGGCGGCGGCGCGCGAGGTGAGGTGCGCGACGCACTCCTCCAGGGAGAGCACGCCGAGCTCCCGGACGTACCGGCCCAGGTACTGCGGGAACGTCCCGTACGCGCGCGGGTGCGGCTTGAAGCCCTGGAGGATGCCGTCGCTGCCGCCGGTGTGCACGCGGTGGCGCATGATGGCCCGCACGTTCTCCTCGTGGCCCACGTGCTGGAGGATCGTCGAGCCGAGCCGGTCGGCGATCAGCAGCCGCCGCGCCGTCACCCACGGCTCCTCGCCGCGCATGTCCGCCGACTGCTGGATCGTCTTGCCGACGCACGAGGCGAGCCCCGGGTCGGACACCCCGGAGATCTCGATCGTGTCCCACTCGATGGGTACGCCGTGGCAGCCGTCCGACCCGAGGACCTCCAGGTGGTGCCGGATGCGCTCGGCGGTCCCGTCGTCCTTGAGGCGCGCGAGCACCGCCTCGGGCCCGCCCTCGCTCGCCCAACTGGGCAGCATCGCCACGAGCGTCGTACAGCCCGGGGTGTAGGGGTAGGTGTCGAGCGTGATGTCGGCGCCCGCGTCGAGCGCGTCGTCGAGGAGGGCCAGCAGCTCCGGGGCGCGCCCCTTGTTCACGCCGAAGTTCATGGTGGCGTGGGCGAGGTGCAGCGCGCAGTTCGCGGAGCGGGACAGCTCCACCATCTCCTGGTACGCCTCCAGGGCGCCCGCGCCGTAGCTGCGGTGGTGCGGGCAGTAGTAGCCGTCGTACTCCGCCACCACCCGGCACAGCTCGGTCAGTTCGGCGTCCTTGGCGTACATGCCCGGGGTGTAGGTGAGCCCCGACGACATGCCGACGGCCCCCTCGCGCAGGCCCTGGGCCACCAGCTCCCGCATGCGGTCCAGCTCGGCGGGGGTGGCCTCGCGGTCCTCCCAGCCCATCGCGTACATCCGGACCGTGCCCTGCGGGATCAGGTACGCGGCGTTCACCGCGATGCCCCGGCCGCCGTGGGCGTGGTCCAGGCGGTCCAGGTACTCGCCGACCGTGCGCCAGTCGAAGTCGACGGACGTGTCCCCGGGCGCGCCGCCGTTCCACCCGGTGATCGCCTGGCGGACCTCGGCGAGCGTACGGTCGTCGACGGGGGCGTACGACAGGCCGTCCTGGCCGATGACCTCCAGGGTGACGCCCTGGGCCGCCTTCGCGCTGTGGTCCGGGTCGCGGAGCAGGGCGAGGTCGCTGTGGGCGTGCATGTCGATGAACCCGGGGGACAGGGCGAGGCCCTGGGCGTCGAGGACCCGGGCCCCCGTCGGGCGGGGGTCGCTCGCGCCCTCCCGGTGGATCTCCGTGATCCGGCCGTCGCGTATCGCTACGTCGGCCGTGTACGAGGGCGTGCCCGTGCCGTCGACGACGCGGGCTCCGCGGATGACCAGGTGCATGGGGGTGCCTTTCTGGGCTGCGGGTGGCGGGTGGGCCCTCGCGGGGGGCGCCCCAGTCCCGCCCCTTTCCGGAAACTGGGGCTCCGCCCCAGACCCCGCTCCTCAAACGCCGGAGGGGCTGGAAGGCGTGCTCGGCCGCGCCGGACAGTTGCAGCCCGTCCGGCGTTTGAGGACGAGCGCGCCAGCGCGATGCGGGGGTCCAGGGGGCGGAGCCCCTTGGTTTCGGGAAAGGGGCGGGTCTGGGGCGCCCCCGCGAGGCGTCAGAAGTACGTGCGGATGTAGTCCGTGACCGTGCCGTCCGCCTCGACCAGAGGAATGAGCTGCCACTTGTCGAAGGCCGTACAGGGATGCGAGAGCCCGAGCCCCACCCAGTCCCCCACCTGGAGGTCCGCGCCGGACGCCGTCCGGAGCCACCCGTGCTGGTCGGACAGCGCGTGCACCTCCACCCCGTCCGCCGCCCGCTCCACCCCGTCCCGCCGCACGGCCTGCGCCTCGGGCAGGTCGAGGTCGTACGCCGCGTCCCGCTTGCCCGCGTTGATGAAGGCCTGCTCGGGCGACGGCCGGGAGACGACCTGCGCCCACAGCCGGAAGGCGGGGTGGAGGGCGCCCTCCTCGGGCACCCGGTTGAACGGCGTGAGGTGCCGGTAGTGGCCGTCGTCGTGCGAGACGTACGCCCCGGAGCGCAGCAGCTTCAGGGCGGGCAGCGAGAGCGGCGGCAGGACGGCGAACGCGTCGGCCACCGCGTCGAACCAGGCGGAACCGCCCGCGCTGACGACGATCTCGTCGAGCCCGTCCGGCCCTTCCGCCGGGAAGCGCCCGGCGGCGTCGAAGTCGGCGGCGAGCGCGGTGAGCCGCCGCAGCCAGGCGGCCACGCGCTCGGGCGTGGCGTCCGGCACCTCGCCCTCGTACCCGGCGACACCCACGAGCCGCAGCGTCGCGGCGGCCGCGACGGCGTCGGCGACGGCCGCGCACTCGGCCTCCGTGCGGGCCCCGGTGCGCGTGCCCTCCCCGGCGGCCAGCTCCACGACCACGTCGACGGGGCGGCGGGCCCCGGCGCCGCGCAGCGCCGCGTCCATCAGCTCCACGCCGCGCACGGAGTCGACGTAGCAGATGAAGCGGAACTCGGGGTCCTGGTCCAGCTCCGCGGCGAGCCAGCGCAGGGCCGCCGCGTCGACCAGCTCGTTGGCGAGGAAGATCCGCCGGATGCCGAACTCCCGCGCCACCCGCACCTGGTGGGGCACGGCCAGCGTGATGCCCCAGGCGCCGTGCTCGATCTGGCGGTGGAACAGCCGGGGCGCCATGGACGTCTTGCCGTGCGGCGCGAAGGCGAGGCCGTGGCGGGCCGCGTACGCCTCCATGAGCGCGAGGTTGTGCTCCAGGCGCTCGGCGGAGAGGGCGAGCACGGGGGTGGTGAAGCCGTCCGTGAAGAGGTTGCGGCGCTGGGCGGCCAGCTCGCCCACCGTGAGGCCCGCGGCGTCGGGCGGCAGCCCCTTGAAACGGTGGTCGACCCGTTCCTCGGCCAGTCCGGCCAGGGCGCTCGCGGCGCGTGCGGCGGACGTGCCCGCGGATGTCTCCGCGGCAGCCTCCCTGGACGTCTTGGCGGGCGTCTCGGCGGCCATGGGCGCCTCCTCACGAGGTGCGTTGCATATACTGCAACGTTCATTGCGTATGTCGCTTACTGCTGTCTAACATCCGAGCCAACGCACGGTCAACGGCTGGGCCCCCGGCCCCGGGGGCCGGGCTTCCGGGCTTCCGGCCCCCGGGCCCCCGGGGCTTCCGGGCCCCCGGGGCTTCCGGGCCTTCGGCTCCGGACTTCCGGGCTCCGGGCTCCCGAGGTCCGACGGGACCGGCGACGACGACCGGCGACGATGAGCGGCAACGACGAGCGGCGACGACGAGTGAAGGGCTGACATCAGACGTGACCGGAGCAGGCGGAGACGCGACCGGCGACACGACCGAGGCCATCACCGCGGCCACCACCGCGGCCGGTGGGGCGGACCGGGCCGTGCCCTGTGGGGGCGTGGCCGGTGAAGCCACGCCCGGCGGGGCCGCGCCTGATGGGGCCGTGCCCGGCGGGAGCGTGGCCGAGACGGGCGCGGCCGGTCGGGCCCCGAGCGGGGGCGGCGAGGGCTCGGCCGGACGCGTCCTCGGCGCCGGCGCCGCCCCGGGCGCCTCCGCTGCCGCCGACACCTCCGGGGTCACTGCTGACCTCGAAGCCCCTGCTGTCACGGCTGCTCCTGACGCACCCAACGCCACTGACACACCCAACGCCACCACCGCCCCCAGCGCCTCCACAGCCCCCGACACCCCCGACACCCCCGGCCCCGGCGTCACCGCCGCCCCCGGCGTCGGCCGCGCCCCCGCCCCCGCCCCCGGCGACACCCCGGTCGACGTGGTCGCGCTCGGCGAGTCCATGGTCACCTTCCTGCCCACCCGCCCCGGGCGCCTCGCCGACGTGCCCGCCTTCGAGCGCGGGATCGGGGGCGCCGAGTCCAACGTCGTGTGCGCGCTGGCCGCCGTCGGCCACCGCACCCGCTGGGTCAGCCGCGTCGGCGCCGACGGGTTCGGCGACCACCTCGTCCAGGCGATCGGGGCGTACGGGGTCGACACCTCGGCCGTGGGCCGCGACCCGCGCCGGCCCACCGGCATCTACTTCCGCACCGCCGACGACCGCGACACCGACGCCCACGAAGTCGTCTACTACCGCGCGGGATCGGCCGCCTCGGCCATGTCGCCGGACACCGTGGCGCCCGAGGCGCTGTGGTGCGGGCGCGTGCTCCACCTGTCGGGCATCACCGCCGCCCTCTCCGCCGACTGCCTCGCCCTCGTCCGCGCGCTGTGCCGCCGCGCCCCCGGCCGCCGCTCCCTCGTCTCCTTCGACGTCAACCACCGGCCCGGCCTGTGGCCGAGCGGCGGCGAGAGCCCCCGCGTGCTCCTGGACCTGGCGCGCGGCGCCGACCTCGTCTTCGTCGGCGCCGACGAGGCCGCGGCCGCCTGGGGGATCACCGGCGGGCCCGCCGCGATCCGCGCCGCGCTGCCCGAGCCCGCCCAACTCGTCGTCAAGCAGGGGGCCGAGGGCGCCACCGTCTTCGCCGCCGACCCGGGCACCGGACGCGACACCGCCACCTTCGTCCCGGCCCTGCGCGTGGACGTGGTCGCGCCCGTCGGCGCCGGGGACGCCTTCGCCGCCGGCTATCTGTCCGCCACCCTGCGCGGCCTGTCCGCCGAGCGGCGGCTGCGCCACGGGCACCTGATGGCCGCCGCCGCCCTCACCGTGCCGGGCGACCTCGCCATGCCCCCCGCCCGCCCGTCTCCCGGCCACCACCCCTCAACGAGCCGCTTCGCGGCGCCCCTGTCCATGGCGCACGCCGACGCGCTCGCCGCCCTGGACCCCGCCGCCTGGGAGACACTGCGCCTTGGCCCCGGCTGGACGGCCGACCCGCGCCGCCCGGGGGCCGCCGAGGAGGTACGTACGCCATGAGCCAGACCGTCGACCGAGCCCTGTCGATCCTGCCGCTGCTCGCCGAGGGCCCCGCCGACCTCGGCCAGGTCGCCGACCGCCTCGGGGTCCACAAGTCCACCGCCCTGCGCCTGCTGCGCACCCTGCACGAACACGGCCTGGTCTTCCGCCAGTCCGACCAGCGCTACCGCCTCGGCGCCCGGCTCTTCGCGCTCGCCCAGGAGGCCGTCGAGCACCTCGACGTCCGCGAGATCGCCCACCCCCACCTCCTCGCGCTCAACGAGAAGTGCGGCCACACGGTCCACCTCGCGGTGTACGAGGAGGGCGAGGTCGTCTACATCGACAAGGTCGAGAGCCGCTACCCGGTCCGGATGTACTCGCGCATCGGCAAGCCCGTGGCCATCACGGTCGCCGCCGTGGCGAAGCTGCTCCTGGCCGACTTCCCCGAGGCCGAGCGCCGCGCCCTCGCCGAGAAGCTCGACTACCCCACGTACACGTCCCGTTCGACGCCCAACGCGGCCGCCTTCCTCAAGGAGCTCGCGCTGGTGCGCGAACAGGGCTGGGCCACCGACCTCGGTGGCCACGAGGAGTCCATCAACTGCGTCGGCGCGCCCATCCGGGGCGCGGACGGCCGCGTCGTCGCCGCCATGTCGGTGTCCGCGCCGAACGTCGTCGTCACCGCCGAGGAACTCCTCACCCTCCTCCCGCTGGTGCGCCGCACGGCGGAGGCGATCAGCCGGGAGTACTCCGGCAAGGCCCCTATCAAGGAAGCAAGTTCATGAGCGAGAACCCGCAGAACACCGCTGGCACCCAGAGCACCGGCGGCACGGAGAAGACCGGCGGCACGGAGAAGACCGCGATCACGCCCCCCACCCACACCACGCCGCCCGCGAAGTTCTCCCACGGCGTGCGCAAGGGCAACATCCTCCAGGTCGCCGGCCAGGTCGGCTTCCTGCCCGCCGAGGCGGGCAAGGCCCCGACCCCGGCCGGCCCCACCCTGCGCGAGCAGACCCTGCAGACGTTCGCCAACGTCAAGGCCGTCCTCGAAGAAGGCGGCGCCACCTGGGACGACGTGATGATGATGCGCGTCTACCTCACGGACGTCGACCACTTCGCGGAGATGAACGAGATCTACAACCAGTACTTCGAGGAGCAGGGCCTCAAGGCCCCCGCCGCCGCCCGCACCACGGTCTACGTCGGCCTGCCCAAGGGCCTGCTCATCGAGATCGACGCGCTCGCCGTCCTCGGCTGAGCCCGCGCCGAACCGCCTGACGCCGCGGGCCGCGGGCCCCACCCGCCGCCCGCGCCCGCCGCGCCAGGACCACCCCCCCCGCCGCACACCCGTCGTCACGGCGCGGCGCCCGCCACCCCCGGGGCGCCCCGCCGCGATCCCCCCTGCCCGAAAGCCCCATGCACTTAGCGCAGTCACGAGTACGAGGTCAAAGATGTCCCCGTTCGTCCCCCAGGGCCCCTCCGGTGCCCTCACCGCACTGGCCGCCGACGCGCCACAAACCCCGCACACCGGTGGCCTGCTGGCCCTCGTCGACGGCACGGCGGGGCTGCTGACCGTCGCGGCCCTCGGCATCCTGCTGCTGCTCTTCCTGATCATCAAGGTCAGGCTCCAGCCGTTCGTGGCCCTGCTCGCCGTCTCCATAGCCGTCGGCCTCGCCGCGGGCCTGTCGGTCACCGAACTCTTCGGCACCGTCCAGAAGTCGGAAGCCGTCTCGCTCATCGAGTCCGGCATGGGCGGCATCCTCGGCCACGTGGCGATCATCATCGGCCTCGGCACGATGCTCGGCGCGATCCTGGAGGTCTCCGGCGGCGCCGAGGTCCTCTCCACCCGGCTCCTGGCCCTCTTCGGCGAGAAGCGCGCCCCCGTCGCCATGGGCCTCACCGGCCTGATCTTCGGCATCCCCGTCTTCTTCGACGTGGGCATCTTCGTGCTCGCGCCCATCGTCTACGCCGCCGCCAAGCGCAGCGGCAAGTCGATCCTCCTGTACTGCCTGCCGCTGCTCGCGGGCCTGTCCATGACGCACGCCTTCCTGCCCCCGCACCCCGGCCCCGTCGCCGCGGCGGGCCTGCTCAAGGTGGACCTCGGCTGGGTCATCCTCATGGGCGTCGTCTGCGGCATCCCGGCGGTGCTCGCCGCCTGGGTGTTCTCCGCCTGGGTCGGCAAGCGCATCTTCGTCCCCGTACCGCAGGACATGCTGGAGGCCTCCGAGGAGGCCAAGGCGGCCGTCGCCGCGGAGCAGCGGGCGCAGGGCCTGACGCCGACGGAGCAGCCGGTCGCGCTCGGCACGGTCTTCCTCATCATCGGCACCCCGCTGCTGCTGATCCTCCTCGCGACCTTCTCCTCCATCGCCTTCGACCCCTCCACGGCCCGCTCCGTCATCGAGTTCTTCGGCCACCCCTTCGTCGCCCTGACGATCGCGCTCCTGATGGCGTACTACCTGCTCGGCATCCGCCGCGGCTGGTCCCGCAAGTCCCTGGAGACGGTGTCGACGGCCTCCCTCAAGCCCGTCGGCAACATCCTCCTCGTCGTCGGCGCGGGCGGTGTCTTCGGCGCCGTCCTCAAGGGCAGCGGCGTCGCCGGCGCCCTCGCCGACACCTTCAACGACGTCGGCCTGCCCGTCATCGTCCTCGCCTACCTCATCTCCCTGGTGCTGCGCGTGGCCCAGGGCTCGGCGACCGTCGCCATCGTCACCACGGCGGGCATCGTCGCCCCGCTGCTCGCCGAGGGCGACTACTCCCACGCCTTCACGGCCCTGGTCATCATGGCCATCTCGGCGGGCTCGATCTTCGCCTCGCACGTCAACGACGGCGGCTTCTGGATCGTCGCGAAGTACTTCGGCATCTCCGAGCGCGACACCCTGAAGACCTGGACGGTCCTGGAGTCGGTCCTGTCCCTGGCGGGCTTCGCGGTGGCCGCGCTGGTGAGCCTCTTCGTCTGACCCGCCTCGCCCCCTTCCGGTACGCGGACGGGGGCGCCGGGCACCACCGCCCGCGCCCCCGTCCGCGTACGACGTACCGCCGCGACCGACCGCCGACCTACCGACGGCCGCCCGACGCCCGCCGCGTCAGCACCCAGTCCCCACGGCGCGTACGGGACATCCGCGCATCCGCGCCCGGCGGTTGCGCAGCCGGTGCAGCACATGCGGCATGGGGGCGTGGGCAGTGCCGCAGCGGCACCGGGGCCCGGCGGCCTTCCTGGCGGCACCCGCCGCCACGAACAGCAGGGCGCCGGTCAGCACCCCCGCGGCGGCCAGCGCGGCACGCTGCCGGGCGGTCCCCGGCAGGAGCCGGCCGAGATCTGACAGGTCGGCGAACTCGATCACCTCGGACACATAGGGCAGATCGAACTTCGAGGTAATCGCATCCATCGCGTTCACAGAGGGCTTCCTCTCTGTCCGGTGAGCGGGAAATCCGCTCGTCGGATCATTCGCGGAGAGACTGCGCACCCCCTGGCCGGATATGCGCGGCCCTCGCAAAACCCTTCCTGCGAGTGATCACGCCCGCACCGGTGGTGGACCGACGAACCGCGCGCACTGGGCAGGCACCGCGCGCCGACGCGCTCCGGCCTGCCCACCTGGGCCGGACCTCAAGCGACGCCCACAGCCGCGGACTGTTCATCCGCCCAGGTGACCTCCCGCTCACGCCCGACCGTGCGAACCTCCCGACGGGCAGCCGATGGGCGCCCGGCGCAGGCCGGGCTGCGCCGGGCGCCGCGCACGGCCGAATGTCGCCCGTACGGGCCGCCACGTGGGCACCAACCGCCGCGAGACTGGCTACAGTTGCGCCCAGTTCGCACGAGCTATGCGATCGGGCTGTGGTTTCCGGTCGCTCCGGGGGAGGGCCGATGAGGTCAGACGGAGGCGGCGCGGGGCGTCGGCGGACGAGCGCGGCAGAGGTGCGGACCGGCCTCGCGGGCGGGCTCTGAGATGGCGTGGGAGGAGTGGCAGCGGCTGAAGGCCGCGGCGGCGGACCGCGACGCCCGTACGCGGCTGAACAGCGCGGGCCGGACGCCCGGACCGGGCGCGGACGCGGATCTCGCGGTCCACGACGACGAGTTGGGGCAGCTCGGCGCCATCGCCAACCGGCTCCGTGACCGCCTGCGGAGGGACGCCGACCACGCGCGCGAGGCGACTTTCGGCGCGGCCGTCGAACTGTCCGGCGCAGGTCTGCGGACGGGCACCGCGCTGACCGAGCTGCACGACGCCTGGAACACCAAGTCGAGAACCCTCGTGGACGCGTGCGGCCACATCTCCAACCATCTCGACTTCACGCGCGCACAGCACAAGAAGGACGACGACAAGGTCGCCACCTCCGTGTCCGTGTCGGTCATCAACAAGTACATGAAGTGACGGGGGCGGCCACGGATGCTGACCGTAGAGGAACTTCTCGGCTTACGACTCGGGAAGCTGGCGTCGGCCCTCGACGACTGGGAGGCGATGACGCGACGCCTTGACGAACTGGCCGGAGGCCGGGGCGGCGGCGACAGCGCGGCCCTGCTCCGGCGCAAGGCCGAGCTGGCCGACTGGAAGGGCGTCAACGCCACCGTGGGCAAGGCCTTCGTCGTGAAGACGGCAGCCGAGTTCGACGACGCCGTCACCTCCGCGACGAGCGTCACCGCGATCCTGCGGGACGCGCTCAAGGCGTTCGCCCGGCACAAGCGGGAGATGGCGGAGCTGGCGGACAGCGCCGCGAAGCGGAACATCCGCATCACCCCCGCGGGCGGAGCGGAGGCCCGGTCCCCGCGGGGCGCCGCCGAGGACGGGGGACCCACGCAGGCGGACCTGATCGCGGTGATGCGGGACGCGACGCGGGTCCTGCGGGAGGCCGACGAGACGGACCAGGTCGCCGAGCGCGCCCTGCGGGCCCTGGCCCGCGGCGAGCACGACTTCTCCGACCTCCGCGTCACCGGCCTCGGCCACGCCAAGGACCTCCAGGGCAAGGCGGACGCCGCCCACTGGGCCAAGGAGATCGCCAAGGGCGGCGCAGGGCAGTGGAGCGACGAGAAGCTCGAGCGCTTCAACGACACCCTCGCCCGCTACCAGGACACCCCCGCCTTCGCGGCGGCCCTCGCCACGGGCCTGGGCGCCGAGGGCACCCTCCGCTTCTGGCGCGACCTCGCCGACCCGGCCGGCACCCTGGGCACGGTCGGGCCCGGCCGCGCCGACCTCCTCGGCCGGGTACAGGAGAACCTCGGCCTCACCCTCGCCGCGGCCACCCGGGTCGACAGCCCGGGCATGGACGCCTGGAAGCGACACCTGATCGAGGCCGGGGACGACCGGCTCCCCGCGGCCCCGGGCATCGGCTCGGGCGCGGCCCCGTACGGCTTCGACGTCATGTCGAACCTGATGCGCAAGGGAAAGTACGACACGGAATTCCTCCAGAACTACGGCAGCAGGCTGCTGGAATTCGAGAAGGGGCTGTCCCCCTTCACGTCCCGCGGCTCCACCCACCTGCTCAACCGTCTCCCGGACGAGACCTCCGCCGACCCCGTCTCCGGCTTCCTGGAGTCCCTCGGCCACAATCCGGAGGCGTCGCTGCGATTCCTCCACACCGGTCCAGAATCCGAGACCAACTGGGACTACCTCGTCAGCCACGAGGACGGCTCCCGCAACGCGTGGTTCTCGACGCTCTCAGACCTGGGCGGCACCGGCCGCGACCAGTACGAAACCAGCCTCGGCCACGCCCTGGAATCCGCCGCCACCCGCACACCGTACGACGCCGACACCCCACCCAAGCCCCACTCGGAGGCAAGCGCGTCCTTCGTCCACCGCCTGGTGGACTACTACGGCAGCAACCCGGAAGTACTCGACGACTCGAAACTGCGCGGCAGCCTGGGGAACATCACCGCCGAGTACATGCGGGACTTCCAGGACGGAATGAACGGGCAACGCGAGATCACCACCTCCGGCAGCAACGCCGACCTCGGCGCCCTTTCTCCCAGCGCCCGTATCGACTTCCTGGCCGCGGTCGGCAAGGACCCCACCGCCTACGGCGCCATCCTGAACGCACAGCAGTCCATCACGACGGAACTCGTCAACGAGACGCTGCAGGACCGTTCCCTTCCCAAGGGCCTGTCCACGGCCGACGTGAACAACATGGTCGCGCCGGGCTCCCAGATCGCCGGAATCATGGCCGAGGCACGCACGCAGGCCGTCTACGAGGACAGGCTGGCGCAGGACGACGAGTTCAACGAGGGACTCCGTACCGCGGACAAATGGGCAGGACGCGTCATCGACCTCGGCGCCAACCGTTTCCCCGGGGTCGGGGACGCCTTGAGCTGGATCGCGGAGGATGCTCGCGAGACCGTTGTGGAGAGGTACACGAGGGACTCAAGTGATGTGGCGGAGAAAGAGAGGCTTGAGTTCCTGCGGGACCAGTTGCAGAGTTCCGGCGGCGCAGCGTACGAGGCCGCCCGCTCAGCCGCACTCAACGCCGGGTACTCAGAGAGCGCGGCAGAGAAGATCGCCAACGCGGCTGAGGAGAACAGCCGACTCCATTACGGACTTGGGGGATACATGAAAGGCGGAGGCTGATGAAGGGGCCATCCGTCAGCGGGAGGCGTCAGATCAAGCTGTGGGGCACGGTGTCACTCGTAGCGGCCGCTCTGGTCGGCGTGGCCGTATGGCTCATGTGGCCGTCCAGCGAACCTGTCGTCTCACTGCCTGCCCGGGTATGTGACGAAGCGTTGCCCACCGGTGCGCCCGCTGCCCTCCTGCCGAGAACTGGAAAGGACTACTACGAGAGCGTCGTCGGAAGTGTGGAGTTCAATGCCCCGCACGACCCCGCGGAACCTTCTCCGGCGTGCAACTTCAGCGGCGGCGGGCGCCACATCACGGTGGAGCACGATCGCCACTTCAACGACAAGTCCTTGGCGATCCGCGCAGCCGACGAAGCGAAGGAAGCGGTGGCCGAGGAGGCCCAGCTTCCTGGTCGGGCTCCACTCTCGCTCGGGCGTTCATACGGGTACGCCTGGAAACACGGCGCGGTCCTGCTCCTCAACTGCCGGGACGAAGGGGAGGAGGGTGTGATCAAGGTGAACGTGTACGACTGGAAGAAGTTCGCATCCGAGGACTCGGACGCCAAGGCCTTCGGCGAGCTCGCCGCCGACACCCTGCGCATGGCGACAAAGAGCGTGTACCGGTGTGACCACCGCTCGGCGCTGCCCGGAGGGCCGCCGCGGCTCGGGCGGCCGAGGGAAGGGTGAGGCGCGGCAGGAGCACGGCGAGGGGTTCCGTGGCGGAACGGCCTCGCCGTGCTCGGGGCGGGTGTCAGCCCGGCGCGGGCGGTGTCAGCGGCCGCCGGCGCAGTACTGCTGCTCCTTCCCGATCGACCGGTACATGCAGTCCGCGTTCTCCAGGAGCTGGAGCACAGCGTCCCGGTTGCGGGACGTCTCGCGCTCGATGACCTCGTCGGGCGGGTAGAAGCCGCCGCCGCCCGCGGAGGACGGGTACATCTCGAAGGTGTAGCCGAAGATCTTCTGGTCGCCCCACAGCCAGTCGTCGATGGAGCCGTCCGTGATGTAGAGGTCGCTGGACTGCTCGGGCGTGTACCCGTTGCTCGCGGCCATCTTGCGCCCCACGGTGGCGAAGGCGTCCCGGTCGTCCTGGGTCAGGCCGGGGGCCGTGTCGGCGTACGTGTAGCCGTACGGCCACAGGACCAGCTCGCTGTACGTGTGGAAGTCGATGCCCGCCCTGATCTGCTGCTTGCCGCCGACGACGCGGCTGCGCACGAAGTCGGCCACGACCTTCACCTCGGGCGCGGACTCGGCGCGCGGGCCGCGGTAGGTCTCCGAGCTAGGGCTGGAGGAGGAACCGCCGCAGCAGCCCCACCTGAAGTTCCAGTTGCGGTTCATGTCCGTACCGACGGCCGTGGAGCCGGAGTTCGGCTGCCGGTTCTTGCGCCAGCTCCGGTAGGAGCCGGAGGCGATGTCGTACTCGCCGCCGTCCGGGTTCAGGTCCGGCACGATCCAGATCTCGCGCTCGTTGACCATCTTGGTGACGCGCGCGTCGCTGCCGTAGCCGGCGCCCAGCTCGCGCAGCAGGTAGAGGGCCATCTCCACGGTGAGGTGCTCACGCGCGTGCTGGTGGTGGGTGAAGAGGACCTCGGGCTCGTTCTCGTCCGTGCCGACGTTGTCGCTGATCTTGATGGCGACGATGTCCCGGCCCTGGTACGACTTGCCGATCACGCGCCTGCTCATGAGGTTCGGGTACTGCTGGAGCCGCTGGCTGATCTCCGCGTTCATCTCGGCGTAGTTGTGGTAGCGCGAGTCGGCGGGCGGGAAGTCCCGTACGCGGGCGCGCTCGCCGTCCGTGCGCGCCGGTGGCTTGGGCAGCGCCTTCAGCGTGTACCCGAGCGCTCGCAGCCGCGCGGCCTGCGCGGCGTCCGCGGTGACGACGACGGAGTGCTCGCCGGCCTCGTCGACGGACACGCCGGTCGCCGCGATCGCCGTACGCGCGGCGGGCGTCGACGGCCCGGGGACGGAGTACTGCCGGACGTCCTCGTCGGCCGCGGTGGCGGCCGCGGCCTTCTTGGCCGACGGGGAGGCGGAGTCGGTCGCGTTGGCGCTGATGGGCGCGGCGACCGCGAGGGCGAGCACGGCGGCGATGGCCGCTGATCTCTTTCCGCGTATGCGAAGTCGCATGAATGCTCCTGTGGGGGTGGGGGGTGGTGCATTGCGACGCGTGTGGTGCGGTGAACCGGCGCATGCGCATGCGCAGTGCGCTGCTGCTCTGATGCGCTGGACTGCTCGTGTGCCGGTGTACCGGTGTGCGGTGAGCTAGCCCATGGTCAGGGGATGGCATGTTCTGGTCAATACAGCTTTGAGTCGACTGCGGCGGCGCGCCGCCTGACCCGCGCGCCCCGCGCCCACCCCGCGCGCGCACGACCCCTTGTGCGCCACCCACCCATACGCTTTCTTGATCGCATGGCCGAAACCAAAGGTGGACCCAGCACAGCCGGGGACGTCGCCTCCGTGCCCCGGAAGTCCAGTTGGAAGTACATCGGTCCCGGCATCGTCGTCGCCGCGACCGGCGTCGGCGCCGGTGACCTGGTCGCCACGCTGATCGCGGGCAGCAACTTCGGTTACACGCTCCTGTGGGCCGCCGTCCTCGGCTGCGTCGTCAAGATCTCCCTCGCCGAGGCGGCGGGCCGCTGGCACCTGTCGACCGGCCGCACGCTCTTCGACGGCTGGGCGAGCCTCGGCCGCTGGACGACGTGGTTCTTCGTCGTCTACGTCGTGGTGTGGGGCTTCGCGTACGGCGCCGCCGCGATGTCGTCGTCGGGGCTGCCGCTCCAGGCCCTGTTCCCCGACGTGATGGGGCTGAAGTGGTGGGCGATGTGCACCGGCGTCGTGGGCCTCGTCTTCGTGTGGTTCAACAAGTACGCGGTGTTCGAGAAGGTCATGACGGTCCTGGTCGGCGTCATGTTCGTGGTCACCGTGTACCTGGCGATCCGCGTCACCCCGAACCTCCCCGACGCCTTCGCGGGCCTGCTCCCCGTCCTGCCCGACGAGAAGGACTCGGTCCTCAACACCCTCGGCCTCATCGGCGGCGTCGGCGGCACGATCACGCTGGCCGCGTACGGCTACTGGGTCAACGCCAAGGGCTGGACGCACCCGGGCTGGATGAAGGTGATGCGCCTGGACAACCGCGTCGCGTACGTCACCACCGGCGTCTTCGTCGTGGCGATGCTCTTCGTCGGCGCCGAGATGCTGCACTCCGCGAACGTCGCCATCGCCGGCGGCGACAAGGGCCTGGTGCAGCTCGGCGACATCCTGGAGAGGGAGTACGGCACGGCGACGGCCAAGCTGTTCCTGATCGGCTTCTTCGCGACGTCCTTCACGTCGCTGATCGGCGTCTGGCACGGCGTGAGCCTGATGTTCGCGGACTTCGTCCAGCATTACCGCAAGCCCGGTGTACGGGGCGACGGCGCGGCCCCGGCCGCCGGGGACGGCCCCCGCGCGGCCGAGGGGCGGGCCACGCCCGCGGCGGACGGGCCACCGGCACCCGCGGCGGACGCGGTGGGCGAAGGCCCGGTGGGCCGGTCCGGCGAGGAGGTGGCCTCCGGCGCCCGCGAGCGCTCGCTGCCCTTCCGGGCCTACCTCCTCTGGCTGACCTTCCCCCCGATGATCCTGCTCTTCGAGGGCCAGCCGTTCCGCCTGATCATCATCTACGGCGTGCTGGGCGCGGCCTTCATGCCGTTCCTGGCCCTGACCCTGATCTGGCTCCTGAACTCCTCCCGTACGCCGTCGGAGTGGCGCAACGGCTGGGTGAGCAACGGCATGCTGGTGATCGCGGGCGTGCTGTTCCTGGTGCTGTGCGTCAAGCAGATCACGGACCAGGACTGGGGCAGCTTCTTCTGACCGCGCGGGCGGTGAGGCACGCGGAACGCGGCAGCGCCGCCGGGGGAGCGGCGGCGCTGCACGGCCGGACGACGGGCGGGCCCCGGGCGGACGACGAGCTTTACGGCAGGGGCGGGCCCCGGGTCGACGGCGAGCCTTACGGCAGGGCGTGGACGTGCGGTCCCACGGCGTTGGACCAGACGTTCCCGTTCAGGGCGTCCCAGTTGGTCGACCAGGTCATGGCGCCACGGATGCCCGGGTAGGTCTTGGAGGGCTTGAACGAGCCGCAGTTGGTGCCGCGGGCCAGGCAGTCCAGGGCGTTCTTCACGACGGTGGGCGAGACGTACCCCGACCCGGCGCCGCGCGGTGAGGCGGGCGTGCCGATCCCGACCTGGGAGGGGGCGAGCCCGCCCTCCAACTGGATGCAGGCGAGCGCGGTCAGGAAGTCCACGGACCCCTGCGAGTAGACCTTGCCGTCGCAGCCGAGCATGGAGCCGCTGTTGTAGTACTGCATGTTGACGACGGTGAGGATGTCCTTCACGTTCAAGGCGGTCCTGAAGTACGCGTTGGAGGGTGACTGCATGTCGATGGTCTGCGGGGCCATGGTGAGGACGAGCCCGGGCCCGGCCTTCTGCGAGAGGGACCGCAGGGCCTGCGTCATGTAGGTGGCGTTGAGCCCGTTCTCCAGGTCGATGTCGACGCCGTCGAAGCCGTACTCGCGCATCAGCGCGTGCACGGAGTTCGCGAAGTTGGCGGCGGCGGTCGGGCTGTTCACGGAGACGGTCCCGCGCTCGCCCCCGACCGAGACGATCACGGACTTCCCGGCCGCCTGCTTGGCCTTGATGTCGGCCTTGAACTGGGCGACGGTGTACCCGCCGAGCCCGGCGGAGTCGAGGTTGAACGTCACCTGCCCCGGCTGCCCGGTGGCGTCGGCGAAGGCCACGGCGATGATGTCGTACTGGTTCTGCACCTGGCTGAGCCGCTGCACGGTCGCGCCGTTGTTGAAGTTCTGCCAGTAGCCGGTGACGGCGTGCTTGGGCACGGCCCGCGTCTGCGCGGCTCCGCCCGGGGAACCCGCCACGGACACGACGCCGGCGTCCCGCACACCGGGCCCCCGCGCACCGGCGTCCCGCGCGTCGGCGGTCCCGACGCCGCCCGTCGCGAGCCCCGCGACCGCGAGCCCGAGCGCGGCCACGAGCCTCGTGAGGGTGCTGGTCCTCTTCCTTCTGCGTACCTGAGTGCGTGCGCGGTCCACTTCTGCCTCCGGTGGGGGGATGTGGGGGAGGGGCCCGCGAGGGGCCAGGAGGGGGACGGTGGCCACCGCTTGGCCGTCCAAGCTGGTCCAGACCAATGCGGATGTCAAGAGGGTGTGCGCGGTGACCTTGCGTGAGACGGCGTGGCGAGAACTGGAGCACGACTGCCAGTGGTCGGGGGCCCCGGATCATCGCGACGGCAAAGTGAGCCGACCGTAAACCCGCAAGGGTCGCCCCTGTGCGAATGGCCTGTTTGCATCGTGCGACATGAGCGAAAGTCACTCTGGGTAACACGAGCGCCTGGAGAAGTTGTGTCGATAAAGCGCCAATTCGGCCGGGGCTGAGGATGCTGCAGGCAGAGGAACCCCGCCAATTTGTGGCGCAGTTCACATTGACGTAGGGAACTCCCGCCGCGTTGACTCACTCCACCTATAAATCTGTGAAGCTTCGGTGACTCTGGGGTGGGGACTGTGGAGTTGGGGTGGGGGCATCGTCATGCCCGAAGACGGAAAGCGTCACGATGCGTGACCGTGCTGGTGTCGGCGACAGCTCTGCTGCTCCCGCTGCTCCCGACGGTGGCGTTCGCTGTTCCCAGCAGCGAGGTGAAGGCGTCACCTCGGTCGGCACACCTGACCGCGTCCCAGCGTGCGGCGGCGACCGGCGAGCCGGTCGAGGTCACCTCGGAGCGCACCGAGTACACGACGACGATGGCGAACCCCGACGGCACCTTCGTCCTGACGCAGGCGACGGAGCCGCAGCGGGCGCGGGACGAGAGCGGTACCTGGCGGGACATCGACGTCACCCTGGAGAAGCGGCCGGACGGGACCGTCGGCCCGAAGTCGGCGGTGGTGGACCTCGCCTTCTCGGGCGGCGGCAGCGGATCGGGTCTCCTGACTCTCGGCGCCGGTGAGCAGAGGCTCAAGCTGGGCTGGCCGACGTCCCTGCCCGAGCCCTCCCTCGACGGCGCGACCGCCACGTACGCCGACGTGCCCGTCAAGGACGTGGACCTCCAGCTCACGGCCACGGCCGAGGGCTACCGCGAAGTGCTCGTGGTCAAGACGGCAGAGGCCGCCGCGAGTCCCGAACTGGAGAAGGTCAAGCTCACGGCGCGGGGCGAGGGCCTCAGCGTCACCCCGGGCGAGGGCGGCGGCCTGCGCGCGGTGGACGCGGACGGCAACGCGGTGTTCCGGGGGCCGGCGGGGCAGATGTGGGACTCGGCGGGCGAGGCGGCGCCCGCTCCCCGCAAGGGGCTTCGCGCGGTAGCTCCGGAAGGCCCGGAGAACCGCGAGGCCGAGGACCGGACGCGACCGGGACGAGGCGACACGACCGCTGATCTGCCGGTGACCGTCGGGGACGGCTCGGTTTCCGTGACTCCCGACCTGAATCTGCTGCGCGGGGAGAAGACCGTGTACCCGGTCTTCATCGACCCGCCGGTGGGGCTCGGCCGGTCGGAGTGGACGAAGCTGTCGTCGGACGGTGACAAGTTCTGGAAGTTCAGCGAGCCCGAAGGCGTCGGCCGGTGCGGGGTCGCGGACGAGTACTACTGCAGCAGCAGAGGCAGCTACACCGACCGCATGTACTTCGAGTTCGGCGCCTCGAAGCTCGCGGGCAAGCATGTGCTCGACGCCACGTTCCGCGCATACGAGACCTGGTCGTTCAACTGCCAGGCACACTGGGTCGACCTGGAGCGCACGGACAACATCTCCGAGGGAACGCGCTGGCCCGGACCGAAACAGCTCGACCAGATGGGCGACCGCTACGTGTCGGCGGGGCGCGGAAAGCACTGCTCGCCGGAACAGCCCAACGCGTGGGTCGAGTTCAACGACAACCCTGACGAGAAGGACGAGAACCTCGCCTCCACGGTGCGGTCCCTTGCCAGCGGCAAGATCTCGCGTCTCACCTTGATGTTGCGTGCCAAGGACGAGAGCGAACCCCGGGCGTGGAAGCGGTTCGACAACAACGCCGAGCTCAAGGTCTGGTACATGCACAAGCCGGGGGTGCCGAGCTCGGTAGGCGCCGTCCCCGGGACGGGCAACGGCAAGACGCAGTGCCGCCCTGCCAAGGACCCCGTCACCGTCACGGTCGACACGCCGACACTGAGGGCAACGGTGCAGACCAAGGTCGAGCAGCACCAAGGCGAGGAAGAGGGATCGCTGCAAGCCGAGTTCGTCATGCAGCGCTCCGGCACGGATACGACGGCGGGCTCGTGGTCGGACGTCTGGAAGGACTACAAGCCGGACTCGGGCTGGGACCCGGACGGTACGCGCGAGACGATCACCACCACCAAGCGCGCGGACGGCGGCCTGTACCGCTTCAGGGCACGCACCCAGTCGCACTGGGTCTACGGCGGCAAGAAGGGCGACCTCTTCTCCCCGTACTCGAAGTGGTGCTACCTGCGCATCGATTCGACGGCCCCGAAGGAGCCGACGATCACCTCGTTGCTGCCGTACAAGGAGTGCACGACCAACGACTGTGATCCCCGTGGCAACCCGGGGCAGCGCGGCATGTTCCACTTCAGGCCGAACACCGCCGACAAGGACGTGCGCAAGTACCGCTGGCGGCTGTTGACGTCGGATGCGGACGCCACCAAGACGGTCGAGGCGTCAGCCGGCGGGCAGGCCGTCATCAACCTGAAACCGGGCCTGTCCGGGCACCAGACCCTTTCCGTCGAGGCCAGTGATCTGAAGGAGGACAAGGAGGGCCGCGTACGCTGGGGACCGCCCGCCGAGTTCGTCTTCAAGGTCGGTCTCGCCCCGGGGGCTTCGGGACGATGGCGGTTCGACGACGGCGGCCCGGGCTCCGGCAGGACCACGGCCAATGACACGGGCGAGGCAGGCACACGCCACGACGTCATCCTGCGTGACGAGGCCGGGACCGGCTGGTCGACCATGGGCCGCCGGGGCGCGGGGGATTACTCGCTGCGGCTGAACGACAACCAGAGAGATCCCGACAAACAGGTCGGATACGCCTCCACGGAAGGCGTCCCGGTCAACACACAGAGCTCGTTCACGGTTTCCGCCTGGGCGTACCTGACGAACGCCTCGGCCAACCGCACGGTGCTGTCCGCGCCGGGTGAGCACGGTTCCGCCTTCACGCTCTACTACTCGTCCACGCTCAAGAAGTGGGTGTTCAACCGCACGGACCAGGACAAGGACGGCCCGGTCTACATCCGGTCCACAGCCGATACGGAGGACCCGCCGCTGAGGGTGTGGACCCATCTGGTCGGAGTCTTCGACAACCAGGACGACGCGGACAAGGACAACGACACCCTCCAGTTGTTCGTCAACGGCCGGCCGCAGGGCAAGCCGGTGGTGCTCGCGGACGAGGCGTCCACGTACACCCCGTGGACGGCTGACCGGAACATGATGGTCGGCCGTGCCAAGGCGGGCGGCTCCTACGGTGACTACTTCCTGGGCCGGATCGACGAGATCGCCACGTGGCAGCGGCCGCTGCAGCCCGAGGAGATCCGCGAGGAGAACCGCTTGGAGCGTAGGGGCGTGCCCACCAATGAACTGGTCGCGCACTGGGACGCCACCATCTCCTCCGGCCGCGAAGTGACCGAGAGCCCGGAGGACCCGGACGACCCGTCCAGCACGGCCTTCCCCTACCGCCGCGGCGCGCTGGACCTGTCGAGTTCGGGAGCCCGCCTGACCGGTGACGACGCGACGGCGCTCGTCCTGGACGGCAAGAGCGGGTACGCCTCGGCGACAGGGCCCGTCGTCGATGAGACCGGGTCGTTCACGGTGTCGGCGCGGGTGCGGCTCACCAAGTCCGAGCTGGCGGGCAAGCCCGTCGGCTACCGGGGACTCGTGGCGGGACAGCCCACACCTGAGGGCAAGGAGTCCTCGTGGGCGCTGTGGGTGGAGAGGACCGGCGCAGACACGTACCACTGGAAGTTCGGGCGTACGGCGGTCAACTCCAGCGGAAAGGTCACGAGTAGCGCCGTCGTGGAGGCGGATGAGCCGATCCAGCACGAGGAATGGGACACCTGGGTCGATGTGACCGGGGTCTTCGACGGCGGCCTCGACTTCACGGACGAGGAGGGCGACCAGCGCTTCGGTGTCGCCCAGCTCTACGTCGGTCACTTCGCTCAGCAGGGCGAGGAGGACGCGGGGCTCGGCCGGGCCGAGCAGGGCAACGGTGCCCTGGCGGTGGGCCGTGGCTCCGCGAAGGGTTCGACCGGCCACTACTTGCCAGGGGATCTGGCGAAGCTGCGGGTGTGGTCGGGCGCGATGACCAAGAAGCAGGTGACGGACCAGATCGCAGAGCCCTCGACGTAGGTGCGCCCGGCACCGGCTGCCGCTCCTTCTTCCTGACGCTCTCTTCCTGACGACCGTGCGGGGCCGCTGCCGCGGCCCCGCACAAGGAGACTCGTAATGAAACAGCTAGGTCTCGGCCTGCCCGGAAACGGCGGGTCCGCGAGACGCAGGTGGGGGCGGCGGATCGCCGCGGTCACCGGCTTCGCCCTCCTGCCAGGGCTGCTGTCGCCCGTGGTGTTCCCCGACTCGGCATCCGCGGCGACGGATCCGCTCGGCAGGCCGAAGCTCGACGCGCCGCGGTCGGCCAAGGTCTCACCGTTCACGGTGAAGGCGAACGACAAGAACGCGGCAGTCGTCAGGAAGTCGGCCGAGGCGGACAGCAAGGCGGCCGACCGGGCGAGCGCCCATCAGCGGCGTACCGTTACGTGGCCCGAGGCCGGTACGGCGACCCTGGTGCTGCCCGGTTCCGGGGTGGCGAAGGCCGAGCCCGGGGCGCTCCCGCTCACGCTCTCCGCGCCCAAGGCCACGAAGGGCGCCAAGAGCGCATCCTCGCGCGCCGCCGACCGGGTCAAGGTCGAGGTCCTCGGGCAGACGGAGGCGCGGAGGCTCGGTGTCAAGGGCGTCGTCCTCACGGCCACGGCACCCAGGGACGGCGGCACGGCACGCCTGGACCTCGACTACTCCGCCTTCGCCTCCGCGTACGGCGGTGACTGGGCAGGGCGGCTCCAGGTGCTGCGTCTTCCGGACTGTGCCCTCGACTCCCCGGGCAAGGCCGACTGCCGCACCCGCGAGCCGATCAAGTACACCAACGACCGCGAGGACGAGCGGCTGAGGGCGGCGCTGTCCTTCCCCGCCGCCGGGCCCGGTGCGAAGGAGGGCCGCACTCTGGTCCTCGCCCTCGCCGCGGGCACCAAGTCGGGCGCCGGCGACTACAAGGCCACCCCGCTCTCCGCCTCCTCCACCTGGGAGGCGGGCGGCTCCTCCGGCTCCTTCACGTGGTCGTACCCGCTGCGGACGCCGGACCCAGCCGCAGGCCCGTCCCCCGACCTGGCGATCTCCTACGACTCCGGCAGCGTCGACGGCCGCACCGCCTCCACGAACAACCAGGGCACGGTCATTGGCGAGGGCTTCGACATCACCTCGTCGTACATCGAACGGAAGTACGGCTCCTGCGAGGACGACGGGCACGACGAGAAACAGGACCTGTGCTGGAAGTACGACAACGCGTCGCTCGTCCTGAACGGCAAGGCGACCGAACTGGTCAAGGACGACACGAGCGGCGAGTGGCGGCTGAAGAACGACGACGCCTCGACCGTCAAGCGCCACATCGGCGCGAGCAACGGTGACGACAACGGCGAATACTGGACCGTCACCACGGGCGACGGCACCACCTACACCTTCGGCCTGAACAAACTGAAGGGCGCGGGCACCGACGACCGCACCGAGTCGGTGTGGACCGTGCCGGTCTTCGGCGACGACGAGGGCGAGCCCGGGTACACGGACGGCAGCGGCTTCTCGGACCGGGACAAGAAGCAGGCCTGGCGCTGGAACCTCGACCTGGTCGAGGACACGCACGACAACGCCATGACGTACTGGTACGAGGCCGAGCACAACAACTACGACAAGCTCGGTGACGACAACACCGGCACCGATTACATCCGCGGCGGCTACCTCAAGGAGATCCGCTACGGCCAGCGCGCGGACGCCCTGTTCTCCTCCACCCCGGTGGCGTCCCACAAGGTCACCTTCAGCCACGCCGAGCGCTGCCTGGCGTCCGGCACCGGCTGCGACGAGCTGACCGAGGACAAGCGGGACAACTGGCCGGACGTGCCGTACGACACGGTGTGCAAGGACGACAAGAAGTGCACCGGCAACGTCGGCCCGGCCTTCTTCACCCGCAAGCGCATGACCGGGGTCAGCACCTACGCCTGGAACGCCTCCCTGGCCAAGCCCGCCTACTGGGCGGTGGACGGCTGGAAGCTGAAGCACCTCTACCTCGACCCGGGCGACACCGGTGACAGCACCGATCAGTCCCTGTGGCTCGACGAGATCCAGCACACCGGCAAGCGCGGAGCGGACGACATCGTCCTCGACCCCGTGAAGCTGACGCACGTCTTCCTGCCCAACCGGGTCGACGGCGCCTCCGACGACATCCTGTCCCTGGACAGGCCGCGCCTGCGCACGGTCACGTCGGAGACCGGGGCACAGACGATCGTCTCCTACAGGTCCGCGGAGTGCGTGGCCGGGCAGACCATGCCGGAGCCGGACGAGAACACCAGACGCTGCTACCCGGTGTACTGGTCCCCGAACGGGGAGAAGACCCCGAAGCTGGACTGGTTCCAGAAGTACCCGGTCACCGCCGTCTCGACGACGGATCCGCGCGGTGGTGCGGAGGCCGTGCAGCATACGTACGAGTACTCCGGCGGCGGTGCCTGGCACTACAACGAAGACCCGATGACACCCGCGAAGGAGCGCACCTGGTCGGTCTGGCGTGGCTACGAGCGGGTCACTCACTACACCGGTGACAAGGACAGCGACCGTCTGAAGAAGGTCAGCGTCTACCTCCGCGGCATGCACGGCGACCGCGTCGCGGGCCCGGACGGCAAGACGCCCGCCCCGGACAAGCGGCGGACGGTCAAGGTCGGCGGCATCAAGGCCGCGGACATCACCGACTCGGACCAGTACGCCGGCTTCGCCCGGGAGACGGTGACGTACAACGGTGCCACCGAGGTCTCCGGGACGATCAATGATCCCTGGTCGAAGCGGACGGCCACCCAGCACAAGTCGTACGCGGACACCGAGGCGTACTACGTCCGCACGGCCGCCACGCACCAGCGCACCCGCGTCACGAGCGGAACCGACCCCCGTGACAGGGTCCGCACCACCAGGACGACCTACGACGAGTACGGCATGCCCGAGACCGTCGAGGACCAGGGCGACACCGACATCACCGACGACACCACGTGCACCCGCACCTGGCACGCCCGCAACCCTGAGAAGGGACTCACCTCCCTGGTCTCCCGCACACGTACGGTCGCCCGGTCCTGCTCCACGTCCACCGCTGATCTCGACCTCCCCGCCGACTCCGATCGCCCGGGCGACGTCGTGAACGACACGGCGACGGTGTACGACGACGCCACCGCCACCGGCTGGACATCGGCACAGAAGCCCAGCAAAGGCGAGCCCACCTGGACGGGCCGAGCGAAGGCATACGGCACGGACAACACCGCCTCCTGGCAGAAGACGGCCACGACGACGTACGACACGCTCGGCCGACCGCTGGAGACCAAGGACACCAACGGCCTGACGACCGCGACCACGTCCTACGAGCCGAAGACGGTCGGCCCGCTGACCTCCTCCAGCGTGACCAACGCCAAGGGCCACAGGACGACGACGGAGGTGGACTTCGCCACCGGGGCCACCTTGAAGATCACCGACCCCAACGACAAGGTCACCGAGACGACGTACGACGCCCTCGGCCGCTCGAAGCAGATCTGGCTGCCGAACCGTCAGCGCGAGATCAAGACCCCCAACTACGTCTTCGACTACAAGGTCACCAGCAAGGCCATGTCCTGGGTGTCCACCGGGGTCCTCAGGGGAGACGGCTCCGGCTACAACACCAGCTACGAGTTCTACGACTCCCTGCTGCGCACCCGGCAGACGCAGTCCCCGACGCCGGTCGGCGGCCGGCTGATCGGCATCACGCTCTACGACGACCGCGGACTCGCCGTCAGCACCCAGAGCGAGACGTGGGACGAGACCTCCGCGCCGAACAGCACGCCGGTGCAGACGGAGGGCGGCCAGGCGCCGACACAGACCGACACCACGTACGACGCGGCAGGCCGCCCGACGAAGTCCGTCACGAAGAACTTCGGCGTGACCCGGTGGACCACCACGACGTCGTACACCGGCGACACGGTGGCCAGCAGCGCCCCGGAGGGCGGTCAGGCCGCGGCTGAGGTGACCGATGCCCGTGGACAGACGGTCCTGAGCCGTGAGTACGGCGGCCCGAAGCCGACCGGTACCGACTTCACGACCACCCGGTTCACCTACACCCCGGGCGGACAGCAGGAAACGATCACTGGCCCTGACAAGGCCACGTGGACATACCGCTACGACCTGTTCGGGCGCCAGGTGAGCGCTCACGACCCGGACAAGGGGACGACGAACACGACGTACGACGACCTCGACCGGGCCCTCAGCACGACGGACGTCGAGCAGCGAAAGCTGCTGTACGGCTACGACGAGCTGGACCGCAAGACCGGCATGTGGCACACCGGCAAGGCGGACGCCACCAAGCTCGCCGCTTGGACGTACGACGACCTGGCCAAGGGCCAGCAGGACACGGCCGTCCGCTACGACGGAGGGCTGTCGGGCAAGGCGTACACGCGGAAGGTCACCAGTTACACCCCGATGTACGAGGTCAGAGGGAGCGAGCTGCACCTTCCCGACGACGATCCTCTGGTAGCGGCCGGCGTGCCCAAGAAGCTGTCGTTCAGCACGGGATACCGTTTCGACGGCACCGTCAGCCAGGCCTCGCAACCCGCGGTGGGCGGGCTCGAGACGGAGACGGTCGGCTACGACTACAACGCCCTGGGCCTGCAGACGGGCATGGACGGCAGCACCGGCTACCTGCACGGGGCCGCCTTCTCCCCGCAGGGCGACCTGAGGCAGCTCACGCTGGGCATGAGCGGAGCCAGCGCCGAGAAGAAGGCGTACCTCAACTACGACTACGAGGCGGGTACCCGCCGCCTCACGCGCTCCTACGTCACCGACGACGTACACGGCTACATGCCCCAGGAGCTGAAGTACACCCGGGACGACGCCGGGAACGTCCTGTCCATCCTCGACGCCACGACGCAGGGCGGCACGCAGAAGCCCGATCACCAGTGCTTCGACTACGACGGCTACAGCCGTCTGACCGAGGCGTGGACTCCGAGGACGGCCGACTGCGCCACCTCGGGACGCAAGACGGCGAACATCGACGGCGCCGCCCCCTACTGGACCTCGTACACCTACAACCAGGCAGGTCAGCGGGCGACCGAGACCCAGCACCGGACAGGTGGTGACGAGACGACGAGGTACGACTACGGCACTCCCGAAGGCCAGCCGCACCCCCTGGTGAAGACCACCGGGGCGCGCACCGCCACGTACGCGTACGACAAGACCGGCAACACGACCAAGCGCCCCGGGCCGAAGGCCCAGCAGACCCTGACGTGGAACATGGAAGGGAAACTGGCCAAGACCCTCGAAGGCAGTGCTGAGACCTCGTACCTCTACGACGCCGACGGGGAACTCCTCGTCCGCCGCGCCAAGGGTGACGGGGACACGGTCCTCTACCTCGGCGCCACGGAAGTCCGCCTGACGACGAAGGGCAGCCAGAAAACACTCGCCGGCACCCGCTACTACACGGCCAACGGCCAGACCGTCGCGGTCCGCACGGCCACGAGCGGTGCCGCGGAGTCGCAGCTCAGCTTCCTCGCGGGTGACCACCACGGCACGTCGAGCGTCGCACTGGACGCGGAGACGTACGCGGTGACGAAGCGGTACACGTCGCCCTTCGGGGCCCCTCGCGGGGAGAAGGCACCGAAGTGGCCCGACGACAAGGGCTTCCTGGGCAAGCCGGTCGACAAGGGGACGGGCCTCACCCATATCGGTGCGCGTGAGTACGACCCGGTCACGGGCCAGTTCATCAGCGTGGACCCGCTGCTCGAAGCGGCCAAGCCCGGAAGCCTGAACGGATACAGCTACGCGGAGAACAATCCCGTCTCCGCGTCGGACCCGTCAGGCATGGGGTCGTTCACGTGCAGTGGCTCGTCCTGCGGCTCGGACGCGGTGTTCCAGGACTCCCACGCCTCGCCGGACTTCGGATCGGGCGCCACGTGGGAGTCCACCTACCCCGACTACCCGAGCGGCGGTGGGGGCACGTCCCACGTGAACAACGTCGGTTACACCACGACCCCCAAGTCGTGCAGCGTCATGGGCCTTCCGTGCGGCTTCAACCTCAGCCCGGGGCCCAAGGACTCGCATCCGTGGTCCCTGGGCAGGATGAAGGACCTGGCCAAGGACGCATATGGCTTCATGCTGAAGGAGGACGCGGACGCGGCGAAGGAATGTGCGGAGAAGCGAGGAGCCAGTGCCGAGTGCGTCTCGACCGGGCTGGCGCTCGCCCCCTGGGGCAAAGCGTTGAAGGTTGCGGAGCGTCTCGGGGAGAAGCTGGCCAAAGGCATTGCAGCGGCCAAGAAGGGCCGGTCGGCGCGGAAGGCTCCCGATTGTGAGTGCTTCCTCGCAGGCACCGACGTCCTCCTTGCCGACGGCAAGACGAAGGACATCGAAGACATCCGCGCCGGAGACAAGGTCCTGGCCACCGACCCCAAGACCGGCAAGACGGCCTTGCGTAAGGTGCAGCGCCTGATCGTCACCGAGGACGACAAGTACTTCAACACCCTTTCCATCGCCACGGACGACGGCATAGCGACCGTCACGGCAACGCACGAGCACCCCTTCTGGTCCCCCTCGGAGGACCGCTGGCTCGAAGCCAGCGAACTGGAACCGGGCATGACGCTCCGGACGGACCAGGGCGACACGGTCGTCGTCACGAGGAACCGGGCGTTCACGAAGCAGGTGCGGACGTACAACCTCACGGTTGCGGGCATCCATACGTACTATGTGCTGGCGGGGGAGACGCCGGTACTTGTTCATAACAGCAACTGCGGTGACGTCGTTCTGGGGCCGGGCGAGGGATCTGCTGACGCCTTGACGGGTTTCACCTCAACGAAGCCGGAGACTGAGTTCGTCTTCGATTCCGGCGGTGGAAAGTTCATGGCGGGTGATCGTGAAAGGATCCCTGGAGGTCTCAGTCCGCACGAGCAACTAGCAGAAAAGGCGGGCATGGACAGAGGGACAGTGCTGGGTGGCACGCTCTTCCGGGATAACGGCCGCCTAGTGTTCACGGAAAATAGCGGTCACTATGGACACAGATGGACGGACAGTACACGCCAGCAGTTTCAGGAGTTCATGAGCGATCAGGGGATTGAATTCGACTACAGGCCGTGGGGTTGAGATGGGAAGCTGGACTCCTGTGGTGTACCGGGGGGACGGGGCGTGGATTGGTGTCATGCCCGATGGTCGGATCGGCGTAGGCGTGGAGTCCGAAGGGCGGTCCTCTCTTGAAGGATCGGGGTTCGTTCCCATGTGGCCGTTCCTGGAGCGTGACCTCTCTACATGCTTGGCCACTTTTTCCGGCTCGTGGGAGCGCCTCGGCCAAGGTGGTGTACGAACCCCTGAGAGGCTCGTCGAACTGACAGTGGAGACGGCGTGGAAGTCCGGCCGGTCATACTGGATGGAGCTAGCCGCAATTTGGGCTATCGAGATGGTTGGCCGAAAAGAGTTTGATCACGAAGCTACCCGTGTGCTTCTTCGCGAGATGGCTATGTCGGAGGCTCTGACGCCGGAACTGCGGGAACAAGCTCGGGGTGCTGGCGATTGAGTGATCCGATGCCCGAAGGGTTCGGTAAACGGAATTAGTCAGCCCTGAACCTATCTCGAAGCTATTGCTTGCCGGAGCCCCACCAGATGTGACTGGTGGGGCTCCAGGAGCGCTCGGCAGCAGTTGACGGAATGCGTCAGCGGACAGAAGTCGGTGGCGGTGGTGGCACGTTGCCGTCGTCAGCGCCTGCTTCGGCTTGAATCGGACTGCTTCCGAACACGGGTTGGTCTGCACCGCAAATGACCAAGAAGTTCAAAAGGAATCCTGGCAAGCAAGGGTTTGTATGGCGTGCTCCGAAGAGGCAGGACAGCGTGCGCATCCACAAGGGAGATCCGGGGTCTCAGTATGCGACGCAGGTCGACCATGTCGTGATCAACCACAGAGGTAGGGTTGTTGGGCGGGGCGGCGAGCTCCTCCCTGCTGGGGCGCGCATCCAGGACTATCCACGTGAGGCACACATCCCGCTCAGTGAGTGGCAGGTATGGAGAAGTTGGCATGCCCCCTGACGATATCGCTCTGCAAACCCCGTGGGTGCGGGATCAGCTCATCGATCGGCTTTCTAAGTTGGCAGACAAGGCTGGCAGGAGCAGAGCTGGGGACAGAACACGAGCGACGGCTCGGACATCGACGTGATGTTGGACTTTTTCGATGACTCCGGGGTCCTGGACGAGCCGCTGGGACGCGTGGGTTTCGTGCTCACCGGCCTTGAGGAAGTAGAGGCGATGGAATCGTTGGGAGCGGCCCTGGATCGGGTGTTGTCGGTAAAGCCGTCGTGCGACGCGGAAACCGTCCGCTTGTGCGAGTGGCTGGACGTCGTGGCTGCCGCGCGTAACGCGCTGGGAGTGATGGGCGAAGACCTGCCGTGACGGCGCGTGCCCTGGCTCTGGTAGCGGGGTGACCAGTCCAGAGCCAGGACCAGGTCGTCTGACGCAGCGTCACATCGTGCGGCGTGCGCAGTCCCCGCTGAGTCGGCAGAGGCGGCAGACCCGACAACCCCTGAGTGAACAGTGGGAAGTTGGGTGTTAGCCCGGCCCCCGCGTGGATATGGTGCTCCGCAGGAGGAGCGCACGTGGACGTGGGCGTGCCGACGGGAGTGTGGGACTCGGGAGCCGGAGGTGCGCGTATGCCGACCGCGATAGCCGTCACCAGCTCCGAGCTGGTGCTGCCTTCGCCCGATCGCCATACCCCGTCCGCCGCCGTGCTGCAGAGCGCCGTGAAGTCGCCCAAGTCGTACTCCCTCGACCAGGCGATCACCGAGGCGCACCAGCTCGTCGAGTACCACGGGTACGTGATCGTGCTGTGCCCCGCGTCCCTGCCGGAGGCGGTGCGGCACCGGCTGCACGCCGTGCGGGCCGTGCTGGAGAGCGACCGGATCGCGCTGATCCGGAGCGAGCTGCCGCCGCTCGGGTTGTCCGTACTGGCGCTGCAGTTGCGGCAGTTGTCCATCTGCGACTTCAGTCCCGGCGTGCTCGCCTCCGCCGCCCGGCTGCTCAGCCACTACATCTACGCCGGCGCGCTGCTCGGCTCCGTCGCCAAGCTGGACCGCGTGCCCGTGACCCTGCGGTCGCACGCCAAGTCCTGGGTGCCGGGCAGCCAGTTCGCCGTGCTCGCCGCGCCCACGCCCGAGCTGGTGAAGGTGGGCGGGGACGCGGTGCCGTCCGGGCCCGGGTTCGCCACGCAGCTCACGTACGCCGCCGGGCAGCTCCAGGCCGGGTGGGTGACGGAGACCCTGGCGCCCGCCTGGCAGGCGGGGGCCGTCACCGAGGCGCGGCTCTCCGGCGAGGCCGCGCGCTGGTGGGCCACCGGCAGGCTCGTCGAGTTCGCCGCGGCCATCCCGGACATCTCCGTGCTGTACCAGCTCGTGTCCTCCGTACGCAGGGAGGACTGCCACTGGTGCGGCCTCGAACTCATCGGCGACCGCTGCGCGTTCTGCGCGGCACCGCTCCTCCCGCCGCCCGAGCGCACCCCGGCGGTCCCCGCCGCCGCACCGACCCGGGCGCTGCCGCGCGGCGCCACGTAGAAGCCACCCGCCGACCCGCCGGGTACCGGCGCACGCACCGCCCCGCTCACCGTCCGTAGCCAGCAGTCAGCCCCACGCACCCGCCGCACGAACGAGGTAGGTAGTCCGGCCCATGAACGCACGCCAGCGCCGCGGTGTCATCCTGATGGTCCTGTCGGTCCTGTGCGCGATCGGCGCCTTCGCGGGCGTCCTCTCGGTGATCCGCGACGTGAACTCGAAGGTCGGGCCGGAGACCGAGGCGTACGAGCTGAAGACGGACATCGCGCCCTACAAGGAGCTGGAGCCCGGCCAGTTCAAGAAGGTCGAGATGCCCGAGCGGTGGCTGTCCGACAACGCCGTCACCGACCTGCGGCAGATACGCGGGAAGATCGCCGTCACGCGGCTCCAGAAGGGGTCCCTGCTGCAGAGCGACATGATCGTGGAACGGCCCCGCCTCGAACCCGGCCAGCAGGAGATCGCCATCATGATCGACGCGGCCACCGGCGTCGCCGGGAAGATCACCCCCGGGTCGACCGTCAACATCTACGCCACCTTCAAGGCCGAGACCGACGGCGGCAAGGACCAGTCGAAGGTCATCGTCGAGGGGGCCAAGGTCATCGACGTCGGCAAGCTGACCGCCCTCGACCGCGACGACGACCGCGGCCGCCGCCGCGCCGACGAGGCCGTGCCCATCACGTTCGCCCTCGACACGCGGGACGCCCAGCGCGTCGCGTACGCGGAGTCGTTCGCCTCGCACGTCCGGCTCGCCCTGGTGGGCCGGGGCGGCGACACCGACATCCCGCGCGGCGACCGTACGTACACCCTCGACGAGGACAAGTAGGGGAGCCGCCCGATGAACGGTCCCTCCGGCCGCCGCACCCGGCCACCGCACGCCGGGCGTCGCCGCCGTTGCCGCCGTCCGCTGTGCGCGGGGTGCCGCCTTCGTCCGCCGGGTGCGGGTGGTGGTCGCCGTGCGGCGGGTCCGGTGCCTGCACGCCCGGGGCGTCGTCGTCCGCCGCTCCCGGGCCCCGAGCACCCGCCGCGTGCGAACCGCCCCCGCACACCGGCCCCCGGCCCGAGCCCTCACCACCCGGCACCCCCAGCCCACCGCTCACCGCGTCCGGGCCCCCACCACCCACCACCCTCAGCTCGGCGTCGCCCCTCACCGCGTCAGGGAGGCCGCCCATGACGACCGTCCGCATCCTCCCCGCCGTCGGCGAACCGGACGCCGCCCGGGCCCTGACCGGGCTCGCCGCGCAGCTCCCGGACGCCGAACCGGCCGCGCCCGTCGCGGACTCCACCGCGCTCCTCGACACCCTCGCGCAGCTCGCCGCCGAGTCCCTCGACGAGCTGCCCGAGGTCGTCCTCGTGCACGAGCGCATCGGGCCCGTACCGGCCCTGGACCTCATCCGCGACCTCGTCCTGCGCTTCCCCGCGGTGAGCGTCGTGCTCGTCACCGCCGACTCCAGCCCCGCCCTGCTGACCGCCGCCATGGACAGCGGCGCCCGCGGCATCGTCACCTACCCGCTCGCCTACGACGCCCTCGCCGAGCGCGTCCAGGCCGCCGCGGGCTGGGCGGCGGGCATGCGGCGGCACCTGGGCTCGAACGCCGTCGAGCTGTACGGCGGCGCCCCCGGCGCGGCCCCCGCCGGCGGGGGCCGGGTCATCGCCGTGACCGGCGCGAAGGGCGGCGTCGGCACCACCCTCACGGCCGTGCAGCTCGCCCTCGCCGCGCAGGCCTCGGGCCGCAGCGCCGCGCTGCTCGACCTGGACCTCCAGTCCGGCGACGTCGCCTCGTACCTCGACGTGCAGTTCCGCCGCTCCGTCGCCGACCTCGCCGCGATCAGCGACCTCACCCCGCGCGTCGTCCAGGACGCCGTCTACGCCCACGAGACCGGCGTCGGCCTCCTGCTCGCGCCCGCCGAGGGCGAGCGCGCCGAGGAGATCACCGAGCGCGTCGCGCGGCAGACGGTCAACGCCCTGCGCGGCCGGTACGACGTGGTCGTCGTCGACTGCGGCACGTACGTCACGACCGCGAGCGCCGCCGTGGTGGAACTGGCCGACCAGGCCGTCCTCCTGCTGACCCCCGACGTCGTGGCCGTACGCGCCGCCAAGCGCATGGTCCGCCTCTGGGACCGGCTCCAGATCCGCAAGGCCGAGGAGACGGTCACCGTCGTCAACCGGGTCACGCGCGGCACCGAGATCCAGCCGTCCCTCGTCGCCCGCGTCACCGGCACGCGCGGCGCCCGTACGACCGTGCCGGACGCGCCCAAGGAGCTCCACACCGCCGTCGACGCGGGCCGCCTCCACGACCTCGACGCCAAGTCCACCGTCAAGCAGGCGCTGTGGGGGCTCGCCGGGGAGCTGGGCCTGGTCGAGGCGGAGCCCGGCGCCGGGCGCAAGGGCGGCCGCGGGCTGCGGCGCGCCGCGAAGTCGGACCGGGGCGCCGTCACCCTGGAGTTCGCGGGCATGTTCCCGCTGCTGCTCGCCGTGATCGGCATCCTCTGGCAGTGCGCGCTGTACGGCTACTCGTACTCGCTGGCGGGCAACGCGGCGGACGAGGCGGCACGGGCGGCCGCGGTGGCGACGGCGTCCGGCGGTACGGGGTCCTGCGACGCCGCGGCGAAGGAACACCTGCCCGGCGCGTGGCAGGACGCCGAAGTGGCGTGCGCCGCCGACGGCGACGTGATGAAGGCTCGGGTGGACGTCGAGGTGCCCGTGTTCTTCCCCGGCGTCACGACGGGTTGGACGGTCCACGCGGAGGCGGGGGCGGCGCTGGAGGACTCGGAGGGCCTGGACGGGGGTGCCGCGCCATGACCGCGCCGCGTCGCTCCGCCGCCGTTGTTGCTGCCATTGTTGCTGCCGCTGCCGCTGCCGCTACTGCTGCCGTCGTACGTCGCGTCCGGCTCGACCGTGCCTTACGCCGTGTGCGGCCCGGGCGGCCCGGGCGGCCCCGGCGCGGCCTCCGTCGCGTACGGCACCGCTGTGCCGCCCTGCCCGCCGGAGCGCACCCCGGAGCCGGGGCCCGGGCAGGCACCGCCCCCCGCGCAGGGCGCCCGGTGAGCGCCGCGCGCCCGTGCAGCGCG